>DASWKF010000017.1:0-219338 GCA_036396795.1 Gammaproteobacteria bacterium | reverse complement strand
GCTGTCGCTGGTCGGTGTGCTGAGCGGCAACGCGCGACTCAAAGGCTTGGCCGCGGCCGCGCTCGGCGTCATGGTGGCAACGACCGGCGAGGAGCCGAACACGGCGATCGAACGTTGGACTTTCGGCACGCTGTATCTGCTAGACGGCATTCCGCTGGTGCCGCTCGCCTTGGGCTTGTTCGCCATCCCGGAGCTCGCGGACATGGCGATCGCCGGGCGCCCGCCGCCGTCGGGACCTTTGCGAACGAGATATTTCGAGCAGCTCGACGGGATCAAGGACACCTTTCGGCATTTTTTTCTCGTCATTCGCGGCTCGGCCATCGGCGCCGTCCTCGGCGCCGTTCCGGGAATCGGTGCGTCCGTCATCGACTGGATTGCCTACGGCCATGCCTTACGCTCGGAGAAAGGCGCGAGCGAGACCTTCGGTAAGGGCGATGTGCGCGGTGTCATCGCTCCGGAGAGCTCCAATAACGCCAAGGAAGGCGGCGCCTTAGTGTCGACCATCGCTTTCGGCGTGCCCGCGACCGCTTCGATGGCGCTGCTGCTCGGCGCGTTTCTGATCCATGGGATCACGCCGGGGCCGGACATGCTGTCTTCCCGGCTCGACGTCACGTACACGCTCGTCTGGACCGTCGCGATCGCGAATATTCTGGGTGCGGGCATCTGCTTCGCGTTTGCGAATCAGCTCGCGAGCATCGCTCGAGTTCGCATCGGGATACTCGCACCCGTCGTGCTGTCCGTGACTTTCATCGGCGCGTTCCAGGGCAGCCGCCAATGGGGCGACATCGTCGTGCTGCTCTGCTTCGGCATGCTCGGTTGGATCATGAAGCGGGTCCATTGGCCGCGCCCGCCGTTGCTGCTCGGATTCGTGCTCGGCGGCTTGATCGAACGCTACATGTTCATCTCCTTGCAGCGCTATGAGACGGATTGGCTGTTTCGCCCGATCGTGCTCGCCGTATTCGCGATCACGCTCTACGGCATCGCCAGACCGTTGCTGACCGGCGCCTTGCGCCGCGGCAAGCGCAAATCGACCTTGGAGCTCCGCTTTCAGGCCGGCAGCATCGACCGCGATTTCTGGTTCACGGCCGCGGTCGGCGCGTTCTTCCTCGCCTGTATCGTGATGTCCTCGGAATGGGGCTTCGGCGCACGGCTCATACCCGAGGTCGTGGGCTCCGCCGGAATCCTGTTTGTCGGCGCGCAGCTGTTCGCGACGACGTGCATGCGACTTCGTCCGGCGTCGCCGGCAGCGGGCAGCGGCCGAGAAAGCTCGCCCGCCATGGATCTGGAAGCCGATTTCTCCGGCATTCCGGTGCAAGCGCTGCGGCGGCGTGTACTGGCGTATTTCGCTTGGTGCTTGTTCGTCGTCGTCGCCGCGACGGTCGTCGGCCTGCTTCCGGCGCTGCTGGTATTTCTGGTCGGCTACATGCGCACCGAAGGGCGGGAGACGTGGCCCACGGCGCTTGCCGTGGGCGCGCTGACCTGGACGGCGTGGTACCTGCTGTTTCATTACGCGCTCAACGTTCCCTGGCCGGCGGCTCTGGTCGGTGACTGGTTTCCCGTTCTTCGAAGTATGCCGCCGACCAATTTGCTCTAGCTCGGGTAGGTAATTTCCACAGCTAGGGCCGAGCATGCACGCATGGCATGGCGTCGCGTCATGAGCCGAGGAATAATCGTTGCTTGACGAGGTTGAGCCCTAAATTCTAAGGAGCGGAGCATGGGAAAGGACGGCGGTGCCGCGGGCGTTCGCGAGACGGTTGGAATATTTTTCGACGTCGATCACCTGAAAGCGGCGATTGACGAGCTGGTCGACGAGGGTTTCTCCCGGTCCGAGATCGGTCTCCTTGCCGGAGAGCACACCGTTCAGCGGGCCTTGGGAGACTTCTACGTCCGTACGAACGAGTTTGCGTCTTCCGCGAAAGCGCCCTGCACCGCCTTCGTTGCCAACGAATCCGTCGACGACACCCTCCACGCTTTGCTCGGGGGCCTTTTCTTTTATGGCGTCACGACCGCGGCGGGCGCCGCCGTCGCATCCGCGGCCGTGCTCGGCGGCGCGGCGCTTGCCGCCGTCAGCGGAGTCGCGGCAGTCGGCGCTGCCGGAGCCGCCATGGGCTTGATCATTCACAAGAGTGACGCCAATTATCTGGAGGAACAGGTGGACGAAGGGCATCTGCTGCTTTTCGTCCGCACCAACGACGTGGAGCGCGAGCAGGAGGCAATCGCAATACTCTCGCGGCACGGGGCATACGACGCCAAGGTCTATAGCGTTGCCGCCTGCCGCTGAGGCGGGTGAAATCTTGCATTCAGCGAACCGCGTTCATGGGCGGCTTCAGCTAGGTGCTTTTGCCGCCCCGATCGATTTCTCCTGCTCGAGCTTGCGTTTGAGCTCCGCGGCATCCTCATGCGACAGCTTGAGCTTGACCTTGCCTTGGTCCGTGTCGAAGTGCAGCCAAATGCCGATATCCATGCCTACCGGCCCCTCGACGCTCCCGACGGCTGTGACGTGATAGTAAGCTTGCTTGTTCTTGTCGGTCATGCTTTCCTCCGTTCAATCCCTGGCTTCATCGCCATATAACCGTCGACACGAATTATCGCCTTGCGGCGATCGTTTTGAATCGGTGGTCCAGGCCACGATCCTTCGGCAAATACCTACGCCGGCCTACTCCGAGGCTCGTTTCGCAGCCTGCCAGAGCGACTCGAGCTCGTCGAGGCTGAAGGCCGTCCAACCGCGGCCGCTTTCGCGCACGCTCCGCTCGATCCGCTCGAAGCGATCCTGAAAACGCCCGTTCACGGCCCGCAGGCAGGACTCCGGATCGAGGTCGAGATGCCGGCAGGCATTCGCGATCGAAAACAGCAGATCCCCCATCTCGGCTGCGGTTGCCCGCGGGTCTCCCGCCGCAACCGCATCGTCGAGCTCCTCGAGCTCCTCGGCCAGCTTGGCGCGCACACCCGTGTAGTCGGGCCAGTCGAACCCGACACGCGCCGCGCGCTTGCCGAGCTTCACGGCACGGCTAAGCGCCGGCAGATTAACCGGGACGTCCGCGAGCACACCGCTGGTTTCATCCGCATCTCTCTCCGCCTGCTTGATCGCTTCCCACGAAGCCGACTGCGCCCTGGCGTCGGCGACCGGCGCGCCGCCGAAGACGTGCGGATGTCGCCGAAGCATCTTGGCACATATCGCCCCGGCGACGTCGTCGAAGTTGAAATGGCCGGCGTCCTCCGCAATGCGGGCGTGAAAAACGACTTGCAGCAGCAAGTCTCCGAGCTCGTCCTCGAGCGCGGCGATATCGTTCGCTGCAATCGCTTCGGCGACCTCGTACGCTTCCTCTATCGTGTACGGCGCGATGCTCTCGAAGGTCTGCTCGAGGTCCCAGGGACAGCCGCCTTGCGGCGCACGCAGTCGCGCCATTATTTCAAGTAATTTATAGATGTTGTCCTTATCCATCTGTATTTTAAGTGGAAAGAATGTCCTTTAACCCGACGAGTATGGCCGCGGTCGCACCCCAGATACGCCGCCCGTCGTAGTGGAACTCGTAGATCCGAAACGTCGTGCCGTTACGCTGGCGGAGACTGAAGCCCAGGTTCGCGTCGTCGAGCAGATATTCCAGCGGCACCTCGAACACCGCTTCGACCTCGGTGACGTCCGGCGTCGCCTCGAAGCCCGGGTCCACGAAACCGACCACCGGAGTGACGAGAAAGCCGGTCACCGTCATATGGCGATCGAGGCAGCCGACGATCGACACGGCCTCCGGCTTCAGGCCGATCTCCTCGTGCGCCTCCCGCAACGCAGCGGTGATCGGGCTGCCGTCGTCTTGCTCGATGCGCCCGCCCGGAAAGCTGACTTGACCGGGATGTGCCGTCAGGTGACCCGCACGCTGCGTCAGCAGCACCGTGAGCCCCCCCGGCCGCTCGATGAGCCCGACGAGAACGGCCGACGGGCATCCGCCACTCCGAAGCAGCGCCTCGAGCTCGCTCGATACCGGTCCCGCCGCATCCGCCAGCGTCCGCGCCCGCGGATCCGTTGCGGGCGTTCTGGCCGTGAGCCGCGCTTGGATGATCCGCCGCACCATCGATGCCGCGCCTGCTACCCCTTGATCCCGCCTTTGGTCAGCTCCGCGGGATCGAGCAGCGATTCGAGCTCCTTCTCGCCGAGGCCGGTCTCCCTGGCCGCGACGTCGCGGATGGCTGCGCCTTCCTTGTAAGCCTGCTTGGCGATCGCCGCGCCCTTTTCGTAACCGATGACGGGATTCAAAGCGGTGACGAGGATCGGGTTTCTATCCAAGGCTTCCTGCAAGCGCGCCTCGTTCACGCTGAACCCCTCGATGGCCGCATCCGCCAGCACGCGCGAGGCGCGGCCGAGCAGCTCAAGGCTCTGCAGCAGGTTGTAGGCGATCACCGGTAACATCACGTTCAGCTGGAAGTTGCCCGATTGGCCGGCGACGGTAATCGCCGCATCGTTGCCGATCACCTGGGCGGCTACCATGCTCACGGCTTCGGGAATCACGGGATTGACTTTGCCGGGCATGATGCTGCTGCCGGGCTGCAGGGCCGGCAAGGCAATCTCGCCGAGACCGGCCAGCGGTCCGCTGTTCATCCAGCGCAGGTCGTTGGCGATCTTCATGAGGCTCACGGCCGTCGTCTTGAGCTGGCCCGAAAGCTCGACCGCCGTGTCCTGGCTGCTGAGCGCCTCGAAATAGCTGTCGGCCGGCTTGAACGCGATGCCGGTCTTCGCCGCAAGTTGCGCGGCGACGCGAACGCCGAACTCGGGATGCGCATTGATCCCCGTGCCGACGGCGGTGCCGCCTTGGGCAAGGCCGCTGAGCCGCGGAAGCGTGCCGGCGATGCGCTGATAGTCGGCGCGTATCTGTGCGTGCCATCCGCCGAGCTCTTGATCGAAGCGCACGGGCATCGCGTCCATGAGGTGTGTCCGCCCTGTCTTCACGACGGCGGAAAGCTGCCGCGCCTTGCGTTGGATGACGCCTGCGAGGTGATCCAACGCCGGCAGCAGGCGTTCGCTGACCGTCAACGCCGCGCTGACGTGAATCGCCGACGGAATGACGTCGTTGCTGCTTTGCCCCATGTTGACGTGGTCGTTGGGGTGCACGGCGCCTCCGAGGGAATCGCTCGCGAGCTTGGCGATGACTTCGTTGGCATTCATGTTGGAGCTCGTGCCGGAGCCCGTCTGAAAGACATCGACCGGAAAGTCGTCGTCATAGCCGCCGCCGGCCACGGCCAGCGCGGCGTCCTGCACGGCCTCCGCAATCTCTTTTGGCAACAGACCGAGCTCGCGGTTGACGGCCGCCGCAGCCCATTTGATCAAGCCGAGCGCGCGTATGAATTCGCGCGGCATCCTGAATCCGCTGATCGGGAAGTTGTTCACGGCCCGCTGCGTCTGCGCCCCCCAGTTCGCGGCGGCGGGAACCTTCAGCTCACCCATGCTGTCGCGCTCGATTCGATATTCCCCTGTCATGCCCTCTCCTCACACTGCATCGACGCCGCCGGCGGCCCGTTTCCTCCCTCCGCAGCAGCTCGACGAAACAGTGTATGATGCGCACTCCTCTGTTGCATGTATAGGGATGCCGAGCGTCTTCGTGGACCCCGCCTCGCTCACAGCCTTGTCGCCACTGGACGGACGGTACGCTGCTAAAACAACCGCTCTGAGGGAGTTCGTATCCGAGTACGCGCTCATTCGTTATCGAACGCGTGTAGAGATTCGCTGGCTGCAATTTCTCGCCGACGAGACAGGCATCGATGAGCTGCCGCCGCTGGATCGGCCCGTCAATGACGTCCTCAATCGCCTCGTCGACGGGTTCAGCATCGACGACGCCCAGCAGATCAAGGCATTCGAAGCGAAAACGAACCATGACGTCAAAGCCGTCGAGTATTTCCTCCGAGAGAAGCTGGACGGGGTGTCCGGCCCCACACAGCATCTGATCACCTTTCTGCATTTCGCTTGCACGTCGGAGGACATCAACAATCTTTCCTATGGCCTGATGCTCAGGGATGCGCGCCACAGGGTGCTGTTGCCGCGCATCAAGACCGTCATCTCGATGCTGCGCAAGCTCAGTCACGACATGGCTGATCTATCGATGCTTTCCCGCACGCATGGCCAGGCGGCCACTCCCACGACGCTCGGCAAAGAGCTGGCGAATTTCGTATACCGTCTCGAAACTCAAGCACGCACTTTCACGGACGTCGCTATTCTGGGGAAGTTCAACGGTGCCGTCGGAAACTTCAACGCTCACGTCGTGGCCTATCCGAGCGTGAATTGGCGCGACGTCAGCGAGCGTTTCGTTCGCTCGCTGGGCCTGGAGCCGACCGTATATACGACTCAGATCGAGCCGCACGATTGGATTGCCGAGTATGCGCACGCCTTGAGCCGCCTGAATACCGTGCTCATGGATTTATGCCGCGATCTCTGGAGCTACATCAGCCTCGGATATTTTCGGCCACGCGCCGTCGCCGGCGAGGTCGGCTCGTCAACGATGCCGCATAAGGTGAACCCGATCGAGTTCGAGAACGCGGAGGGCAACCTGGGCGTCAGCAATGCGTTGTTGCGATTCTTCGCGGAAAAATTGCCGTTGTCGCGGTGGCAGCGGGATCTGAGCGACTCGACGGTGCTCAGAAACGTAGGCGTCGCCTTGGGACATTGCCTGCTTGCGCTGGACTCGAGCCAGCGTGGTCTGGATAAGCTCGAGGCGGATCCCAAGCGAATCGCGAGCGATCTCGAGGCAAACTTCGAGGTGCTCGCAGAAGCCGTGCAAACGGTCATGCGCCGTTGCGGTGTGCCCGACGCCTACGAGCAGCTCAAGGCCCTCACGCGCGGCAACAGCATCAGCGGCGAGGACTTGAAACGATTCATCGCAACTCTCGATGTTCCCGAATCCGAGCGTAAACGTCTGGCGGCCCTGACCCCGGCCCAATACATCGGCCTCGCGGCCGATCTCGCCCGCGAAATCTAGCGCCTATCCCGGCAACGCCGGCGACCGCGGGGGCGCGAAACGTGACCTGTTACACAGCACGGTTTCGAGGCTTACGTAAAATCAACGGCAAAGGGACCGGCGAAACAGGCCGGCCGACCACAAATCGCCAAGGGTAGTCGTCAACGCCTCGGTACATCGAGCTGGGGCCCGAGCATACGGGATGGTACAGGTAAGGACTCAAGCAGCTCGCCAGATCCTTTCGACTCAGGACGAAGTTCGTACTGCGATCGCTGAAATGATCAGCCGCGCGGATCGCGGTTTGGCGATTTTGACCCAAGATCTCGAGCCGGCGATCTATGACAACGATCTGTTTCTCGAGACCTTGAAAAAGTTCATTCTGGCGCGCAGCTTCGCTCGGGTTCGCGTGCTGATCGTGCAACCGGAGCGAGCAATGAAGCTCGGCAACCGTTTCGTCACGATGGGCCGGCGCCTGAACAGCTATATCGAGTTTCGCCACGTCAAACCTGAATTTCGCGAAGTGACCGAGGCTTATTGCATCGCCGACGACCATTCGATCATCTACCGTGCCGACGCAACGCGCTGGGATGGTATGCTGGCGAACGATGAAAGGGCCATCGCGAGAACCTATCTGGAGCGTTTCGATGCGCTCTGGCACGCCTGCGAGGTCGAACCGGAGCTTCGCCAACTGCACCTCTAGGCGAGAGCCGTCATGAGCGAGCTCCGACCTGACGCGCCGCCTTCCGCGCATAGCATCGACATCACCGTCGCCGCCTTGATCGAGAAAGCAGGGCGATTCCTGCTCGTGGAGGAATACGCCGGAGGGCGCGCCGTATTCAATCAACCGGCCGGACACCTGGAGCCGGGCGAGACGCTGACCGAAGCCGTCATACGCGAAACGCTCGAGGAGACGGGCCATCGGTTCGAACCCGAGGCCGTGCTGGGCCTCTATCAGTGGTACAGCAAGACAGACGACGTCAGCTTCGTTCGCGTCGCCTTTCGCGGGACGGCGGAGCCGCCGCCCGATCGACCGCAGCTCGACGACGTGATCATCGCCACGCACTGGCTCAACCGGGACCAGATCCTGGCTCGCGGCAACCGGCTGCGCAGTCCGATGGTGCTGCGCTGTATCGACGATTACCATGCCGGCATCAGCTTTCCGTTGAGCTGCCTGGCCGAGCTCGGCCTCGAGGAACGCTCGCGCCTCGCGAGCCGTTGAGGCGGCACCTGGACCGGCCGGCCCGTTCCACGGCCGTGAAGCGCGCCGCTGCTTTGTTACTATCGGCGCATGCCTGAGCGACACAAGATCATCGTAGCCCTGTCCGGCGGCGTGGACTCGGCCGTGGCCGCCATGCTGTTGCGCGACGCCGGCCATGACGTCGAGTGCCTGCACATGAGCAACTGGGACGACGGCGGCTACTGCGAAGCCGCGCGCGACTACCAGGACGCGCGCAAGGCCGCGCAGCGGCTTGGCCTGCCGCTGCACCGCGTGAACTTTGCGGATGAATACCGCAAGCAGGTGTTCGAGCGCTTTCTCGAGGAGCATCGCGCCGGCCGCACGCCCAACCCGGACGTGCTGTGCAACCGCGAGATCAAGTTCGGCGCCATGCGCCGCTACGCGCGGCGGCTCGGCGCCGACCGGCTGGCGACAGGCCACTATGCGCGGCTTCGAGACGTCCCGGGCACCCGGGAACTGCTCAAGGGCACCGACGACACCAAGGACCAGAGCTACTTCCTGCACGCGGTCTCAGCCTCGGATTTCGCCGGCGTGCTGTTTCCGCTCGGCGAGCTCAAAAAAACGGCCGTGCGCTCGCTCGCTCGCGCAGCGAACCTGCCGGTTGCCGAGAAAAAGGACAGCACCGGCATCTGTTTCATCGGCGAACGCCCCTTCGATGCCTTTCTGAGGGAGTACCTGCCGACGCAGCGCGGCCCCATCAAGGAACCCGGCGGCCGCGTCGTCGGCGAGCACGACGGGCTCGCGTTCTACACACTCGGTCAGCGGCACGGGCTCAAGATCGGCGGGCTGCGCGGTCACGCGCCCGGCGCCTGGTACGTCGCCGCGAAAGACCCGGGCAGCAACACCTTGATCGCAGTCCAAGGCGCGAATCATCCGCTGCTGTATCAATCCGGATTGATGGCCGATGGCGTCTGCTGGATCAACGCGCCGCCGCCGGGCTGGGCGCACGGCAAGCCTCTGTCTTGCGCAGCGAAGACGCGCTATCGCCAGGCGGACGTGCCTTGCACTGTTTGGCGCACGGCGGGGGACGAGCTCACGGTGCAGTTCGAAGGCCCCGAGCGCGCGATCACGCCCGGGCAGTCGGTGGTCTTTTATCACGGCGACCGTTGCCTCGGCGGCGCGACCATTCGCGAAACGCGAGCGCCCGAAGCGGCTCTGGAGGCGGCCGGTTCGACGGCTGAAGCGGCCGTTTGGTGAGCTTGTTATAATCCGCGCCCCCAGCACTGCCTTGCTTAGAGAGTTTCAAGAGGTTCCCGGATGAGCAATAGCTTCGGCGCACGCCAATCGATGACGGTCGGCGACGCAACCTACGATATTTTTCGCCTCGATGCCGTCGGCGACAGCGTCAAGCGACTCCCCTACTCCCTGAAGATATTGCTCGAGAACCTGTTGCGGCACGAGGACGGCGAGAACATCACGGCGGACGACATTCGCGCGTTAGCCGCCTGGGACCCCGACGAGCAGCCGGACAGGGAAATCGCCTTCACGCCGGCCCGCGTGATCCTCCAGGACTTCACCGGCGTGCCCGCCATCGTCGATCTCGCGGCAATGCGCGACGCGATGGTGAAGCTCGGCGGCGAAGCCTCCGCCATCAATCCGCTGTCGCCGGCGGAGCTCGTGATCGACCATTCGGTGCAGGTCGACGAGTTCGGCACGCCCGGCGCGCTGGCCTCCAACAACGCCATCGAGTTCCAACGCAATCAAGAGCGTTACGCCTTCTTGCGCTGGGGGCAGAACGCCTTCGACAACTTCAAGGTAGTGCCGCCCAACACAGGTATCGTGCACCAGGTGAATCTCGAGCATCTCGGACGGGTCGTATTCGACGTCGAGAAGAACGGCAGGCGCCTGGCCTACCCGGATACGCTGGTCGGCACCGACTCGCACACGACCATGATCAACGGTCTAGGCATACTCGGTTGGGGCGTCGGCGGCATCGAAGCCGAAGCCGCGATGCTGGGGCAACCGATCACAATGCTGATACCTCAAGTCATCGGCTTCGAGCTCCACGGCCGGCTGGCCGAGGGCGCGACGGCCACCGACCTCGTGCTGACGATCACGCAAATGCTTCGGGCCCGCGGCGTCGTCGGCAAGTTCGTCGAGTTCTTTGGCGACGGCCTCGCGCAACTGCCCCTGGCTGATCGCGCGACGATCGGCAATATGTCCCCCGAATTCGGCAGCACCTGTGCCGTCTTCCCGATCGACGACGAGACGCTGCGTTACCTGGAGCTCTCCGGACGCTCGCCGCAACAGATCCGCCTCGTCGAGGCCTATGCCAAGGAACAGGGGCTCTGGCGCACCCAGGTCAACGCAAAATACAGCGATACGCTCAGCCTCGACCTCGGCACGGTTGAGCCCAGCCTCGCGGGCCCCAAACGACCGCAGGACCGTATCCCCTTGCGCAGCGCCGCAAAGACCTTCAAGGAGCTCATGGCGGGCGTTTTCAAAGAGCGCGGCGAATCGAGCCCGCGCAGCGTGCCCGTGACCCGCAAGGGGCAGACGTTCGACCTGGTCGACGGCGCCGTGCTCATCGCTGCGATCACTAGCTGCACCAATACCTCGAATCCCGCCGTGATGGTCGGCGCGGGCATCCTGGCGCGCAACGCGCTCCAGCGAGGCCTCAAGGCCAAGCCCTGGGTCAAAACGTCGCTCGCCCCTGGCTCCAAGGTCGTTACGGACTATCTGCAGAAGGCGGAGCTGCTCGACGATCTCGAAGGGCTCGGCTTCAACATCGTCGGATACGGTTGCACGACCTGCATAGGCAACTCGGGCCCGCTGCCGGCCGAGATCGGAGCGGCCGTGCAGGGCAAGGACCTCATCGGATGCTGCGTCGTTTCGGGCAACAGAAATTTCGAGGGCCGTATCCACCCGCTCGTGCGTATGAACTTCCTCGCCTCACCGCCGCTCGTAGTCGCCTACGCGCTGGCCGGCAGCATGGACGTCGATCTCTATGGCGATCCTCTGGGCGAAGACCGCGACGGCAAGCCCGTCTTCCTGCGGGATATCTGGCCGAGCGCCAAGGAGATTCACGACCTCATCGCCGCGAACGTCAATGCGCAGATGTTCCGGAGAAACTATGGCAGCGTCTTCCAGGGCGATTCGAACTGGAGCGGCCTGAAGGTACTCTCCGGCAAGACCTACGCCTGGGACGATGACTCGACCTACGTCAAGAACCCGCCGTATTTCGACGGCATGACGCTGAAGCCCGAGGCGATTTCGGACATCAGCGGCGCGCGCGTGCTCGCATTCCTGGGCGACTCGGTAACGACGGACCACATCTCACCGGCCGGCTCGATCGCCGCCGCGAGTCCCGCGGCCGACTATCTGCGCGCGCAAGGCGTCACTCTGGCGGACTTCAACTCTTACGGCTCGCGGCGGGGCAATCACGAAGTCATGATGCGCGGCACGTTCGCCAACATTCGCCTGCGCAATCGGCTCGCCGACGGCAAGGAAGGGGGCTGGACCAAGCACATTCCGAGCGGCGAGGTCATGAGCATTTTCGATGCGTCGGAGCGCTACAAGGCCGACGGCACCCCGCTGCTCGTGATCGCCGGCAAGGAATACGGGTCGGGATCCTCGCGGGACTGGGCCGCGAAAGGCACTAAGCTGCTCGGCGTGGACGCCGTGCTCGTCGAGAGTTACGAGCGGATTCATCGCTCGAACCTGATCGGCATGGGCGTGCTGCCGCTGCAGTTCGCCGACGGCCAGAACGCCGAGTCGCTGCGACTCGACGGCAGCGAAGTCTACGATATCGAGGGCGTCGATCAAGGCCGCGCTCGCACCGTGACGGTGACCGCCACGAAGGGCAGCGGCGAGAAGATCTGCTTCGAAGCACGAGTGCGCATCGACACGCCGAAGGAGCGCGAATACTTCCAGCACGGTGGTATCCTCCAGTACGTGCTGCGCCAGCTCGCCGCGGCTGCTTGACCTCAACGGAGAATGCCATGTTCAGACGCAGCTTCCTCAAAGCCTCGATGCTCGCCGGCGGTGCCGTGTTAGCTGCCGGAGCTGCCGGCGGATCGCAAGCGCAGCAAGCCGCGCCGCGCCGCACGACCCGCAGACCGATCCAGATTCTCATGGGCGGCTACGGGCCCGAGACCACGGGCTTCAGCCTGGCCTTGAAGCGCATCGGTGATCGCCTGGAGGCAAGATTCGGGGAAGAGATAGACGTCAAATACGTCTACAACATCATGGATCTGGGCTATCAAGGCCAGGATATCCTGTGGCTGGTCGAGAACGGCGTCCTCACGCTCGGCTATCAGTCCAGTAGCTACATGACGGATCGCGTGCCGGAGCTGGGCCTGGCGGACTTGCCATTCCTGTTCTCCGACACCGCGACCGCGCGCGCCGCGATGGACGGGCGCTTCGGCGAGCTGTTGACGCAGGCGATCGAGGCCAACATGAACTATCGGATTCTCGGTTACTTCGAGAACGGCTTCCGGCACATCTCCAATCGCGTCAGGCCGATTCACTCACCCCGGGATCTCGAAGGGCTGAAGATTCGCGTGCTGCCGAGCCAGATTCAGAAACGCACCTTCGAGTTGCTCGGCGCGCAGGCCGAGATCATGGATCTGTCCGAGGCCATCGCGCGGATCACTGCCGGCACGCTGGATGCACAGGAGAATCCGTTCGCGAACACCGTTACCTACGGTGTTCACAAGTATCATCACTTCCATTCAATGACCAACCATTTCTATCTCTCTCGGCCGATCTTTCTGCATCGTCAGTCCTTCGATGCCTGGCCTGCGGAGCTGCAAGCCGAAATGCGCGCGGCCGCCGAGGACGCCGTCGCGTTTCAGCGCGAGCTGCACGTGGAAGAGGAAGAAGAAGCGGCGGCCGCGATCCGCGAGGCCGGCGGCGAGATCATCGAGCTCACAGCGGCCGAGGTCGCGGAGTTCGTCGCGGCGGTCGAGCCGCTCAACGTCGAGGCAAGAACGCGCTACAGTCGCGAGCTGCTCGCTCTCGTCGGCCGCTAGCCGGCAGGCTCCGCACGGCCCGGCCGCACCGGCCCTCAGGGTACGGAGCAGCCGTTGGGCGACAGCCGATATCGAATCCTGTTGCCTTCCTCGTCGAGAAATCGCAGCGACTGCTGAAACTGGCCCGCAGGCGGCGAGGTCGGTGCGACCGTGGCTTCGAGCACGTAGAGCCGGCGCGAGTTGCCGTTGAAGTAGATGCCCGCATAAGTTCGCGACCGGTCCGGGTTCGTGATCTGCAGCTGATGGCCTTCCACCAGATCGATGTGCGACCAGGCGTCATAGGTGACCTCACCGCCGCGTTGGCGAAACTCTCGCGCCGCGCGCGCGATAGAGGCTCGCTGGTCGTTGATCCAGACGTTTGCCCCTCTCGCGGCCTCGAGCTTTTCCATCGCGCCGTGTATTCGCTCGGATTCCGTGAAATCGACGACCGTGACCTGGAACAGATCCGCGCCTTGCCGCGCGATATAGCGCTTCGCCGGAAAGATCGCATGAAACTCCGACTCGTAGTCGAAGCTTTCGATCTCCGGCTCGGCGGGAAAATTCACGCCGAAACGATCGTCGATGTTGACGTACTCGAACCAGCTTTGCGCAACGGACTGTTGCGCCGCCAATATGCTCAAGCCGAGCACGGCCAGGCTCATTCTCCTCACGGCTGCACCCCCTCGTCTTGGTGTTTCCCGAATTCTACTCCTCGCGGGAGCCCCCGGTCGCCTCAAACGACTGGCCGGGCTGTTAGAATCGGGCACGTGATCGACGACTTGGCAAAACACAGAATCGAACGCGACTCCGAAGACCTCGAGCGCTTCGAGGCTCAGTTGCTCGAATCCGCGGCGCATCTCAAGCTTTATCGCCAGGCACACGGGCGAGATCCGGAGTCCATGGATGCGCTGAAGGTCTGGGCGCTCGCGGAGCTCAGGCAGACGATCGATCCCTACGAGGTGCTGAGCCGCGAGGAAATCGCGCAGCTCTGGGAAGACGCCGAATACTGAGACTTGCACCGGCTCTCATGCGAGAGCCCGCTGCCCGAGCGCCGCGCCGGTGACCCGGGGCGCCTAGCGCGGCAGCGCCCAGGCGGGAATCCTAGGCCGCGATGCGGCGAGCCTTGCGTCCAGCTCGCGGTGGTCGGGCTCAAAACGCGCCACCTGTCGCCAATACGCAGCCGAGTGATTCAGCTGCCGCAAGTGGCAGAGCTCGTGAACCAGCAGGTAGCGCACCAGGCTCGGGTCCAGGAACAGCAAGGCTGCATTGAGGCTGATCGTCCCGCGCGCGGAGCAGCTGCCCCAGCGCGTGCGCTGAGTTCGAATCTGCACGGCCCGCGGCGCGGCGCCGACACGTTCCGCCTCGAGCCGTAACCAGGGCATCAGATGTCGTTTGCCCTGCCGCAGCAGCCAGCGGCGCATGAGATCGTGTCCGTGCTCCGGATCGCGGACGGACAGCGCCAGACGCAAACATCCCGGTTGCTCCTCCAAGCGGCTCTTCGGCCCGTCCACGATCTCGCAGCGGACATCCCAACGGCCGGCGACCGCATCGAGCTCGACACGGCCGGGCAGCAACGGGCTCGCCTCGGGAGACCGCTCGCGCGTCCGGCGGCGCACGATCCCGAGCCAGCGATGGATCATGTCGACGTGAACCGAGCTATTCCTCGGCGGCGCTCGGCGGCCCGGTCGGCCAGTCCGTGAACGGAAACGGTTGCCGCTCGGTGTTGAAGGTCAGGTAGCTCACGATCTGGTACGTGTAGATCGCGAGGCTCAGGCCGAACCTGCTGAGGCGCTCGTTCGGCTTTCCCGTGAACAGCACCCAGAGAAATTGCACCACGACGACGGTGACGACGACGATTCTCGATACGCCGTAGAGCACGACAAACACGATCATGAAAAGCAAGCGCAACCAGGTGGATTTGGACTTGAGGTTGTCCTCTAGGCGCGCGTCTTCCGGCTCTTCTTCCGGCGCCGAATCTTCGACCACGTGGTCCGGCGGCGGGCCAGCGTTACTCATCGAACACTCCGAGTCAGAACATGCAAGCTATCGGCGCAATGATAACTCTTTCTCCAACTCGAGCGCGAAGCGGTAGTCGGGTGCTTCGAGGAGCGCGCGTTCGATCAGATCGCGGGCATCGCGCAGGCCGCCCACTTCGAGATGCAGCTCGGCCAGGCCGGCGAGCGCTTCCGCCCTGCCCCAGTCTGGCGCATAGGGAGCCCCGCCCCGGTCCTCGAATCCTTCCACGGCTCGCTCGAAATACGGCTTCACGCCGGGCGCGGGCGATGCGCCGTCGACCGGCGCGGATTCCGCCCAGGCTCTGAGCAGCAGCAGCCGCGGGTGAGCGGCATCCAGACGCGCCGCTTGGGCGATCGCTTCGTCGAAGCGCAGCTCGTGCATGATGGTCTTCAGCCTGTCTTCGCGGGCGCCCATCAGCGAGCAGGCGCCGGCCAGTATCCAAGCTTCGACGGCCCAACGCGCATCCTTGGCACTGAGGCTCGCGTGCTCGACGCAGTCGGCGACCAAGCTGCGGAGCATGCGCTGATCGCGGCGCGACTCGAGCCGCCCGAGACGGTAGGCCGCATAGGCTTGATAGTAGGTCTTGCCGGGTGCGGAATCCGGCAGGCGGTCCAGGGCCTCGCGTGCGGCCGAGATGAGCCTGGGCTCGGCGGCATAGAACCCGTAGTCGATGCGTCCGGCGAGATCGGCGACGGCCGCGTCGACCGCCGGCGCCGGCGAGGCCTCGAGCGCACCGACCCAAACCGCGGCGCCACAAGCGATCAGCCAGCCGGGAACGTGTTTAGTAAAATCGAACATCCCAATATTCTAGCCGGGCGCGTTGCGGGTTACGCCGCACATCGTCACAATCCGCGCCAATGGAAGGCCTGGTCGATATCGGCCTCAATCTCGGGCACGACAGTTTCGACGCAGATCGTGACGCCGTGCTGGAACGCGCGGCGCGCGCGGGTGTGGCTCGCTTCGTCATCAGCGGAACATCGGTGACGAGCAGTGTGCGGGCGCTCGAGCTTGCCAAGACACGCCCGGGGACCTTGTTCGCGACGGCCGGCATTCACCCCCATCACGCACGCGGTTTCGACGTCCACAGCCTGACGGCCTTGCGGCCGCTTTTTGACCACGCCGAGGTCGTCGCCGTCGGTGAGTGCGGTCTCGACTACTGCCGCGATTTCTCGCCGCGAGATCTGCAACAACGGGCGTTCGTCGCGCAATTGGAGCTCGCCGCCGAGAGCCGCCGCCCGGTTTTTCTTCACCAGCGAGACGCCCATGAGGATTTCCTGCGACTGCTGCGGCCGCTCAGGGAGGCGCTTCCGGGTGGCGTGGCCCACTGCTTTACCGGCGGGCCGCGCGAGCTCGAGGACTGCCTCGAGCTCGATCTCTACATCGGCGTCACGGGCTGGCTTTGCGATGAGCGCCGGGGCGCGGCGTTGCGGGAGGCGGCACGCGAGATTCCGATCGAGCGCCTGCTGATTGAAACCGATGCGCCTTACCTGTTGCCGAAAGACCTACAGCCCAAGCCTCGCAGCCGTCGCAACGAGCCGTGCTATCTGCCGCATATTCTCGAACAGCTTGCCGCGCTACGCGCCCAGCCGGTCACACTGCTGGCGGAAGCCACGCGGCGCAACAGCGAGGAGCTCTTCAAGCTGACGCCGCCAGCCTGAAGGACGGCTCACAGGCCGCGACCACGCGTTCCCACTGCGGCGAGAAGGCGTCGATCACGCGCTCGAGCTCGGCATGACTCGGCTTCGCGTAACGCTCCTGGAGCTGCTCCGGCAGAATCACGTGCGAAGGACGGCCTTTGCTGAAGTCGGCGGTGACCGGGAACAGGACATGCCCGCTGACCGGAATGTCCCGCACGATCAAGCGCAAGGCGGCGACGCGGTCGAGCAAGGCAGGCTGCGGGTTATGGAAGGTGAAGCGCTGGCGGCGGTCGATCACGGTCCACTCCTGCATGTTGTCGCTGGCGAAAACCACGCCGCGAATACGCTTGACGTCGAGGATCAACAGCCCTCTCGCGGTCAGCAGCAGATGCTCGATGTGGATCAAGCCACCGTTGCCGTCCGGCACCGACACGTCCGTTTTGGACGCGATGCCGATCGCGGTCAGGACCTTGGCCAAGGCGCTGCGCCGGCGGCTACGCCACAGGAACCATCCGACGAACGCGCCCGCAAGCGTCGCGAGCCCGGCCAGCAACCATGGCGAATAGTAAGAGTACACTTTATATTATCTTTTTAACTATTTAATATATATATATTTACCACTCTCGCAGAGCCTCTGCGAGCGCTTCCAGCTTCGCGGCCAAAGCTTCCGCCCGCGCCGGGAGTTCCAGTAGCGCCGCCAGCGACGGCGGAACCGGTACCGCAGTTCCTATCACATCCTCGACAATATTATCGAATTTCGCCGGATGAGCGGTGGCCGCGACGATCCACGGCAGCGACTTACGGGTCGCCGGCGGAAGGTGATCCAAGACCCAAAAGCCGGTCGCCGTGTGCGGACACCAAATCTCTCCGAAGCGCGCAAAATCTTTCGCGATTTGCTCCCGTATCGCGGCATCCTCGACGGGGCAGGCCTCGACACCCTGCCTGAGCTCCGCGAAGTCGGGTAGTAGATGCCGCAGGCGCTCCATGTTGCTCGGATTGCCGACGTCCATCGCCGATGCGAGTGTGCGGACGCTCGCGCGCGGCTGCCATTGCGCCGTGGCCAGGTAGTCGGGAATGCTCCGATTGGCGTTAGTGGAGAGAATGATTCGCCCGATGGGCATGCCCATCGCGCGCGCCCAAATGCAGGCCATCGCGTTGCCGAGATTTCCGGCCGGCACGATGAAATTGGCGACCGAGCCACGCTCGCGCCAGTGCCATAGGCTTGCGGCCGCGTGGTAGACGACCTGCGGCAGCAGTCTTCCGATGTTGATGCTGTTCGCGGCGCTCAAGCGATGCGCGGCGCTGATCGCCCGATCTGTGAAGGCGCCCTTGACCAAGGCCTGGCAGTCGTCGAAGGAACCGTCGACCTCGAACGAGCGCACGTTGTCGCCCCAGCAGCTCAGCTGGTGTCGTTGGCGAGGCGACACTTGGCCGCGTGGGAACAATACGCCGACCCTGAAACCGGCGCGGCGGTGGAAGGCCGCCGCCACGGCGCCGCCGGTGTCGCCTGAGGTCGCGACCAGGATCGTGAGCGGCCGGTCGTCGCGAGGCTCGATGCCCGGCAAGGCCCGCTGCATCGCGGCCGCCAGAAAGCGCGCGCCGACGTCCTTGAACGCGGCCGTGGGCCCGTGAAACAGCTCCAACACCGCGGCTTGCACGTCCTCGCGCGGGAGATACCGCAGCGGAATCGGAAAATTGAGGGCGTCATTGCAGATCGCCTCGAGCTCGGGCGCCAGGCGGCTGCCGGCGAAAAACGGCCGCAGCAGCTCGACCGCGATTCCGGAGACGGAGTCCGCCGAGATCGACTCCGGATCGACCTTCGGCAGCGACTCGGGCACATACAGGCCGCCATCGGGCGCCAGGCCCTGAAAAAGGCCACCTATCAAGTCGGTCTCGTGACCGCCTCTGGTGCTCAGGTAGCGCATCGCGATCAGCCCGTTTCCGGAGCCAAGCCGCACTCGGGTCGCTCAGTCATGAGAGCCGCTCAGCATGCTGCACAGGCGCAGCAGGTCCGCGAATATACCGGCGGCCGTGACATCCGGGCCGGCGCCGGGGCCGCGGACGATGAGCGGATTCTCACAGTAGCGGCGGGTCTCGAACTGCACGATATTGTCCGTCAGGCTGATGTTCGCGAAGGCGTGGTCACGAGCATAGCGGCCCAGGTGCACGCACGCTGCGCCAGCGGTGAAATCTACCTCGGCGACATAGCGCAGCACCTTGTGCTCTCTGGCTGCCCGTTCGACCCGCTCGGCCATTGTGGCATCAAACTCCTCCAGCCGGCTCAAGAACTCGTCGACCGAAGACTCGAGCAGCGCCTCCGGCACCAGGCTCTCGACCGCGAGCTGCGAGAGCTCGAGATTCAGGCCGGCCTCACGGGCGAGAATCACGGCCTTGCGGGCGACATCCATTCCGGACAAGTCGTCGCGTGGATCGGGCTCGGTGTAGCCCCGGTCTCTCGCATCTCGGACAATCGCCGAAAACGGCCGGCCGCCGTCGAAAACGTTGAACAAATAGGCCAGCGTTCCGGAGAAGATTCCGCTGATCCTCGTGATCTGATCGCCGGTTTCCACGAGATCCTTGAGCGTCTGGATGACCGGCAGGCCGGCCCCGACCGTCGCCTCGTAGAGGAAATGTGCGCTGCCGCCGCGGCTGATGCGCTTCAGGCGGTCGTAATACGCCAGCGGCCCGCTGTGGGCGCGCTTGTTCGGCGTGATGACGTGAATGCCTCGCTCGAGCCAGTCGGCATAGCGGTCCGCGATCGAGTCGTCGGCGGTGCAGTCGATGATCACCGAATGCGGCAGGTGATCTGCTTGAATATGCCGAGTCAGGCGCTCGAGGCTCATCGCCTCGCCCGGCGTATAGGACGCTCGCCAGTGCTCCAGATCTATGCGCCTGTCGTCCAGCGACATGCGCTGCGTGCCGCCGATGGCGCGAACACGCAAATCCAGGTTGAAGGTCGATTTGAGCCTTTCCGCCTCGCCGGCCATTTGATCGAGCAAAGCGCCGCCGACCGATCCGGGTCCAATCAGGCCGATCGAGACGGTCTTCGCCGACAAATAGAAGCTGCCGTGGACCGCGCGCAACGCCCGGGTCATGTCCTTGGATTCGATGACGGCGGAGATATTCCGCTCGGATGCACCCTGCGCGATCGCACGCACGTTGATGCCGGCGTTCCCCAGCGTGCGGAAGAATCGCCCCGCCGCCCCGGGCAGGCCCGCCATGCCGTCGCCGACGATCGCAAGCACGCCGCATCCCTTGGTCACCTCGACCGACTGCACCTGTCCCTGCGCGAGCTCGCCGGCGAAAGCACCCTCGACGATGCGCTTGACCTTGTCGGCGCTCGATTCCGGAACGGCGAAACAGATTGAATGCTCCGAGCTCCCTTGCGAAATGAGCATGACGGAGATCGCGCCTTCACGCAGCGCGCCGAACAGGCGATCGGCCGTTCCGGGCACGCCGATCATGCCGGCGCCCTCGAGATTGACGAGCGCCACGCCGGCGATGCCGGTAATACCCTTGATCAGCGTCCCCGACTTTCGCGGAGCGGCGCTGATCAGCGTGCCGGGATGCTCGGGCGCGAACGTTGAGCGAATGCGGATCGGGATGTTGTGAGCGACCGCGGGCGCCATCGTCTGCGGATGCAGCACTTTGGCGCCGAAATACGCGAGCTCCATCGCCTCGCTGTACGACACCTCGTCGATCACGGTGGCTTCGGGCACGCGCCGCGGATCCCCGCTCATGACGCCTTCGACGTCGGTCCAGATGTTTACGATGTCGGCTTCCAGCAAGGCGCCGAAAATCGAGGCGGAGTAGTCGCTGCCGTTGCGCCCCAGATTCATCTGCAAGCCGCCGGCGTCCCGGGCGATGAATCCCGTGAGGACGGCGATGCCTTCGTACGCCTCCGGGATCACGTTCCGGCATTTCCTGCGCGATTCCGGCCAGTTCACGCCCGGCCCCATCTCACCGGGCTCGACCACGAGGATGTCCCGGGCATCGACGCAAACGACCCGCCTCTGCACGGCGGCGCCGTTGCGGCGTTCCTCGAGCAACGCCGCAAGCAAGCGCGCCGACCACAGCTCGCCGAAGCCCGAGATCATGTCGCGGCTCCGATTCGAAGCCGTCCGGACGAGCGACAGCGCCTTGAGTATGCTGTCGATATTGCCGACGTCCTTTTCGAATCGCGTCAACAGCTCCGCCGAGCGTTGCTCCGCAAGCAGCTCGGCGACGATTCCGGCGTAGCGCGTGCGCAAGGCCTCGATGGCCTCGCCGACGCCCTCTTCCCTCGCAGCCTTGTCGATTAGCTCCAACAGCGCGTCGGTCATCCCGCCGGGAGCCGAGACGACGACGGCAAGATTGCCCGGGGCTTGCGCCTCGACGAGGCCGGCGACCCTGCGAAAGCAAGCTGCATCCGCAAGGCTGCTGCCACCAAACTTATGGACGGTCCATTTCACGGGATTGATTGGGGAATGAGTGACTATGGTTCGCGGCGCGGCGGCTTTCGTCCACCTGATTTCAGGGTGGGCGAGAATAGCAAAACGCGGACTTCTAGCCCATCGCCGCCGCGATTTGCCGCCGCATGGCCGCGATCGTCGCGGCATAATCACCGCTGCCGAAGATTGCCGAGCCGGCGACGAAGGTGTCGGCGCCGGCCCCGGCGATCTTGCCGATGTTGTCGACTTTGACGCCGCCGTCGACCTCGAGCCGGATCTCGAGGCCCGATTCATCGATGATTCGCCGAGCGCGCTCGAGCTTCTTCAGCGTCGACTCGATGAACTGCTGCCCGCTGAAGCCCGGATTGACCGACATCAGCAACACCATGTCGAGCTTGTCGAGCACATGCTCGAGCCAGCTCAGAGACGTCGCCGGATTGAGCACCAGGCCGCTCTTGCAACCCACGTCGCGAATCAACTGCAGCGAGCGGTCGACGTGCTCGGTCGCCTCGGGATGAATGCTGATGTAGCTTGCACCTGCATCGGCAAATTCGGGGATGATTCGATCCACGGGCTTGACCATGAGGTGCACGTCGATCGGCGCCACTATCCCATGCTTGCGCAGCGCCGCGGCGATGAGCGGGCCCACCGTCAGGTTCGGCACATAGTGATTGTCCATCACGTCGAAGTGAATCAGGTCGGCGCCGGCCGCCAACACCGCGTCCACCTCCTCACCGAGGCGCGCAAAATCCGCTGAAAGAATCGACGGCGCGATCCAGTGCTTCGTCATTGGAGATGTCCCGGATGTTACAGGCCGCTATTCTGCCCTTTGGCCATAACGATGTGTACCGCCGCTTAGCGCCGCGCCTCCAAGGCCGCCTCGCCCTCGAGCGCGACGCTCAGAGCGGCGGCGGCGGATATTAGCGCAAGCAGAAGCGGGTCCTCGACCCGATTCTCGATCAGCCAGAAGAGCGGCATGCGCCTTCCCGGTTTGACGATCGCGGCCCGATCCTACGCGGCTCGATTTTCGTATACACTCAGCGGCGCGATGTCCGCACGCAAGAGCAAACCCTCGGCAGTCGGCCGCAACGAGCCCTGCCCTTGCGGCAGTGGCAAGAAGTACAAACGCTGCTGCGCCCTCAAAGCCACGCGCACCTCGTGGCCGATGCGCCTCACTGTCGGGCTGGTTGCGATCTGCCTGCTCGGCGGCCTCATTCTGATCATCACGTCCTTGGACGACATCCGGCCCGGCGGACCTCCTGGCCGCGTCTGGTCGGCGGAACACGGCCACTGGCACTGAACGCACCGAGCGGCTAGATCCGCCGCAGGGTCGAAACCGGCGGCTCGTTGACGACCGAGCGCGCCGCCAGCGTCCCACTGATGCCGACGATCAGGCCGCCGGCGAGCAGGCCCGAAAGCCACAGCACCGGCCCTGGGACGTAGTCGAGCTCGAACAACTCGCCGGCGATGACATAGCCGATCAGACCGGCACCGACGGCCGCCAAGGTCCCTGCCAACAGACCGATTGCGATAAACTCCGCAGCCACACCCTGTAGCACGACCCCACGCCCGGCGCCGAGCGTGCGCAGCACGGCGCTCTCATAGAGCCGCTCGTCCCGCGTCGACTGGATGGCGGCGAGCAGCACCGTGATGCCCGCCGCGAACGTGAACAGGAACACGTATTGCACCGCCAGCGCCGCGCGCGTCATCCCGCGGCGCACCTGATCCAGCACCGCGCCGATATCGATCACCGAGACGCTCGGCAGCTCCCGGGCGAGGTCGAGCGTCGCGCCCCGTTGCCCGGCCTCGACGAAGAAGCTCGTGATGAAGGTCTGCGGAAACGCGTCGAGAACTCCGGGGTTCAAGACCATGAAGAAGTTCGGCTGAAAGGAGTCCCAATGCACGCGCCGCTCGCTCGTAATCGTCACCGTGAGGCTCTGCCCGGCCACGGAATACGTCAGCTGGTCGCCGAGGCTCAAGCCAATCTCATCGAGCAGATCCTCCTCGATGGAGACTTGCGGCCGTGAATCGCCGGGCTCCCACCACCGACCCGCCAAGAGCTCGTTGTCGCCGCCGAGCGTGGCGGTCCAAGTCAGGTTCAGATCGTCGCGTAGCTCCTCCTCGGCGCGCTCGTCTCTCGCCGGGTATTCGTTGACCGGAATGCCGTTGACGTGGCTGATCCGAGCTCGCACCAAGGGCGTGAACTCCGGCGGCTGAATGCCGTGGCCGCTCAAAACGTCGGCGACGCGCTCGCGCTCGTCTGCTTGAATATTGATCAGAAAATGGTTCGGCGCCGACTCCGGCAGCGTCGCCTGCCAGGCGGCCATGAGCTGAGTGCGCACCACCGTCAAGAGCAACAGCACCATCAGACCGATACCGAAAGCGACGACTTGCACGCTGCTCTCACGGCCGCGGCGGGCGACGTTGGCGACGCCATAGCGCCATGCGACACCCACGCGGCCGCGCAACCCCTGCAGCAGCGCCACGAGCAACCGGCCTGCTCCATATAGCGCCAGGAAGGTCAACGACGAGCCGGCCAAGAGATACAGGATGAGCTCCAAGTCGCCGAACAGCCAATAGAGCATCGTGGTAACGGCGACCGTGGCGATGCCGTAGACGGCGGTGTAGCCCAGCGGCGGCGGCTCCAAATCATGCCGCAACACGCGTGCCGGCGGTACGCTGCGAAGCTGCAACAATGGCGGCAGCGCAAACCCGAGCGCCACGACGATCGCGGTAACGGGCCCGATCACGGCGCCGCGCAAGGTCGGCGGCGGAAGCTGCGCCTCGATGAGATCGTCGAGCAACAGCGTGAGCCCCTGCTGGGTCAGAAAACCGATCAAGGTGCCGACCGTTCCGGCGAACAGCGCCAGCAGCAGCAGCTGCGTCAGGGTCAGGCGCAGCACGTCACGATGCTGTGCCCCGATACACTTCATCAAGGCAACGCCGTCGAGATGCCGCGCGAGGAAACGGCGCGCCGCCATCGCCACCGCCACGCCGCCGAGCAATACGCTGACCAGTGCCGACAACACCAGAAAGCGCTCGGCTCGCTCGACCGACGAGCGCACCTCGGGCCGGCCGTCGCGAATGTCCTCCAGCTCCTGATCGAGGCCCACGAGCGGCTCGAGCTCGACCCTGAAGCCACCCACCTGGCGCTCGTTACCGGCGAACAGCAGCTCGTATTCGACGACACTGCCCGGCTGGACGAGCCCGGTGGCGGCGATGTCGGCGACGTTGAGCAGCAAGGTCGGCGCAATCTCCATGAAGCGCCAGCCTTCGTCGGGTCTGAACTCGAGCGTCCGAGTGACCCGCAGGGTCAGCTGCCCGACCCCGAGCTCGTCGCCGACGTCGGCGCCGAGACGCGCAAGCAGGCTCGGCTCGGCCCAAACCTCGCCGCGCCCGGGCACGCCGGCGGCAGCCCGAGGCTCGCCGGCCAGGGCGTCGGCGATGTGGACCTCGCCGCGCAAGGGATAGCCCTCGGAGACGCCGCGCACGTCGGCCAAGGCGTTCGCCTCTCCGAACAGAATGACGCTGCGGAAATTCACGACTTCCGCGGTGCTCAAGCCCCGTGCTGCTGCGCGCGCCGCGAGCTCGGGAGCCAGCGGATAGTCGGATTCGAGGCGCAGGTCGGCCGCGAGCGACTCCCCTGCCTGCTGAGTCACGGCTTGGCGAACGCGGTCGGTGAAGAACCCCACCGCGCTCATGGCTGCGACTGCCACGACCAGCGCGACCAGCAGCACCATGGTCTCGCCGGCGCGCCAGTCGCGGATGAGCATCCGGGCGGCCAGGTTCAATCGCGCTTGCGCCATTCACTTCCTCTGTGCCGCAGCACGTATGTCGGACGGGATTTTTTCGGCTTCGGAGCTCGTTCCTCTTCAGCCTCGATTGTACCGAGAGGCAATGAGATCAGCCAGCAGCCGCAGCCGCGCGAGACTCTGAGATGGTTGCGGAGTGTTGTAATGTACTCGCTTGTCCACGAGGAGCGGCGATG
This sequence comes from Gammaproteobacteria bacterium, assembly GCA_036396795.1. GTDB lineage: Bacteria > Pseudomonadota > Gammaproteobacteria > Steroidobacterales > Rariloculaceae > JAHEEM01. Next base: position 194,140 of record DASWKF010000017.1, on the reverse strand, counting down.
GGAAAACCAATTGTGAGCGAACGGGAGCCGAGCGACATCTTGGACCTGGCGCTCGAGTGGCACGAGTCCGGTAAGCGAGTCGCCCTTGCGACCGTCGTCAAAACCTGGGGATCTTCCCCGCGGCCGGCCGGAAGCAATCTCGTGGTCGCCGAGGGTGGCCACTTCGAAGGATCGGTATCCGGCGGCTGCGTGGAGAGTGCCGTGATTCAAGCCTCCCAGGAAGTGATGCGTAGCGGCGAGCAGCAACTGCTGCAGTTCGGCGTCAGCAACGACGAGGCCTGGGAAGTGGGCCTCGCCTGCGGCGGCCAGATTCAGATTCTGGTCGAAGCCGTGCGGTGAGGGCCGAGCTGCTCAAAGCCGTCGTTCGCGCGCGCGCCGAGAACCGGCCGGTCGTGCTGGTTCGCGCGCTCGACTCGGCGGAACGCTGGCTCATCGACGCTGATGGCCGCGCCGACGCCGGCGGCCTGCCTTCAGTTGTGCTCGAGCAATGCCGTCTCGCCTTGCGCCGCGACGGCGCCTCGACGATCGAGGCCGGCGGCCGGCAGTATCTGCTGCAAACGCTGTCACGCCCCTATCGCTTGATCGTCGTCGGCGCGGTCCACATTGCGCAGGCCCTGATTCCAATGGCGCGCCAGGCCGGGTACGAGACCTTGCTCATCGACCCGCGTCCCGCGTTTGCGAGCGCGGATCGCTTTCCGGGGACGGAAGTACGCAACGACTGGCCGCAGGACGTGATGCCCGGGCTCATGCTCGACTCGCGCGCAAGCGTAGTCACCTTGAGCCACGATCCGAAAATAGACGAGCCCGCGCTGGCCGCCGCGCTCGAATCGGAGGCTTTCTACATCGGCGCGCTGGGCAGCAAGAAGAACCACGCCAACCGCATCGCTCGCCTCGCCGAACGCGGCTTCGGGCCGGACAGCCTCGCGAGGATCGCGGGACCGATCGGGCTGCCGCTCGGCGGCCGCGCGCCCGCTGAGATCGCCGTGGCGATCCTGGCTCAGATCATTCAGGCCCGCTATCGGCTTGCGGCCGGCGAGGATTAGCGCCGCCGCGGCGCTCTTCGTGATTCCTCCCTCGAGCGCCTAGTCGGCGGTGGAGGCGCCGAGGACGCTGCCGTCCGACTTGACGACGCGCGCGCCCTGCATGCCTCGCGTATCCGGATTCCAGGACGGATGACCACGGGCGCGAATCTTTTCACCCGGGCCGATGATGTCCTTGTGCCAGCCTCGACGGCGCAAGCCGGTGGCGTTGCCGAATTGAATCTGCCATTCCTCGATCCCGCCGGAGTCGTTGCTGACGTCCACGTACAGCACCGGATGAGGATTGCGGAAGTCGAAACGCGTGACGACGCCCTCGATCTCTACTTCCCTGCTCTGGTCGAAAAACGGCGCTTGCGCGTGGTGAGCGTGAATCGGCATGCCGGCGAGCATGAACAGCGCTGTCGCGGACAAGTACACTCTCATCGCATTTGCCTCCTCGAGGGCTCACTGCGCCCCGAATCAGTTTTGGTTCTCGCGCCGCCGGCGCTCGAGCTCCTCGACGCCAACCGGCACGAGCTCCGGGTCCCTGCCGCCGAAATCGGCCAGGCTCGTGCCTTTCTCGGGATCGGCATACTGCGTCGGAAACCTCGCCTGGTCGAGCTCGCAGCGGTACGGCAGAATCAGTGGGTCGTCGCCTGCCAGATACTCGAACTCGAAATAGATCGGCTCCTCGAGGATCAGCGGATCCTCCGTCAGCGCCCGCAGATACAGCCGGTCGCCTTCGCGCCGATAGCGTTCGGTGACACGCTTCTGTGTCGACGACGGAATGCCGCCGAAATCCTCGATGCCGTGCGGATCATAGTGATAGCGCGTGGTCACGACCACGAGCTCATCGCCCTCGTACCAGCCGATGGAATGCCCCTGCCATGAGGCGTCGTAGGGGCCCGGTTCCGGGTGTCCCCAGCCCGTGAGCCAGACCGTCCGTATGATGTCGTCTTTCTCGTACTCGAAGACCACTCGATCGGTAAGCTGGTGGATCGCCCAGCGGTAGGGGTCGGCGAACAGCGAGGGCGGCGTCGCCTGGGCACAGTCGAACTTCGGCCCGATGATTTCCTCGTAGGCGTCCCACATCTTCTTGCCGACGGGCGTCAGCTTGATGTCGTCGACGACGAACGGGCACGTTGCGCCATTGGGCGCGCAGGTCAACGGCGCATATCGCCCCGTCAGGTCCGGCGCCGGCGGCGGGCCGACGGGCAAGCCCTCCTGCGCCGCCGCCTTGAGGCCGCAGGCGAGCAGCATGGCACCCGTGACTGCGAGCGGGCGCGGCATGAATCTATCGAGATTGGCAAGCATTGCCGGGCTCCTTCTCGTTGTCATCGTGATGCCGGAGGCGTGCTCGAGAGCGTGCTCATTCTGCCAAAACTCCGACTTCCTGACGAGCCGGGGCGCGGCTACTCCGCGTCCGGCTGCTCCGAAGGGTGCGCTTGGGCGAACGCCGGATGCGGCTCCAATGCGGCGGCGATCGCCGTCAACCTCGGGTACGGTGTCAGATCGCACTCGAAACGCTGCGCATTGAACATCTGCGGCACCAGGCAAACGTCGGCCATCGTGACACTGTCGCCGAAGCAGTGCGTCTTGCCGTCGCCGTAGCGCTCGACCATCTTCTCCAGAGGCCCGAAGCCGTGATCGATCCAACGCGCGTACCAGGCCCTTACAGCCGCCTCGTCTTGGCCCAGCTCGTCCTTCAAGTAATTCAGGACACGCAGATTGCACAACGGATGCATTTCCGAAACGATCGACTGCGCCATCGATCGAACCAATGCGCGATCCACGCCGGCGGCGGGCAGCAGCGCCGGCTCGGGGTAGCGCTCCTCGACATACTCCATAATGGCGACCGACTGCGGAATGACGGCTCCGTCGTGCGCCAGCGCGGGAACCAGGCCTTGCGGATTGAGGCTCAAGTAGTCGGCGCGGCGATGCTCGTTGCGTCGCAGATGCAGCGTGATCGGCGTGTAGCTGAGCCCCTTGTAGTTCAACGCGATACGCACGCGGTACGCGGCCGAGCTGCGATAGAACGTGTAGAGCTCGAGCGTCATGATCCGCCCTGCGCTAGCGCTGCTCCCGCCAGACGCCGAGCTTCGTCTGCACGACCTTGTCGGAGGCGCTGAAGATCACCGACTCCTCGCGCGCCTCGATCCGATAGGGCCGCCAGCCGGGCACGGCGAAGATGTCTCGCGGGGAGTACTGGAAGCTGACCGCGTCGTCGCCGGCGCCTATCGTGATGCTGCCGCAGCCCTCGGCGACACAGAACAGCGCCCCGTCCGTGCTCCGGTAGGCCGCGCCGACGAACCCCGCCGGCAGCAGCTGAATGAAGGTCGAGATCGTCGGAATCGCCGGCTCTCCGGTGGTCGGATCGATGAACTCCATCTTGAGGCCGTGGCACTCGTCCCACTCGCTGTGTTGCTTCAAGCGCTCGAGCGCCTCGCGCGTGCGGGCATACGGATAGCTGAAGATCGGTGAGGCGAGACTCTCGCGCGTGTAGCCCACCGGGCGCATGTTCGCGGCATAGCGGTAGAGGCTGTCGTTGATCGGCGGCCCTTCCGGAAAACGCGGCTCCGGATAGTGCTCGCTGAAGTTGGCGCCGAGATAGCGTAGCGTCGGGATGTCCAGGACATCGAGCCAGACGACCGGGCCTTCGCCCTCGTGCCCGTGGTCGTGCCAGGCCCACGACGGCGTGATGATGAAATCGCCGGGCTCCATGAGCGTGCGCTCGCCCGCGACCGCCGTGTAGCCGCCGTGCCCCTCGATGACGAAGCGCAGCGCCACGGCCGTATGCCGGTGGGCGGGAGCGATCTCGCCGGGTGTGATGAGCTGCAGGCCGGCGTACAAAGTATCGGTGACCAAATGCTTGTCTTGGAGCCCCGGATTTTCCAATACGAGCACGCGGCGCTCGGCCTCACGCGCGCTGATCACTTCCGCGGACTCCATGAGCAGCGGCCGAAGCTCCTCGTAACGCCACAGAAACGGCTTGGCCGCGATCTTCGGCTCGGCGCTGAACCAATCGCCGAAGAAGTCCCACAAGGGCACGAGTTGTTTGTCTTGCAGCCGGCGCACGAACGCGGCGTCGCTCGGCTTGGCTTGCGTCCTCACGAAAGCCATTGTAACGCTTGGCCGAGCTCGCGGCGGCTACCGCGAGGAACCTGCGACGATGCGGACGTCGATGGTGTCCACGCCGTCGACCCCGCCGGTGATCCGATCGCCCGGTTTCACCGGGCCGACGCCGGCCGGCGTGCCGGTGTAGATCAGGTCGCCGGGCTGCAGAGCGAACAGACCGGAGAGCTGCTCGATGATCTCGGGCACGCTCCAGATCAGCTTGCCGATATCGGAGTCCTGCTTGATATCGCCGTTGACGGCCAGCCAGATGCGCCCGGATTGCGGATGGCCGAGAGCGTCGGCGGCATGCAAGGCGCTGATCGGCGCCGATTCATCGAAGCCCTTGCCGGCATCCCACGGTCTGCCCGAGTCCCTCGCCGCGAGCTGCAGATCGCGGCGCGTGAGGTCGATGCCGACCGCATAGCCCCAGACATGCGCCTCGGCTTGCGACTTGGGAATGCCGGCGCCGTGTTTGCCGATGGCGGTGACGAGCTCCATCTCGTAATGGAGATTCTGCGTCGCCGGCGGATACGCCACCTCGGCGCCGCTCGCGACGATGGCATCGGCCGGCTTCATGAAGAAGAACGGCGGATCGCGTTGCGGGTTCGCGCCCATTTCGCGCGCATGCTCGGCGTAGTTTCTGCCGACGCAGTAGACACGGTGCACTGGAAATCGCTCGGTGCGGCCGGCGATGGCCACGCTGGGCTGAGTCACTTGAAACAACAATGTCATCCGAATCTAAAACTGAATCCTTAAGTATCAATATAATATATTATATATATCATGTATTTTATAGATACCTGCGGGCATCGGCTCCCGGTGAGCCTACCGCGCACGCGTGCGACTTCCCGCCGGGATCGGCGCGGCGATATCGGCGAGCTCCGATCGCAGATGAGTGAGCAAGCCGCGACCTCGGCGGCAGCGTAAGCGCGGCCAGCCCCCGCTCAGGGCTCGACCGGCTCGGGATCGTCGCCCGCCGACAAGGTCTCCGTGTCGTCCGCGATCGCTCGCTGCGCGTCGTCCGGCGCGGGCGCCTGCGTGCCGCTGACGGGTGCTTCCGGCTCGTTGGCGGTGTCCACGCACTGCCAGCCCAAACCGCCGAGCTCGGCGATGAACTCCTGGGTCCTCGCCTCGCAGTAACCCGACTGGTTGCGTGCGACCCAAAGGACCTCACGCTGCCCCGGCGCCTCGGTATCCTTGAAGTAGTGCACCTCGCAAGGAACGGCGACGCCGGTTTCGTAGAGGATCTCGACGCGCCGCACGAGATCTCCGTTGACGCAGCGGTATGTCGGTCCGCTCTGCGCAAGCGCGCACAGCGGCACCGTCGATGCGAGACAGAACAACAGCGCATTGCGAATCATGACTTCGACTCCTCGGTCAAGCCGTGTTGACCTGTAGCGGCTCATGCGACTGCGGCAGGCCCGCAAGCGCATTGACGATCATGTCGGGAACGATCGGCGCCCGATTGAAGTAGACCCCGCCGAGCGCGTCCGAGATCGCGCACACCAGGGCCGCCGCGGCGCAGCCCAGAGGCGGCTCGCCCATGCCTTTCGCGCCGACGGGATTTTGCGGATCGATCAGACCGACGGCCGCAGCCTGCATGACCGCCGGCACGTCGAGATACGAGGGTGGCTTGCACTGCAGCAAGCCGACGGTGCCCGGCAAGCCGTTCTGCGGATCGAATATGTGCCGCTCGCTGGCCGCCATGCCGAAACCCTGCACCGCGCCGCCCTTGATTTGACTCGCGAGACTTTGCGGATGCAGCACCGTGCCGCAATCCGAGATGCCCAGATAGCGCAGGATGTCGTATTTCCCCGTCTCCAAATCAAGCTCGATCTCGACGAAGCCGACGCTGATGCCGGCGACGAGTCCGTTGCGCTCGATGTTGTCCTTGGCGACGCCGATGAGGCCCGTGCCCGCGAGCCCCCGAACGGCCGACTTGGTGATGTCGTGAATGTCGTCCGGCATCTCATGCCCGGAATACCTCCCGCCGAGATCGATCGCGCGCTGCGCGGCGGCGGCATAGCTCAAGAACACTGCCGGATCTGCGATCTTGAAGACTCTCTCGTCGGCGACGTCGAAGTCCTCGGGCGCGCCGCCGAACTCGAGCGCGGCGATCTCCTTGAGCTTCGCAAGCGCGTCCATCGCGGCGACGTAATTCTGGCGCGTCATCGTAAACGAGGTATTGCTGCCGCTCTGCGTCGGGCTCCACGGCAGATGCTTGCGGCTGTCGCCGCGCTCGACCACGCAGTTGTCCCAGTTGCATTTCAGAATCTCGGCGGCCACGCGCGACGTGCCCGTGTGGGAATACGTGCCGAGATTCCCGGCGCCGCTGTGTATGTGCAGCTTGCCGTCAGGGGCCACGCGCACGAGACCGTCGTAACCGTTGCGCCCCGCTGGATGGAACGCCTGGCCGACGCCGATGCCGATGACCTTGGGCCCTTGCCGCTGGCCGCTGCGCGCAAGCAGCGCCGACCAGTCGATGGCCTCGGCGCCCATTTCCAGCGCTTCGCGTTGGTAGGCGCTCGTCACCGGACCTTGATCGGCATAGTACTTGGCGTTGTTGTCGGCGGCATTGATCCGTCGAATCGCGAGACGGTCCAGGCCCAGGTCGGCCGCCGCTTTGTCGATCAACGGCTCCACCGCAACGGCGATCTGATTTTCGCCCGGGCCACGCATCGCGCCGCGCGGCGGCGTGTTCGTCTGCACGGGCACCGCGCGGAACCGCATCGACAGCGGTTGATAGAGCAGCGTCACGGCGGAGGCCGCCGCGTCGAAATCGTCGAAACCGCTGTACGGGCCGTTCTCTTGGACGATATAGAGATCGACCGCGGTCACGCGGCCGTCGGCGCGAAAGCCCATCTTGATCCGGCCTTGGAATCCGGGTCTGGCCGAGCCGACGTAGAATTCCTCGGCGCGGCTGATGCGCAGCATGACGGGGCGCTGGGCCTTCTTCGCCATGAGCGCCGGTATCGCCATGACAGGGTAGGCCCTGGCTTTGGAGCCGAAGCCGCCGCCGCAGTACTCCGCGATATAGACGATGTCGTCCAGACCGACGCCCAACAGACCGGGCAGGTCCGGCATGACGGCTGTCTGGCTCTGAGTCGAGCCGTGCAGATAACACTTGCCGTTTTGCCAATACGCCATCGCGCTGCGCGGTTCCATGCTGTGGTGGGAGACGCCCGCGGTCACGAAAGTCTCGTCCAGCACCAGCGCCGCGTCGGCGAATCCGGCGTCGATATCGCCGAAGCTCCACTCTTCCACGGGATCGCCCATCGGCAGTTGCCCGGGGCTCACGGCGGCGAAGTCGCGCGCGTTCCACTTCACTGTCGTGAGCGCCCCCGACATCGCACTGGCGACATTGGCGTCGCTGCGCGCATTCGGCCCGCCGGGGTACAAGCTTTGCAGCGGGTCGACCGTGAAAGGCAGCGGCTCGAGATCCAGCCGGATGCGCTCGATCGCGTTCTGCGCCGTGGTTTCGTCGACGGCCGCGAGCGCCAGTATCGGATCGCCGACGAACAGCGGCTCGTTCGTGAGAATCGGCCCCGCAGGCGCGTCGAAGCTCGGCACCTCGTCGGCGGTCAACACTGCCACGACCCCTTCCATGTCGAGCGCTTCGGTCAGATCCGCGTTTCGGACCCTGGCATGCGGCACCGGGCTCGTCAGCAACCGGCAGAACAGCATGCCGTCGGCGCGAAAGTCCTCCGCGTAGCGGGCTTGACCGGTAACCTTGGCGCGTACATCCGGCGGAACGAAGTCTTTACCGAGTAGCGTGTAGGCCATTGCCGGACTCCTTGCGCGGCAGACGATATGAAAGCCCAGAATAACGTGGTGCGCGTGAGGAACTCAAGCTAGGATCGGCTGCCTTACAAAACAGCGCCTGTAGCGAGCCGGAGATGGTTGTCGACGTCATGAAATATCGAATCGCTTTGTTTGCCCTCACCGCCATATTCGCTCGCAACGCCGCGGCCGAAACCCAGCCGTACGATTTCGACATGTTGCATTCGAGAATCTTCTTCGAATACGAGCACCAAGGCTACTCGACCATGTTCGGGCACTTCCGCCGTTTCAGCGGCACACTCGAGTTCGACCCCGAAGACCCGACGGCAAGCCGCCTCGACATCACGATCCCGGCGGACAGCATCGACGTGTTCGACGACGAGCTGAATGCGCGCCTGCTCACCGATGCGTTTTTCAACGTGGCCGAGCACCCCGAGATCCGGTTTATCTCCACGCAGATCGTTCCGATCGACGATCGACGGCTGCGCGTCGACGGCTCTCTGACGATGCTCGGGGTCACCCGCCCGCTGTCCCTCGAGATCGTTCAGAACAAGATCGGCGTCAACCGGCAGGGCATGCAGGTCGCGGGTTTCAGCGGCCGCGGCGGCCTCGAGCGGGCCGCCTACGGCATGGACTTCCTGTCCAGTGTCGCCGGCGGCGAAGTGATGTTCCGCGTCGAGGTCGAGGTTTCGCCCAGGAGCGCGCTGGAGTAACCGGACCGCTCGGGCCCGGACGGCGTCAGAAACTGAACAGGTAGACCGCTCCCGCCTCGTCCGCCGAGTTGTCCGCCTCATCGCCGTCGATGCCGACGGCGGAGCCGTCCTCGCCGCGCGCGCCGATCGCCACGATATGGCCGTCACGGCTCAAGCTCAAGGAGCTGGAGAACTCGTCGTAGGCCTCCGTGTTCGAGCCTTTGATATAAGCGCGCTGATTCCATTGCGTGCCTTCCCGATAAAACAGATAGGCGGCCCCGGCTTCCTGGGCGCTGTCGTCGTTCTGCTCCCCGTCGATTCCGCTGGAGCCGCTGTCCTCCAGCTGCGCGCCGGCGATAAGCGTGTTACCGTCGCCGCTCAGATCCATCCGTGATCCGAACCAATCCTCACGGCCGGTGTTGGAGGCTTTGAGGTAGGCTTGCTGCACCCAGTCGTCGCCCTGTTTGACGAAGACGTAGACCCCGCCCGTCGAGGTATCCGACTCCCAGTCGGGCTCCGGCACCGGGTTGACGCCGATGGCGAAGCTGTCCTCGTCCAATGCCGTGGCGGCAAGTGTGGTGCCGTCGTCGCTCAGGTCGACGACGACTCCGAAAGAGTCGTTCTGCTCGACATAGGAGCCCTTGAGATACGCGGTCTGGACCCAGGTGTCCCCTTCTCTCTCGAAAACATAGACCGCGCCCGAGCCATTCTGATCGTCGTTCTGCACGTCATTCGTGCCGGAGAGCGAGCCGTCTTCGTCGTAGCTGCCCACGGCGAGCGTGTTGCCGTCGGCGGTCAGCGACATGGAGTAGCCGAACAGGTCCCCGGCCCCGGTGTTGCTCGGCTTGACGTAGGCCTGCTGAGACCAAGTTCCGCCCTGGCGCTCGAACAGGTAGACCGCCCCCGCCGAAAGCGCGGAGTTGTCGGCCTGATCACCGTTGATGCCGGTCGCGGCGCTGTCCTCGGCTATCGCGCCCACCGCGAGCACGTTACCGTCGTCGCTGAGCGCGATCGAGAACCCGAACTGATCGCCGTCACCGATCTCGTTCTCGTCTGCGGGCATGTGCCCGGTGTTGGAGGCCTTGATGTAGGCCTGCTGGCCCCAAGTCTCACCGTCGCGCGTGAACACGTAGACGGCTCCGGCTTGAGGAATCGAGTCGTCGGACTCGTCGCCGTTGATGCCGGTTGCGCTGCTGGCCTCGAAATAAGCCGACACGACCATGGTGTTGCCGTCGGCGCTGAGCTCGACGGCGTAGCCGAAGTTGTCGGTGATCCCGGTGTTCGACGCCTTGACATAGGCCTGCTCGGTCCACGTATCGCCGTCATGGTCGAACACGTAGACCGCGCCAGCGCCATAGACGGAGTCGTCCGTCTGATCGCCGTTGATCCCGGTGGCGCCGCTGCTTTCGAAGCTCGCGCCCACGGCCAGGGTGGTGCCGTCGTCGCTCAGGGCGACGGCGTCACCGAGCAGTGTGCCGCCCGTCCCGAATTGATCGCCGTAGCCGGTATTCGAAGCCTTGAGGTAGTGAACCTGCGCCAGCGAGCGTGGCGGCTCCGCCTCGGTCATCGCGGTGCCGTTGCCGCCCGTGGATTCAGGCATGTCCACGCCGCCGCAAGCCGTCAGGCCAAACAGCATCGCAAACAACACGCAAGCACCTGAAATTGGCATCGTTTTCGTTGTCATCAGTCTCTCGCGTTCGATCAAGGCAACCCCCTGCCACGGTAGCGGCGTCTCTGCTTTTCTAGGCTTGCAGCCCGTGGCCGGCACTATAAACTTAAGGAGAACTCGAGCACCCATATCCTACTGCTAGCGCGGAGTTAGAATCCGCTGGGCCTCGGCGCGAGTCCATTAGGATCCAGGGGCACTGCGTTTGGATTCTACCCATCTCGCCGATGACGGTAAATCGTCGCCGACGAGTAACAATCGACTGGAATGTCCGGTCATAGTCGAAGCGCTCTCGGCGCTTGCTTTTTTAAGGAGTCGATCGAACCGTGCCTTCAGGGACGTCCCCAACCACCACAGCGATTCCGACGGCCGCAGGCGTCGGTTTGCGCAGCGCACACCACGACTTCTTCTCCCGCCGCCCCGGCGCCGTACCTTGGCTCGAGGTACACAGCGAGAATTTCTTTGCGCCTGACAGCGTCGCCAGCCGGCGCTTGGAGCAGCTTCGCGAGACATATCCGCTGAGCCTCCACGGCGTCGGGCTTTCGCTAGGCTCGGCGGATGCCTTGAATGTCGAGCACCTGCGCAAGCTGCGCGAGCTCGTGGGCCGCGTGCGGCCCGGCCTGGTTTCGGAGCATTTGTCCTGGAGCTCCGTCGACGGGCGTTACCTCAACGACCTGCTGCCGCTGCCCTATACCGAGGAGGCCATCGACGTCATCAGCGACCGTATCACCGCGACGCAGGATTTCCTCGAGCGCCGAATATTGATCGAAAACGTCTCGAGCTATCTCACTTATCGGAGCTCGAGCATGACCGAATGGGAGTTTTTGACCGCCGTCGCCGAGCGCAGCGGTTGCGGAATTCTGCTGGACATCAACAACATCTACGTAAGCGCTACCAACCACGGCTTCGACCCGCGGGAGTACATCCTCGGTATGCCGGCGCACTCGGTCGGCGAGTTCCACCTCGCCGGTCACAGCGAGCAGCTGTACGAGGGTCATGCCGTGCTCGTCGACACGCACGACGCGCCGATCTGCGAGGAAGTCTGGACGCTGTTCGAACTCGCTCTCGAGCACGTCGGCCCGCGCCCCGTGCTGATCGAATGGGACGCCAGGCTGCCCGAGGCCGAAACTCTGCTGGACGAAGCTCGGAAAGCTCAACACAAGCTCGATGCCCATCGTGAGCTCGCTGCGTAGACTTCAACAGGACGCCTATCGGGCGTTTCTCGGCGGCTCGACGGAGCCCCTGATGCCGGCCCTGAACGGCGCTCGTTTCCCGACGCGTGTTGCGATCGCCGTGTATCAGAACAACGCCAGGGAAACATTCCGCAAGACTCTGGCCGCGGGTTACCCGGTCGTCGCACGACTGGTCGGCGAATCGTGCTTTCGCGGACTCGCGAGCAGGTTCATGCGCGAGCGCCCTTCGCAATCCGGCGACCTGCAAGCCTTTGGTCGGGATTTCGCCGAATTCTTGAGCTCAATCTACGGCAAATCCGAGTATCGCTATCTCGTGGACGTCGCACGGCTCGAATGGGCGCAAGAGGAAGTGCTGTTGCTTTCCGAGGCGACGCCCGTCGATGCCCAGTCCGTCGCGCGCATTCCAGAAGAGCGGCTCGAGTCGTTGCGGCTGAGGCTGAACCCTGCTTCGCGACTGATCGCCTCTCGATTTCCGATCTTGTCCATTTGGCGCGTGAACCAGCACGACGAGCCCGAACCGGTGGATCTGGACGCCGGTGGGGAAAGCGTGCTGGTCGCGAGGCAGAACCAGCGCGTCGAGCTCATCGCTCTCGATGCGGCGACGTTTGCGCTCGCGGTCGCCCTGAGCGAGGGTCAGACGATAGCCGAGACGTTCACGGGCGAGAGTCTCGACGCGGCATCGCTCGCGACCGGCCTGAAGACACTCGCGGATCTAAAGCTCATCTGCGGCTTCTCCGTCGACTAGGCGCTGGTCCGCGACAGAAACGACGGGCAGCTAATCGTTCTCCGAGGTCTCGGGGCGCTGGTACTCCGGCGGCGATTCGAGGCACGGGCTGCGGGTGGATTCCGGGCTCGGCTGGTCGGGAGGCGGCGGCGGAATTCGCAGCGCCTCGGATTCGTCGGGCACGCTGAGATCCCCGGGAACGCGAACCGGGGGCACCTCTTCGCTCGATTCGTACCGCTCCGACTCTTCGCACTGCAACGCATAGTCGCCGGCGCAACCCGTGACTGCCAGCAAGCTCATGGCGGCCGCAAGAGTGAGCGTGTTCACGCCGTTCCCAGGATACCGACGCCCGCGTCGGCCATCGCCTGCCTGACGCGTTGGTAATACTTCGCGTCCAGCGGCACCAGAGGCAGCCGGATACCCGGACCGGCAAGCCCCATCTGCTGCATCGCCCATTTGACGGGAATCGGGTTGCTCTCGACGAACAGACCGGTGTGCAAGCCTCCGAGCTCCGCGTCGATCCGCTTCGCCTCGTCGCGACGGCCTTGTCTGCTCGCATCGCAAAGCGCGCGCATTTTCCTCGGCGCGACATTTGCCGTGACCGAGATGCAACCGTTGCCACCGAGCAGCATGAACTCGGCTGCGGTCGCGTCATCGCCGCTCAGAATCGCAAACTCCGGCCCGCAGCCGTCGCGCAGAACTGCGACTCGCTCCAAATCGCCGGTAGCGTCCTTGATGGCGACGATGTTTGCGTGGCGGGAGAGTTTCGCGGTTGTATCCGGCATGAGGTCGACACCGGTCCGGCCCGGAACGTTATAGAGAATAACCGGCTTCTGCACGGCTTCGGCTACCGCGAGAAAATGCTTGCGCAGCCCTTCCTGATTGGGCTTGTTGTAGTAGGGCGTTACGACGAGGAAGCCCACGACAGGAAGTCGATCGACTGCGCGGGAGAGGCCCAGCGTCTGCGCCGTCGAGTTCGACCCTGTGCCCGCGATGATGGGGATTCGGTCGGCGGCGAGCTCGCAGGCCCGCTCCACGAGCTCGACGTGCTCGGTTTTGGTCAGAGTTGCGGATTCGCCCGTGGTGCCGGCAATCACGAGCGCCTCCGTTCCGGCGCCGACATGAAAATCGATAAGCCCGCGTAGATCGTCGTAGCCGATCTCCCCTAGCGCGTCCATCGGCGTGATCAACGCAACGGTGCTGCCCCCGAACATTCCGTGACTCCGCAACTTCAGATTAGGGCGCGATGGTACTGGCGCCCGCGGGTGTGACGCAACTTGAGCGCACGCGGACGCAAGCAAGGCTTGGCCTTCCGGAGATTGCACGCCGGGGTGATCGCGGTACACTGAGCGCCTCTCCGAGCCTGCAGGATAGCCCCGATGGAACAGCTCATGGTCATCTCCGCCGTCGGCGGCGATCGTACCGGCGTGGTGCATGATCTCACCCGGGTTGTTCTGGACTGCGGCGGCAGCATTCGCGAGAGCCGGATGACCACGCTCGGATCAGAGTTCGCGATGCTCGTGCTCGTATCGGGTAACTGGCACTCCATCAGCCGAATGGAACAGGAGCTCGCCCGTTTCGCCGACGGCAATCAACTCACGATTCAGGTCAGGCGCACGGAGCCGCGGCAGCTTTCTCGCGAGCTGCTTCCATATGCCATCGACGTCGTCTGCATCGACCAGCCTGGCATCGTCCACAATCTCGCCGGTTTCTTCGCCACTCGCAATATTGAGATCGGCGAAGTCACGACTCGCAGCTATCCGGCGGCGCATACCGGCACGGCGATGTTCTCCGTGCAAATGTTCGTGAATATTCCCGCAAGTCTGCACATCTCCAGATTGCGCGAAGAGTTCATGGACTTCTGCGACCAGCTGAATCTCGACGCCATCATGGAGCCGGTGAAGAACTAGCCCGAGAGGATGAAGCAAATGCCGGAAGTCAAGGAAGGAGAGAAAATACCCGCGTTTTCCGCGGCGGCGACGGGTCAACAGACGATCCGCTCGCGGAATCTCGAGGGCAGCACCGTAGTGCTCTATTTCTACCCCAAGGACAGCACTCCGGGCTGCACTCAGGAAGGAGAGGACTTTCGCGACAACTACCCGAAGTTTCGAAGACAAAAGGCGATCGTCATCGGGGTCTCGAGAGACAGCATCGCCTCTCATGAGAAGTTCAAGGAGAAATACGAGTTTCCGTTCGAGCTCATCTCCGACCAGGATGAAAAACTTTGCACGCTGTTCGACGTGATCAAGCAAAAGAATATGTATGGGAAAAAGGTTCGCGGCATCGAGCGAAGCACCTTCCTCATCGACAAGAACGGCGTGCTGCGCAAGACTTGGCGCAGGGTCAAGGTCAAAGGTCATGCGGAGGAAGTCCTGGACGCCGTCAAAGCGCTATAATTGAAACCCGATGCGGACATGAGGGTCTAAAGCCATCACGGTGCGCGTATGTCAAGATATCTAGCCATCATCGCGGCATTGCTCGCATGGCAAGCCGCCCAGGCCCAGGGCACCAACCTGCCGGATTTCGGCAGTCCCGTCGATTCCGTGATCAACAAGAGCCAGGAAGCTCAGCTCGGCCGGGCCGTCGTCGCTCAGCTGCGCAACGCCGGTGCCATACTCGAGGATCCGCAACTCAAGGAGTACGTCCAAACGCTCGGTGCCCGGCTTGCGGGGCACGCCAACGATGGCTCGCAATCATTCGAGTTCTTCGTCGTCGACGACCCGGCGATCAACGCGTTCGCGCTGCCGGGCGGCTACATCGGCGTAAACGCGGGCTTGATACTCGCGAGCGAGAGCGAAAGCGAGCTCGCCGGCGTTCTCGCTCACGAAATCGCGCACGTGACACAACGCCACATTGCCAGGTCCATCTACGACAGTCAGCGCACCAGCATAGTCTCGGCGGCAGCCATGCTCGCGGCGATCCTGCTCGGCGCCGCCACGGACGCCTCCGGCGAGGCCGTGCAGGGCCTCGTGACGGCCGGGCAGGCCGCGGCGATTCAGCGGCAGATCAACTTCACTCGCTCCAATGAGCGCGAGGCGGATCGCGTCGGCATAGAGACCTTGTCCTCGGCCGGATTCGACTCCACGGCGATGGCGAGTTTCTTCGAGAAGCTCGCACGCCGTTACGGCATGGCCAGGCAACACATACCGGCGATCCTCCAGACGCACCCCGTGACCTCGGAGCGCATCGCGGACGCGAGAGATCGTGCCCGGCAACGTCCGGGCCACCAGCCGGTCGACAGCATGGGCTACGGAACCGCGAGGGCGAGGCTGACGGTACGTCAGTCGGCGACGACCGCCGCGGCCCGGGCGCATTTCGAATCCCGCATCGATGCCGGCAGCAACGACCCGGCCGACCGCTACGGTTGGGCGCTGGCCCTGTCGCAGGCGGGCTTATACGATCAGGCCGAGCACCTGTTCGGCGAGCTCGCCGCGCAAAACCCCGGGGTCATCGCATACTGGATCGGTCGCGGCGAGGCGCTGATGCAGAGCGGCCTTCATGAAGCCGCTTTGCAGGTCTACGTCGAGGCCATCGACCTGTTTCCACGCAACGTACCGCTCACGATCAGCTACGGGGAAGCGCTGATCACGGCCGGAATGCCGGCCAAGGCGCACGCTGTGCTTCTCGATCTGCTGAACAACGTTCCGCCGACCCCGGAGCAGATCCGTCTGATTGCGCGCGCGGCAAACGCGGCCGGGGACACGGGCAACGCGTATTACTACATGGCCGAGTACTATCTTTCGATCGGCAATGCGGGACTTGCAACCGGCCAGCTTCGCATGGCTCTGGAAGCACCGGGCGTCAACACCGTCGACCGCGCCCGCTATCAGGCGCGACTCAAGCAGATCAACGACGCCATGCCGCCAGAGCAACGCCGCCGCGACGCGCGACGGCAACCGCAGCCCTGACCGAATGCCGGCGACCCCGAGAGTCGCCGCAGCGTCTCTAGGCCGCGGGTTCCAAGGTGGCGTCGTAGCTGCCGCTGCGCGCCAGTCCGTTGAGCTTGGCGCGCAAGGCGAATGCGGATTGGCCGGCCGCGAAGCGATCCGGCCGGCCGCCCCAGGCTGCCAGCGCCGGCGCCTGCAATGCCCTGCCGTAAGAGAATGTGAGCTCCCACGGGTGCGGCCCGAGGGTATTCATCGCACTCAGATGAGCAGTCGCTTCGGCTGCGCTTTGACCGCCGGACAAGAACGCGATTCCCGGAACGCTCGCCGGCACGTCGGCCTTGAGGCAGCGCACGGTGGCTTCCGCAACTTCCCGGACCGTGGCCTGTTTCGCGCATTTTTTGCCGGCAATGACCATGTTCGGCTTGAGAACCATCGCTTCCAGATCGACGCGATGCGCCGCGAGCTGCTCGAAGGTCGCCTTCAGTGTCGCCCGCGTCACCGCCTCGCAGCGAGCGATGTCGTGGTTGCCGTCCATGAGCACCTCGGGCTCGACGATCGGAACGATCCGCGCCTCCTGGCACAAAGCTGCATAGCGCGCCAGCGCATGGGCATTCGCCAGTATGCAGAACTCCGAGGGAATCTCGGCACCGATGTCGATGACGGCGCGCCACTTCGCGAACTGCGCCCCGAGCTCACGATACTCGCCGAGTCGACCGCGCAGACCGTCCAAGCCCTCGGTAATTGTCTCACCCGGAAATCCCGCCAGCGGCTTGGCGCCAGCGTCCACTTTAATTCCGGGAATCATACCCCGCTCTGACAGGTAGGCCGGAAAAGGCTTACCTTCGGCGGTGCTCTGGCGAAGCGTCTCGTCGAACAGAATCACGCCGCTGATCTGCTCCGCCACGCCTGCCGCCGTGAACAGCATCTCGCGATAAGTGCGCCTGTTCTCCTCGGTCGACTCAAGCCCGATGGAATCGAAGCGCTTCTTGATCGTCGGCGAGCTTTCGTCCGCTGCAAGGATGCCCTTTCCGGGGGCGACCATCGCGCGTGCCACGGCTTTCATATCCGCAACGCTCATGCAGTACTCCTTATTCGCTCTGAGTAATTTCCCTGGCCGGACCGCGCTTCGGGCGCCAAGATCGCGCCGCGGCATAAGCAGCCGGTGGCCGAGCCTCAAGGATAGCAGAACGCCGGGGAATTCAGCCCTCCGGGCCCGGCGCGCGCTTTGCGCCGGAGCTAAAATAGTACTAAAATAGTCCCATTTAACGGACTTCCGGACGCGACCATGTTACGCATGAGCAAACTGACCGACTACGGAACCATGATACTCGCGCAGTTGCCGGTCGCCGGCGATGGCCTCGCGAGCGCCGGCGACGTCGCCACCGCCACTCATCTCACCCAGCCGACGGTGAGCAAGCTGCTGAAGGCGCTGCTGCATGCCGGCCTCGTTGTTTCGACACGCGGCGCCAAAGGCGGCTATGCCCTGGCGCGTCCGGCGCGCGAGATCAGCGCGGCGCAGATCATCGACGCGCTCGAAGGCCCCGTCGCGATCACCGAATGCAGCGCCGAGGAAGGGCAATGCAGCCTGGAGTCGTTCTGCCGCGTCGGCAGCGCCTGGCAGAGGATCAACCTCGGCATCCGCCGTGCTCTCGGCGAGATCAGCCTCGCGGATCTCCGAACCAATGCCCGCCCCCTGCGAAAACCCGAGCTGCGCGCGATGCTGGCCGAGAGCGAGGCGCTTCATAAACCCACGAGGCTCAGCAACTGATGGCGACCGAGCACAAAGAGATCTCCGGTTTCGTCGAGCGCAAGTACCGCCACGGTTTCGTCACCGACATCGAGGAAGACCGGGTCCCGCCCGGCCTGGACGAGGACGTCATTCGCCTGATCTCGAGCAAGAAGCGCGAGCCCGCTTTCCTGACGGAGTGGCGCCTCAAAGCCTACCGCCACTGGTTGACCATGTCGGAACCGACTTGGGCGCACGTCCGCTACAACCCGATCGACTACCAGTCGATCTCGTATTATTCCGCTCCCAAGCGCCCCGAGGATGCGCCGCAAAGTCTCGACGAGGTCGACCCGAAGCTGCTCGAGACCTACGAGAAGCTCGGCATTCCCCTTCACGAGCGCGCCAAGCTCGCCGGCGTCGCCGTCGATGCCGTGTTCGACAGCGTGTCGGTCGCGACGACCTTCAAGAAAAAGCTGGCCGATGCGGGCGTCATTTTTTGCTCCTTTTCGGAAGCCGTCGCAGAGCACCCCGAGTTGGTCGAAAAGTACCTGGGCTCCGTCGTGCCGCAGCGCGACAACTTCTTCGCTGCGCTGAACTCGGCGGTCTTCACCGACGGCTCCTTCGTTTACGTGCCCGAAGGCGTGCGCTGCCCGATGGAGCTATCGACCTACTTTCGGATCAACGCCGCGAACACCGGGCAGTTCGAACGCACCTTGATCGTCGCGGAGAAGGGCAGCTATGTGAGCTACCTGGAGGGCTGCACAGCGCCGATGCGCGACGAGAACCAGCTGCACGCCGCAGTCGTGGAGCTCGTCGCTCTCGACGACGCCCAGATCAAGTATTCGACGGTGCAGAACTGGTACCCGGGCGACGAAAACGGCGTCGGCGGCATCTATAACTTCGTCACCAAGCGCGGCGATTGCCGTGGCCGAAACTCGAAGATCTCCTGGACCCAGGTCGAGACCGGGTCGGCAATCACCTGGAAGTATCCGAGTTGCATCCTGCGGGGAGAGAACTCCGTAGGCGAGTTTTACTCCGTCGCGGTCGCCAACAATTTCCAGCAGGCGGACACCGGCACCAAGATGCTGCACATCGGCCGCAACACCCGCAGCACGATCATTTCCAAGGGAATCTCCGCCGGGCACGCGCAGAATTCCTACCGCGGACTCGTTCGGATCATGCCGACCGCGCGCGGAGCGCGAAACCACACCCAGTGCGACTCACTACTGCTCGGCGACCGTTGCGGCGCGCACACCTTTCCCTACATCGAGGCAAGAAACCAGAGCGCTCACGTCGAGCACGAGGCGACGACTTCCAAAATCAGCGAGGATCAGCTGTTCTACTGCCGCCAGCGCGGCCTGTCCGAGGAAGACGCGGTCAACATGATCGTCAATGGCTTTTGCCGTGAGGTTTTCAAGGAGCTTCCGATGGAGTTCGCGGTCGAGGCTCAGAACCTGCTCAATGTCAGCCTGGAAGGCGCCGTCGGATAGCAAGGGAGTTTGCTGCGCAATGCTCGAGATAAATTCACTGCATGTTAGCGTTCAAGGCCATGAGATCCTCGACGGCTTGTCGTTGTCGGTGGGCGCCGGGGAAGTGCACGCCATCATGGGCCCGAACGGCTCGGGGAAAAGCACGCTCGCGCAAGTGCTCGCGGGGCGCCCGGACTACGAGGTCACAAGCGGTACCGTCCGGTTTCTCGACGCCGATCTGCTCTCCATGTCGCCCGAGGAACGCGCCCGGGCCGGCCTGTTTCTCGCCTTTCAGTATCCGATCGAGATCCCCGGCGTCAACAACGCCTATCTGCTCAAGGCGGCGCTCAATGCTCAGAAAAAGTCTCGCGGCGAGCCCGCGGTCGATGCGTTCGAGTTCATGCGCTTGATCAAGCAGCATATGGAATTCATGCAGATTCCCAAGGATTTTCTCTCGCGCAGCGTCAACGCCGGTTTTTCCGGCGGTGAGAAAAAGCGCAACGAGATCTTGCAGATGCTTACCCTGCAACCACGTCTTGCGGTGCTCGACGAAACCGATTCCGGGCTCGACGTCGACGCGCTCAAGGTCGTCGCCAAGGCCGTCAACAGCGCCCGTGACCCGCAGCGCTCGATGATCCTCGTCACTCACTACGAGCGCTTGCTGGAGCTCATCGAGCCGGACTACGTGCACGTGCTGAGCCGAGGCCGCATCGTCAAGTCCGGCGATCGAACGCTGGCGCGGGAGCTCGACGAGCACGGCTACGACTGGATTCAACAGCAAGCGGAACCGGCATGACCCCCCAGGAGCTCACGGATCGACTGCGGCAGAATCTCTCCCGACTGCCGGGGTCGGCGGCCGTTCAGGCGGCACGCGAGGCGGCGATGAACGCCTTCAGCGGCGCGGGATTCCCTTCGAGGAAGCTCGAGGACTGGCGCTATACGGACCTGCGTGCGCTCTCGGAGGCGTCCTTCGATCTGCTGCCGACGCGGCCCGATGACGCGAGCCCGGACGCGTATGCAAGGCTGATCGCAACGGCCGGTCTCAAGACGGGCTCCCTGTGGCTGCTGTTCGTCGACGGCCACCTGATCGTCGACCGGGCGTCCGGCGGCCTGCCGCGAGGCGCGACGCTTTCGAACCTCGGCGAGTCCTGGGACGATCTCGACCCCGCGGCGCTGCAAATGCGCGGTGACTCACCGCCGCTGGCGGCGCTGAACATGGCTTTCGCGTCCCAGGGGGCGTGGCTGCGGCTCGGCGAAGGGACGATCGTCGAGCAGCCGATCCATTTGCTGCTCATCGACAGCGACCGCCCTTCGCAGGCGCCGCAGCCGAGACTGCAAATCGATATCGGCCGCGATGCCCGCGCGACACTCGTGCAGCACTACCTCGGCACCGGCGCATCGTCCGGTTGGACCAACGCGTTGACGCGCATCTCCATGCAGGCGGGCGCCGGGCTGACCTTGACGCGCCTTCAAGACCACGGCCCGGAGCACTTGCACACCGAGCTGCTCGAAGCAGATTTGGCCGCGGGCGCCCAGCTCGACATCACTTACATCGACCTCGGCGGGAAGCTCGTGCGCAACGACGTGCAGATCAAGCTCCGGGAACCGGAGGCGGGCTGCGACCTTGCCGGGCTCTTCGTCGCTACGGGCGGGCAGCATGTCGACAATCATCTGCGCGTCGATCACTGCGCATCGTCGACGCGAAGCCGGGAGGTGTTCCGCAGCATCATCGGCGAGCACGGGCGCGGCGTTTTCAACGGCAAGGTGATCGTTCACAAGCAGACGCGCGGCATCGACGCGCGCCAGACCAGCGACAACCTGCTATTGTCCGATCGCGGCGAGATCGACACCAAGCCGGAGCTCGAGATCTATGCCGACGACGTCAAGTGCGCACACGGCGCCACTGTCGGCGAGCTCGACGAAGAGCAATTGTTCTATCTCAAGAGTCGCGGCATCGCAGATCCCGCCGCGAGAGGTCTGCTGACGCTCGCATTCGCCAACGAGATCCTGTCGCGTGCGTCGATTACCGGCTTGCAGCGCCGGCTCACCGACAAGCTGGACCTGGAGCTTCCCGAGGACCTGCAATGGAATCCCGCGCCATGAGCAGCGTCCCGAGAATCCCCGCACGGAATCCTGGAGGTCTGATCAAGGACATCGCGTCTTTGCGGGCGGACTTCCCGATATTGGACCAAGAGATCGCCGGAAAGCCACTCGTGTACCTCGACAGCGCAGCATCGGCGCAACGACCTCGCGCAGTCATCGATGCGATGGTCGAGCAGGAGCAACGCAATCACGCCAACGTCCATCGAGGTGTTCACGAGCTGAGCCAACGGTCCACGGCGGCCTACGAAGGCGCTCGCGAAAAGGTCAGGCGCTTCATCAACGCGGCAGCCTCGCACGAGATCATCTTCACGCGCGGCACCACGGAGTCCATCAACCTCGTCGCTTCGAGCCTCGGCGGTCAGCTGCTCGAGGCCGGCGATGAAGTGCTCTTGACCACGATGGAGCATCACTCCAATATCGTGCCCTGGCAGCTCATCTGCGAGAAAACCGGCGCCCGCGTGGTGCCCGCGCCGATCACCCCACGCGGGGAGCTCGACCTGCCCGCTTTCGAAAGTCGCCTCAGCCGTCGCACCAAGATCGTCGCTTTCGGGCACGTGTCCAACGCGCTCGGCACCATCAATCCCGTCGAGGAACTGACGGCCAAAGCGCATGCGGCCGGCGCCGTAGTGCTCATCGACGGCGCGCAGGCGGCGCCGCACCTGCAAATCGACGTGCGGGCTGTGGATTGCGACTTCTACGCCTTTTCCAGTCACAAGATGTTCGGCCCGACGGGAATCGGCGTCTTGTACGGCAAGACGCAACTGCTCGAGACCATGCCCCCCTATCAGGGCGGCGGCGAGATGATTCGCACAGTCAGCTTCGAGGCGACGACTTACAACGCCCTCCCCTACAAGTTCGAGGCCGGCACGCCGCACATTACCGGGGCGATCGGGCTCGGCGCGACGATCGACTACCTCGCGGGCATCGATTTCGAGTCCCGCAGCCGCTACGAGGACGAGCTGCTCGAATATGCGACACAGGAGCTGATCAAGCTTCCGGAGATCCGCATTATTGGAGAAGCCCGCGAGAAGGCAGGTATCGTGTCCTTCCTGCTCGGCGGCATTCACGCGCACGACCTGGGCACGATACTCGACCGGGAAGGCGTTGCGGTCCGCACGGGTCACCATTGCGCCATGCCCGTAATGGATCATTTCAAGATCCCGGCCACGGCGCGCGCATCGTTTGCGTTCTACAACAATCGCGACGACGTGGATCGTCTCGTCGAGGGATTGAAGCGCGCACTGGAGTTTTTCGCTTGAGCGAATTGCAAGACCTCTACCGCGAAGTCATCCTCGACCACAACCGGCAACCGCGCAATTTTGGCGAGCTGGAGCCGGCCGATCGCATAATCGAAGGCGTGAACCCTCTTTGCGGCGACCGTGTGACTCTCTACGTCAAGCTCGACGGCGATCGCGTCGAGGACATCCGTTTCAAAGGGACCGGCTGCGCGATCTCGGTCGCGTCATCGTCCCTCATGACCGAGAGGATCAAGGGCAGCACGATCTCGGAAAGCCTCGAGCTGTTCGACAAGGTTCACGGCATGTTGACCAAGGGCTCCGACGCCCCCGAGGACCTGGATGAGCTCGGCAAGCTTGCGGCGCTGTCCGGCGTGCGAGAGTTCCCAAGCCGGGTCAAGTGCGCAAGCCTCAGTTGGCACGCCATGAGAACCGCGCTCACGGGCCCCGACGACAGCGTATCCACGGAGTGACGCGTGTACTACCCAGGCAGCGAACCCGTGGTTGTCTCGCGTGAGTGCCCGGCGACTTTGATCCCGTCGGGGGAAGATGTCAGGCTTCCCGAAGGAGCGACCGGATTCATCACGCAGGCGCTCGGCGGCAGCTTCACGGTATATATCGAAGGTAATCTGTTCCGCGTTGCCGGCACCGACGCCGATGCCATCGGCAAGGATCCGATCCGGGCGCCCGAAGTTTCCGCGGATCCGACTGAAAAGGAGCTCGAGAGCGTCATCTGGCAGCAGCTCAAGACCTGCTTCGATCCCGAGATTCCAATCAATATCGTCGATCTCGGCCTCGTTTACCGCTGCGAGCTCGGTCGCGACGAGGACGGCAAGCGCATCGTGCACATCGACATTACGCTGACGGCGCCGGGCTGCGGCATGGGTCCGATACTCACCGAGGACGTGCGCGAGAAAATCGAGATCATTCCGACCATCCATCGTGCGGAGGTGGAGCTGGTGTTCGACCCGCCATGGAATCGCTCGATGATGTCGGAAGAGGCGCAACTCGAAGCCGGTTTGCTCTAAACTCGCGGCATGAAACGCCTGACCCTGGTTCGCCACGCGAAGTCGAGCTGGACGTCGAACGCGGCGGCTGATCGAGACCGCCCGCTTTCCGACCGCGGCGAGCGAGACGCGCGCAAGATGGGGACCCGCCTGCTCGCCCGCAAGGCGCGTCCGTCGTTAATCGTTTCCAGCCCGGCCCTTCGCGCCCAGGCGACGGCGAAAACGATCGCCGGGATCCTCGGCTACCCGCTCGAATTCCTGCATCTCGAGCAACAGCTCTATCTGGCGAGCCCGGACGAAGCGATCGCGGTCATATGCGAGCAACAGGACGACTTCTCCGACCTGATGCTCTTCGGCCACAATCCGGGGCTCACGGATCTGGCCAACCGCCTGTTTCCGGAGCTCAAGCTCGACAACCTCCCCACGACCAGCGTCGTCGCCGGGGACTTCGACACGAGCCATTGGGGCCGGCTGCCTGAGGCCGGGGCCGTGCTCGCCTATTACGACTACCCCAAGAACTCCGAGATCCTGCTGATCGAAGACTGAGTGAGGGTACCGCCTGGCGGCTGCGACGGCGCATCAGGCTTTGCGTCGCTGGCCGCGGATCAGGCGCCGGGTGCGCTTGTCCGGCCGACCGGGAGTCGGCGGCCGCGCGCTCGATTCGCGCCGGTCGCGCCGGGCGAGCTCGCGGCGCTCGACCGATGCCGGATCCTCGACGTAGAGCCGCCTCGCTTCCGCCGCGGGCCCACGTCGCTCGGGCAGCACCGTGACGACCACTACCCACGATTCCGGGCCCTTCACGATCGTGAGCTCGTCGCCGACCGCGACCTCCTTGGACGCCTTGCTTCGCCTGCCCGCGACCCTGACGTGACCGCCCTGGATCGCCTCGCTCGCCAGGCTGCGCGTCTTGAAGAACCGCGCGCACCAGAGCCAACGATCGAGGCGCATCCCGCAAGCTACAACACGTCGCAGAAGCAGTACGCGTACAAGCCTCGCGGATCGTTGAGCTTGTCGACCCAGGTGAACGGCCGCGCGGCGATGTCGAGCAGCTGCCGAAACTCCTGTGAGAACAGCGGCCCCTCGGGCAGCGCACGAACCAAAGGCTCCGCCACGCCGACGAGGTCCAGCGCCAGCTGCTCGGCGAAACCGAGCTCCTGCTCGAGATAGCGCGTTTCGTACTCACCCTCGGCGAGGCCCGCGAGCTCCGCAGCCGAGGCCAGCGCGTCGTCGAAGCTGCCGAGCCGGTCGACCAGATCGAGCTCCTGAGCCCGCGCGCCGATCCAGACTCGGCCACGGGCGACGGCATCGATCCCGTCGACGTCCTGCTCCCGGTGCTGCGCGACCTTGCCGATGAACTGCTGATAGCTGAACTCGATCGATTGCCGCAATACCTCCGCCATGTCGGGCCCGAGCGGTCGGCCCAGGTGGAGCTGGCCGGCGAGATTCGTCGTGCCCAGGCCGTCGAAGTGAACGCCGAGCCAATCCAACGCGCGCGGAACCGTCGGCAAGGTCGCGCCCACGCCGATCGATCCGGTGATCGTCGTCGGGCTCGCCCAGATCTCGTCGGCGCCCATGGAAATCCAGTAACCGCCGGAGGCGGCGACGCTGCTCATCGAGGCCACCAGAGGCCGGCCGCTCGCCTGAAAAACCTCGAGCTCACGCAAGATGAGCTCCGAGGCAAACGCGCTGCCGCCCGGGCTGTCGACGCGCAATACCAGCGCCTTGACGCGCTCGTCGTCGATGGCTTCCCTGATCAAGGCCGCGGTCGAATCGCCGCCGACCGTCCCCGGAGGTTGTATGCCGTCCAGGATGGTGCCGGAGGCGACGAGCACGGCGATGCTGTCCGCGTCCCCGCCGCCGAGGTGGCCCGCGCGAATCGCGCGCAGGTAGTCGGCATCGCCGATCAGCGGATAGCCCGTGCCTTCCTCCTCCTCGGCCTCGTCGTCGCCGATCAGCGCCTTGATGCGCTCGTCGACGAGATCGCGCGTCAGCAACTCGTCGACCAGGCCGAGATCGACGGCGAGCCGAGCAGCGTCGCCGCCGGCCCCCGCCAGCAGCTCGGCGGCATTATCGGCGTAACGCTGCAGCGTGCTCGGCGCAAGCTCGCGCGCCGCGGTCACGTCCGCCTGATAGGCATCCCAGAGAGCAGCGAGATACTCGGCGGACGCTTCCCTGTCCTCCTCGGACATACCGTCTCTGGTGATCGGCTCGACAAACGATTTGTATTCGCCGACTCGCCAGACGTGAAAATCGACCATGAGGTTGTCGAGCGCCTCGCGATAATAGGGTTGAAAGCGGCCGTAGCCGTCGATGTATACGAACCCCATCGGGTGCATGAACACCTCATCCGCATGCGCGGCGAGGTAATACTGCGGCCTGGTGAAGCTGCCGCCGACGGCGACCACAGGCTTGGCGCTCTCCTTGAACAGCACGATCTCGTCGGCGAGGTCCTGAAGCTTGCTGAGCCCCGCACTGGTCAAGCCGTCGAGCTGCAGCACCAGAACCTTGACGCGATCGTCGTCTTTCGCGCCGCGAATCGCTTCGACGAGATCCTTGAGCGCCGTTTCTTGAATCGGCAGACCGCGCGCTTTGGCGAGCGCGCGTTCCAGCGGGTTCCCGGACAGCTGCTCGACGATATCGCCCTCGGGCGCAAGCACCAAGGCCCCTGCCGCCGGGATTCTCGGCACGTTGGGCGCGAGGCTCGCAAGCACCAACAGGAGCACGAACAACAACACCAACAGGTGCAAGACCTTGCGTGTGCCGTCCAGCACTCGCCAAAGCCACCCAAGACATTTCTTAAGCAATCCCACTCTCAGCCCTCCGAAGAAATCCCGATTCCGAGACAGCGCCCGCAAGTCGGCATGTCCGCTCAGCGCACCAGTATCAGCGACAAGGAAGGAATATAGGCGATCAAGAACACCGCAATCAGCAGCACTGCGAAGAAAGGCAGGGTTGCCCGATAGATCGAAGCGATACTGCGCTCGAATCTAAAGCTGGAGATGAACAAGTTCAGTCCTACCGGCGGCGTCAGGTAGCCGAGTTCCATGGTCGCAAGGAACAATATACCAAGATGTATCGGGTCGATCCCATATCGCGTCGCCACCGGCAAAATCAACGGCACTACGAGCACCAAAGCCGAGAATATGTCCAGAATCGCACCCAGGATCAGCAAGAAAACGATCAAGGCGAAAAGAAAGGAAGCCTGGCTTGTCACGTAGTCGCCGATCAAGGCAAACAGCCTTTCCGGAACGCCGATATCGATCATGAAGTTGGTCGACGCCAGCGATACGCCGAGTATCATGAAGATCGCCCCGACGAGCACCATCGATTCGCGCATGACCTCGGGAAGACGCCGCCACGGTATCTCGCGCAGGATCAGCACCTCGACGATGAAGACGTAGAGCACCGTCACGGCCGCCGCCTCGGAGACGGCGAAATAGCCGCTGTAAATGCCGCCGAGCACGACAACCGGCAACGGCAGCTCCCAGACCGACTCGCGAAGCGCAGCACCCAGCTCGCCTTTCGATGCCGCCGTCCAGGGTGTGCGCAATGTCGCGTTCTTCCAATAGCTGTACAGCGCCAAAACTACGATCAGCAGCAGGCCTGGCAGTATGCCCGCGAGAAACAGGTCGTCTATCGACGCGCCGGCGACTATGCCGAACAGAATCAGCGGCAGTGAAGGCGCGAACAGCAGGCCGAGACTGCCGGAGGTCGTGATCAATCCGAGACTGAAGCGCTCCTCGTAGCCTGCCCTCGTCAGCGCAGGATAAAACAGCGCGCCGAGCGCGATGATCGTCACCCCGGATGCACCGGTAAACGCGGTGAACAGGGCGCAGGCCGCGAGACAGATGATCGCGAGCCCGCCCGGCAGCCAGCCGAGCAGCGCTTGCGACAACCTCACGAGCCGCTGCGGCGAGCGGCTCTCGCTCAGCAGAAATCCCGCAAACGTGAACAGCGGTATCGCGACCAGGATGGGCATCTCCGCGAGACCGAAAAACTCGATCGCGACGATCGACAGATCGATCTCGGCACGGTGGAAACCCAGCATGGCGCTCGCGGCGATCACCGCGAACAATGGCGCACCGAGCAACGCAACGACGATAAGAAGGATGGCCGTCAGCATATCGTCAGGGGCGGTTCAAGGTCTTGGTCATACGCACGACATAGCGATATGCGATCAGCGCGAAGCCGATCGGCAGAATCAGTTGCAGGACCCATGCCGGCCATTCGCCGAGCATACGGTCGCCGAACTCACGCGAGTCCTGTACGAAGCGCCATGACTGCCAGGTCAAAAGCATGCAAACGACCGCCGTGAAAGCGGCAGCGGCGGCGTTTGAGAAGCTGAGCCAGGCGCTCGGGAGGAGGCGGGACAGGAGATCGATGTGGATTTGTCGGTCGTCGCGACTCGCCGCAATCGCGCCGAGCATCGCGAGCCAGAGCACGAGCAGGCGAACGAGCTCGTCGCCCCACGGCAAGCTCATGGATAAGGCGTTGCGCAGGAAGATCTGCGAGCATGCCAGCAGCGAAAGCCCGGTCAGCAGCAACACGAGCAGCGCGTTCTCCACGGCCCTTGCGATCCGGTCCGATCGGTCGAGCCAACGGCGGAACTTGCGGCTCACGCCGGTCTCTTCGCGTGCGCGACGCCGGCGCTACCGCGCCGAATGCGGCGGGACCGAGGCCTCTCCGCGATATTCAGAAAGCAGAGCCAGCAAGCGGTCGAACAATGCCGGGTCGATGTCCCTGCGGGCACGCAGCGCCGGATAGAGGCTTTCTATGGTCTCGCGCCAACCCGAAATATCGCCCTGGTTGACGTCGACAAACTTAAGGCCCGATTGCTCCAACACGCGCCGGGCTTCGCGGTCGTCTTCTCTTGCCACACTGTCCAGCTCGCGCATGACCCGACTCATGGTCTCGGACACGATCCGCCGGTCCTCCTCCGCCAGGCGGTCGAAGACGCGCTTATCGATCGCAAACACGCCGACGCTGTAGGCAATCGGCAAGTCCGTGACATAGCGCATCTTCGTGTGCCACTGGAGCACCAATGCGACGATCGGTGAAGCGGCCACGATTTCGAGCAGGCCGGTTTGCAATCCCGTGAGCACGTCGGTTGGCGGCAAAATCACCGGCGACAGCCCCATTGCCTCCAGAACCATGAAGCTGATCGGATCTCCCTCCGGTATCCAGAACTTTTGCCGCCGCATGTCCTCTACGGTGCGGATCGGCTCGTTCGCCATGATTTGCGCGAAGCCGCCTTCGATGAAACCGAAACTGACGAAGCCCGCGTTCTCCAAGCCTGCAGCAAGCACCGGATCGAGGTGCTGGCGAACGTAATCGACTTCCTCGAGCGAGCGAAACAGCAGCGGGATGCCGTAGACGTTGAGCGCGGTATAGCGCTCACCGAAACCGCCGCTGGCGAAGGCGCCGCCATGCAGCTGTCCGACACGAATCTTTCGCATGACCTGGGAATCGCTGCCCATGACGCCGCCCGGATAGAACTTGAACTCGACGCGGCCATCGGTTCGCCGCCGAATCTCGTCGCCGCCGCCTCGCATTTCGCGCATCCAAGTGGAGCCGTCCGGGGCGACCGAGGCCACCTTGATCTCAACCGCTGCGGCGGGCAACGAGCACAAGGCGAGCAGCAACCCGAGCACCCGGACGCGTGCGTCGATCGTGGTGAAATTCGAGTCGGCTCTAGATCTCATCAGAAATACTCCCCTGAGGTCTCGAGTAGTTCCGCCGCGTCCCTTTGGGCCAGCACGTTGAGAAGCGTTCTGCCGCTGACCCTCACCGGCGACGCCAGCACCTCCCTGAGCAACCGATCGTGTAGCTCCTGGTCGAACGTCAAGCGCGCATAGTGCCGCGCGTATTCTACCTTGGCGGCGAGATCCGTTCCGCCGGATAACGCGATGGATCTCTCAAAATGAGCTTTTGCCACTTCCGGCAGGCCACCGAGCGCCGGCGGTCGCAGGGAATTCAGGATGCCCAGATAGACGTGAACACCGCCGCCGTCGTAAGTCTCGTCGAGCGTGAGCAGACGTTGCAATGCCGCCTGCACCCACGGCAGCTCGGCGACAGCGGTCCAGTCGCTGCTGGTGACGGCCAAGTGGCTCAGCCAACTCACGGCGTAGGCATAGAGGGCGTCCGCATCGCGACGCCGCAGCTCCGCGAGCCCCGCAACGAAATCGTCATAGATCATGCCGGCCCAATGGCACGCAGGCGGATGCTCGACGCACAACGCGCGCGCTCCGTAACGCCGCGCCTTGGCGGCAAGAACCTCCGCATGCTGAGGCTCGGGCTCGAAGCGGGATGCGTACAGCGCAAACAGCTGCGCGCCGCCGGAAAGCAGTGCAGCGTTATCGGGATCGTCGGCGATCAGCCCGTCGACGATGAGAAGATACGCCGGAAGCCCCGCGGCGACGATGGCGGGATCGTCTTGATTGAGCACGGCCGCGGACAAGGTGTCACCCGCGCGGGCGCCGACGTAAGCGGCGCAACCGCCGCTGGACAGCAGCACTGCCACGAGCCCTGCGGTGCTCGCGAGCGAAGCCAGAAAGTTCAGCGTCGAAGCAGGACGAGCGGGTATCGTCACCGCGCCGGGCATCCGGTTTGCTAGAGCTTTTCCTTGATTCGCGCCGACTTGCCGCTGCGCGCTCTCAAATAATAGAGCTTCGCCCGGCGCACGTCGCCTCGCCGCTTGAGCTCGATGCTTGCGATCGCGGGGCTGTGAGTTTGGAACACGCGCTCGACGCCCTCCCCATGCGAGACCTTCCTGACGGTGAAGGATGAGTTTAGTCCGCGGTTTCGCTTCGCGATCACGATACCTTCGTAGCCTTGCAAGCGCTCACGATCGCCTTCCTTCACGCGGACCTGGACCACAACGGTATCGCCCGGCGCGAAGTCGGGCACGTCCTTCTTGAGCTGCTCCTGCTCGAGCTCGTTGATCACTTTTGACATGGCTCAATCCTTCCGTTCTTCGCGCAAGGCGCGTCAATGCTTTCCTCGGCCGTGAGGTTACCGCGAGTCCGTCTCCATGGCTACGGCTATCGCACTACCGTTCGCAACAGCACGGCGCCCTTCTCCCGGCTCGTGCTCGGCGATGAACTCTTGCAGCAAACTGCGTTCCTCCGGCGTGAGCTGGCGGTGCTGCAACAGCAGCGGCCGCCGCTGCCAGGTTCGCCCCAAGGCCTGCTTGAGCCGCCAGCGGCGAATCGCCTCATGGTGACCTTGAAGCAGGACCTGGGGAACGCTGAGCCCGTCCACGCACTCCGGCCGCGTGTACTGCGGATAGTCCAAGAGCCCCGTGGTATACGATTCCTCGCGCGCCGAATCCTCGTGTCCGAGCACGCCCGGCAACAGCCGCGCCACGGCATCGATGACGACGGCGGCGGCGATCTCTCCGCCGCTCAACACGTACGGGCCGACGGACAGCTCCGTCAGCGCCTCGCTTTCGATGATGCGCTCGTCGACCCCTTCGTAGCGGCCCGCTACCAGCAGCAGTCCCTGCGCCGCGGCGAGCTCTTCGACGAGCGTCTGGTCCAGAGGACGCCCCTGGGCGCTGAGGAGGAAAGTCCGGCTGCCCGCAGGCAGATCTCGCCCGGCGGCGCGAATCGCGTCGCGCAGCGGCTCATACTTGAGGACCATGCCGGGCCCTCCACCGTAGGGCCGGTCGTCGACCGTGCGGTGTACGTCCGCGACGAAGTCGCGCGGCGACACGTGCGTGATCTTGAGCAAATTCCGCTCGCACGCTCGGCCGACGACGCCGCATCGAGCTACCGGTTCGACCAGCTCGGGAAGGAGCGAAACAACGCGCACGTCATACATTCGATCTGCCTCTAAAACGCCGGATCCCAGTCGACGACGATCACGCCTTCCGCGAGATCGACGGTGCGCACGACGGTGTCCTTGATGAAGGGGATCAACCTCTCTCGCTCGCCCGCGACGACCATGACGTCATTGCTACCCGTCTCCAACAAGTGGGCGACGCGACCGAGTTCATCGCCGTGCGTCGTCAGGACGCGCTTGCCTTCCAGGTCCGCCCAGTAATATTCACCCGGCTCGCAGGGCGCCATCGCCGTTCGCGTCACGAGAATCTCCCAGCCCGCCAGCTGCTCCGCTGCGGCTCGATCGTCGATACCCTCGAGCTTGACGACGACGGCGCGGCCGTGGGTCTTGCCGGTCTCGATGCGCGTGCTGCGTTGTTCGGCCCCCCGCCGCACAATCCAGTCGGCAAAGCCGATGATATTCTCGCGCGGCTCGGTAAAGGATCGAATCCTCACCCAACCTTTGACGCCCCAAGCGCCGAGCACGACACCGAGCGTCACCAGTTTGTCGGAAGCGAGGTTCACGGCATGTGCCCCGCCGCAAAAAGCCAATCGGCTACGAGGCCTGCGTGCCTCGGTATTCCTTCATCAACGCCACGACCCTTTGCGACGGCTGCGCTCCCTGCGCCAGCCAGTAGTCGGCGCGCAGGAGGTCTATCGTGAGCTTCGCCTCGCCGCCCGTGGCGATCGGATTGAAGAAGCCGAGGCGCTCCAGATAGCGGCCATCCCTACGGCTTCGGCGGTCCGTCACCACGATGTGGTAGAACGGGCGTTTCTTGGCGCCGCCGCGCGACAGCCGGATACACACCATAGATTGGTCTCGTAACGTCTTGATCTTTAAACTGAAACGGCCGCATCACCCGACCGTCGCCCAGGACCGCGCATTCTACTGTATTTGCGCCCAAAAAGAAGCCTTTAGGCCGCCGCCCGCTCTGCTCGCCTAGCGGCGGCCGCCCGGGAATCCGTCGCGCGGGCGGCGCACGTTCTCGAGCAGCTGCTGCATGCCGCCCCCCTTCGACACGCGCTTCATCGTCTTGGCCAACAGCTTGTGCTGCTTCAGTAAGCGATTCACGTCCTGAAGGCTCAGGCCCGCGCCGGCAGCGATGCGGCGCTTGCGCGAGCCGTCGATGAGCGCCGGATGGCGTCGCTCCCGCGGCGTCATCGAATTGATGATCCCGATCTGCCTGCGAATCTGACGCTCGTCGAAGCCCGATGCCTGCAGCGCGGCGGGATTCACGCCGGGCAGCTTGTCGAGCAGGCTGCCGATGCCGCCGAGCGCTTGGATCTGCTCCAGCTGACTGCGCAAGTCGACGAGATCGAGCTCGCGGCCACGCTTGATCTTCGTCGCTATTTTCTGCGCCACCTGCTCGTCGGCCTGGCGTTGCACGCTCTCGACGAATCCGACCATGTCGCCCATGCCTAAGATCCTCGAGGCCATGCGCTTGGGCACGAAGTCGTCGAGGGCGTCGAGCTTTTCACCGGTGCCGACGAGCTTGATCGGCACACCGGTGGCTTCCCGAACCGATAGCGCGACGCCACCGCGCGCGTCGCCGTCGGCCTTGGTCAGAATCGCTCCGGTCAACGGCACCGATTCGTGAAAGGCGCGCGCCGAGTTCACCGCATCCTGACCGGCCATCGCATCGACGATGAACAAGGTCTCCGCGGGATCGACCGCAGCGCGTATCGCGGCGGCTTCGGCCATCATCTGTCGATCGACGTGCAGCCGGCCGGCGGTGTCGACGATGAGCCAGGCATGTCCGCCGCTGCGGGCGTGAGCGAGCGCCGCCTGAGCAATCGCCACGGGTTCCGCGCTCCCGGGTTCGACGCACTCGACGCCGAGGTCGCGCGCAAGCGTCGCAAGCTGCGCGCGCGCGGCCGGCCGGTAGACGTCGGTGCTCACGAGCAGCACGCGCTCCTTGCTGCGCTCGGTCAAGCGCTTGGCGAGCTTCGCCGCGGTCGTCGTCTTGCCCGCGCCCTGCAGGCCGACGAGCATGATCACGCTGGGCCGGCCCGAGCGCTTGAGGCCGGCTTCCTCGCCACCCAGCACCGCGACGAGCTCGTCATGGACGATTTTGACGAACGCCTGCCCGGGATCGAGGCTCCTGGCGACTTCGGCACCCAAGGCGCGCTCGCGGACTCGGTCGACCAGGCCTTTCGCGACCGGCAGGGCTACGTCGGCCTCGAGCAGCGCCATGCGGATCTTGCGAACCGTATCGCGAACGTTGTCCTCGCTGATGCGTCCGCGGCCGGTGAGGTTCCGCACCGCAAGGCTGAGCCTTTCTGTCAAGGACTGAAACATGTGTGCTTGAGTGCTGCAGCTGCCGCGATCGGCCCGCCAGCCTAGCACGCGGGCCCTGAGGCGGCGAGGCCCGAGGCCGAAACCCGCGGGGACGTCCTTGACACTGCCGCGGATGCCCCCCAATCTACGGAATCTATCGTGTACCGGGAGGATCACCTTTTTTGAGTGAAGACGTTCCGTTAGGCCTGCTATTCGGCCTACTCATCGTTTTGCTCCTTCTGTCTGCGTTCTTCTCCAGCACGGAAACCGCCCTGATGAGCCTGAACCGCTATCGATTGCGGCATCGGGCACGATCGGGCAATCATGCCGCGCGTCTCACCGAGAAGTTGCTGCAGCGCCCCGAGCGCCTCATCGGCCTCATCCTGCTCGGCAATAATGCGGTCAACCTGGCCGCAGCCGCCCTGGTGACGGTGATCGCGATCCGGCTCGGCGGCGAGGCGGCCATCTTCGTGGCGACGCTGATTCTGACCGTCGTAGTGTTGATCTTCGCGGAAGTGACGCCGAAGACGATCGCGGCCCGCTACCCGTCAAAAATCGCTCTGCCCGCGGCGCTGATCTACTACCCGTTGCTCAAGATCGCTTATCCGCTCGTCTGGGTCATCAGCTTCCTCGCCGGCGGCCTGCTGTGGCTGATCGGCATACGTGGGGATCGCGACTACAACGACGCGCTCAGTGAAGCGGAGCTCAGGACCCTGGTCGCGGAGGCCGGCAGCATGATGCCGCGGCGCCACAAACGCATGCTGTTGAGCATCCTCGATCTCGGCGAGATTACCGTCGACGACGTCATGGTTCCGCGGCAAGAGATCGTCGGCATCGATCTCGATGAGACGTGGGAGGACAACCTGGGCTTGATTCGCAAGAGTCGTTACAGCCGCCTGCCCGTCTACCGCGGCGATATCGAGAATATCGTCGGCGTCGTCCACCTGAGGAGCATTCTGCCCGATCTCGCCCAGGGAAAATTGAACCAGGAGCTGCTGCTCGCGAACACCGAGGAGCCGTACTTCGTTCCCGAGGGGACGCCGCTGAACAAGCAGCTCGTGAATTTCGAGCGCTTGAAGCAGAGGTTCGCGTTTGCGGTCGACGAATACGGCGACGTTCAAGGACTGGTGACGACGGAAGACGTGCTTCGCGAGATCGTCGGCGAGTTCGACACCGAGCCCGGCTCGATCGGCCCCGAGGTCAAACAGGAGCAAGACAACGTGTTCGTCGTCGACGCCAGCGTCAACATTCGCCAGCTCAACCGCCTCATGACCTGGGACCTGCCGACAGACGGCCCGAAAACCTTGAACGGGCTCATCGTCGAGCAGCTCGAAACCATTCCCGACTCGGGCGCCAAGCTGACGCTGGCGGGTTACCAGCTCGAGATACTCGAAACCAGCGAGCACGCCATCAAGCGCGTGCGTATCACGGTGCCGAAACGCCCGGCCGTCGAGCCGCGGCTCAGCGCCATCGGCTAAACTCCGAGCCCGGCCGCGGCGAACGCCTCGGCCAGCTGCTCTACGACCACGACCTCCACGCCCTCGGGCGGCTGCCGCGGCCGGTTGGCCTTGGGCAACAGCACCTTGCTGAAACCGTGCTTGTGCGCCTCGAGCACACGCTCCTCGCCGAAAGGCACCGGACGCACCTCGCCCGTCAAGCCGAGCTCGCCGAAAACCGCGAGATGGCCGGGCAAGGCACAGCCGGACCAGCTCGACAGCACGGCGAGTATCACGGCGAGGTCCGCCGCGGTCTCCGCGACCCTAAGACCGCCGACGACGTTGACGAAAACGTCGCGGTCACCGAGGTTGACCCGGCAGTGGCGATGCGCGACCGCCAGCAGCAGGCTCAGCCGCTGCCCGTCGAGCCCTTGCGCCACCCTGCGCGGCGTGCTCCCCGGAATCGTATCGACGAGCGCCTGCACCTCCACCAACAGCGCGCGCGTGCTTTCCCGGGTCACGAGCGTGACGCTGCCGGCAACGGGCTCGGCGCGCCGCGCCAGAAAGATCGCCGACGGGTTGCGCACCTCCTTGAAGCCGCGCTCGTCCATCACGAAGAAGCCCATCTCGTTGGCGGCGCCGAAGCGGTTCTTCACGGCACGAATGATCCGGAAGCGACTGCCGAGATCCGTCTCGAAATAAAGCACGGTATCGACCATATGCTCGAGCACTCGCGGTCCCGCGAGCGTGCCTTCCTTGGTCACGTGCCCGACGAGAAAGGTCGCGACGCCGCGCTGCTTGGCGAAGCGGACGAGCTGTGCCGCGGTCTCGCGCAGCTGACTGACGGAGCCCGGCGCCGATTCGAGCTGCTCGCTGTAGAGGGTTTGAATGGAGTCGATGACCAGCACGCGCGGAGGATCCTCTCCGAGCGCCTCGATGACGGCCTCGACGCAGGTCTCGGAGAGGAGCTCGAGCGGCGCCTTGGCGACGCCGAGCCGCGCCGCGCGAAGACCGATCTGCTCGAGCGATTCCTCGCCGGTAACGTAACAGACGCGGGCGCAGGCGGAGATACGCGCCGCGGAGTCGAGCAGCAAGGTCGACTTGCCGATGCCGGGGTCACCGCCGATCAGCACGACCACGCCGGGAACCAGCCCGCCACCGAGCACACGGTCGAGCTCGGCGAGGCCGCTCGACAGCCGCACCGTCTCCTCGACCGCGAGGCCGTCGAGCCGGGTTCGCTGCAACTGAGCCGCTCGAGGGATCGGCGCCGAGTCGCGCTTCGCCGGCCCACGGGTTTCCGCCAGCGCGTTCCATGAGCCGCAATCGGGACACTGTCCCTGCCACTTCAGGTGCTGCGCCCCACATTCGCCGCAGGTGTAGATGCGCTTCGAGCGACTCACCGGGCAAGCATAGCATCGCCCGCCGAGCACATCGCCGAGGCGGCGGTCGCGGCTCGAGAATCCTTGAAATTGCGCTGGAAAAGCGTCCTGGATCACAGGGGCGATCCGGGACAACTGGCATACTTTCTCTACCACCGACACTGGATACCCATGATGGGGTGCTGAGCTTGCGTTTAGCGATCCCGAAAATCCTATCGCTCGGCCTGCTCCTGCTCGGAGCGTTGAGCCTGCCACCGCTGGAGCTGCCTCAGAGGCTGGATCGCGCCCTTTTCGACCTCTGGACGCGCCTCGCTCCGCCGACGGCACCGACAGACATGCTCGTCGTCGAGGTGCACGGCGCGGGCTCGCACACGGCGCTGCTCGAGACCGCGGCCTGGCAGTCGGCCCGGCTCGTAGTCACGACGCTGGCCGACAAGCCGAGCCTGCCAGGCAAGGGAGCTGCCCTCGGGCCGGTGGCCGTCGCCTCGGCGGCGATGCCGATATTGCGGGAAACCGCCTGGCGTGACGGCGGCTACCTCTGGACGCGCGCCGATATCGACGGCACGGTTCGCTTCGAGCGCCCTTCTCTCGGCGGCGCCCCACCCACCCCCTCGCTGGCATTCGCGGCGGCCGCTTGGCTTAAGGCCAATCCCGCCGCGCACGCAGGCCGCGGAGCGACAGTGCTCAGGCTCGAGGACGTCGAGGCGGACCGCTTCGGCCGGCGTTGGCTGCGCTTCTTCGA
The DNA here is from genome assembly GCA_036396795.1 of Gammaproteobacteria bacterium. Taxonomy (GTDB): domain Bacteria; phylum Pseudomonadota; class Gammaproteobacteria; order Steroidobacterales; family Rariloculaceae; genus JAHEEM01. The sequence continues at coordinate 156,870 of DASWKF010000017.1, read as the reverse complement.
CCGTGACGCGTTCGCGCCCATCGGCATCGACGAGATCGGCGGCCAGCCCAACGCCCTGAGGGACAAGATCGTCATCGTCGGGGATCTCGAGGCGACCCCGTATCCGACCCCGGTGGGATCGCTTGCACCCGCCGAGCTGCTCGCCCACGGCTTGGCCGGATACCGCCTGGAGCACCGGGTCAGAACCGGGCCATGGTTGGACGCCCTGGCTTGGTTGCTCGGCGCGGCCTGTGTCGCGGCCATCGCCTTTGCACCGCCGAGCCTCATGGGCACGATGCTGGCCCCAATCGGCAGCGCTTTGGGCCTGCAGGCCGCGGGCGCTCTCGGATTTACCGCAGCCGGCGTGTGGCTGCCGGTCGCCGCCCCGAGCCTGCTGGTGCTCGCGCTGAGCGGTTTGACCCCAAGCCGCGACCGTGGCAGAGCCGCGCCGGCGCTGGCCGGGGGCGCGGGAGATCAGACGCTGCTGGACGCACGCCGCCTCGCGTCCGCCGGCGCGCTCGAGCAGGCTTGGGCCGTCTATAGGAGACTGCCGATACGCCAAGACGTGCTCGGCGATCTCTATGAGCTTGCCGATGCCCTGGCCGGCAAAGGTGAGCCGCGGAAGGCCGCCGACCTCTTCCATCGCATGGCGCAGGCCCACGCCGGCTTCAAGGACGTCACCGCGCGCCTGGTCGCAGCCTCGTGCCGGGAGCAGGGTCCGTCGCATGGCGTCGACATGCCCAAGACCCTGGGCCGCTATCAGATACTTGGCAGGCTCGGCCGCGGCGCGATGGGCGTGGTCTACCTCGGTCGGGACCCCGCGATCAACCGCATCGTCGCCATCAAGGCGATTCACTTCGAGAAGGAGCTGGATCCCGGCTATGCGGAGGAGGCACGCGGGCGATTCGTCCGCGAGGCCGAGACGGCCGGGCGCTTGAGTCACCCCTCCATCGTCACGATCTACGACGTCGGCGAGGAAAGCGGCGTCGCCTACATCGCCATGGAGTACGTCTGCGGCATACACCTGAGCGACCATTGCGAGAAAGAGACGCTGCTGCCGATTCCGATGGTGCTCGACTTGCTGGCCCGCACCGCCGACGCGCTTGCCTATGCTCACAGCCAGAACGTCGTGCACAGGGATATCAAGCCCGCCAATATTATGTATGATTCTGCCACGGATTCGTTGAAGATCACTGACTTTGGGATCGCACGGCTGATGGATGTGAGCCGGACTCGAACGGGCATCGTTCTCGGGACGCCTTCGTACATGTCCCCGGAGCAGCTTCAAGGGGAAAATGTGAACGGGCACACCGACTTATTCGCGTTGGGCGTTAATCTATACCAGTTGCTGACTAGTCTCTTGCCCTTCCGGGGAACCTCGATGACTCAACTCATGTTCGTGATTACCAACGAACCTCATGTTCCTGTGACGACGATTCGAGCTGACCTGCCCCCCGACCTAGATGAGATTCTCGATCGCGCGCTCGCCAAGCAGCCGGCGGACCGCTATCAGACGGGCGGCGAGATGGCCCGCGCATTACGCGCGGTCCCCGCAAGAGCCGGCGGCTAGAGCACGGGCAGAGTCTCCCAATGAGCCTGAAAAACAAGTTCACCCACATCGAGCTCAGTGACACCGGCAGGGTCAGAGATCACAACGAGGATGCGATCGGTTGCGTCCAGGAGATCGGTCTTTGGGTGCTTGCCGACGGCATGGGAGGCTACAACGCCGGCGAGGTCGCGAGCGGCATCGCGGTCAAGACCATCATCGATCTGGTCTCGGAGGCCTGCGAGCGCGAAGACCGCTCGGACATCGAGTCCGGCACCGGCTACATGCGGCAGACGATCGTGCTCCGCGACGCCGTCCACAGAGCCAACAAGATCATCAACCAAACAGCAAAATCACAACCGCAATGCGAAGGCATGGGCACGACTTTGGTCGCTTGCCTGTTCTACGACAATCGCGTGTCGATCGCGCATGTCGGTGACTCGAGGCTTTACCGGATGCGGGACAATCGCTTCGAGCAGATTACCATGGATCATTCGCTGCTCCAGGAGCTCGTCGACCGCGGCTTCTATTCCCAGGAGGAAGCTCAGCGATCGACCAACCGGAACTACGTCACCCGAGCCTTGGGCGTGGAACCGAACGTCGAGGTGGAGGTGCAGGAGGTCGACGTCGAGAAGGACGATTACATCCTGATGTGCTCCGACGGCCTGCCCGACATGGTCGAGGACGAGGATATCCACCTAACGATCAGCACGTTTAACAATAATATTGATACAATCGGCCAGCAGCTCATCAAGCTCGCCAACGACAACGGGGGGCGGGACAACGTCTCGGTCGTGCTGGTGCGCGTGATGGACGCATTCCCCGCCAATGCGGGGCTGCTGGCTAGAGTTCGTAACCTGTTTGGATAATCGGAACGAATACGATGGCACGTTTGATACTGAGTTTAGATGGGCAAACCCTGGCCGAGTACAACATGACCAAGGAGCGCTATACCATCGGGCGTCTGCCGGACAACGACATCCGTATCGACAATGCGGCCGTTAGCGGGCATCACTCGTTGATCATCAACATTCTCAACGACTCGTTCCTCGAGGATCTCAACAGCACCAACGGCACTTACGTCAACGGCAAGCTCATCAAGAAGCACGCGCTGCAGCACGGCGACGTGATCACGGCCGGGCACCACCAGCTGCGCTACGTGGATGATCAGGCCGAGGAAGCCGCCGGCGGTCAGCAGGACGAATTCGAGAAAACCATGGTCATCGAGCCGAGCGGCAGGATGGAGGAGCAGATCGCCAAGGTCGCGCGCGCCGCCGAAGCCGCCGCCAGCGGCGGCAGGGCTGCGGCACCGGGCAGCCGCCCGGCTGCGCTTGGCACTGCTTCCAAGCGATTCTCCCCGACGAGCACCCAAAACGTCGACGAGCAGGCGGCGCCGGTGTTGCCGAGAGCCAAGCTGCAGGTGTTATCCGGAACGTTTGCCGGCCGCGAGCTCGATTTGACCAAAGCACTTACGACTTTAGGCCGCCCGGGCGTTCAAGTCGCGGCCGTAACGCGCCGCTCCGAGGGCTACTACATCGTGCACGTCGAGAGCGGTAAGCCGGACGATTATCCGAAGGTCAACGGCCAACCGATCGGTCCACAGGCGCGCAAGCTCGAAGACAACGACGTCATTCAGCTCGCCGGCGTGAAAATGGGGTTCTTCGTCAACTGAGCGGCGAGCCGCCGCGCTTGCCGGACTAGCCCAGTACGCCCTCTCCGTAGGCCTCGGAAACGGGATTCTCGAATCTCGTTGAGGCCGCGAGGAACGTCAGCTCAAAGTCTCCGATTGGGCCGTTGCGCTGCTTCCCGATGATGATATCCGCGTATCCCTTGCGCGGTGTTTCCGGGTCATAAACCTCGTCTCGATAAATAAAGACAATCAGGTCTGCGTCCTGCTCTATCGCACCGGATTCGCGAAGATCAGACATGACCGGTTTCTTGCTTTCGCGCTGCTCGACGCTGCGATTGAGCTGCGATAGCGCGATCACCGGAAGGTCGAGCTCCCTGGCCAGGGCCTTCAAGGATCTCGAAATCTCCGAGATCTCCGTGGCGCGGTTTTCCTTCGTGCCGGCGACCTGCATGAGCTGGAGATAGTCGACCACGATCAGCCCCAAACCGTGCTCGCGTTTGAGCCGCCTGGCGCGTGCGCGGACCTCCGTCGGCGTCAGCGCCGGAGCGTCGTCGACGAAGATCGGCGCAGTCGACATCAGCGACACGGCCGAGTCGATGCGGGACCAGTCATCATCGGTTAGATTGCCCGTGCGCAAATGCGCCTGATTGATGCGCCCATTTGAGCCAATCATACGCATGGTCAACTGCTCCGCAGACATTTCCATGCTGAAAATCGCCGTTGGCACCTTATGCCCAATGGCAGCGTTCTCGGCGATATTCATTGCCAACGTGGTCTTACCCATCGACGGACGCCCAGCGATAATGATGAGGTCGCCGCGCTGCATACCGGCGGTCATCTCGTCCATCTTCTTAAAACCCGTTGGGACTCCCGTTATCTCCTCGGTAGAGTGATACAGAAGATCTATCCGATCTATCGCCTTTGACGTAAGCACGCTCAAAGGAGTAAATCCCCGACTTCGCCTCTTCCCGTGATCAGCGATCTCGAACACGCGCTGCTCGGCGAGATCGACGAGCTCCTCGACTGTTCTGCCCTCCTCGTCATGGACGCTGGCCGCGATGGCGCCGCCGATCGCGATGAGCTGCCGCAGCATCGCGCGGTCGCGCACGATGCCTGCGTAAGCGCGCACGTTGGCGGCGCTGGGCACGTCGCGGACGAGCTGCGACAGATACGCGAGACCGCCGGCAGCGGCGAGCTCGCCCTGGCGGTCGAGGTGCTCGCTGACCGTCAGCGCGTCCGGCGGCTGGTCGCGCCCCGTGAGCTGCTCTATCGCCGTGAAAATGAGCCGGTGATCGGCGCGATAGAAATCTTCCCTGGTGACGATGTCGGCGATTTGGTCCCAGGCCGAAGGATCGAGCATGACTCCGCCGAGCACTGACTGCTCGGCTTCGACGGAATGCGGCGGCAGGCGCAAGGCCTCGGTATGTGCCGCGGCCTGCTTCGACTTTGCGATCGCTTCAACCATGCCCTGCCGGCCTCGTTTCGATCGAGCTTAGCATAGCCGCGCCGGCATCACTCCTCGGTGTCGTTGGTCTCTTCCTCGTCTCGGGGCTCCGGATCCACGACCTCGCTCGCTTCGATGACGACCGTCATTGCGACGTTGACATCGAAATGCAGATGCAGCTCGATCGGATGCTCGCCGACGACCCGCAACGGCCCCTCGGGCAGACGAACCTCGCTGCGCTCGACCGGAACCCCCAAAGCCTCGCAGGCCTCGGCGATATCGATCGTGCCGATCGAGCCGAACAGCTTGCCTTCCGGTCCGGCATTGCTCTTCAGATACAAGACTTGGCCCTCGAGCTTGGCGCCCCGTGCTTTCGCGGCGTCAAGCTCCGCCTGAGCCTTTGTCTCGAGCTCCGCGCGGCGGCTTTCGAGCTTGGCGATGTTCTCCGGTGTCGCGAGCGCGGCCTTGCCTTGCGGAATCAAATAGTTTCTCGCATAACCGGGCTTTACGCTCACCTGGTCGCCTATGCCACCGATGTTTTCCACTTTTTCCAACAGAATGACGTCCATAGCCGCCTACTCCTAACCTCAAGCGACCGGGCGCAGCGGCGCCCGCAGATTGATCCAATTATCCGTCAGGCCCATGGAGCCGAGAACCAATATCATCACGGCCGTCAGCGGGCTCACGAGCAAAAGATAAACAAGCAGTAAGATCGCCGGATTCCAACGCTTGGCGTGGGCCCAGGCATGCGTCACCGCAAGCCCCTGGAAACAGAACCCGAACAGCGCGACCGGAAACAGGTTCTGCACCACCGGCGTGGACAGCAACAGGCTCGAGGCCATCAGCAAGGTCGCGGGAATGCCTAAGAGCTTGCCGAGGCGCAGGCTGCGAAAATCGCTGCCTGGCTGCCCCTCGGTCCCGGCCAGGCTGGCCCACCAATAGCCGAGTATCGCCGCAACGACGACCTGGGCGAAGATTGCGGCCGCCAGCAGCCCGAAAAACACGCCGCCGAGCTGCGCCAACGCTTCGAGCTGCTCCGGGGAGGCGCCGTTGCCCTCCAATACCGCGAGCAGCGAATCGAGGCGCGGGCCGATCAACGCGCCCGGGTCCGGCCACACGAAGAGCGCCGCGACCACGCCGAGCACGCAGACAAGCAGGCTCGCCTGAAACGCCAGGGTCAAGGACTGCGTCCAGCCGATGATCGAGCCGAGCGCGGTGCCGGACAACATCGTCAAGCCGCCGACCGGCGCGAGCACAGAGAGATCGGTGCCGACGACGCCTCCGAGCACAAGCACGCCGGCGAGGCCGAAAGCCGCGCTCAAGAGCCCCTGGTTCGGGCCGCGACGCAGTGTCTCCAGCGTCATCAACGCGGCCGACAACAACGGGATCATCGGCGCCACGGCAATCGCCAGGATGATCAGCCGATAGCGGCGCTGCAACAGCCATAAGACGAAGGCGGTCACGACACCGGGTTGAACCGAGCCATGCCGCGGCTCAATGCTGGTCCGTGTAGGGCAGTAACGCCAAGTAACGGGCGCGCTTGATCGCAGTCGCAAGCTGTCGCTGGTAGTGGGCCTTGGTGCCGGTAATCCGGCTCGGAACGATCTTCCCGGTCTCGCTGATGTAAGCCTTGAGCGTGGTGAGATCCTTATAGTCGATCTCCTTGACGCCCTCGGCCGTGAAACGGCAAAACTTCTTGCGTCGAAAATAGCGCGCCATGCCTACTTCTCCTCGTTGTCGCTAGCGTCGTCGCTAGCGTCATCCGCGCCGGCATCGTCGTCGAAGCCCGCGGCGACGTCGCCACCCGTATCCTCGTCTCGCGACTCGCTGTCGTCGTCCGCCCTCCGCTCGGAGGTCTTTGCACGACCCGGCCCGCGCGCGCGAGCGGCGTCGGCGGCCGCTTGCGCGTCCCTGGCCTTCTCCTCTTCTTCAGCCTTGGCCATGTGCGAGGCCTCGGTGATCGCCTCGGTACGCTTGATCACGAGGTGGCGCAGCACCGCATCGTTGAAACGGAACGCGCCCGTCAGCTCATTGAGCGTGTCCTGCCCACATTCGATATTGAGCAGCAAATAGTGGGCCTTGTGAACTTTGGAGATCGAATGGGCGAGCTGACGCCTGCCCCAATCCTCCTCGCGGTGAACGGCGCCGCCGGCCGCTTCGATCATGCGGCGGTACCGCTCCATCATCGCAGGGACTTGTTCGCTCTGGTCAGGATGGACCAGAAACACGACTTCGTAGTGTCTCAATCGAGGCTCCTCTCGGTTAAAAGCCTCCTGAGCAACACCAGTGAGGCAAGGAGTATTTGTTAATCTGGGCGCGCCATCCTACTGTAGGCCTGCCCGGGCCTCAAGTCACGCGCCTTGCGGGGCTGCGGGCTCGGATCTGGCGGTCGAGCTCGAACAACAAGATACCGACCGCGACGGAGACATTGAGGCTCGCCACGGTCCCGTGCATGGGAATGCTGACGATCTCGTCGCAGAGCTCGCGCGTTAGACGGCGCAGGCCTCGGCCCTCGCCGCCGACGACCACTGCAATCGGCGCGCCGATCTGGGTATCGTAGAGGCAGCGTTGGGTCTGGGCATCGGCGCCCACGATCCAGACGCCCGCGTCCTTGAGCCAGTGCAGCGTGGACGCCAGGTTGGCGACCCGCGCCAGGCGCACGCTCTCGGCGGCGCCGGTTGCGGCCTTGACGGCCGTGGCCGTGAGCGCGGCGGCGCGGTGCCTGGGAATCACGACGGCATCCACGGCGGCGGCATCGGCGGTGCGCAGGCAGGCGCCTAGATTTCTCGGGTCCTGCACCTGATCGAGCACCAGCAGCCGCACGGACTTGCCGCGCTCGAGCACCAGCGTCTCGAGCTCGCGGATACCGATCTCGGCGAGCCCCCGGGTTTGCACGACGACGCCCTGATGAGCCGCGCCCTGCGTGAGCCGGTCGAGCTCCTGGCGCTCGACGTGGCTCACGGGGATTTTCAAGAACGCGAGCCTGCGCTCGATCTCAGGCAAGGATCCCGCTCTGGACCCGCGCAAGACCCGCGCCGCGAGGATGCCGTCCGGGCGCTTGTCGAGCAGCGCCCACACGGCGTGCAGGCCGTAAACGAGATTCGCGCCGTGGCGATGTCGACGGGACGCTATCTCGGCACCCTCCCTCTTTGAGAGCCCGCCCGCCGCCTCAGCGGCGGCCTTCCCGCCGTTTTCGGGGCGGCGGCTCGCCGTTTGCATTCACGGGCACGAAGTCGATCTTGCGCTCCGCAACGTCGACGTTGACCAGCCGCACCCGCAGCCGGTCCGTCACGCGGTAGCGGTTGCCGGAGTGCTCGCCGACCAGCATCGAGCCGCCCGCCTCGCGATGATAGTAGTCTTCGGGCAGGGCCGTCACGTGCACGAGCCCGTCGATCTGCAAGTCGTGTAGCCTGACGAACAGGCCGAAAGGCACGACGCTCGATACGAGCACATCGAACTCCTCGCCGATGCGTTGCTTGAGGAACGCACACTTCAGGCGCTCCTCAACCTGCCAGACGGCCTGGTCGGCGCGCCGCTCGGCTCTCGAGCAATGCTCGCCGAGCTGCTCCATCTCCGGGAAAGCATGGCGATAGCCCTTGCTGCCGCCGTGCTCGAGCAGCCACTTGAGCGCGCGGTGCACGAGCAGATCCGGATAACGCCGGATCGGCGAGGTGAAATGGGCGTACGCCGGCAGCGCCAGGCCGAAATGCCCGACGTTGCGCGGCTGGTAGTGGGCTTGCCTCATCGAGCGCAACACCATCGCGTCGATCAGCTCGGCCTCCGGGTGTCCTGCGACACTTTCGATCAGGCGGCTCACGTCTTTCGGCGTCAGCTTCTCCGGGGAGTTGAGCCTGAGACCTAAGCTTTGCAGGAACACCATCAGCTCCTCGATGCGCTCGGGATCCGGGCCCTCGTGCACGCGATAGAGACCCGGGATGCGGCCCTGGCGCATGCGCTTCGCCGACTCGACGTTGGCGGCGATCATGCACTCCTCGATGATGCGATGGCTGATGAGCCTTTCTGCGACGCACACGTCCGCGACCTGGCCCCGATCGTCGAGCAGAATCTTGGTCTCCGGCAGATCGAAATCGATCGCGCCGCGGTGTTTACGGCGTCGCTCGAACACGCGATAGACCTCGTGCAAGCATTCGAGCCTCGGTGCGAGCGCTTCCCGCTTGCCGGCGTCTCTCTCGCCGTCGAGCATCGCCGCCGCCTCCGTGTAAGTCATGCGCGCATGTGAGCGCATTACGCCTTCGAAGAACCGTGATCGGCGCACCTCGCCGTTTGCGCTGATGGCCATCTCGCAGCACAGGCAGAGGCGGTCGGCGTTCGGATTCAACGAGCACAGACCGTTGGACAGGGTTTCCGGCAGCATCGGCACGACCCGGTCGGGGAAATAGACCGAGGTGCCGCGCGCGCGCGCCTCGACGTCGAGCGTGGTATCCGGCGAGACGTAGTGGCTCACGTCGGCGATCGCGACGATGAGCCGCCAGCCGTCGCCGTGGCGCTCGGCGTAGACGGCGTCGTCGAAATCCCGAGCGTCCTCGCCGTCGATGGTCACCAACGCCAGCTTGCGCAGGTCCTCGCGGTCGCGCTTGGCGCTCGCAGGGACTTGCGACGGCAATGCCGCCATCTGGATCTGCACGGATTCAGGCCACTCGTTCGGGATGCCGTGAGCGAGGATCGCGACGTCGGTTTCGATGCCCGGGTCGTCGACCCGCCCGATCACGCGAATGACGCACCCTATCGCATCGGTCCTCTGGGTCGGATGCTGCACGATCTCGGCGCGAACCATGTCGCCCGCGCGCGCCCCGCCCGTCTCGCCGCGCGGGATCAGCACCCGTGCACGGCCCCCGCCTTCGGCAAGCACGAGATCGATGCCGCGCTCACGCACGAAGCGGCCGACCACTTCCTCGTGAGCGCGCGTCAGCACCTCGACGAGGCGGCCCTCGCGGCCGCCGCGCCGGCTCATGCTCGCGCGCACGGCCACGCGATCGTCGTTCCAAAGCGAGGCCATTTCGCGGGCCGAAAGATAGATGTCTTCCGAGCCGTCGTCGGGGATTACGAAGCCGTAACCGTCGCGGTGCGCCTGCACACGGCCCGTGACGAGATCGAGATGGCCCGTCAGGCAATACGCCTTGGCGCGGTTTCGCAACAGCTGGCCGTCGCGCACCATTGCCTTCAGGCGGTTCTCGAGCGCGCGCTGGTGTTGCTCCCCGCGGATCGAGAATTGTCCGGCGAGCGCGTCGAGCGCCAGCGGACGCCCGGCGACCTCCATTATCTTGAGAATCTCATCCCGGGAAGGTATCGCGTGCTCGTATTTGGGCTGCTTGTCCGGCCGCGGTTTTCTTTCTCGCCGCGCCATCAGCAGGGAACGTATCGGCAGGGGAAGTGAGGAATCATCAGCGGCATCATAGCGGCAGGACAAGCGGAAATCGCCTGTTCAGCCTGTCGCGGCGGTATTCGGCGGCTCGCTCGGAGCTTTGAGCTGGAAGGATCGTCGGGCGTTTGACAGCCTCCGGGGCAGTCTATACATTCGAGCGCCTTCCCACCGTGCCGAGGTGGCGGAATTGGTAGACGCGCTGGCTTCAGGTGCCAGTGGGGTAACACCTGTGGAGGTTCGAGTCCTCTCCTCGGCACCACGCATCAACCGGCGCTCAACGCCAAAGACGACCAGGTTCTCGCACCCGCGGGCCTTTCAGTGGCATCATTGGCGTTGAATGAATCATGTCAAGGGAAGGACAGATCATGAAACTCATCTCTCCACTCGGATTTCGTAGTCTCTCCGTTTTCGCGTCGCTGCCGTTCGCGGCAATCCTCGCGCCGTCCGCCGCCCAGGCCGAATTCTACGCCGGCGCCAGCGTCGGCCAAGCAGCGGTCGAGGCCGAGATCGAAGGCTTCACCTTTGATGAGGACGACTCGGCCGGGAAGCTGATCTTCGGCTACGTCTTCGACCTGCCGGTCGTCGACATCAGCCTGGAGACGAACTATGTCGATTTCGGCGCGCCCCGGCATGACTTGAGCGGCGCGGAGCTCGAGATCAGCGGGCTCGACGCCTTCGTGGTCGCGGGCTTGGATTTCGGCATCGTCGGCGTTTTCGCCAAAGCCGGTGTCATCGCCTGGGATGCGGACGCCTCGCTGGACGGCTTTGCAGCGAGCACCGACGGTAACGATTCGGCTTACGGCCTCGGCTTGCGCTTCAACGTCGGCTCGCTGTTCATCCGTACCGAGTACGAGAAGTTCGACATCGAAGCTACGGACGACGTCGATATGCTCTCGGCAGGCGTGGTCTGGCGATTCTGAGCGCCGAGCGCGGCCAAGATCTCCTAGCGTCAGCCGTCGACCAGCGTCTTGTTGACCTGCGCGACCGGGAAGGCGTCGACGAGATCGCCGATACCTGCCAGCGCCGCCGCGGCAGTCGTGAAAGCCGAGCAGCTGAAGCTCAAGAAAGCGCCGTTGCCCAGCGTCACGATGATCATCCCGTCGGGCGTCACCACCGCGGACAGGCCCGCGACGGTGACCTGCTGGCCCGCTTGCATCATGCCGAGACTTGCAAGCCCGCCGAAAGCGCCCAGCAATCCGCCCCCGCCGCCCGCATCGCCCGTCAGCGATACCATGGCGGTATTGCCGTTCTTCTGGTATTCGGCCGTGGTGTTGTTGAATCCCATGACCGAGTTCTGCTCGAAGCTCGTGCGCACCCAGCCGGCGACCTCCATGAGGAAATATTGGCCGACCTCGCCTTCGAGCAGCTGGTCCAGGCCCTGAAGGCATAGACGCGCAGCTTCGCGGGCCTGCGGCAGGTTGCCGGCATCGCGATGACCGTCGATCTGGCCACAGTTGCTGAGCAGATCTCCGCCCACCTGAAGCTGGGCGCCTGCCTTGCCGAATGCGAGAGCGCCAAGCGCAATGACGATGAGGCCCTGTATCGTTCTTTTCATAATCTATGTATTTCGATGGAATGTCTTCGCATCGCCTCTGGGAAAGCCCGGGGTCCCGGGGGTGTGCACAGAGTACGGAATTCAGTTGTCACGGGCAACACGCGCCCGGACGGCATTTTGCCTAGCGCGAGGCGTAGCGCGCGCTACGGGAGCGGCGCACGTGATCCCAGTTGCCGTAGGCACCGTAGCGAGCGTCGACGGAAATATCGTAGACGTCGTAGCTGTCCGCGTCTTCCTGGATGAGCTGCGTGGCGCAGCTGACGTCGACGGTCACGTTGCCGACCTGGAACTGGCTCGTGCCGCATAGCCCAAACCGCAGCGCCCGGTCGCGGCCCCATTCGACACCGCTCGCCGCCGCGGCTTCGGTTTGCGCCGTGAGCTGCGAGAGGCCGGTCGCCGCGTACTGGCCGCTCAGGCTTTCGACCAGGTAAGTCGCCATCAAGCTCAGCACCAACATGACCATGATCACGCTGATCAGGGCGACGCCGGAGGACCGGCGAAGCGCAGCTGGAGACCTCGAAAGCCTGCTCATGGCTCGTCCACCAGCTGGACTTGCGAGTACAGCGTGACGGTATCACCGGCAGGGTCGCCGGCTGCGACCCGCAGCGAGACAAGCCGAGAGTCGATGAGGCGAAACTCGCAATCGACGACGTTCTCCGCAAGCAAATCGCCCGCAGTCAGCGCAGCGGGCTGACTCGGCTGCATCGCGTAGCCGGCGTAGCGCCGCAGCGCGCCGCCGCCTGGCGCGGGATCGCAGAGATACGACACGGGCCGGTCGATGACGTGGAAGCGCTGCGACGGCGCCAGCGCCGCGGTGCAACCCTGCATGCCGAGCTTGGTCACGAGCTTGCTGAGCTTCTTGACCTGCGCGTCGTGCTCGGTCGGCAGTGCCGCGAGATGAACGTGCGCGGGGGTCTCCGAGTTCGTCGAGGCGACCGCCACGGCAATCGCCCGGTCGAGACAAACGCCGAGCGCGGCGCCCTGGCCGAAACGGCTGGCGTTGACATCATGCGGCGAAGCATCGCGCCAGTATGACGACAGGGCGCCCGGGGTTATGTGAAACCGATCCCACAATCGGCCGGGCGGCGGGGCGCCGCGGCCGCCGAAAATCATCGCAAACTCGGGAGAATCAGCGCCGCGCGGCGCGGCCGGCTAGAGCACGCGCGTGCGGCTGCCGTCGGCAAAGAGCTGGTAGCGGATCCGATTGCCGTCCTCGTCGAGGAAGCTCAAGCTTTGCTGGAAAAGCCCTTGCGGCAGCGAGCCGGGCGGCACGGTCGCCTCGAGGATATAGAGCCGGCCCTGGTGGAAATACGTGCTCGCGTAAGTCCGCGACCGGTCGGTGTTGGTGATCTGGAGCTGGTGGCCTTCGACGAGGTCGATGTGATGCCAAGCGTCGTAGGTCACGTCGCCGCCGCGGAGTCGAAAATTGCGTGCGGCAAACGCGACGGACGCGCGCTGATCGTAAAGCCAGAGCGACGCGTTGTTGGCTTCGTCGGTTCTATCGGGCAGTTCCTGATAGATGCGCTGCGCTTCGGTGAAATCGACGACCGTCACCGAATGCAGGCTCTGGCCCCTTTGCACCGAATAGACCCGCGCGGGCAGCGTCGCCCCGTATTCCGAGGCGTAAGAGACATCCTCCACTTGAGGCTCGTCGGGAAAGTTCACGCTGAAATAGCGATCACGGGACACGTAGGTTCGCCAGCCCTGCGCGAGGACGCTTGCGGACAACAGCAGCAACGCCAGCGTGAATCCGCAAGCGCGCAAGCCGCGCCAGCTCGGGACGAGCGCCGCGCCCGCCCCCGGCAGCGTTCTCAATCCCATTCCTTCTCCTCTCCGCCCTCGGGAGTCACATAGCCGAGCAGACAACCTTGCGCACCGTCGCGAAGCTGATGGCAGCGCACCGAGATCGTGTCACCGGGCCTGACGTCGCCCTCTTGCCAGCCCCGCCGCGTGAGCGCGGCGATGCCCCCGCCCTCGAGAGCCCAATCCGTGGCCTCGCCGTTCTCGTTGGTGACCTCGAGATGAATCCAGGTGTGCGGATTGATCCACAACACCTCTTTGACCGTTCCCGTCAAATAGGTGTATTCGTGGAGCCGGTAGTTGCCGTGCGAATGATGCGCGTCGGCTGCAAACGGCAGCGCCAAACCGCAGGCGGCGACGCCGGCTGCGAGCTTCATGGGCGACATCGGGCTTCTCTCTAGACGTCGATTTTCAGTAGCTCGATCAAATTACCGCCGAGAATCGCCTCCTTTTCGGCATCGGTGAGGCTCGGTGACTCGACGATGATATCGATGGTATCGGGCCAGTCGAACGGCATGTCGGAGCCGTAGACGACCTGGCTCACGCCGGACTCGGCGACCAGGTGACGCAGGCCCTCCTCCGAGAACACCATCGAATCGATGAGGATCTGGCTTCTGAGATAGTCGCTCGGGTTCTTGCCGTTCTTGCAATCGGCACCGTTGCGCTCGCAGGCGACCTCGGAGCGGCCGAGATAAGACGGCAAGTAGCCGCCGCCGTGCGCGGCGCAGACCTTGATGCCGGGGAAGCGGTCGAGGGTACCGTCGAAGATCATCCGCGACAGGAACACAGTCGTCTCCAGCGGATTGCCGACGATGTTGTTGAGCCCGCCGGTGCCCGCGAGCCGCCCTGGCTGGATCAGATTGAACGCATTGTTCGGATGCATGAAGACCGGCACGCCGAGCTCCTCGACCTTGGCCCAGAATGGATCGAACTTCGGCCCCGACGGGATCTCGTTCTGGGCGTGCCCGCCGATCGAGGCGCCGCGATGACCGAGCTGGCGCACTGCGTAGTCGAGCTGCTCGGCCGCGAGCTCCGGGAACTGCAATGCCGGCGAGCTCAAGGCAACGAAGCGGTCGGGGTGCGCGGCGCACCATTCCGTCAGGCCTTCGTCGTTGATGCGCACGATCTGGCGCACCTGCTCGCGACCGGCTTCGTACCACCAGTAGCGGTTTACGCTCAGCGCGGCGATATCGATGCCGCGTGCATCCATCTCGTCGAGCCGCCGCGGGCCGAGCACGAGGTTGTCGCCCAGGTCGACGTCCGCCATGTGCGTGCCCTCGATAATGGGCGCGACTTCCTGGAACAGACAGTGCGCGTGAATGTCGACCACGTGCACGCGCCGGCCGCCGACGCGAACCTCCTTGCGCATCTGCGCCAGGGCGTCCAAGGGAGGTCCGAGATAGGCGCCCGCCGCCACCGTGCCCGCGACCGTCAGAAAAGCTCTTCGATCAAGCATGCTTCGATCTCCCCCGAGACGATTCATCGTTGTTCCGCCGCCGTGGCCGGCGATCTGTGCATTCGATCATCCGCCAAAAGCGTGCGAATGTCATCTCAGCGCAAGCTCACGAACCTGCGCGGATCCGTGACACTGAGGGTCAAAACTGCATGTTCCACTGCATGTTCGCCGGATTGAACTGCATGAACAAGTAGATCACCGAGAGAACGAAAAACACCCAGGCGAAGATCTCGCCTGCACGGTGCCTCGGCACCTCGCGCAGAAAGGTTCGCGTCTTGTAGGCGCCGTAGCCGCGAATGTCGAGCGCCATCGCCTGAGTCTGGCCGTTCCTCAAGCCCAGCACCAGCATCGCGAACGCCAGATGCCGAACGCGCAGCCATTTGCGCTTGAGCCAGTTGGTGTTTTGCCCGAGGTCGCGAATCCGCTGCGTCACCGAGATTTCTTGGCCGAGCTTCAAGAACGACGGAAACAGAATCAGGCCCAGCACCGGCGCGTGGACGAGCCTGTAATCCCAACCGTGCCTGGAGAGGTTCTGAACGAGGTCGCTCGGATGCGTCGTGAAGGCGAACGCGAGCCCGGCCAGGCCCAGCGCCAGAAACCTCAGACCCAGGAGCGCGCCGAAGCCCAGCGCGCCCCAGGACAGGTCCTTGACCGGCGTGCGCAGCGCGATCGCGTCCGAGCCGACCGTCGCCTGCCCGCCGTAGAAGAACGGAAACACGATCGCGAGTATCAACACGAAGGGCACGATGATCTTGCCGAGCGCCCAATACTGCTTGAACGGCACGCCGGTGCAAAACAACGCCAGCAGCAGGCAAAACAGGAACAGCCCAGCGCCGACGTACAGATTGGTGTTGAAGATCGCCACGAAGGAGACGCTCAGCACGAACAACAGCTTCGAGCCCGGCGTCATGCGGTGAAACAACGAGTTGCCCTTCTTAAACGACAGTTCGACGTGGGCCACGGGCCGCCTCCTGTATGCGCTTCACGAGCTCGGCCGTGGTGAGCACCGGCTCGCCGATGAGCTTAGCCGAGAACTCGTAGACTGACGGCGGCTTGAGCTTCGCCCGATCGAGCACCTCGCGAGCCGCGAACAGCTCATCGGGGCTGCCATCGAAAATGATCTCGCCGCGGCAGAGCACCGATGCGCGGTCGGCATATTCGGCCACCAGGCGCATGTCGTGCGTGATGAAGACCACGGCCGCGCCGTCATCGGCCAAGTCGCGCAAGAGCTGCATCAGGTTGCGCGCCTGATGGAAGTCCTGACCGAAGGTCGGCTCGTCGAGAACGACGACGTCGGGCTTGCCGACGACCATCGCCGCGACGGACAGTCGGCGCTTCTGCCCATGGCTGAGCACATAGGGGCTTGCGTCGCGCCGCTCCAGCAGGCGCACCGATTCGAGGATCTCGACGGCGCGCTCCTCGACTCGGGCCTCGCTCATGCCCAGCGCGCGCAAGCCATGGGCGATCTCGTCGAACACCGTGCGGCAGACGAACTGTTTTTCCGGCACTTGAAAGATATACGCGACTCGTTTGGCGAGGTGCGCGAACTCGTATTCTCCCGTGGGCACGCCCTCGACCAACACCGTGCCGGCATCGGGTGAGGCGATGCCGTTGAAGAGCGACGCGAGCGTCGACTTGCCGGAGCCGTTCTGACCGACGATCGCCAGCAGCTCTCTGCGCCGCGCCTCAAAGCTCACGTTCTTGAGGACCGCGTGCTCGCCGTAAGAGAACGAGACGTTTCTGACCTCGATCGCAGGCTCCGGCGACGCCTCGGAGGCCGCCCGCGAAGGCACACGCGGTTCCTTTCGAGCCGAAAACCTCAAGCCGAGCCGCTCCACACCGGTAACGAGCTCGGGCCCGTTGAGCGGCACGGGTCTGCCGAGCTCGATGCCGGCGCGCTCGAGCTCGAGCCCGACCTCCGAAGCCTGCGGAATCCACAAGCCCATCTCGTCGCGAATCTGAAGACCGCGGCTCGCGATGAACTCGCGCGGCGAGAGCGGGCCGACGACGCGCCGATCCTCGACGAGCAGCACGGAGTCGACGCGGTCGAACACCTCGTCGACCTCGTGCTCGACCACCATGACCGTGAGCCCAAGCTCGTCGCGCACGTGATCGATGGTCGCGAGAACCTCCGCGGTTCCGGCCGGATCGAGGTTCGACGTCGGCTCGTCGAGGATCAACACCGACGGCTCCAACGCCAGCATCGCCGCCAGCGCCACGCGCTGCTTCTCGCCGCCGGAGAGATGCAGGGTCTCGCGTTGCCGCAAGCCGCTCAAGCCCACGAGCTCGAGCGCCCGGTCGATGCGCCGGTGAATCTCCTGCGGCGGAAACAGGTAGTTTTCGAGCGCGAACGCGACCTCCTCCTCCACCGTCAAGGTGACGATCTGGTCCTCGGGATTCTGGAACAACATGTTGACGAGCTTGAAGCGTTCCGCGGCCTCGAGCTCGCGACGGTTGATCAGCCCGCGCTCTGGGTGCCGCACCCGCATCAAGCCCTGGTTGCGACCGCCGAAATAGTCGGGATAGATGCCGACGAGATTCAGCGCCAACGTGCTCTTGCCGGAGCCGCTCCGCCCGAGGATCAACACGAAGGATCCCGCCTCGACCTCGAAGCTCACGTCATCGAGCGCGGCAGGGCCTTCCGGCTGACCGCCCTGGGGCTTGAACCAGAAGCTGTAGGCCTCCAGCGCGAGCGCGGTCTCGCCCGTCACCCTCGACGCCCGGTGACGGCTGGTGTCGAGGTCGGCGATATTGCCCACGCGCGCCGAGGCCGCATCCGGCTCACGCGTGCGCTCTGCGGGCGCCGCCGAGCGCCGGCGGCTTGTCCACGGAGGGCACGCCGGCACGCTCGAGGCCACGCCCCAGATACCACGAAGCGATGCCCCAGAGCAGGCCGCCGCCGGCAGCGATCGACATCGAGATCAGCGCCCAGGTCGCGCCCTCGGCGAGCTGAAATCCGCCTTGACCGATGAACAGCGCCACCTGATTGGCCACGGAGGTCACGGCTACCGCGGCGGCAAACAGCAACCGGCCGCCGCGCCAGCGCAGCAGCGCGAATACGGCGGCGCCGAAGGCCGCCGGGAACAGGCCGTAGAACAGCAGGATCGGGCCGTCCGGATCGCCTGCGAACCAACGCACGAGCGCGGTGACGACCACCGCCAGAACCGGCACGACGGCGCGCTTGCGAAGATAGACACCGGCATAGAACAAGATCCAGGTGGTGCCGTTGTAGAACGCGTAGATGGCGAAGCCCACCGGTCCTGCCGCCCAGACCGTGCGCTCGAGGAACCCCAGCAGGCCGACGATCTCGATGACCGCCTGGATGACGCCCAGCAGCACCGCCACGACGATGTCCATCGTGTCGAGCTTGAAGTCCTCCCGGAGCCGGTAGGCGGACTCTCCCGGCGTCGCCGCGTAGCCTGTCACTGTCGGCCTCCCATTTGGTGCGCAATTAAAGCAACGAAAAGCCGCCAGTGCCAGGCTGACACCGTGGAACCCGGGTCGCGCCGGGCGGGAACCCCGCCCCGGCGCATACCGGCTTGCGGCGAATTCGGGCATTATGACGCGGCCGGTTTGCGGAGATGAACATGACGACGCTGATCATCGGCCTGGTAGTTTTTCTGGGCGTGCATTCGATCTCCATCGTGTCCTGGAGCTGGCGCGACCGCTGCATCGCTCGTATCGGCCGGCCGCTCTGGCAGGCGGGCTATGCCGCCGTCGCCCTCGTCGGCCTGGTGCTCGTTATTCGCGGCTACGGCATCGCGCGCCAAGCGCCGGTGTTCCTCTACGCGCCGCCGTCGTGGCTGCGCGACGCCGCCACGCTGCTGCTCGTATTCGTCTTTCCGCTGCTGCTGGCGGCCTATCTGCCCGGCCGCATTCGCACGCGGCTCAAGCATCCGTTGCTGGTCGCGACCAAAATCTGGGCGATAGCGCATCTGCTCGCCAACGGCACGCTCGCCGACGTCCTGCTGTTCGGCTCGTTTCTCGTGTGGGCCGGCGCCACGCGCGTGTCGCTGAAATACCGCCCGGTGCGCCCCGTGCCGAGCCTTCCCGCCTCGCCGTGGAACGACGTCATCGCGGTCGGCCTCGGCGTCGGCATCTATCTCGCATTCATCGCGGGCCTGCACGCGATGCTCATCGGTGTTCCGGTCATACTGCCGCGGATCTAGCGGCCCCGCCGTGGGACTGCGGCACGCGCGCTCGAATCCCGAGGCCGCAGGCCGATGACGCTGACCCGCAAGCTGCTCTGGACCGTTTTCGCGCTCGCGGCGACGGCGGCCGCCGCTACCGGGCGCGTCGACGAGCTTGCGCGCGACTATGCCGCGGACACTTTCGGGCGCGCGCTCCTGACCTTCGCCGCGGCGCGCACGCTCAACGGCGTCATTTCCGCGGCGCAAGGCACGGAGCTTTCGCTCGAGCCGGGCGGTATCGGCGTCAACTTGAGCATCGGTGAGGTGCTCGACCCCATCAACGATCTGATCGAGCAATTCTCCGGCGTGATGCTCGTCGCGACGAGCTCGCTGGGCCTGCAGAACGTGCTGCTCCGAGTCACGGCCTGGTGGGGCGTCAGCGCGGCGCTGGTGATCGCCGCGGCCTTGAGCCTGATCATCGTCTGGGCGCCGCCGATAGCGTCGCTGCCGGCGCGCATGGCCTTGCGCGGGCTGCTGATCGCGAGCCTGCTGCGATTCGCGATTCCGGCGCTGATGGTGTTCTCGAGCTTGTTTTTCGAGACCTTCCTCGCCGAGCAGCACACGGCGGCGACGCAGGCGATCGAGGCCACCAGCGAAGAAATCGAGGAATTCAACGCCGAGACCGCGCCGCCGCCGGCCGAAGACTCTTCGCTCGTCGATCAGCTCGGCGCGATGCTGGGCGATACGCTACGCACGCTCAACGCCCGCGAGCGGCTGGAGAATCTTCGCCAACAGGTATCCGACTCCGTGGAGCACATCATCGAGCTGATCGTCATCTTCGTGTTTCAGACGATCATCCTGCCGCTCGTATTTCTCTGGGGCCTGGTCCAGCTCGTCAAGGCGGTCATCGCGCGCACCACGCAGCTCTGAGAGCTCGCGTGCGCCGGCTCAGGGCTCGAGCGAGGCCAAATAGGCCACGATGTTGAGCAGATCCTCGGAGCTCAGATTCTGCACCACGGGCTGCATCGCCCCCGGGCTCTTGCGCGCGCCCTGCTTGAAGTCCCACAGCTGCCGCATCGTGTAGCTCGCGGTCCGACCCGCGATGCCGGGAATGTCGCCGAGGCCTTTTTGCCCCGGGCCGTGGCACAGGCTGCACTGTATCGTCTTGCCGGCGCCGGTGGTCACGAGCGCCTCACCCGCAGCCAGGCTGCCGACCGGCACATAGGTGATAAATCCCGATCTCGGATCGCGCATGATCTCCATCCGCTCCGCGTGCTCGGGCACCTCGATGATGCGCCGGCCGATCGGCATCGGCAGCGCACCCTCGATCGGTATCATGAGCCCGCCCTCGGTGACGCGCACCGTCGGCACTTCGTCGGCTTCGACGACGCGAACCCACGGGCGAAACGGCATCGAGGAGAAGTATTCGGCAGCCTGCTCCTTCTCGGCGTCGGTCATCCCTCTGGGCATTCTCGCCATCTCGTTGGTGTTCGCCTTGCGCGGATCCGCGTTGTGGCGGTCACCTTTCTCAAACGCTTCGAGCTGCTGGAGGATGTAGGCCTTGGGGAGACCTGCGACATGCGCGTTCTCCATCTTGCCCTGGCCGTTGGGGTAGTGACACAGCGAGCAGGCACGCACCCCGGCGCTTTGCTTACCGTGCGCCACGATGTCGGGCATCGGCGGGTGGTCCCCCGGGAACCAGTCCGCGGGGCCGTAACCGAAGTTCGCCTCATACTCCGTAAAGGACAGGGTCGTGTCGGGCAAGCTGCGCTTGTTGCCGTCGTCCGTATCCGGCTCGCTGGCGTGTCGGCAGTCGAGCGGATTGGCCGTCAGCGGACAGGGAGGCGCGACTAGATCGCCCTCGGAAAGCGGAGCCAGATAACCGTAAGCCCAGTCGGGCCAGTCCGCGCCGTGTTGCTGAGGCGTTTGCGCGCCCGCGCCACCGCCTGAGACGGCAATGCCGGCCAGGCCCAGAGTTATCATCCGAAGATGTCGTTTCATGAGTCCCCCCTGTTCAACTTCCGACGTGGCCTCCCCAACGAACGCCACTGTCGGTGAGCGATCGACGCCGTGTCAATCTCCTTTCAAGCGTTTCTGATCAGCCTCCCGATACCGCCTCGTAGGTCTTCGAGAACCCGTTCCGTGTATTCGTCACGGTGAACGTCCCATCTTCTTGCGCCGTGACCTTGAAATAAAACGCCGGCCCGTCGTGCGGCGGGATCGGCGGATCCGAGGGCGTCGGCGATTGCGCGGCCGTGGGTGCGACCGGGATGTAGGTCTCGCCGTCGTATCGATTGGCGATGAACAATCCCGGCACCGTGTATTCCTGCCCACTGAACTCGGAGAAGTGCAGCTGCCACAGGTCCTCGAGACCCGGCGAGGTAAAGAGGATCTGCATCGCAGCGACCTGCGCGCCCTTGCGGATGCCGTTGCTCGAGATCGCCACCCGCGGACCCAAGCCATGCACCAGCGGTCTGGAGTTCGACATCGAGGCCGGGCGCTGCTGTGCATGGTGCGACACAATGAAGAGATCGGCCGTGCCGAACTTGTTCTCAGGGCACATCAGCTCGAGCTCGCCGTTCCACGTCAGATCGCCCAGGTGCGCTACGCGGAAGCGTCCGAACTCGATGGATACCGCTACGGACTGCGCGTTCTCCGTGAGATCGGGCGCGATAGGGTCGACATTCGCGCAATGCGGATTGGATTCGCCGGCGCCCGGCAGCGCCGTCGCGATCACCTGCCCGGCGGAGGCGACGACACGGATATAGAGCCCCGATACGGGAATGCGATCCCCGGACTTGACAACAGTGTGCTGCGCCTGCCGGGATAGCTCCTCGTAGCGCGGCAGGTGGGCCGCGCCCGATCCCTCGGGCTGAACGTTCGGCCCATGATCGATGAAGTGGCCGATCGGGATCCGCGTGGCCAGCTCGGCCAGACCGCCGATGTGATCGCCGTGATAGTGAGTGATGATCACGTGGTCGAGGCGGTCGAGGCCGGCGTCTTCGATCGCCTCCATGATCCGGCCCGCGTCCCGTGCGGCCGCGTCGCCGCCGTTACCGGTATCAATGAGCAGCGACTCGCCCGATGGCGGAACGAACAAGGTTGCGCCGCCGCCTTCGACGTCGATGACATAGATCCGCAGGCTCTCCGGACCCTGTGCCCACGCGTAGTGCACCGGGGCGACGAGCCCGACGGCCAGCAACATGGGGATGGCGCGGCGCATCCTATTGAGCTCGCATGCTCCCGGCGGGCGGCGGCGGGGCTTGCTCCGCCGCGGCACGTGGCGCGGCAGGCGACCGCCCGGAGGTCCTGATGTTGCCTTTCACCGTCGCGCCGTCCTCGAGCGTGATCCGAGGCGAGGTCACATTGCCGACGACTCGCGCGGTGCGCCGCATGTGCACGGCTTCCTCGCCCAACAAATCTCCCTCGATGGTCCCCTCCACGACGATGATTCTCGCATGCACGTCGGCCTTTACCCGGCCGCTTCTGCCGATGGTCACCTGGTGACTCCGATTGGCGATGCTGCCCTCGACGATGCCCTCGATGGTGAGATCCTCATCCGAGGATAGTGCGCTCGCGGCGAATCGGACTTTCGTCGCAAGAACGGAATTCCCCACTGATGTGTCTCTGGGCTTGTGGAACACAGAAGGGCTCCTGAATTGGTGAAGCTGCAAAGAACCTCGGGTCGTCTCCGCCGCCTGGAGCAAATCTAACGCATTTTAGGGCGGAACGGCAGTGATTGTTCCTTCGCTGACAAGGACGCTTACGCCGCCGATCCAGCATCTGGCAACGGACCCGTTTCGTTTCTCCGTGCGCGCGTCCAGAATGCTCGGCCTGCCCATTTCCATGCCTTGAGCGATGCGCCAACTGAAATTCCCGTGTTCCTCAGGCTGAAACGCGCTCAGCAACCCCGCCAGAGCGCAATTCGCGCTGCCGGTCGCCGGATCTTCGGGCACGCCGTCGAGCGGCGCGAACATGCGAGCCCGAATATCAAACTCGTGTTCGCTGCGCACGTAGATGTGAAGATCGTGGCAGATTCCTTCCGCCGCGAGCTTGCCGAGCTCGGTCAGGTCGACCCGAGCTCGCGCCAGAGCGCTTCTGTCTTTGATCTCGGCGACCAAGAACGGCAGGCCTACGGAGGCAACCATGGGGAGATGCACGTCCGTGACGATGTCTCCCGGCTCCAGGGCAAGAATCGACGCCATCCTCTGCGGGGAGATAGGGCCGCCGAGCGTCAGGCCTTGCGGCGCCTCCAGCTCGCACCATAACCGCTCGTCCTCGCGCCGGTGGATCGAGATACGCACCGGTCCGGCGCCCTCTTCGAAAGTTACGGTCTTCATTGCCTCGAAAGCGCCGAAAGCGCCGTCGACCGCGAGCACGTGGGCCGTGCCGAGGTTGGGATGGCCCGCGAACGGCAGCTCTTTCGTCGGCGTGAATATTCGTACCTTGCGCGTATGGCCCGCCTCGGCCGGGAAGACGAAGGTCGTCTCGGAGAAATTGAATTCGCGCGCAATCTGCTGCATCTGGAGATCGCTGAGACCTTCGGCTTCGGGCAACACGGCCAACTGATTGCCGCAGAAAGGCCGATCCGTGAAGACGTCACAGATGAAGTACCGGTAACGCATTACGCACAGCCGTCTGGATGGGCCGCTATCGAGGCAGGTAGCGTCGCGTCGCTTCGAGATCGCAATTGAATGGCGTCATCTCCAGCTGCGGCGAATAGACCAAGTCTCTCCTGTGAGTCATCGATCCGACGAGATATTCAGGATCCTCGAGCGTGAACTCGACCGTCATGTGTGTGCCGCTCGGCTGCAGCTCGTAACGCTCGACGACGTGCTTTTGCGCCCCCGAGGGAATGCCGTTCTGGTAGGGCGATCGGTTGTCCGCAAAATTCCGCGTATCCACGATCAGCACCTCGCCTTCCCACCAGCCGATCGAATGGCCTTCGTGCCAACGCTGGTCGAGGTCGGGATGCGGTCGACCGTCCATGTACACGGTGCGCTCCTGATCGAAGTACTGGCTGCGGATCATGATGATCTCGTTGCCCTGCACGAACTCGATCTCGATCGGGTAAATGTCCGTATAGACGATTCCTCCCGGCGTCGGCTTCGATATGCAGGCGAGCTCCGGATTCTCCTCGGAGTTCTGACTGAACGCCGCCAGCGCGGCCCGGCCTTTCTCGGTCAAGGCAAGATCTTGAAGCGTGAGCTGGTCGAGGCCTCCGGGGTAGTCCTCGGGGAGGCTCGCCCGATCGATGATCCACCGGCCTTCGAGGCTCGTCGTGCTCACCGTCACCGGGTTCGGCAACCGCGCATAGGAGATAGGCACACCTTCCTTCTCGAGCGTTGCGAGCAGCCCGTACGGCCGCCCGTCGCGCGCCGCATGCACGCCGACGATCACCCGGTCGTTGAGTGCAAGCGTGTCGCGCGTCCATCCTCTGCGCGAAACCGAGATCGCCGAGCCCATTTGCACGGTCCAGGTGACCGATTCGGCGTTTTCGTCCGTGGTTGCGACGGTGAAATAGCTGTGAGGATTGCGCAGCGTGTATTCGGTGACGATCCCCTCGAAGGTCGTCACCGCATCCATCTGCAGGCCGACGTCGCTGTGATGACCGAAAGCCGCGCAGGCGAGCGTGAAAGACGCCGCGGCGAAGGCTGCCTGATTCCTCATGGGTCCCCCTCTCTGAGCCCGTCTGCAGATTTTACGCGGATTCTAGCGCGATCGACGCGTCTCGCAGCTGCTCCGGGGCCTGCCGCGACCCTCGGGCTCCGCGGCGTATCCCCTGTAATGAATGCCGCTATGATCGGATGCGCATTCGCCGGAAATCGCCGTCGGGGGAGAGCTCGGCTGCAGGCCATCTTAGACAAGCCCGTGCCCGGTGCCCGGGACGCGCGAATTGCCGCCGTCGCCGGATCCGCCGGGCTGCACGCGCTGGTCGTGCTCGTCGTGATGCAGACCGAATGGAGCCGACCGCCGGACCTGCCGATGCGACCGTTAGAAGCCTTCGTGCTCCGGGAGCCTTGGCCGCCCATCGAGCCGGCTTTCGAGCCGGCCGTCGAGCCCGCCCTGGCGCCGGCACCACCGTCCGACGCCGGCGAGGCCGAGCCGGCCGTCGCGGCGGCAACGCCGCCGGAAACCGAGAGCGGCCCGGAGGGCGCCGAGCTGCCGGCTGACGACGACGAGGTCTCGGCGGCCGAGGACGAGGCGCCGGCGCCCGACGTCGATTGGGGCGCGCGCATTCCCGAGGCGGTGGTCTACCTCCGGCAGGAAACCGAGCGCGAGCGCCGTTACCGCGGCTTCGGCTATCCCGCGTATCCGCAAACCCTGCCGGAGTCGAGCTCGAGCGTGCCGAGCGTGCCTACCGGCCGGCCGCCGCCGAGCCGCGAGGTGCCGCTCGCGACGACACCCCAGGCCGAGGGGGGGCTGTCGTTCGCCGGCAGTTGTTACACGGCTGACCATCACCCGGCGAGCACGCTGGGCAACATGTATCGTTTAACGAGCGCCGGCGTGTACTGCCGGGGCCGCACTCGCCCGGCCGAGGTGCGTGACGATCTGTTCGAGGACATCAAGCCCGACTATCTGCGCTGAGCTTGAAGAGGGCGCGGCGGGATCAATCCACGGCGAAGCAATAGAACAAGCCGACGCCGCCCCAGCCCTCGAGGTCCGCCTGACCGCAGCCGTCGGTCGCGTGCGAGGAATTCCACGAGGTGTTGCCGTTGCCGATGCGATCGGAATGGCCGACCTGCGCCGAGCCTTCGGCGTTGCTGGTCCAGTTGTTGCATGTATGGTCGGCGGCGGCGGTGAAGGCGCGCCCGTCCGTCTGCGAGCCGGTGAGGATATCGTGGCGCATCGGCAGCGGATCGCCGATACCGTTGACGAGCTCGCCCTTCTCGGTGAGCGTGTACCGCTTGAACATGTTGCTGCCGCGCTGCGCTTCGATGAGCGTGTCGCCGTGAAGCTCGGACTTGATGATCGGACGGTCGAGCCTGCGCACGGCAGCGTACCACGGGCCGTCGCCGATGCGGTCGCGGGCATTCACCGCGGGCATCCCGGGGCGCGCCTGCGTGCTCAGATACGCGCGCCAGGTATGATCGCCCGCGCCGGCGGCGGTCGCGAGCGCCTGGCAATGCGCATCGGCGCCTTCGAGCCCGCCGAGATTGCCGCCGTCGCCGATCGGCTCGCTGGTAACGAAGAACGTCATCGGCGCCTGCGCTCGCTGTTGTGCGATCGCCGTAAAAACGCTGCTGAGCGTGAGAAGCGCGGCGGCCGTCAGCAACGATGTCGTTCTCGTCATGCGCGCCTCAATTCACCGCAAAGCAGTAGAGCATGCCGATGCCGTGTGTTCTCGGCAGCGCATATTGACTACAGCCGCGCGTGCCATGCGAGGAGTTCCAAGAACCGTTGCCGCCGCCGTTGCGGTCGGTGAAGCCGATCTGCGCGTTGGGCTTGGCCGGAGCCGCTCCCAGGGACGCCTGCCCTTCCGGGTCCTCGTTGCTCGTCCAATTGTCGCAGGTGTAATCGAGGTCCGAGGGATACGCCCGGCCGTCGGGCTGCGTGCCCGTCAAGATCTCGTGGCGATTGGAATTCGGCGTAGTCTTGACGTAGTCCCAGTCGTTGTCTCGGGGATCCGGAAAATCCTCCAGGCCCGGCACGATCTGCCCCTTCTCGGTGAGCGCCGACTGCTTCGTCAAGTTGTTGCCGAGCCGCGCGAGCTCGAGGGTGTCGCCGTGCAGATGCGCGACGTCGCGGGCGATCATCTCGCCTCGTACGTTGTACCAGGGCCCGGTGCCGATGCGGTCGCGCGCGTTCACGGCCGGTCGACCGGGGCGGGCCTGCGTGCTCAAGTAAGCGTGCCAGGTCCTGTGGCCGGCACCGACCGCGGTCGCGAGCGCCTGGCAATGCGCATCCGCGCCGGCAAGCCCGCCGAGATTGCCGCCGTCACCGATGGGCCGGCTGGTCACGAAAAACGACATCGAGCGGTCGGCGGCGGCTTGCTGCGCGAGCGCCGCGGAGGAAGTCGCGGCGGCAAGCATCAGCGCGGCCGCGAGGATGAAGGGTCTCGCCATCGGCACTACCTCAGATCAGCGCACGAAACGGCTGGTCGAATCCGGGTCACAGTTGAAGCGATACATGGTTTCGTGGGGCAAGTAGATCAGCTCCCTTTGATGGGTCAAGGGCTCGGCAATGTATTCCGGATCTTCGAGGACGAACTCGGCCAGCATTCTCGTGCCGTTCTCGATCAGTCGGTATCGCTCGACGACGTGCTTCCGCGGTCCTGAGGGCACACCGATCTGGTACGGCGAGCGATGATCGGCGAAGTGGGTGGTATCGATCACGAGCGTCTCGCTCTCCCACCAGCCGATCGAATGCCCGCTGGCGAAACGGCCGCTGCCGTCCGGATGGTCGCGGCCGTCCATATGGATCGTTCGTTCCTCGTCGAAATATTCGGTTCGGATGACGACGGTGTCCTCGTTGAGCTCGAACTCGAGCAGATAGAGGCGGCTCGACACCAACGCCGCCGGTGCCGGTCGTCCGATGCACGTCGACTCGGGGTTCTCCGCGGAAAGCGGGTCGTATAGGGCCTGGGCGGCGGCGCCCCGCTCGGTCAGCTCGAGCTCAGCGTGAAAAAACCCGTCGAAACCGCCCGGGTATTCGACGAGCTTGGAAACGTCCGCGCGCCATTTGCCCGCCAGGGTCGTTGCGCGGGCCGGCGCTTGCGGCTCGTCGGAGACCGGCGCCAGACCCAGCCCGCCTTGCTTGTCGATGGATGTCACCACGCCGTAGGGTCGCCCGTCCGTCGCAGGATGCACGCGGACCGCGACTTGGTCGCCGGGCTTGAGCGTGTCCCGCACCCAGCCTTGTCGATTGAGATTGTTGGCCGTACCCATTTGCAGCGCCCAGGTCACCGGCTCGCCGCTCGGGCCCGCAGTCTCGACACCGACGTAGACGTGAGGATTGCGAAACGCGAACTCGGTGACCGTCCCCTCGAAAGCCAGGATCGAGTTGACGTCCAGGCCGGCGTCGCTGTGGTGGCCCCAGACGGGCGTGGCGGCCAAGCAAGCCGCCGCAAGACGTGTGAGCGTTCTCAAGATTGCACCCCCCGAACCTTGAGCTGTGTTCGCTATTCTACATAGATATCGCTCAATGGACTCAGCGCGTGCCGCTCAAGATGGCATAGGCGCCGGCGACGACATTGGCCTTGCGCTCGTCGAAAAGCAGCCAGCCCGAATATTCCGCAAGCTCCACGGATTGCTGAGCCTGTTGCAGCGTCTGTCCATCCGCGATCGCGGCGGCGACTTCCGTCTGGAGATCTCGCAGGAAGCCCATGTATTCGGCGAGGTCCTCCCGCTGCCCGACGTTCCCATGGCCCGGTACGACGATATCGATATCGAGCGCAAACATCGTGGCGACGGCGCTGACGTACTGGTCGAACGGGTACGGATCGAAGGATCCCGGTAAACGCCTGACGTTTATGTAATCGACCGCAAAGCCTGCGCGTTGCTCGGGGAAATACAGAATGGTCGTATCGCTCGAATGCGCCGGCTCGGGATGTATGAGCTCGACGCGCTCACCGCCCAAGCTTACCGTCATGCGGTCGGAATAGAGCAGCTCCGGAGGATGGATATCGACATTGATCTCCGCTCCACTGAGGCCGCCGTCCTGATCGGTATCCAGCCGGTCGAAGTTCTCGGCGAAACCGCCGCTCGCCTCGCCCCGCTCCAGAACCCCGTTGCCGCTCGCATCGAGAACCGTCGCGTTGCTCGGCAGCGGTGCCGCGAGCGCGGCCGCCATGTCCTCGTGCGCAACGAAGGTCGCCGTGTCCGCGAAGACCGCGCCGCCCGAGGCATGATCCCAGTGATGGTGGCTGTATAGCACGTGTCTGACCGGGACACCGAAGCGCTGCTGCAGCTCGGACTTCAGCCAAGTGGAAAAGTCCGTGTGAATGGGATCCGCCAGGATGATTCCCTCCTCGGTCACGAGAAACACCGTGCGGTGGGAGCTGGTGGCCGCACGATAGAGACCGTCCGCGACCTGCGTGATTTCGTAGTTCTGCGGCTGCTGAGCCTGCAGCGGCGCAGCAACGGACAGCGAGAAGCTCAGTGAGACGGCAAACGTCGAGAGGCGAAATTTGTTCATCAGTTGTTCCCTATTTTCGTTGGAACCGGCGCTCCGGCAAGGAATACGGCCAAGACACTCACGTCGACCCCGTCCGTCGATCAACGCTTCATGTGCCGATCGAAGAAAGCGATCGAGTCCGCGACGGCCTCGCGCTGCACCGCATTCGGCTCGTAACGGCCATCCGTATTGCGCTTGACGTAGACGAAGCCGTGCTCGTCGTGGTCGTAGGTCTTCCACTCGACCTCCTTGCCGGCTTCCTGCAGCAGCTCGTAGTTGACCCGAAACGTATCCTGGTTGTGATCCCGGTCCCGCCCCTGCACGAAAATCGGAATATCGATCGGCGCAATGCGCTGCATGGCGACGTTGCGATCGATGCGCGCGTGCAGCTCGCGCACGGCCTGCGCCTGCATGTCTGCCGTGTAGACCTCCGCGGTCTCGGGGCGTTCCGGTGCGTTCGGATCTGCCGGGCCGCGCGCGAGGAAACCCGCCGACGCGGGCTCACTCGCAATGCCCGCGCGCAAGCCGTCATACACCGACGCGATTTTCATGAGCATCTCGCCGCCATGGCTCATGCCCATGTACGCGACACGGTCCGCCTGAATCTCGGGAAGCGTTTTCACGTACTCGAAAATGCCGATGACGTCCTCGTACTCGAACGGTGCGCGGCTCAAGCGCGGCCGTCCCGACCAGGCGCGATCGTCGAGCGCTTTGCCGTCGTACTCCGGCACGTCGACTTCGGCTCGATAGCGCATCCAGGCCACGGCGTAGCCTGCATCGAGAAACTGCTCCTGAGTCCAGCTCATGTTATGGCTCGCATTTTTTACCCAATCGAGCCCTTCGCCGCCGTTCCCGGAGGCAAACAACACGATCGGAAACGGCCCATCGCCGCTGGGCTTGCGCAACCCGATCGCCGTGAACAGCCCGTCGACGGTCGGGACCAGATGGTAGGCCGCCGGTATATCGCTGCCTGCGATAGCTTCCGTGCCCACGACGAGGCCCTCATCGGCGTGAACGATCGGCGTCAACGCGAGCGCCGCGGCCAGGCCCGCAACAAATAGGGCATTTCGCATTGGGATTCTCCTCAGTAAATTGCGGCGGGTGCGACTGTCGACCCGGTCGCTCCCTGAATCTTCAACGGCTGGATGATGAAAGCGAACTCGTACACTTCGCGAGCAGCAAGCGCGCAACGCCATCACTCGGCGGACAGCGTGCAATTGAAGGGCTTGATCTCATGGCCTGGGAGCCAAATCCACTCGCCCTCCATGACCACGGGCTCTGTGAAATTCACGGCGTCCGTGATCCGGGCTTCCCAAGCCAAGCGAGTTCCGTCCGCATCGAGGGCGAAACGCTCAACGATTACCGCATCCTCACTTTGCGGCGTGCCGAGATCATCGATATAGCGCCAGCCGATGTCGGTTGTCTCGACGATCAACGTGTTGGCGTCCCAGCGCCCGACGGAATGCCCCATGCGCGAGTCGGTCTGCTCCGGGGACCTGACGCCGTTCATGTGAATGGCGCGGACCCCATCCCATTCCTCGAGGAGCAGGATGATGGTGTCGCCTTGATCGCGAAATTGAATCGGATACGGGTTGTCCATCGCCGTCGGTAATCCGGGCGGTATGCACCTCAACGCCGGGTCGTCCGCCGGGTTCCATGCCGCTTGCGCGGCGCGGCCCGCCTCCGTCAGCGGATACCGCGTGGTGCCCGCTCCCGTGTTCGGACGCTCGTTCGGAAGCCAGACTCGAAAGATGTCGGCCCGCAGATCGGGATCGGTATCCAGCGCATCGCGTATGGCCCTCTCCGTCACACCATAACGGCTTCGGACGCTGGCATTCAGTGGCAGCTCCCTACCATCGGACAGCGTGACTGAATCCGCGAACAGAGCCTTCAAGCCGTCTCGCCCCAGCCTTCCGGAGACCTTTACGCGATCGCCTACTTGCACCATGTCCGAGCTGACCCCGATGCGCTCCAGCGTGTTCACGGAACCGAACTCCACCGCCCACTCCTCCGGGCCCGCCTCGCCATCGCGCTCGATCCGAAGCCGCACATGAGGGTTACGCCAAAAGATAGAAGTGATCTCTCCCTCCACCTCTCCGATGCTGCTCCCGTCGTAAAGCCCCGTAGCCGCATGGTGTGCTCCCGCCCATGAGGCTCCGAACCAGCCCCCGAGCAGGAAACCAACACGAATCCAGCTCATCTCGCCTCCGTTGCGACGCTCATTCTTACCGCTGCTGGGATGAAAGCCCTGTCTTAAGGATCCTCGAAATAGGGTTCGCAGCGATCCGCCTCGACCTCCAGCCCCGGTTGCCAAGTCCACATCAGGAAACCGGGCTTGTCGATCGGTGCCGTGAATGTCGTTGGGTCATACGCCCAGAAGTCATACACGAGCCTGTCCCCGTCGGGAGTAAAGCGCTCGACGATTTCGATCGCCTCCGTCTGCGGAATACCCCACCACGGCGGTATATCGAAGAACGGGTAGCTGATCCGGGTCGTCGAGACAACCAGAGTCTCTCCCTCCCAGCGGCCCCGTGAATACCCCAGTGAGGTCGCCTCCGTGTCGCTCGGCACGGCTCCGTTGCTCAGGTGGATCACTCGAGTCTGATTGAAGTTTTGGGAAACAATCAGAATATCCTCACCGCGCCGCTCGAGCTCGAACGGACGAGCGCCTGCAATCGTCATGACCCGCGGCATCCCGGGAAGCTCGCACTCGAGAACGGGGTCGTCCCGGAGCGGATCGTAGCTTTGGTAGGCGGCCATCGCCTCGGGCGTCAGCGGGGGCTCTTCCGTCACCTCGTACGGCGTGCCGCCCGTCCACACCCAGACGCGAAAGATTCCTTCGGGCGGCGTTTCATCCTCGGCGGCCTCGGCCTCCGCCTCTCGGCTGCCGCCGATGAAGTCGGACGACCATCGCGGCCCCGCGCTGGTGAAGACCAGCTCGGTTCCGCTCGGGGCGAGCACGTTCGCAAGCCTGAGCCAATGCTCGCGGCGGTCGGATCGTTGGCCTGAGGCCTTCACCCGATCGCCTTGCGAAACATAGCCGTCGATCAGACCCTCCTGCCGCACGGTCCCCGCCCCGGGGCCTTCCAGTACCCAATCCTCCGCCGTTCCCTCGGCCGTCACGGCTCTGACGGTGATCATGATGTGCGGATTTCTCCACACGACTCTGACCACCTCGCCCTCGATCTCGTGCATCGCGCCGTCGGTGTACTCCACTCTGGAGTGGTGCGCGCTCGTCGCGGCGGGTAACAGCGACAAGCAGACGAGGAGCATCGCTGCGCTGACGATCTCTGCGACCAGAGTCTCTTTTTCGACCTTCATTAGTTCTTCTCGAGGTCTAGTACATCGCGACCTATCAGGGCCGATACGGCCCCGGGACCCACGAGCTCTCGCGGTCGATAAGGACGAGGCCTACGGTATTGCTGCTGCTCTGGTGAATCACCAGGTTGCCTTCATGCGTCGCCCGCATGTTGCGGATGATGCCCACCCCGGAAGGGATGGGCCAGCTCTGGAACCGCTCGGTTTGCGGGTCGAACCGCAGCAGCACGTCGGGCCGCTGTTCCGACTCGTTGAGCCAAACGATGTCGTTGACGACCTCGATCGCGTAAGGATGCGAGCCGGGTCCGCTGGGGGTCAGCCACTCGTCAATCTCGCCGGTCCTCGGATCGAGACGGCCCAGATAGCCGCGTCCGGAATCCACGTACCAAATCGTGTCGTAGCTGTCGATCGCGAGCCGGCGAATGTAGTAGTTGCCGTGGTGTGATTGCGGATCCGGATCGGGTGTCTCGAATTCCTCGATTTCCCACGAATCCGGATCGACCCGCGCGATCTTCGCGGCGCCGCGGTAGGCGATCCAGATCATGCCCGTGGAATCTTCCTTGATGCCATAGGGCCGCGCGTTCTCGGTCGGCATATGAGTCAGCCGGATGTCGCCGGTATCCGGGACCAAGCGGCCGAGCATGTTGCTGTTCTGGACGGTGAACCAGTAATCGCCGTTGCGGCTGAAGATGGGCGTATGCGGGTCGCGCGCGGCGGGATCGGGCATTGGGTAGACCGTGATCTCACCCGTATCCGGGTCGAGCATCCCCACGGTGCCGTTGCCGTTGCCCGTGTACCAGATGTTGCCCTGCGCGTCGTCGATAATGCTGTGCGGCCTGGCTTGCGGATCGAGCTTCCACTCCGTCATTTCGCCGCTCTTCGGATCGAGTCGGCCGATCAAGCTGCCGTACATCCCCGCCCACCAGATCATCCCGTCCGGCGTCATGACCGGATCCCGCGGCCGCTGCCCAGGCGTGGGAACGGTCCACTCCAGGAAGGTAATCTTGGCGTTGCCGAGTGCCAGGGTCGGGCGGCGATCGTATTTCTCCGGAAAGCTCGTTGCCAGGTATTGCGTGATGCTCGCCTTCAGTGAATCCGGCAGGTCGATCATCTTGCTGATCAGGCGGCCCCACTGCTCGTGCGTGTATCCGGTCGAGCTGAAGATCACGTCGGTCTCATGGCACGCCACACAGGCGGCTTCGACCAGCTCCTTCCCCGGCCCGTCAGGTAACGCGGCCAACTGGCTCTGCGCATACGCCGGCAGACCGCCGGAAAGCAGGATGGTGATCAGAAGGCGTCTCGACAACTGGAACATGTTCTTCTCCCCCCAGCCCCAGGCCCGCATCGGGTTCCCGGGTCGATCATTTCACCCCATGTTAACTCCGATTGAGCGCCGCAGACCACGCTCGGCCTTGACTGCCCTGGGGCGGTGCCCGGGCTAACGGGGCACTGCTGCGATTGAGCCTGCAGGTGTAAAATGCCCGGACCACCTGATCCTCGAAACAATCGAGCAAAAAGAGGAAAAAACATGAGCACCGTCCGTCGAATCGTCTTCGTCATATGCGCTGCATCGGGCGTCGCCATGGGGACGGCGTCGACGGGCTCTGCCCAGGACGCGAGCGCATTGATCGCCATCGCTCAGCAGCATCCGGGCCAGTGGGTCGACCCGCACAACATCAGCGACGAGCTCGTTCACGGACCCTACGTGGTCGACCCGAACTGGCCCAAGCCTCTGTCGAATTTGCCCGGCCACGAAGGCTGGACCTGGGGCGCGGTCCAGGGCGTGTTCGCACAGAACCCGGACCGCATCTTCGTGGCGATGCGTGGCGAGCTGCCCGATATATCGAATCTCAGCCCGCAGATCGTCGAGCTCGAGACCGATGACGGCCGCACGGTGCGCCTGCAGGTCCCCGGCGTCGGAATGTATGCGCGCAATGCCTCGGTAGGCCCCTACGCGAGCCCGGGTGAAGCCACGGACCAGTTCATGGGCGAAGAGGGCGTCGACTATCGCTGGCACCACGTCATCATGGTTTTCGACGGCGACGGCAACATGATCGAGGACTGGACACAGTGGGACTCCCTGTTCAAGCCGGCCGACCCCAAGGTGCTTTCCCAGGGCCGCGTTCACAAAATCTTGATCAGTCCCTACGACCCCGAGAAGCGCGTCTGGGCAATCGACGACGGCCACCAGGTGATCCGGATCTTCAGCAACGACGGCAAGGAGCTGCTGCAGACGATCGGTACCTACGACACGACGACCGAGAAGAACGCGAGAATGACCGGCTGGCGCGGCACGCCGTCGCTGACTCAGAAAACCGGCCCGGCCGACGAAACCTTCGGCCGACAGACGGACATCGCCTGGCTTCCCGACGGCAGCTTCTTCGTCTCGGACGGCTACGAGGAAACCCGCGTCATGAAGTTCGACACGGACGGTAATTTCCTCATGTCATGGGGCCAGATGGGCAACGCCGGCACGGAGCGGCGCCCCGGCTACTTCAACGTTGTTCACGGCATTGCCATCGACGACCAGCGCCGCGTCTACGTCAACGACCGCAGCAACCGCCGCATCCAGGTCTTCGACGAGAACGGCAAGTTCCTGAGCGAGTGGTATCTCGGCGATGGGCCCGCAGCGACGTATCACATCTACATGACGGCCGACCAGCACCTGTGGGCGTCCGACGGTCACGGCAACTTCAAGTTCTACGAGTTCGACCTGACCGGCCGGCTGCTGCAGACCTGGGGCACGATGACGCCCGCGCCGGGCGGCCTCTGGGGCACGCATCAGTTCAGCGTCGACCAGGAGAACAACCTGTACACGGCCGAGGTCTGGGGCGGGCGGCCACAGAAGTTCATGCCGCGGCCCGGAGCGGACCCGTCGGTGCTGATCGGCCAGCCCGTTCGCGCGGCATGGACGGAGTAGACGCCCGGCAGCAAGGCCGGAGATCGGATCTTTCGGGCCGGCCGGGAACCCGGTATGCTGAGCGTCAGACTTGCCGGGGCATGCATCGCTTGGGTCAAGAATAAAGGGGGAATTCCCATGAGATCCGTTACGCTCTCCGCCATCGCCGTGTCTATCGCGCTTGCCGGGCTTTCGGGGACGGCTTTCGCGCAAAGTCGCACCGAGCCTGCCGGCAAGCTTTTCTTCGAAGGCGACCTCGTGCGTCACCGTGTCGACGGACAGATGGGACCTTGGTGCGTCCTGCAGAGTCGATACAAGCGCGGCGAAGCAATTGCGTGGCGCATCCGCGTTCTTCGGCCGGACGGGACCGTCGTAGACGGCGAGGCCGTGAAGAGCGTCATGGTCGAGCTCGGCAGCGGCGAGACCGTGCCAATGGATTACGGTCCCCACGGCGATCCGCCGACCGACTATTTCTGGGCCAACTCCTGGACCGTCCCGGCCAGCTACCCCACCGGCACGTTGGGCTATAAGGTCCTGGTCACCATGCAGGACGACAGCGTCGTGACCTGGGAGCCGTTCACGCGCGCGCCATCTCAGCTGGCGATCGTCGAAGGCGAGCCCATGATGGAGACGGCTGCCCGCTAAGGCCGCGGTCGCCGCCCAGATCGGAGAGGTCCAATGAGAATTCATGCCGGGCCGCTCGCAGGGTCCGTATTCGCAATCGCCCTTCTCTGCGCGCCCGCGGCGCTCGCCGGCCCTTCATCCACTTTTGGGCCGCAAGTCGAGGTCGGCAAGCCACAAGGCGGCTATGTCGGCACGATGCGGGTCGCGCCCGTGCACGGTGAGATCGGAACGTCCTTTACGGTCACGGCCGAAGATCTTCCGCCGAACCAGGAATTCCAACTTGTCTGGCGCACCGTTAACGGCAAATGGAACGTCACCGAATCCGAATATCACGGCCGCGAATTCATACCCGTCGCGTATGAGATGGCGGCGGTGAAAAGCGACGCTGGCGGCCGCTTGGAAGCCGTCTTCGAGACCCCGGAAGATTTCGGCTTCGTTCACGACATCGTCTTGCAGCGGGGTGATCGCCTGTTCACGCAGGCCGCCTATTCGATCGACATGACGGTCGACATCGCACCGCAGAGTGGCCCCGCGGGGACGCCGATCAACGTCGAGGTCAAAGGCATCGGTTACCGCGATTTGGAGCGATCCTGGAACGTTCTCTACGACAATAACTTCACGGGCTGGGCTTCGGCAGTGACGACACAAGGCTCCGCGAGCTTCACGATCCCCGCGACCGGCCACGTCGGCGAGCACATCGTCGAGGTCCTGCACGGCCAGTTCGGCTTCCCGTATCGCAACCAGGAGCAGAGCCCGCAGCCCGACCGGCCGCGTTTCTACAGAACCTTTACGGTTACACCGGGCGACCCGGTGCTGCCGCCTTCGGTCGATGCGCAGGCGCAGACCGCGGTGCGTCTTGCAACACCCGGCGGCGAGCTGATCTCAAGCCCACGTTTCTCCGGCGTCGGCGAGGTGGTCACGGTGAGCGCCGCTGGCTTGAGCCCGGGCGAAAGCTATACGCTGCATTGGACCCGGGTGATCGGCAACCGCATCGACGGCGGCGGCTGGGCCGAGTCTTCGACGCCGGTCGCCGAAGCGGTCGCGGATGCCGGCGGCCAAGTCGCCTTCGAGTTCGAGACGCCCGACGATCTCGGCGGCACGCACGGGCTGTGGCTCGATGCAGCCGGCGCGATGAAGCGCGGCACGCATTTCGTGCAAACGACGGCCTCGCCGTTGGATGTGACGCGTGGACCCGTCGGCACGCCGTTTACCGTGCATTTGAAAGGCGTCGGCTGGACAGAGACCTCCAACATCATGCACGTCGTCTACGACAATTCCTATATCGGTTACGCCTGCGCGTTCAACAGCCAAGGCGATCTGACGATCTACCTGCAAGCGACCGGCGCGCCGGGCTGGCATTTCATCGATCTCTACCCCGGCATCTACAAGGGCGCGGACGAGATCCCGATCAACTACCGCATGCCGCAGCTCACGTATGCCGCGGACCATCCGGGCGAGGACTTGCCCGCCTTCCGCTTCGCCTTCGAAGTGACGCAGGATTGATGCTGTCCGTGCGGGTGAACCGTCGAATTTTCGAACCGTGGGTACGATCTATCCCCGCTCCCGGGTCACCATGTGCGTCGAGTCGAAGTCCAGACAAGGCGGATCCTCGAGGTACGTCGCCGAGCTCGCATTGAGCTGCAGCACTCGCGTATCCATTACCCACGGCTGTAACAGCACCGAGGGATCATGCACCGTGACATCGTAGTGAAGCGTGTTGCCGACACGTGTGAAGCGTTCTTCCACTCGCATCTCGTTTGAGTGGAACCACCCCGGCCAGCCGAGCCAGGTGAGATCGTTGAACCCAACCACGTCGATGACCAATGTATCTCCGTCCCAGTATCCGATCGAGTCTCCCATGAAGGTCTGGTCTTCCGCGTTCACGGGGTCGTGGGGTCGCCCATCAGTTGGGATCACACGCCAGGTATTCCGTTGGTCATATAGAAGGACCACGTCCGTCGCCGACTGGATGACTCGAACGGGCGGTCCCATGCGCGGCACACCGGCCGGCATGCATATGAAGGTCGTATCCTCGACGTTCCCGTTCACGTCGAGATACCGCACACGCTCCCAGAACTCCGGCCTGTAGAGCGGCGGGTTTGCGTAGTATCGCTGGTCCATCCCGCCGTCGCGTTCGGCGTACACATTGTTCCCATGCCGATAGTTGGGCTGACGGCCGAGAATCCGCGCAGAAGGGCTGACCTGACCGGCGCTCAGAGCGCCTTGATAGTCTCCGAATGTGTCGAAATCCATCTCGGTTCCATCTGGCTCCACCACCTTGACGCCGACGCCACCACCACTGCTGCCTCCCCACCGGCCGTTCAGGTCCAGCTTACCATCCGCGGTTCGCGGCGTCGGAACGGCGGCGGGATCCGCTTGCGCAGACCGGCTCTGGCCGGCAGCCGGCGCCGATAGGAGTACGGCGGCAGCCGCGATGCCCGCGATCTTCGGGCTGCAGGGAAGGCAAAACACCTTCATCGTCGGACTCTCCTTGGAACGAGGGCTCGTGTTCTCATCGCGTCCACGGGGCCACGTCGCACTGTCGAGGCGGCCCGTTCAGAAGCTCCCTTCAGCCTGGTACTGGTGCCACAGATCGAGCTGGCGACCGTCCGGCAGCTTAAACGTGACGATGTATCCGAAGCTCGAGCCATCCTTCGCTAGTGCAATCGTTGCCGTGTAGGTTTCTCCCGTTTTGAACACGTCACGGCCGCTGATTCCGATCCGGCGGAACCCGCCGGGCGCCGCCCCGGATATATTCCACGTCGTCACATGGCCGTTCTCATCCGTGACGTCCATGAACCAGCGTACGTGCGGATTGATCCACATCACCCTCGTCATGACACCGGTGATCGTGGCGACGTTGTCCTGATCGAACTGGGCTTGGACCGCGTGATGGGCCGAAACCGGCCCGGCGCTCCACGTCAGGCTCAAAATGGCCATTGCCCGTAAGTTACGATGCATCGCTGTACCCCCCCCCGAGACCGGGGCGTGAGCCGCAGGATGGCCGGACTATAGCACGAGCCGCCGTTTCTTCGGCCCACCGCGCCCGACGCTGCCCGGGGGATGTTCTCCGGCACGGGCATGACGACATAGGGGTTGTAGGTGTTGCTATGGGTCAATGTAAGCTCGAGCGTCGTCGTCCCGCCGAGTCTGTGCACGATGCGGCCCGGCAGCAACACGTCGCTCTTGTAGTCGGCATGATTCCAGTCCTGGTAGTTCGCATAGGTCACTTCCATTACGACGCCGTCGAATCGCGTCTCGACCCGCGTAATCCGATGGCTGAACTCGCGCTTCAGACCCGTCGGCATCGTGTGAGAGAGGAATACCTCTGGATCCAGCGTGACCTTGACGACCGTGTCGTCCAGCGGCGCAGGAAGAGGAAACGTCAGCACTGGGTTCCCAGCTTCGGTGGAGGCTGTGACCAGTGGACCGGCCACGGCGGCGGCTTTGACCAGCCCCTGCGGAAGGATCCACACCTGTAAGAGGCGTTCGCGGACCGTCTCGGGCGCCGGCGTCGCGTTGAGGCCCGGCTCGGTCTCGTCCCAGGCGAGATCACCCGCCACGACATGGATGTGCCGCTCCTGCTCGTCGTCTTCCCGCGCGCAGCTGAAATCGACGCGCATACCCGGAACGGGAAAAGTGTGTCGCGCGTTCGGGATGGGGTATCGAATGCCGGCCCGATAGTGCTCCATGACGCAGACTTCGCTATCGAGCGTCAGCGTCCCTGTACCGGAGAAAATCATCGTCGCCACTCTGTCCACTTCCCGCGGCGTGCGGAGCATTCCGAGCGCGTCCGCCGCCTTGTACAGGATGGTTTCGACCTCCGCCGTGCCCTGCGCAAGCACGATCTGCAAGTGGGCTAGCAGACTGAATGCCACGGCGGCGGCAACGGCTTTCGCGCCCATGCACATCTCCTTACGGATTGAGGACGTTGCTCGCGTCAGCCCGCGCAATCAGCGCCTCCGCGTCAGCCGGTAGCAGGAAGCCCTGAGCGACCGCGTTTGCCGTTGCCTGCCGCACCGCCGCGACATACCCCGCGTGAGTGCCGTAGCGTTCCTCAAGCGACAGGCGCGGGTCCCCGTTCGCGATGCGCTCCGCCTGTGTCCTCGCGAACGGGATCATGCCGCCGGCATAGTTGCAGATCTTGCCCGCATGAAAGCCTTCGGCGGTGATATTCCACCCGAGGTAGGTGCCGAGAGGGGCGTCTCGCAAGACCACCGGGACACCGCCGAGCTCGTTGCCGTCCGCATCCACCCGCGGGACAAGCATAGGCAGCACCTGCTTGATGATCGGCGGAATGATCGTCGGCACGCCGGTCGTGTTGAAGTGGTCGAAGTCGGGGCCGAAATCGTAATCGAACACGGGGCTGATCAACCCGGTCGGCGCTCCTTGAGGCACGCCCGGTATGTCCGGAAACCCCATGGCTTCCTTGGTTGCCGCGACGAGATGTGCGTTCTCGCCGTGCAGGCGGGGCCAGCGGCTTGGCGGCGGAGCGACGTCCTGCACAACCCAATTGCGCAGATGAAACTCGATCGCGTTGCGGGTTTCGGTATGCGGCACCGGGTTGTCGGCGAACATGCCGCGGCCGTACGCCTCGCTGGGGCAGGTCGGTGGCGCCGGCGGCTCGACGTCGAAGCTGCCCTCGCCGCCGCCGTGGCGGGTGCTCGGCATGTAATATCGACGCACGTTACTCGGCAGAGGGATATCCGCCTTCGGATCTGTACCGACGAGCCCGGGGCCGAACTTGAGCGCCCAGATCTCCGCTGAGCCGAAATGCTCCACGATCTTGGGACACGTCCTGGACGCCTTGCAGCGGTCGAGTATTCCGCCAGTCGGTTGCCCTCGAACGTAGTCGGGCCACCGCTCCCACCACATGGCGCCTTCGCCACCCGGCTCGTAAAGCTTCAGCACGCCATCGGGCATCGCGAAGCGAAAGTTAAGCGCGATGCGCCGGCCAGCGATCCACATCCAGCTGCCGTCGTGTACGCGCCGCCGCGATTCGTCCTCGTTGAAGCCGAGATGTAAGTACTGCCTGAGCATGTTGCCGGACTGTGAGCTGCCGCGCGCGACGATCCAAGCCACTCGGTCGGCCACCGGGTTGGGCGTGCCGTCGTCGTCGGCGCGCGCAAACTTGAAGAAGGATCCAACATCGCGGAACGCTGCGAAGCCGATGCCGAGCACCGGCGGATCTTGGGCGGTGAATACGACTTGATAGACGCGTTTCGGCTCGAAGCCGCCGCGGACGCAGATCTCCGTCGGATCGGGCTTCCCAGGGAATACCGGGTCCCTGCCGTTGCTGCAGCGTGCCCAAGCCCAGTCGCTGCTCGGCACTTGGCGAGCTACGCCCGTGCGCCCATCGATGGTTTCCGACTCGATAATGGTGAGGCGGGCCCGCGTCGTGTCCAGCGTCGCCGGCTCGTAGGGCAGCGGATTCGAGTGCACGATGATCGGGCTCGACTCGAGCCCCTCGGCGTTGATGATCCGCCCCATGACCGTCCCGGCAATCGCGGAGCCGTCCGGGTTTTTGGCAATCGGTACGACGACAAGCTCGCGCCCTGGAGTATTGTGCGCCGTGCCACCGGCGTTATCGCCCTGCCAGCCACTGCTCAAGCCGATGTCGCCGTCGGCGCGGCGTTCGGCAGAGAGCGTGATCCTGCCGCCGCGGTTCGGGACGAATTGCCATAGCAGCCCGCTGCTCTTGGACATGTCGACAGGCTTGACGAGAAAGAACGTCGCCATGTACTCAACATTGCCGTTCGCGTTTCGCGCCGCCAGCGCGATGTCCTGGATGATTGC
Organism: Gammaproteobacteria bacterium; assembly: GCA_036396795.1. Classification (GTDB taxonomy): domain Bacteria; phylum Pseudomonadota; class Gammaproteobacteria; order Steroidobacterales; family Rariloculaceae; genus JAHEEM01. Next base: position 115,194 of record DASWKF010000017.1, on the reverse strand, counting down.
ATTGCGCGGGTCGGTAGGATCGAGCTCGCCATACGCGCGGCCTTCGAGGGTCTCGTATTGACCAGCGTCCCCGAAGGACTGACCGTCGAAAGCTGGCGACGTCACGGTATCGACGACGATCCTCGTTACGCGCGCGTTCGCCGGTGGCGGCAATACCGACAGTGCGGCAAGACAACAGATGATCATCGGCGCAGGTCCGACGTATCGTTCGCGGAATCTCCCGGGCATTGCGTCCCCCTCTGCCGCATTGAGTATCCACGACCGGGGCACTCGGGTCCAGCTACTGGGCGCACGAACCGACTCGCGGCAGGCGGGCGCACCGCCACGGGGCTCGCTCACGAACGTGGACGACGAATCCGCGGAAGTGATAGGCCTCTGAGACTTCGAACATCATGCATCTCGTCTGCGACAACGCTTAGTCAAGAAGCTCTATACCGGCGAACGAAGCGATGGAGTATCCGCTTCGCGATCGGCGTATCTTCGTTCGCAATTCCCGCGATCAGATCTTCGGCTGTTTCCGGCGGGAAGTACCCGTGGCTTTTGTATACCTTGATTCGCGCAGTGAATCCCTCGAAATCCGCTTCTGGATGGAACTGTGTCGCATAAATGTTGTTTCTGAGCCGGAACATCTGCACGGGACAGGCTTGCGAGGACGCCAGCAGAACCGTGTTCGGCGGGATCTCGTCGCAGGCTTCCTTGTGGCCAAGAAGCACTCGAAAAGTCTTCGGGAACCCGTCGAGCAGCGGATCGCGCATGCCCTCCTCCGTCAAGGTGATGTCCGTGCCGCCGACGGGCTCGGCATATTTCCGCGATATGCGCGCGCCGCAGAACTTGCCCAGCAGGCTGTTGCCGGAGCAGGCACCCAAAAACGGAAAATCGATCTCCACGATGCGCTCGAACAGGCTCATGAAGTCGCTTTCGATCTTCCTTTGAATGCCGGCCTTGGCGTGCTCCGGCGTGCTCATGTCGAACGGGCTGCCGCCGACGATGATCGCGCTATAACCGCCGAGATCGATCTCGGGCAGGCCGGTGTGCTCGATGTGCGCGCGAACCACCTCCTCTTCACGTAATCCGCCGTAGCGGAGAACGGCTTGAAACTCGCTGTCCGCGGCCTCGGCCTCCGGTCGCAGCTGGACGATCAGGAACGGCTTGCTCGAGAGCGGGGGTGCATCGCTTCCCATTTCCAGTATCATCTCAAGTAGGTTTGCAGGGAGTCGTATCGGGTTGGTTGCAATGCGCGTTCATTTCTTCCGCCGCATCAGCGGCGTTCTCTTGGTCATGACGGCAGCGCTGTACGTCCCGCACGCCGTGTCCGCGGCGACTCTGGTGTTGAAGGATGGCGCTGTCATTCATGGCGAGATAGAGGCCCTTCAAGGCGACGTATACACCGTCAAGACCGCGCTGCTCGGCAGCGTGCGCGTGCGCAAGCAGGACATTCGCAGCATCGATCACGGCGGCGAGCATACGGTACCGTCGGCCGGATCGTCACCGGAGCGGGCCGATCTCGAGGCCGTGCAGTCACGCATACTGCAGAGCCCCGGGCTGTTGTCGATGATTCAATCCCTGCAAAGCGACCCGGAGGTGCAGGCTGTGCTGGCCGACCCGGAAATCGTCGAGGCGCTGGCATCGGGCAACCACGCCGTGCTGATGAATCACCCCAAGATCATCGCGCTCACTCGCAATGCGAAGGTGCGCGAGGTCATCGACGAAGCACGCTAGCCCGCTCCGGCCGTCCGCTCAATCCCCGTCGGGCACGAGCATCCGGATCATGCCGTCCTGACGCGACGTCAGGAAAATCTCACCGTCCCGGCTTTGGCTCAGATGCAGATCGGCCCGTGCCGCCGTGGCGCCATTGGTGTGCTCGACGAGCTCGCGAAAGGAGACATGGACACGGTTGCCTTCCGCGTCCGTAACATAGAGCTGCACCTCCTCGACCGGCGCGACCGTCCCGGGAACGCCGTCGTCGGCAGCCTTCATCGCGGCGAGATCCGCAGCGAAAAGCCGGCCGCGCACGATATCGCCGAACAGGAACTTGCCGCGCAGCGCGTCGATGCGCCCGTGGTACGCGAAACCTGCCGTTATCGCCTGCCCGTCGTTATGGTCGTAGATCGCGACCGGATAGGTGAATTCGTCGTGGGCCCGCCCGTCGAGCACGTCGGCCGGCAGCTCGAACAACTGACTCAAGGCGCCGCCGGGACGTGTCATGCCGTTCTCCCAATATCCTTCGCGAGGCATCCAGCCGTAGTTGCCGCCGGCGCGAACGATGTTGACCTCCTCGATGTGGTTCATGCCGATGTCCGTCGCGAACATCGTGCCGTCCGTCGGATCCCACGACAGCCGGTGCGCGTTGCGAAAGCCGTAGGCATAGATCTCGCCGAGCGTCTCCGCATCGCCGTCGTCGGCGAACGGATTGCCCGGCGGAATCGTGTAGTCGCCGAGCCCTTTGGTACCGTTTATTTCCGAGGGGCTGCGCGGGTCGATCCGTAGAATGGCGGTAATGACGCTGTCGAGGCGCTGTGTTTGGGCGGGATTGTTCGCGTTGGGTCCGGCGCCGTTGCTGAAGCCGAGATCGCTACCGCTAGTATACAGCAATCCGTAATCGAGATCGCCGCGCTCGGCGGTCGGGTTGAAGCCGACATAGCCGAATGGATGCGACATGTTGGTGGTGACGTGAGCGACGCGCAGCAACTCGCGGCGTGTGCCCTCGAACGTGCTTGCCGCCGGGTCGTTCGCGCGCCACTCGGTAATCACGTTGTGGTGCGTGACGTCGGCTTCGGCGTATCCGGGAGGAATGAAGTCGGGCGTCCCGGGGTTGGCCGCGGCACCCTCGCCATGCACGGTATAAAAAAGACCATTGCGGGCGAACTCCGGGTGGAAACCGAAGCCGATGAAACCGCTCTCCAGCCGGTTGTAGATCGTGTGCGGAAAGTGGGGGCCGAACTCCAAATAGACGGAGGGCTCATTGCCGTCGTCGAGCAGATAGAGAAAACCGCGTGAGTCGTTGGCGAAGCGGCGGCCGTCCGGCAAATCGCGTACGAAGCTGACGCGCGCCCAGCCGGCCGGATTCACATCCTCTTCCGGAGGAAACATCCCGCGCGTTTGCGGCAGGCGCACCACGTCGCGGATCTGTACCATCAAGCCGCGCTTTTCCACCGGCCCCGGCAGCGGATCCGCGATCTGCGCGCCGACGAAGCCGATCGGCGAAAACGCGAGCAGCGCGAACGTGGCGAGAGGGGTTCTAATGCGCATGACGGGCCTCTTCTTCTGTTGGGATCCTAAATACGCTTATACCAGATTTCATGGCAACCTCGACCAATGCCACGGCTCGTAGCAAAACCCTTCGTCGTTGTCGCGCGGGTAGGCGAGCCTGAAGCCAAAGCCCGCGGCGTTGCGGCATAGCCAACCGAAGGCCGGCGTCATTTCGAACTCCTCCGTCAGCGGCCGGCAACCCGGCGTCGCGACGTCGACGACTTTGCCCGTGTGGTGCTGACTGAATCCGGGCGCCGCGTTGACCTTGAGAATCTCGTCCAGCGTTTGTCCCTGAGCGAGCTTTTGGCGGATCAGCGCGATCTGCCGCGCGATGCTGCGAAATCCGGACACCAGCAGCAACGCCACGCCGTCCTCCTGAGCGCGCGCTTTCATTTCGCTCCACGCCGCGGCGGTTTCCGGGGTCAGCTCCTGCATGCGCCCGACGATGTTGGGCTCGACCGCGACAAGCTCGGTCGCCTCGTGAAACCGCGGCAACGGCGGATCGCGCCCATAGCTCGGGGGTATACCGAGGCTCCTGTGAATCTCTTCGATGGTCTGCACGAAACGGTTTCGACCGGCTGTGTTTCGCGAGTGGGCTAGGCAGTCTCCCGCTGTCCCGTTTCGGCTCCCTCGGCCGGCGGCCTCACGGGCGAGATCCGGCCTTCTTCCCCCGGCCTCGGCCCCTCGATCAGCGGGCTGACCTCGGGCACCTCGGGCGCCAGGCGCGGATCCGCCGGGCGCTCGATGCGCTCGCGGCCGCGAGCGGGCGCCGGAATGAAGTCCATGATCTGGAAGTAGCGCACCGGGTCCCTGAGCATCCAGCGCTCGGTGACGTCGTCCATGAACATGAAGAGGCCTATCGTGATGGCGAAAGCGCCGACGAGGGCGATGACGTAGCGGATAAACATCGGCCTTCAAGTCTACCGCATGGGGAAGCTCCGTGCCCTCGCCTCCCCGGAAAAGCGCGGTCACCGCCCCACAGGGAGCCTCCGTCCACCCATCTGCCCTATAATCCCACGCCGTACCCGGTGCGCCCCGGCGGTTGCCGCCGTCGCCGCCGAGGAGCCCTGCGTGGAAAATCTCGACAACCTGGACCTGCTGGACATCCATTCGCGCCTGAGCGACGAAGAGCGGCTCGTGCGCAGCACCGTGGCACGATTCGTCGACGAGCAGGTGTTGCCGGTCATTGCCGAATGCTTCGTCGCGCATCGCTTTCCGATGGAGCTCATCCCCGAGCTCGGCCGGCTCGGCATGCTCGGGTCCACTCTGCGCGAGTACGGCGGCCCCGGCCTCAACGAGATTTGCTACGGGCTCATCTGCGAGGAGCTCGAGCGCGGCGACAGCGCGCTGCGGAGCTTCGTGTCGGTGCAGAGCTCGCTCGTGATGTACCCGATCTTCAGTTTCGGCTCGGCCGCGCAGAAGCAACGCTGGCTGCCGTCGCTCGCAACCGGCGAGGCGATCGGCTGCTTCGGCCTGACCGAGGCGCACGGCGGCTCGGATCCCGCGAGCATGCGCAGCCACGCCAAACGCGACGGCGGCGATTGGATCCTGCGCGGCTCGAAGATTTGGATCACCAACGGCAGCATTGCCGATCTCGCCGTGGTCTGGGCCAAGACCGATGACGGCGTGCGCGGCTTTCTCGTCGAGAAAGGCACGCCCGGATTCAGTGCCCGCGACATCACGGAGAAATTCTCCCTGCGGGCGTCGATCACGTCGGAGCTTTTCTTCGATGACGTTCGCGTCCCGGACGAAATGGTCCTTCCCGGTGCCGTGGGCATGAGCGCGCCGCTGCAATGCCTCAATCAGGCGCGTTACGGGATCGCCTGGGGCGCCGTCGGCGCCGCACGAGCCTGCCTGGCCGAAGCGCTGGCTTTCACCGCCTCGAGGCGGCTTTTCGGTCGCGCGCTCGCGGAACGGCAGGCCGTGCAGCTACGTCTTGCGGACATCGCCCGGCGGATCGGCACGGCGCAGCTGCTCGCCCTGCACCTCGGGCGGCTCAAGAACGAAGGCCGGCTGCACCCGGTGCAGGTGTCGCTCGGCAAGTGGAACAACGTCCGCATGGCGCTCGAGACCGCGCGCGAGTGCCGGGAATTGCTCGGCGCCGGCGGCATCAGCGTCGAGTTCCAGGCCATTCGCCACATGCTCAACATGGAGAGCGTGCTCACCTACGAGGGCACGGAGACCATCCACCAGCTCGTCGTCGGCCGGCAGCTCACCGGCCTCGATGCGTTTTGAGAAATCCCCTAGGCGTAGTTGAGGCATGGTTCACAGCGCCAATGATGGCGCCGTGGCATGTTGTGCATATCCAGAGGGACTACAAACGATGACGAGGGTCATGCGGCTGCGCATTCCGGTGCGCCAAGCCAAGGAATGGGTCAGCGTACTGCCCGGAAGCGACCGCAGCCGAAAGCTGATCATCCGCGAAAACGGCGATGAGCTCGAGGTGCCGATCGACGATCTCGCGCCACTCGAACCGCAGATCACCCGGGCTTTGGAAGACGACAGCCCATCCCACAGTCCCGCCGCCTAGCTCTCTACCCTAGTCGCCCCGCGTGGCGGCTCCCAATCGCCACTCGCCCGAGCTACCATGACCCGCGGCAGCTCGAAGCCCGCCGGCTCGGCCGCCGTATGCCATCCAGCGGCCCAGGAGCAGCATCATGAGAACACAGGCATTCAAGCTCGCACACCGCCTCTTGCAGGCGCTCGTATTGACCGCGACGCTTTCGGTGCTCGCCCTCTCCCCGCTACGCGCGCAGTCCGGGGGCGATGCCGCCGGGGTCGAGCCGCTGCGCATCGCGGTGTTCGGCGCATCCGGCCGCGTGGGGTCGAGAATCGTTACCGAAGCCCTGAGCCGCGGACATTTCGTCACCGGAGTCGGGCGCGATGTCGAGCGTCTCACCGAATCGCACCCGCACTTCAGCAAGGTCGAGGGCGATGTCACCGACAGCGCCTCGGTCGCGACGATCGTGCCCGGTCATGACGCCGTCGTGAGCGCGATCGGCGGCAGCAATCCGGATTCGGACGATCCGACCGACAGCATACCCGTGCAGGCGGCCACCGCGTTGATCACCGCGCTCAGAGATCTCGGTCCTTCGGCACCGCGCATCATCTTCGTCGGCGGCGGCAGCACCACGCTCCAAAGCAGCCCGGGCGTCTACTTGGACGACCCGACGGACGTTCCCGAGGGCGCCAGGGCGGCGCGGATCTTCGGTCACCGCGTCGTGCTCGAAACGCTCAGCGGGATCAGCGATCTGCGCTGGACGTTTTTCAGCCCGGCTTTGCAGATGCGTCCGGGCGAGCGCACGGGCGTGTTTCGCGTCGGCGGCAGCCTGGTGCTGCGCGATGCGAACGGCGAGAGCGCGATCTCGATGGAGGATTTCGCGGTCGCGACGATCGACGAGCTCGAGCACCCGCGGCACATCGGCCGCCAGACGACAGTCGCCTACTAGCGTCGGCGGCCCCAGCGCCCCCCCAAAAAAAGCGGGCCCGAAACCGGGCCCGCCATCGACTGATTGACAGAAAGCCTCGCTACCAGGCGGAGCGCACCGGCGACCCGATCAGCATATTCGGATTCGCGCCCTCGCGCGGCACGAACTTCTGGAAGCCGCCGTTATCGACCTCGGCGACGTAGAAGTTGCCCTGCGGATCTACGCTGATGCCGTGCACGCCCCACATGCCGCCCGGGAAATCGCCCCAGGTACCCCAGGCGTAGAGGAAATTCCCATCGAGGTCGTACTTGAGCATCTTGTTGGTGCCGCGGTCGGCCGCCCAGAGGTAGCCGTCGGCCGTGATCATGAAGTCGTGGATGTCGGCCGGCTCCGGACCGAAGCTCCACTCCGATAGATATTCTCCATTTTCATCAAATACTTGCACGCGATTGTTCGAGCGATCGTTTACGAACACGCGGCGGGTGTCGGGGTGCACGGCGATGCCGTGGACATTGTGCCAGTAACCCGGCCGCGTCTCTCCGCCGCGCTGCCCCGGCTCACCCCAGGACAAAAGGTAATTGCCGTCGGCGTCGAACTTCACCACTCGCGTGCCGTTGTAGCCGTCGGCGACGAAGAAACTGCCGTCGGGCAGCCAGTCCATCATCGTCGGGCGATTGAAGTGCGTCTCGTCGGCGCCCAGCTCGCCGTAGGTGCCGATGCTCTGCACGATCTCCTTACCGTCGTTGGTGAACTTGTAAATGATGTGCTTGTGGTCGTCGATGACCCAGACATGCTTCTCGGGGTCGTAGGGGCTGATGCCGACGAAGTGCGGCCGCTGCAGCATCGAATCCCACTGCGTCCACTCCTCGATGATGTTGCCTTCAGCGTCGAATACCAGGATGCAATGCTCCCAGCGGGCGTCGACGCCCATCTCGAGACCGCGCTCCAGCCACGAGGAAATACCTTCCTCTGCCGGCGATCCCGTGCCACCGTTGCCGGGCAGGCTCGCCGCGGTCGCGTCGCGCCACGGCAGCCGGCCGATCGGGAACGACAGGCTCGGGCCGAGGTCCTTGAGCAACTGTGTGCCCGGGCGCTCGATGTTCGGCAGCTCGCCGCGCATCAGCGCATAGACGCGATCCTCGGACTCGGCGAAGATGCTCTGCCCGGCGCCCCAGGTCCAACCGCTGTGGCCCGGCAACTCGGAAATCTCCTTCGGCCAATCGGCATCGGGCTCGAAGCCGCCCCAAATATCCTGCCCGCCGGTCTGCGCCGGCACGGCCGCGAACGCCGGCGCCACGTTGTCCTGGGCGGAGACCCATTGATTACCGGCCAGAAACGCGCCCAGCAGTCCGCCTGCGGTCGTCACGGCCATCCACACTCGTCGAGACATCGTTTCCACTCCTGTCCGTATTGCCTAAATGATCCTGCGGCAGCGACGGCCGCGCGGCCCGAAGCCGCGCGGCCTCGGCTGCTATTCCCAAGCTGAATAAATCGGCTTGCCGACCAGCATCTCGGGTCTCGCGCCTTCTTTCGGCACGTACTTCTGCGCCCCGCCCCTGTCGACGTCGGACAGATACAGATTGCCTTCCTGATCGACGGCGATGCCGTGCACGCCCCACATGCCGCCGGGCTGAATTCCGAAGGTGCCGAAAGAATAGAGGAAATTTCCGTCGAGGTCGTACTTCAGCATCTTGTGCGTGCCGCGGTCGAAGGCCCAGAGATAGCGATCGGCGGTGATGATGAACAGATGAATGTTCGATGGATCGTCGCCGAAGCGCCACTCGTCGAGATACTCGCCGTCCTCGGTGAACACCTGCGCACGATGATTGTCGCGGTCGTTGACGAACACGCGGTTGGTCTCAGGGTCGATCGCGATGCCGTGCACGTTGTTGAAATAGCCCGGGCGCGTCTCGCGGCCCTCGTCACCGGGCTGGCCCCATTCCATCATGTAGTTGCCATCGGCGTCGAAACGCACGACGCGCGTGTTGGCATAGCCGTCGGAGACGTAGAAGCCGCCGTCCGAGCGCCAGGCCATGAAAGTCGGGCGATAGAAGCGGCTCTCGTCGGCGCCGTGCTCGTTCGGCGTGCCGATCGTCTGCACGAGCTCCTTGCCGTCGTTGGTGAACTTGAAAATCGCGTGGCGGTAGTCGTCGACGATCCAGACGTGCTTCTCGGGATCGTAGGGGCTGATGTAGACCGCGTGCGGCCGCCTCAGCATCTCGTCCCACTGCGTCCAGTCCTCGATGAGATTGCCCTCGCGATCGAACACCAGGATGCAATGCTCCCAACGCACGTCGACGCCGAGCTCCCCGCGAACGCTGTGCTGCGGCCGAGTCGGGCCTTCGAGATTGGCCGGCAGACTCGCCGTCGTGGCATCCCGCCAGGGCATACGGTTGATCGGAAAGGTGATGCTCGGGCCGAGCTCCGGTAAGCGCACCGTTTCGGGCCGTTCGATGTTGGGCAGCTCGCCGCGCACGAGAACGAACACGCGGTCCGGGCTCTCGGCGAACACGCCCTGGCCGGCGCCCCAGGTCCAGCCCTCGTGACCCGGCAGGGTCGCGATGTCCTTCGGCCAGCCCTCGGCGACCTCATAGGCGCCGTGCATATCCTGTCCGCCCTTTTGGCCGGGCACGGCGCTGCCAGTCTGGGCCGAAACCGCCCCGGAAGCGAGCACCGCCGCCGCCGAACATCCTATGAGCAATCTACACATTCCTTCCCCCTCTGAGACTTGCTGCCCGAAGTGTTTGCTTGGAGCCGAACGCGTTCAGCTCCGCTCAGGTCCCGTCGTCGACGTTGCTGTCGAGCCAGGCGCCGATGTATTCGGCGATCTCTTTGCTATTGAGCTCGAGCATCATCATGTGGCCGTTGCCCGGCATTCCGGCCTCTTCCATCCGCACGTATTCGGTTTCGACACCCGCCTGGTTCAGCCAGTTCGCAAGGCAGTGATCGAAGATGCGGTGGTAGCCACCCTCACCGTTCAAGAACAGCACCGGAATGTCCTGCATTCCGACAAGCTGCCGCGCAGGCTCCACCTGCTGATAGCACGGCACTAGGCCCGGACCCTCGGCCTCGGCCTGAATCTCGACCGCAAGCTCCGACGGATCGCTGATCGGCGGCTCGTATTCCATCGGATAGCCGCTGACGCCGTAGGCGAGACCGCCGCGCGGATTGTATTCCAGCGTCGAGGTGTTCACGCCGCGTATCGGCGGCGCCGCCGGCTCCACGGTCACGATCGCCTTAACGAGATCAGGCCGCGCCTGGGCTACCGGCCAGCCGAAAGCCCCGCCCTGCGAATGCGTCAGCAGAATCACGGGGCTGCCGATCATATCGAGCAAGGCGATGTTCGCCTCGACCGCGGGGCCGTCCTGGCCGCCCATGAACTGCACCTGCGTCTTGTTGAAGTCGTCGAAGATCTTGTCACCCATGCGCCCCGTGCCCGGCCACTGCGTATGCCTCGAGGCTTGCGGAAAATCGGCCGTGGCCGCCGAAGCGGTGAAGATCTGCTCGAGATCCGGCGCGTTGCGGATGTTCAAATCGCCGTCGTGGCCGGGTACGTAGGCGGAGCGCCCACGGCCGGGATAGTCTTCGAGGTAAACGACATAGCCCATCTCGAGGAAGTCGTAGGCCCAGCCGGGTCGGCCGTCGGGCGTCTGCAACCAATCGACACCCGTCTGGCCCGCGCCGTGGAAGAAGACGATCGGATAGGGATGGCGGATCTCGCGAGGCACCATGACCTCGACGTACATCGCCCCGCCCATGGTCGCTTCCTCGCCTTCGCGAACATACTCGCCGCCCGCATAGAAAAAGCCGTGGTAGGCCACGTTCTCGAGCGACATCAGCGGGATCGCGTCGGACGGTTGCTGCGCCCGCGCGCCGATGCCGGCCGTCAACGCGGTCCCGAGCAATGCAATCGTCAATGCCTTCGATTTCCTGTTACTCATCGTTCATCTTCCTATTGAGGCGGGCGCTGCACCGTTTCCGGTGCCCGCTCGATTACGACTCTATTCCCATGCCGCGTAGTGAGGCTTGCCGACCATCGTCGCCGGCCGAGCGCCCTCGCGCGGAACGAACTTCTGCACGCGGCCGCCGCCGACCTCGGCGACGTAGAAATTGCCCTCCTGATCGACGCTCATGGCGTGCACGCCGAAAAACGCTCCCGGGAAGTCGCCGAAAATACCCCAGGAGTAGATCAGCTCGCCGTTCTGGTTATAGCCGAGGATCTTCGAGGTGGCACGGTCGGCGGCCCAAAGCACGTTGTCCTCACCCATGTAGATCAGGTGAATGTCGGTGGGCTCCGGCCCGAAGCTCCACTCGTCCTGGTAGTTGCCGTCCATGTCGAAAACCTGCACGCGGTTGTTCGCGCGGTCGTTGACGAACACGCGGCCGCGGTCGAGATCGACGGCGACACCGTGGACGTTGTTCATATAACCGGGGCGGGTCTCGTTGCCGCCGCGCTCTCCGGGCTGACCCCAGGTTGTCACGAAATTACCTTCCTTATCGAGCTTGACGACGCGGGTGTTGATGTAACCGTCGGCGACGAAGACCGCATCCGGCGTGAACGCGAGGAAGGTCGGACGGTAGAAATGGCTCTCGTCGTTGCCGCGCTCGTTCGGCACGCCGATCGTCTGCACGAGCTCGCTGCCGTCGTTGGTGAACCTGAAGATCGCGTGCCGGTAATCGTCGACGACCCAGACGTGCTTCTCGGGATCCCAGGGATCGATCGCCACAAAATGCGGGCGGCGGAACAGGTGATCCCACTGCGTCCATTCCTCGATGATCTCACCCTCGCTATTGACGACCACGAGGCAGTGCTCCCAGCGGTGGTCGAGGCCGTGCACGCCTCGATCCTCGTCACCGCCGTCGAGCGAGCCGGGCAACGCCGAGCGCGGCCCGACCGAGGCGTTGCGCCACGGCACTTGCGCGACGGGATAGGAGATGCCGGGACCGTCCTCGTTGTAGACGACGAAGGCATCCGGGCGCGGTATGTTCGGCAGCTCGCCGCGGAACAGCAGGTAGACGCGATCGGGGCTTTCGGCGAAGACGCTCTGGCCGGCACCCCAGGTCCACGCCTCGTGACCCGGCAGCGTCGAAACGTTCTGCGGCCAGTTCGGATCGACCTCGTAGGGTCCGAACATCTCCTGACCGCCCTTCACGCCCGGCACCGCGGCGAAGTTATTCTGTCCGCGGCGCTGCGCGTCCGCGGGCTCACTCGTGATCACCCCGGCGACAATCAGCGCAGCCGCGCTCCAAGTCGCCGCCAGCATTTGCCTACGCATATTCTATGTCTCCCGAAAAAATACCAGCAATTAAATTGTACGCATCTCGTAACTAATCGACGTTCTCTTGAATCCAGTTGTGGATGAACTCGATGATGTCGTCGCTGTTGAGCTCCAGCATCATCATATGACCGTTGCCGCTGATGCCGACGTCCTCGAGACGAACGAAATCCGTTTCGACTCCGGCCTGATTGAGCCATTTCGGGATGCAAGCATCGAATACCCGGTGATAGGTGCCGTTCGCCGAGATGCCGAGCACCCGCACGTTGGCGAGGTTCACCAGTTGGCGAGCCGGCTCCTCTTGTAGATAGCAGGGCACCTCGCCGGGCTGATCGGCTTCCTCTTCGAGGTAGACGCTGAGCTCCGAGGGATCGTTCACGGGCGGGTCATAGGCCAGCGGGTAACCCACGGGGCCGTAGGAGTCGCCCTGCGGCTCCTCTCGATAGCGGACGTTCGCCGTATCGACGCCGGCGATCTGCGGCCCGCCCGGTTCGATCGTGACGATGGCTCTGACGAGCTCGGAGCGGCCGTCGGCGACGCCCCAGCCGACACCGCCGCCCTGGGAATGCGTCAGCAGGATCACCGGCGTGCCGATGGTGTCGAGCAGCTCCATGGCCGCGAAGCGCGCCATGGTCGTGCTCTGGCCCGCGAACTGGACCTGGGTCTTGATGAAAGTATCGAAGATCGGGTCGCCGCGGTGGCCGGCGCCGGGCCATTGCGTGTGGTTGTCTTTCAGCGGGAAGTCGCCCTTCTCGCCGACATTGGTCCATATCGTCTCCAGCTGCTCCGCCGTGCGGATGCCCAGATCGCCGTGAACGCCGCCCGGAATGTAAGTCGAGCGCCCGCGCGCGGGATAGTCGACCATATAGAGGACGTAGCCGCGCTCGATGAGGTGGTAGGCCCAGCCCGGACGGCCGTCCGGAGTCTGCTGCCAATCCACCCCGGTTTGTCCGTTGCCGTGAAAAATCACGATCGGATAGGGTTGCGTGATCTCGGTCGGCTCCCAAACCTCGACGTACATCTGACCGCCCATCACGGGGGGATCGCCGACGTAGTCGCCGCCGGCGTAATAGAAGCCTTTGCGGGCGATGCCGGCGGTCGGAAAAATCGGAATCGAATCGGGCGGCATCGCCATGGCGACGATCGCTTCGTCGACGCTCGGCGCCGGTGCCGCGATCTCGGCACCGGCTTGAGGCGCAGCCGGCTCGGGCGCCGCAGTCTCTTCCATGTCAGCCTGACCACATGCCGTCAAACCGATGAGGATCCCGGCGCTCGCAAGAGACAAAAGCCAGGCGTTGGACACCCTGAAATTCATGACGGATTACCCCCGAGAGTAAGACTGGGTTATTAAAATACTTAGAGCCGAACCCCCTGTTGCTGTCTGACCCGGGCTCATTCGATGAGCCGCCGAGAGTTTGGGAGGTCCCATGCTCAACGGGAAACGATACGCGAGCGCCGTGGGGCTTTCAACGGCAGCTGCGGCCGCGGGAAGCAGCGTTTCCGGGCGCTGAGCTCACGACGTCGAACGCAGCTCGATACGACAGTGATTTTGAAGCTGTAATTATTGTAAATTCAATTTATTACGAAGCTATCCTCGATCACGCATTAAGACGTTCGCGACGCTCCTGCGTGAGTTGACCGGTCGCGATCGCCGGCTTGGCGGCGTTCATTCCGCCGAGCCGGTTTCGTACTCCAGAATCTCGTTCTCGAATTCCGTGAAGTTCACGTTGTCCATGCACATGAACTCTTCGATGGTCCAATCGACGCGTCGATAGAACCGTTGCGCGATCCAAGGCTCCGTCAGCGCGCCCGGATCCTCCATCGTGATGTCGATTTGCAAGCTGTCGTCGCCGCTGCGGCGAATGCGCTCCACTACCCGCAGCTGCTCGCTGTGCGGCACACCTTCGCGATCGAGCCAGGTCTTGTCGTTGAAGTTGACGGTCTCAACGACGAGCGTGTCGCTCTCCCAATGGCCGGTGGAATCTCCCATCCATGAAGGCGCGAGATCGTCGCGATGCTCTCGTCCGTCGGTGTAGATCTGCCGAATCATGTGATCGTACTCGAACACCATCAGCACGCGGCCCGGGAGCTGGACGATCTCCATCGGGAACGGATGCAGGTAAATGCGCGGCGTTCCCGGCGGAAAACACTGGTAGACGGGATCGTTGGTATCGGCCACGGGAACGCTGCGATCACCGAAGGTCGGTCGTGCTTGATCGTACTGCTGCCGTGCCCAAGGCAGCATGCCCGGCGGCTCGGCAGTGTAGGTGGAGTTCTGATAGGCGCGTGTTTCTTCCGGCGGATCGTTGGTCCAGACGCCGGTCAAGTCGGCGCCCTGGCTCATGAGACCCGAAGCCTCGAGGGAGGCTCCGACTGCCGGCGCTTGCGCGTCGCCCGGCGGCGTTTCGGTCGGCCCGCAGGCGGCGAGCCCCAAGAGCAGCGCGGCCGCTGCCGGCTTGCAATCGAGCATTCTTTTCCCCCGATGACGAGGCGTGCGGCGAGGCCCGGCCTCGCGTCTGTCGCGCCGCGCCGCTTAGTATTGATCCCCGCCGATGATCGCCTGGCCGGTCGCGTCCACGACCTTATGAAGCCGCAATGACGGCGCGCCCGATACGGCAGGGTTGCCGGTGAGCTCGATCATGTCGCCAGGCTTCAAGATTTCCTTGTGCCAGCGGACGCTGCCCGGTTGAGCCATGCGAGCCAATCGGTTCGGGCTCGTGAGCTCGCCAGACCATTCGACGACCTCGCCATCCTCACCCGTGACTGCGATATAGATCAGCACATGAGGATTGACGAACTGGAAGTCTGTGACCGCGCCGGTAACCGTGACGGTCTCGCGTGAATCGTAAGCCGCACCGCCGTGATGCGCGAACAGGCTTGCCGACGCCAACATTAACAGGCCCGAGATCAAGATCCTGAGACCATTCTCGTTCATTGACAGTCTCCTCGCCCTTCACCGGCTGGCAGTATCCCTGGCTGCAACGGAAACCGTCAAGTAACCGCGCCGCGCGCAGCCGTGTGGCTTCGACTCGGCCGGCACGCGGTGGTTCAAGGATTCCGAGGTAATTCGGAGCGAAACAAGGATGGGGGCGAACGGCCCTAGCTGGCCATCCGGATGCGGTTGCGGCCCTCGCGCTTGCACGCCATCAAAGCCTCGTCGATCTGCTTGATGAGGTCGTCGGGCGTGGCATCCGAGCCGTGTTGCCGCGCGGCGAGACCGATGCTGACGCTCACCCGAGCGAGGCCCTGGCGAATCTGCACCGGTGAGTCCGCGACGGTGCGCCGCGCGCGCTCGGCAACGCCGGCGGCGGCTTTGACGTCGGTGTCGGGCAGAATCAGCAAGAATTCATCGCCACCGTAACGGCAAACGATATCGTCGGTCCGCACAGAGCTGACCAGCATAGCCGCGAGCTTGCGCAAAACCTGATCACCGGCTTGGTGGCCATGGGTGTCGTTGATTTCTTTGAAGTTGTCGACGTCGAGCAGGCACACCGAGACTTCCGAGTCCCGCTCTTTGGCCTTGACCAGCGTGGACCGCAGCAAGGCCGTCGCGCCGCGGCGATTCCAAACGCGAGTCAGGGGATCGAACATGGCTTCTCGCCGCGCGGCGCCGAGCTTGGAGATCAACTCCGATTGAGCGTCGCTGAGCTGATCCGTCAAGAGCTCGCGCCGCGCCAGCTCCCCGAGGTCATGCAGCGAGCAGAGCTGATCTTCGGAAAACTCGCGCGGCTTGGTGTCGAACACACACAGCGTCCCGACCGCCATCCCGGAGGACTCTTGCAGCGGGTAACCGGCATAGAATCTGAAATACGGCCTGCGAATCACCAGCGGGTGATCTATCGTGCGAGGATCCGCCGTCGTGTCGGGAATGACGCAGATGCGATTTCCTTCGACGGTCAGCGGGCACAAGCTGTGGGTAGCCGGAAGCTCGGTAACTGCCCACCCCGCCACGGACTTGAACCATTGCCGTTCGCCGTTGAGACAGGTGATGGCTGCGACCGGCACGTTCAGAGCGCGCCGAGCGAGCCGGGTAATGCGTTCGAAGCGTTCCTCGAGAGGCGTGTAGAAGACGTCGACGACGTGCATCTCCGCGAGCTTCAGCGTGCAGGTGCTCGCGATGGTGCGACTCAACTTCGTGATGACAGTATCCGATTTCGCCATTATTGAAGGCACCGACGCCCGCTGTATAAGGAGATCAGCTTACTCCGGCCACCGCCGATCCCGTGTGACCGGAGTCGCCTTTTTGTGTTCCTCCAGGTCGCCGCGGGCGCTCTCGAGCGGAGCCGCCAACGGCAATCCGAGAACCGAGGGTGTCGCCGCTTCAGTTGGAGGCGCGGGTTTCCGCTTCGACGGCTGTGATTGGACGCAGCTCGGGGAACTTGACCACCGTGCCCGGCCTGACCTGATCGAGGTCCAGATCGGGGTTGTACTGCCGCAGCAGCCACACGGGCACGTTGTAGCGGCGCGAAGCAAGAACCCATAGTGATTCGCCGCGAGCCACGACGTGCTCCAAGGTGTCGGTGACCTGGTAGCGCAGGAAGAAAGCTTCCTGGTTCTGCTGCTGATAGTCGGCGCGGCGCTGCTCGAAAGTCGCAGCGTCGATCGTCGAGAAGTCGAGCTTCAATCGCCGCCCGATTACGACCCCCTGACCAAAGGGCAAACCGTTGATATCGCGCAAACGCTGCGTGCGTATGCCGAGCCAATCCGCATAGTGACCCAGCGTCTCGAGCGCCTGCACCTCGATGGTTCCATCGGCGGCGACGAAGTAGTTGCTGGGGTCTGCTGCGAGGTCCGCCTGCTCGCTCGCGAGCACGTTGGCATCCGGGGATAGGCGTTCGAGCTCGCTGTCATCGGTGCCGATCGCAAGCTCCGGCGCGTCGGCGGCGTCGACGACACCGGCATCGTCGTCGAGCGAGCGGGTATCCATTATGAGCCCCAACGCGGCTTCCGCGGCGAGTAGGCGCTGTTGCTCGCGTTGCGACCCGCCGACGGCCGGCGTCGGTTCCGCGAGAATCTGCTCGAGCGGCGCGAGCTCAGGCGGCGGCGCGCCCGACACGAGATCCGCCTCGACGAAGGCCGGCGTCTCTTCCTCCAGCATCGCCACCACGAGGACGGCGGCTGGCGCTTGCGCGGCATCGGCGGGACCCGCAACGCGCAGCTCCTGGCCGAC
The DNA here is from genome assembly GCA_036396795.1 of Gammaproteobacteria bacterium. Lineage (GTDB taxonomy): Bacteria > Pseudomonadota > Gammaproteobacteria > Steroidobacterales > Rariloculaceae > JAHEEM01. Next base: position 98,071 of record DASWKF010000017.1, on the reverse strand, counting down.
GTAGATCCGATTCGGATCGCGGATGCCGTTCAGCGCCAGAATCGCCGCCTCGTCCAGGCCGAACAAGCGAGCGATTCGATTGATGCTGTCGCCGCTGCGCACCACGTAGGTGGTCGCGTCCCCGGAGCCTTGAATCTGCACCTGCGCGAGCGTCATCGGAACCGTGCCGTCGTTCCCGGGCAGGCGAAGCACCTGTCCCGCGCGGATGAAATTTCGGCTTTGCAGGCCGTTGAGCGCCACCAGCGAGCTCATGCTGACGCCGTAGCGCGCCGCGATCTCCGAGATCGTGTCGCCGCGGCCGACGCGGTGGAAGATATCGGGCATCTGCGCCGCATAGCGCTGCGCCGCCGGCACCGCCGCGAGACGCAGCTCCGCATTCTGCACGACCGAGGCCGGCAGCCGCAGCTCGAAGCCCTGCGGGACGAATTTGTCGCCGCTCCAGACGGGTTCCATGAGCGCGGGGTTCCAATACCGAAGTTGCCGCCCGTCGATCTCCAGAGTCGCCTCGAGCGTGCTCACGGTCACGAAGTCGGGCACGTTGAGCGTTCCGGACTCAGCGGGCGGATTGGGCTTGAGCGGTCCGAAGTAGCGCTCGGCATCGGCATCGACTTCGACGGCCGCGAGAAATGCCACGTAGAAATTGCGGGACGCGAAACCGAAAGTCCGGCCGGTGTAGTTGCGCAGGATCACCTCGATCCGATCGGTGCCTTGCTGGCTCTTGGCCTGGCGCATGCCGCCTACGCCGTGGTTATAAGCCGTCACGGCGAGCGGCCAGCTTTGCAAGATGTCGAAGTTGTTCTCGAGCAGCTGCGCGGCCGCCAGTGTCGAAAGGAACGGGTCGCGCCGTTCGTCCACGATGTGATCGATCTGCATATAGCGCAAGCCGGTCGAGCGCGTGAACTGCCACATGCCCGCCGCGCCTACTTTCGAGTAGGCCGTGGGATCGAACGACGACTCGACATGCGGCAAGGCCGCCAGCTCGCGCGGAAGCCCACGCTCGGCGAGCGCGTTTTCTATGAAGGGCCGCCAGGTACCGGAACGGATGAGCCCGGCGCGAAAGCGATCGGCTTGCCCGAGCTGAAAACGCAGACGATCCGCGGCGGCTTTGAGCTCGGCGTTGCTCACACCGTCCGGCCACAAGGAGAGCACGCGCCGCTCCTCGGCGCTCAATCCCTGCCGCCGGCCTGAGCCCAGGCGCTCGAGAATCTCGCGCAGCTCAGCGTAGGCCTGTCGCAGCTCTCCGTTTCGCTGCCGGCGCGAGACGTCCTCGTCGAAGCGCACGGTCCGATAAACGACGCCCAGGTTCTTCGAATCGTGAATGAAGCCACTGCTGGTATCGATCTCGGTATAGACGCGCTTCCAAAACGCGATGTCCGGCTCGATCTCGGCGGGCCGTGGAAAATTCGGCGACTGCGCAACCGCGGTGCCGGCGACAATCGCCGACAGCAGGGCTGCCGCCCAACGAGCTCTGAATCTCCTGAATATCGACATGCAACGCGTTCCGGGTTGGAACGCGCAGATTATGTCTCTCCGGCGAGCCGTGCTCGAAGCTGCGTCACGGTCCTGAGAACTCGTCGTGTCGGGGCGAAATTCCATCACCTTTTCTCTTTTTGTTATAGCGGCTTAGAAGTGAACATTATGGTAACTTCTGGACTTCCCCTTTGGCAAGCCGCTCCGGCAAACGCGCCCCGCGGCTAGCGTGCTTTATCGAACGGGTGCCTACGCACGATTACAGCTTCGCGCGCCGGCCCGGTGGAGATCAAGTCCACCGGAACCTCTAGCATCTCCTCGATCCGCTCGAGATAGGCGCGAGCCGCGGACGGTAGCTCCGCGTACTCGGTGACGCCGGAGGTGGAGCTCTGCCAACCGGGCATGCTCTCGTAGATCGGCTTGCACTCGGCATAGCAATCGGCCAACAGCGGCGGCGTTTCCAGCCGCTCGCCGCGAAGATGATAGCCGACGCAGATCTTGATCTCGGCAAGACCGTCGAGCACGTCGAGCTTGGTGACGCAAAGGCCTGTCAGCGAGTTCGTGAACACGGCGCGCTTCAACGACACGGCATCGAACCAGCCGCAGCGGCGTGGTCGTCCGGTCGTGGAACCGAACTCGTCTCCGACGCTCGCAAGATGCTTGCCCATGTCGTCGAACAGCTCTGTCGGGAATGGCCCCGCGCCTACTCGGGTCGTGTACGCTTTGACGATCCCCAGGATGTAGTCGATCGACGAAGGCCCCATGCCCGTGCCCGTAGCGGCGCCGCCGATGGTCGTATTTGAAGACGTCACGAAAGGATAAGTGCCGAGGTCGATGTCGAGCAACGCGCCTTGCGCGCCCTCGAACAAGACGCTCGCGCCTCGTCGCTGGAGGTCTCTCAAGATCTGCGTGACGTCGGCGATCATCGGCGTGACGCGCTCGCCGAGCGTGCCAAGCCGATCGAGCTCCGCGTCCGGGTCGACCGCCTCGGCGCCGTAATACTGCCGCAAGAGAAAATTGTGCAGGTCGAGCAGGCTCCTGAGACGTTCCTCGAGAACCTTCGGCGTGAACAGATCCGAAACGCGAACGGCGCGGCGGGCGATCTTGTCCTCGTAGGCCGGACCGATGCCGCGGCCTGTCGTTCCGATCGCGTCACTGCCGCGCGCGTTTTCCCGCGCGACATCGAGTGCCGCGTGCGACGAGAGGATCAGCGGACAAGCGGGCGAGAGCTTCAGGCGATCGTCCACGGGCACGCCGCGTTTTGTCAGACCGTCGATCTCGTCGATCAGCGCAGGCAACGACACCACCACGCCGTTTCCGATCAGGCAGCTCACGCCTTCCCTCAGAATGCCCGACGGTATGAGGTGCAAGATCGTCTTCTCACCGTCGATGACCAGCGTGTGGCCGGCGTTGTGGCCGCCTTGGAACCGCACCACGGCCTGCGCCCGCTCGGCGAGCAGATCGACGATCGCGCCCTTGCCCTCGTCGCCCCACTGCGTGCCGATCACGACGACGTTTGCGCCCATCGCTCAGCCCCGCACGAGATACAGTAAGGCTAAGCCGGCGATGACGACGCCGAGGCCGAAGCTCCTGAGCTGGCGGTCTTCGAGCTGCGCGAGACTCGCGAGTCCGCGGCGCCAAGTCTGTGGCGAGGCAAAAGGCAGCAACCCTTCGATGATGAGATACAGCGCGATGCCCGCAAAAAGATCCGACCAGGCCAAGCCCCAGCCTCCTGATGCTCGATGACGGTGGAATTCAGTCCCTAGCTAAGGCGGCGGGCGGCGCTGCGCCGAACTGCTCTTGAAGGAACTGGAAAAACTCGCTGTTCGGGCTCAACACCAGCACGTCCTGCTGGCCGCCGATCGAGGCGCGATAGGCCTGCATGCTCCGATAGAACGAGTAGAACTCCGGATTCTGAGAATATGCGCTCGCGTAGATCTCGGCTGCCCGCCCATCACCTTCGCCGCGTATCCGCTCAGCATCCCGATAGGCTTCCGACAGAATCACCGTGCGCTGCCGATCGGCGTCGGCGCGAATACGCTCGGACTCCTCCGAGCCCTCGGCCCTGAGCTGAGTGGCCACGCGGAAACGCTCCTGCTGCATGCGCGAGAACACCGATCCGCTGACCTCGTCGGAGAGCTCGATGCGCTTCACGCGGACGTCGACGACGTCGATGCCGAGCTCCGGCGCCCGCTCACTGGCATGCACGAGCATATTCGCCATGAGCTGCGAGCGCTCGGCCGAAACGACCTCCTGGACCGTGCGGCGGCCGAACTCGGCTTTTATGCCTTCGCGGATGATTGCCGAAAGACGCTGCTCGGCGAACAGCTCGTCGCCGCCCACTGAGCGGTAAAACTGCCCCGGATCCGTAACCCGCCACGTAATGAAGTAGTCGACGATGAGGTTCTTCTTCTCGCCGGTCAGGAATCGCTCTTCCGACTCTTCGTAGTTCAAGATCCGGTCCGGATATTTGGCAATGGTGTTCACGAACGGGATCTTGAAATGCAAGCCGGGCTCGTAGTCAGCCTTGACGATCTCGCCAAAACGGAATTTGAGCGCATGCTCACGCTCGTCGACCGTGAAGACGCTCATGCGTCCGAGCAGCACGGCGAGCACGGCGAACACCAGCAGCAGATTCGTTCGTGGGCTCATCGCTTACTCCATGTCAGCGCGACTCGCGCGCGCGTGCGCGCGCGGCCGCATCGGTAGTGCCCCTCGAGATCGCATCCCCGGACGACGGCAGCGTGGACGGGCTGCCGTCGGCACGCCGCTCCATCAATCGGTCCAGCGGCAGGTAGATCAGATTGTTGCCACCGCTGTCGGTGTCCAGAAGAACCTTCGTCGAATTGGCAAGGATCTCCTCCACGGTCTCCAGGTATATGCGCTGCCGCGTGACCTCGGGCGCCCTCTCGTACTCGCGAAGGATCTGCAAGAAGCGGTCGGTCTCGCCCTCGGCATCGGCAATCACGCGCGCCCGGTAACCCTCGGCGTCCTCCAACTGGCGCGCTGCGGCACCGCGGGCGTTGGGCAAAACGTCGTTGGAGTAGGCTTGCGCTTCGAGGCTCGCGCGCTCTTTGTCTTCTCTGGCCTTGATCGCATCTTGAACGCTTGCCTCGACGTCCCGGGGAAAATTCGCTTCCTGGAGATTGACCTCGAACACGGTGAATCCCGTCCCGTAGGTGTCCAACGTCGACTGAATCAGCTCTTGAGCCTGTGCCGAAACGTCCGCGCGTCCCTGCGTCAGGATGTAGTCGAGCTCGTTCTTGCCGATGACCTCGCGTATGGCACTGGCGGTAACGTCCTCGAGCGTTTCCACCGGGGTGCGCACGTTGAACAGATACGCCTGCGGATCGGTCGCCCGGTACTGCACGACCAGATCCACGAGAACGATGTTCTCGTCCCGGGTCAGCATGCTGCCCTGGTAGGCGAAGCGGTCCGTCACATTGGTATTGATGACCTCGACCCGATCGACCGGCCACGGGATGTGCCAGCGCAAGCCGGGCCCGGTCACCGTATGGAACCGCCCGAAACGCAGCACTACGCCGCGCTCCGCGTCGGTGACCTGATAGAAGCCGGTCAGGCCCCATATGGCGAGAAGCACGCCGACGGCGAGACCGATGAGACCGCCGCCCGGCTTGCGAGCCTGAGCGATGCTGCCGTTGCCTCCGCTACCGCGGCCGGCGCGGCCGCCGAAGAACCCCGAAAGCTTGCGCTGAAGGTCCTTGACTATCGCGTCGAGATCGGCGGGACCCTTGCCTCCGCCGGATTTCCACGGGTTGCCTTTGTCGCCGGAATCATCCCAGCCCATATCGCTCACATGTCCCGTAGCAGGTTGTCATCCGAAAGTCCCTCCTGGCTCAAGAGCTGCTTCCATCGATGCGAGGTCAGCTGAACGTCCAAGGTCCAGCCGCCGGTCTCGTGAGCCTGCTCCGCCGTCACGGCTCGCAGATCGAAAAGCCGAGCCCTCAGCCGGCTCTGGCCGGACGTAAGCTCCAAGCGGCGGGCCACCGGCATCCCGACACATTCGACGCGAATCGCCGCGGCCAGTTCCGGCAGCCCCTCACCGGTGCGAGCGGACACGCGTATTTTCTGTGCGCCGTTGAAGCCGCCGTTCTCCCGCGGACTCTGCGCGGCCGCCCTATCGATTTTATTGTACACCTGGACGCATGGCACATCCGCCGCGCCGATCCCCGCGAGCACGTCCTCGACCTGGCCACGCCGGTCCGCGTGGTGCGGATCGCTGGCGTCGATGACGTGCAAGAGCAGCCGCGCCTCGCGGGTCTCCGTCAAGGTGGCGCGGAACGCCGCGACCAGCTCGTGCGGCAGGTCGCGAACGAAGCCGACCGTGTCGGCGAGCAAAATCTCGTCGCCCACACCGAAAGACATGCGCCTGATGGCGGGGTCCAAGGTCGCGAAAAGCTGGTTCCGCGCGTCCGCGCTCGCACCGCTGAGCGCGTTGAACAGGCTCGTCTTGCCGACGTTGGTGTAACCCACCAGCGCGACAGTCGGGACCGCGGCTCGGCGGCGGTCGCGCCTGCCCATCTCGCGGTGGCGCTCGACGCGGCCGAGCCGGACGCGAAGGTACTTGATCCGCCGATTCAGCATCCGGCGGTCGGACTCCAGCTGCGTCTCTCCCGGGCCGCGTAGGCCGATACCGCCCTTTTGCCGCTCCAAGTGCGTCCAGCCGCGAACGAGGCGGGTCGAGAGGTGCTCGAGCTGCGCGAGCTCGACCTGGATCTTGCCTTCGGAGGTCGCGGCCCGTTGCGCGAAGATGTCGAGGATCAAGCCGTTGCGGTCGAGGACGCGAATCTTGAGCAAGCTCTCGAGATTGCGCTCCTGGCTCGGCGACAGCGGCTTGTTGACGAGCAGCAGCTCGGCGCCGCTGGCGTGAATCAGCTCGGCGAGCTCATCGGCCTTGCCGCGGCCGATGAACAGCCCCGGAGTGGGCCGGTCGCGGCGCGCATGAAGCTCGGTGACGATCTGGGCACCGGCCGACGTTGCCAGCGCCCGGAATTCCTCAATCTCGTCTTGATCGCACGACCGTTTCAGGCCGATGTGAACCAGGAGTGCGCGTTCGCCGCTGCCCGGACGCTCAAACAATAGGCACCCCTCGGAGTGTGATGGGCTCAGTCGTCCGCCTGATCATCATCCATAGGCAGTTGAATATTTCGCGATGGCACCACCGTGGATATCGCGTGCTTGTAGACCATTTGGCTGACGCTGTTACGCAGCAAGACCACGAACTGATCAAAAGAATCGATCTGCCCCTGCAGCTTGATTCCGTTGACGAGATAGATCGATACAGGAACCTTCTCCTTGCGTAAAGCGTTCAGAAACGGGTCTTGCAGCGACTGCCCTTTGGCCATGAATAATCTCCTTATTCTTAAGGTTTTTCGAGATCAGGACCGGGGTTCTTACCCGCGTAAGCTAACGCTTCCTGAAACCCAAACTCCGTATTGACTCAAAAAATGAAATCCCACGTCCCGAAAATAGTAACACAGGCCCCGGCTTTCAAGGGCTTGAGCCCGCAATTTCCGCGGGTTCCACGGCTCGCCGGGCCCAGCCCAGGGCCGCCTCCGCCCGCTTCGAATCCGAGGGCCGAAGCAACCGGGCCTCGCGCTCGGAGCGCAGCCAGGTCATCTGCCGCTTGGCAAGCTGGCGCGTCGCCGTGATCGCGCGCCGGCGCGCCTCCGGCCAGTCGTAGTCGCCGCTCAAGTGTGCCCAGAGCTGGCGATAGCCGACGGCGCGCATCGCGGGCAACTCGGGATCCAGGTCACCTCTAGCCATGAGCGTCGAGACCTCGTCGACGAAACCGGCTTCGACCATCGCGTCGAAGCGTAGTTCGATGCGTCGCCCCAGTGCGGCGCGATCGTCCTCGACGAGCGCCAGCGTCGTCACGCTGACGCCGCCGTCGGGCGGCTTCCGCTGCTGCGTGCTGATAGCCTCGCCGGTGAGCTCGTAGACTTCGAGGGCGCGCTGGATGCGTTGGCGGTCCGTCGGCGCGATGCGAGCCGCCGCCGCGGGGTCGAGGCGCGCGAGCCGCGCGTGCATCGCAGGCCAGCCGTGCTCGGCGGCGAGAGCATCGATGCGCCGGCGGAGCTGTGCATCCGCCCGGGGCAGTTTTGCGAGCCCTCGGCGCAAGGCCGAGAGGTAGAGGAGCGTGCCGCCGACGAGCAACGGGATCCTGCCGCGCGCCTCGATGGTGAGCGCGGCCGCTTTCGCGTCGGCGACGAACTGCCCGGCCGAATAAGCGTCCGCCGGATCGCGAATGTCGATGAGATGATGCGCCACATGCTCGCGGATCCTGAGCGACGGCTTCGCAGTGCCGATGTCCATGCCGCGATAGACGAGCGCCGAGTCCATGCTGACGATCTCCAACGGCAAGGCCTCGGCCAGAAGCAGCGCGAGCTCGGTCTTGCCCGTGGCGGTCGGGCCGGTCAGGCAGAGAAAACGCGGCACGGCGGTTCCCGAGCTTGCGGGGCCTATCGCCCGCGCAGGAACAGCCGATCGAGATCCGCGATCGTGAGCTGCGTCCACGTCGGGCGACCGTGATTGCACTGCCCGCTTCTCTCGGTCGACTCCATCTGCCGCAGCAAGGCATTCATCTCGTCGAGCGTGAGCCGCCGGTTCGCGCGCAGCGCGCCGTGGCAGGCCATCGTCGCAAGCAGGGCGTCGACTGCCTGCCCGACGCGCTTCGGGCCCTCGTCCGCCGCAAGGTCGCTGACGATATCCCGCAGCAGGACTTCCGCATCTCCGTCCTGAAGCGCCAGCGGCATGCCGTCGATCTGCACCTCGTCGGGGCCGCGGCGCCGGATCGAGATGCCGAGCTCCGCGAGCTGCGTTTCCCACTGCTCGAGCAGATCGGCCTCGGCCAGCGAAAGCCTGAGCGGCACCGGCACCAACAGCGGCTGCATAGAGAGCTTGCTATCGGCGAGCGCGGCCTTGAGCTGCTCATAGACGACGCGCTCGTGCGCCGCGTGCATGTCGACGATGATCAGGCCGTCGCGGTTCTGGGCGAGCACGTAGACGCCGGAGAGCTGTGCGAGCGCGTAGCCCAGCGGCGGCATCTCGTCGTCGGAGCTCGACGCAATCGGCTGCGCATGCAGCCGCTCGTACAGCGTCGCCGCCTCACGGACGCCGTGGCCGCGTTGCCGATCGTCGAGCCGAAAGCTGCCCTGCTTCGCTTGCGGCGCCCTCGCCGGCGGCGTTCGCGGAGCCGTTTCCGTGTCCGAGACCAGGCCCGTGGCCAGCGTCGCCTCCACGGTGCGAAACACGAGATCGTGCACGAGACGCGAGTCGCGAAAGCGAATCTCGAGCTTGGCCGGGTGGGCGTTCACGTCGACGCGCTTCGGATCGAGCTCAATGTAGAGCACGTAAGCCGGATGCCGCCCATGAAACAGCACATCCTCGTAACCGAGACGGACGGCATGACGAAGCAGCTTGTCTCGCACGAAGCGGCTGTTGACGAAGGTGTATTGCATGTCGGCCTGGCTGCGCGAATAGCTCGGCTCGGCAAGCCAGCCGCGGAGCTTCATGCCCTCGATCTCACGCTCGAGGTAGCGGGCGTGGTCGAGGAACTCGCTGCCGCAGACCATGCTGAGCCGCGCCTCCTGTTGCTCCCGCGTTGTCGCGCGCGCAAGCTCGAGAACCTCGCGTTCGTTGTGCCTGAGGCGCCACTCGACGTCGAAGCGCGCCAGAGCCAGATGCCGCACAGCCGCATCGCAATGGACGAACTCGGTGCGTTCCGTGCGCAGAAACTTGCGCCGCGCCGGCGTGTTGAAGAACAGCTCCCTGAGCTCGACGGTCGTCCCCGGTGGGTGCGGCGCCGGCTTTGCCGCATGCACGTCGCCGCCGTTGGACTCGATGCACCAGGCGCCGGCAGCGTGTTGCGCTCGCGAGCTCAGCTTCAAGCGGCCGACCGACGCCATGCTCGGCAGGGCCTCGCCGCGGAAGCCGAGGGTTGCGACCCGCTCCAGGTCCTCGAGGCTCTGAATCTTGCTGGTCGCGTGGCGCGCCAATGCCAGCGGCAGGGATTCTCCCGGGATTCCCCGGCCGTCGTCGCTGACGCGGATCAAGCGAGTGCCGCCGGCCAGAAGCTCGATATCGATGCGCTTGGCTTCCGCATCGAGGCTGTTCTCGATGAGCTCCTTGAGCGCCGATGCGGGACGCTCGATGACCTCGCCGGCTGCGATCTGGTCGATGAGATTGGAGGGCAACACACGAATCTGCATTTGGCTGCTATTGTAAGGACCCGATGCAGCCCACGATAGCGCGCGCCGAGGCCGTCAAGGCTATGCCTGTACAGCGTTTTTTGCTTATTGACTCGCTCGGGGCCCCTGGGCCAAGCTAATATGGCGCCCGGAATGTGATCGTCAGCGCTTCACGCGTAGGTTTTACCGAGTGAGCAGCAAACGCTATTCAAGAGGCATCCTCTACAAGGCCGTGCTGGTGGCGCTGTTCGTCGCTGCCCAGACTACGGTCTTGAGCCACGTCGACCTCGACAGCCATTCGCAGGAGGCGCCTTGCGCGATCTGCCTGAGCATCTCGACCTTCGGCAGCGCCAATGTCGCCAACCTCGCTCAGGCCCTCGCGCTCGCAGCCTCCGCGCAGCCGCTCGAATTTCAGCCTGTTTTCTTCGCAACGCGTCAAGCCGAGCATCACCGCGCCCGCGCACCGCCTTTCGTTTCTTAAATTCTCCTGTCTTTGAATGATTCGCCTCGGGTTCCGACCGCGAGGTGTTTAGTCATCCGACGAGTATCAAGGGAAACGAGTCATGAACATTATGGATAAAAGCAGACGCCGGCAGTTGTTGTCGGTCGTCGCGATGTCGTTGCCGTCGACGCTATACGCGCAGCACGACCTCGAGGAAATTCGAGTCGTCGCCTCACCGCTCGAGCAAACGGTGGCGGAATTCGCCCAGTCGGTCACTGTGATCGGTGGAGAAGAATTGCAGCGTGTGCAGAGCACCAACCTCGGCGAGACGCTCGCCGGCCAGCTCGGCATGTCGGCCAGCGCTTTCGGCGCAGGCTCGTCGCGGCCGATCATTCGCGGCCTCGCCGGCGCCCGAGTCAAGATGATGGAGGACGGCATCGATTCGCTGGACGTCTCCACCGTCAGCGTCGACCACGCCGTGAGCGTCGATCCGTTGGTCGCCGAGCAGATCGAGATCTTTAGGGGCCCGACGACACTCCTGTACGGCAGCGGCGCCGTCGGCGGCATCGTCAACACGGTCACGAACCGCATCCCCGAAGCCGCGCCCGAGGACGGGCTCGAGGCCGGCTTCGAGATCCGCGGCGACACCGTCGCCGACGACCGCACCGGTGCCGTGCGCCTCGACGGCGGCAACGACTCGTTCGCCTGGCATGTCGACGCGCTCAAGCGCGATGCGGATGACTACGAGATTCCCGGCGAAGCCGAGGTGCATCGCGAGGGCGAAGAAGAGGAAGAAGAAGAGGAGCACACCTTCGGAATACTCGAGAACAGCGCCGTCGAGACCGCGAGCGCCTCGGTCGGCGGCACGTGGTTCGGTGACAATGCGTTCTTCGGCGTTTCGGTGAGCGGCTTCGACACGCTCTACGGCATCCCCGGCCATCATCACGAGGAAGAGGAGCCCCTGCCCGGCGAGGAAGAGGAGGAAGAGGTCGTCCACGTCGACCTGCAGCAAACGCGCTTCGACGTCAAGGCAGGTTGGACGAGCCTGACCGGCGCGCTCGATGCGGTCAATTTGCGCATCGGCGTCAACGACTACGAGCACCAGGAGCTCGAAGGCGCCGAAACGGGAACCTTGTTCGAAAACCAGGCCTATGAAGGCCGGCTGGAATTCCTCCACCAACCCTGGGGCGAATGGGACGGCGCTTTCGGCGTGCAGTTCGGCGAGCGTGAGTTCTCGGCCGTCGGCGAGGAAGCGTTCATTCCGCCCGTCGACACGACGACGCTCGGCTTGTTCATCCTCGAGCAGCGCGACTTCGACGACTGGACGTTGTCCCTGGGCGGCCGGCTCGAGAACCAGGAGCACCAGCCTTCGGAGGGGTCGCCGGATGTCAGCGACACGGCAGCCAGCATTTCGCTGGCGGCGATCCGCAGGCTTTCCGACGACTACGCCCTCGCCCTGCACTTTGCGGTCGCCGAGCGCTTGCCCGTGGCCGAAGAGCTCTTCGCCAACGGCCCGCATCTCGCCTCGAGCACTTTCGAGGTCGGCGACCCGTCTCTGGGCACGGAGACCTCGCGGCACATGGATATCGGCTTGCGCAAGACCTCAGGTCAGGTGACATGGTCCATCACGGCGTTCTACACGAGCTTTGCCGATTTCATCTTCCTGAGGGACACGGGCACGGAGGATCTTGAATCGGAGCTGCCGATATTCGAGTACTTCCAGGAAGACGCCGAGGTCACGGGTCTGGAAGCCGAGCTGTTCGCGCCGATCGCGCAGATCGGCGGCGGCGAGCTCGATCTGCGCCTGTATGCCGATACCGTCAGGGGTGAGCTCGACTCGGGAGAGAACCTGCCGCGGCTGCCGCCACTCAGAATCGGCGCGCGCTTGCAGTACCACACCGATCAGCTGCACATCGGTCTCGAGTCGGCACGCTATGACGATCAGGACGACACCGCGCCGTTCGAGGAGCCGACCGCGGGCTACACGATGGTCAACGCCGACGTCAACTGGACGCTGCCGTCCTCCGGCGGGCCGCAGCTGAGCTTCTTTTTGAAGGGCATGAACCTATCCGATGAGGATGCCCGCAGGCATACCTCGCTGGTCAAGGACGTCGCGCCCTTGCCCGGGCGAAACTACCTGCTCGGCATGCGCGCGCTCTTTTAGCTCATTGCATCGAGCCTCGGCCGCGATGCGATGACCGGCCGGAACTCCCGCGAGCTTGCCGGGCCGGCGCCTGCTCAGTAGCTGCGGCCGTCGACGTGCTTGGGTTGCAGCGAGCGCGGCTCCACGCCCTCCAGGCAGTTGACGTTGACGGCCGCGATCGGCGAGCCGTCGGGCATTTGGCCGTAGGCGAAGCTTTCGATGCCGCAGGTCCTGCAGAACAGATGTCGAATCTTCTTCCTGTTGAACAAATACTCGGTCAGGTCATCTTCGCCGCACAGCAGGGTGAAATTGTCCCGCGGCGTGAACGCCAGCACCGAGCCGAGCCTCTGGCAGCGCGAGCAGTTGCAGGTCACAGTCTTGTCGAGATCGATATCGGCCTCGTAGACGACGGCGCCGCACTGGCAGCCGCCTTTGTAGTGCTCCATCGGCATTGTCGTTCCTCCGCTGCTATTCCGGCTCGTCGCTGCCGGTCCACTCGTAAGAAGTCTCGACGCGTGTCCTGTTGCCGTCGACGTCGAGGTCATAGCGAACCCGCTTGCCTTCGGCATCGAGGATACCCAGCGACTGCTGAAAGTGCCCCGGCGGCGGCCACCCCTGAGGCACCGTGGCTTCGAGGACATACAGCCGGCTGTCGTGCAGATAGATGCCGACGAAGGTGCGTGATTGATTCGGGTTGGTGATCTGTAGCTGGTGCCCTGCAATCCGGTCTACGGCCGCCCAGGCATCGTAGGTGACTTCCCCGCCGCGCTTGCGGAAGCTCCAGGCGGCGTAGGCGATCGAGCCGAGCACGTCCCCGGCCAGGTCGTCGCCACGGTAGTCTTGGTCGGGCCGCGCCCGCAGCGCCGCCTCGACGTTCGTGTAATCGACCACCGTGACGGAGTAACGCCCCACGCCGTCGTCGGCCGTGTAGACGCGCGCGCGGAGCATCGCCTCGTACTCCGAGACATAGGTCGTCTCTTGAACCTCGGGCTCGGCCGGAAAATTGACGATGAATCGGTCCGCCAGGTTGACGTACTTGGTCCAGTCCTGGGGGAGTGACGCCGTTGAAGCAAGCGACAACGCTACGAGCACGAGAAGTCTTGGCTTTGGCATGTTGATCTCCGAAAAGGCTCGGACCAACCGGCCTAGTCGAATTCCTTTTCGACTCCCGGTGCGGTTACGATGAATCCGAGCAAACAGCCCCTCGAGCCGTCCTTGAGCGCGTGGCACCTGACGGAAAGCTCATCGCCGGCTTCGAGGCTTTCCGCTGTCCAGCCATTGCGCCTGAGCGTCACCACGCTCGCGCCCTCAAGCGCCCAAATCGCCGGCTGACCGTCGCCGTCCATGACCTCTAGGTAGATCCAGCTATGCGGATTCATCCAGTGCACCTGCTTCACGGTGCCCTCGAGATGAACCCAGTCGGTTCGTTGATAGTTGCCGTGAGAGTGGTGCGCCCACAGGGGCAAAGCCCAGACGAAGGTTGCAAGCATGCCGATGCCCAAGGAGTATCGTGTCGGTTTCATCGCCGTCCCCCGGCTTCTATCCGTTCTTCGCTGTCGATAGCTTTTTCCGTTCCCGCCCCGTCAACGATCGCCTTCGGCGGGCGACCGTCGCTCATCTGCCGTCACGGGCTAGAGGTTGAATTTCTTGTCCAGCACGAAGAACTTCACCGTATCGCGCCTCACGCCGTCGAACGCCATCGCTTCCACCGTTTCGGGCATCTCCGTGCCCGCGAAGAATTTGTCGAGGTTCTTGACGCGCCAGTAGATAGCAATCTGGTTGTCGGGCGTCGACGTATAGTGAATTGCCGTCGCGGAATACTTCTTGAAAAGCTTCTTATGAGTCCGGAAGCTCTCCTCCCACTTCGCCGAATCCTCGACCGTCGCCGTAGCCAATACTCTTGGCATTGTTGTTCTCCATAGTGACCAAACATGAGTCTCTTTCTTGTCGATGTTTCCGTCTATCTCATCCGCGAGTAGCTCGTCGGATCCAAGAATACGCTCTCGACCTTCTCGACGATGCGGCCGTCGCGCTGAGTCTCCTCCGCGACGCTTTGCCACTCCGGATCCGCCCGGAAAGCCGCCCAGCTCGCCTCGGCCGCCTCACGGCTGTCGTGCGCGAGCAGGTAAATCAATGTGCTCTCCGAAAGCGGGCCGTCCTGCGGGCTGAAGTAGCCGATATTCGTCATGCCGTGCCGCTCGAAAAGCTGAATCGTGTATTCGGCGAAGCGCGCATGCAGCGCGTCGAGGCGCCCCGGAGCGGCGGTGTAGGTCCGAAGCTCGAACACTCGATCGGACGATTGGGCGGCAACCGGGTTGATATTACCCAGCACCAGGCCCAGAACGAAAATGGCCAGGCTCAAAGGCAAAAGTACTCGATAGTTCACGAACATATGGACTCCTTACTTGTAGTTTTTGAATCTTCGAAAGAGTCTTTTGAACCGGCAGCGATCATTCGCCTCCGCCGCCCGCGACCACGGGGCCCAATCCCGTCGACTCGATGACGCCGGCCACGGCCGCCGAGGCTAGGAACTCCAACAGCCGCTGGGCATCCCGGGGATTTTCCGCATCCTGCATGATGCCGGCCGAGAAGAACGCGACCTCTTGCAGCTCGTCGGGAATCGTTCCGGCGAAATCCGCGCCCTCGACCGGCAGGATCGCGCTGATCTGCTGAAATCCGATCTCGACCTCGCCGCGAGCGACGACGCTCGCCACTCTCTCGGTGAAGATGCGCTTGGTCTTCGGCTCGATCGCTTCCCAGACGCCGAGCTCGGGAAACACGACCGACGACAGATAAGTCCCGCTGACGCTGGCCGAATAGCCGATGGACTCCGCCGCGAGCAGCGTGTCGATCAACGCCTCCCTGGTGCTGATATCCGGTTTCGGTGCGCCGCTGCGCACCGCCATGCCGACTAGCGAGCGCCCCAGATCGATACGCGTTTCCGGGCGTATGCTGCCGGCCTCGGCGAGCTCGTCGAGCGGCGGCCTGTTCATGATGAGGATGTCGTAGGTTTCGCCGTTGGCAAGGCGCACCGGGATGGACTCGGGACCGCCGCCCATCGACGAGCCGTAAGCGGCAAGGACCTCGATGCCCGTCGCCTGCTCGAACATCGGCGCCAAGATGCCGAAGGCGGCCGTGAAGCCGCCGGACGTGATGACCTCGACCTGCGAGGAGGACTGATCTGACGCTGCGGTAGCGTCCCGAGCCGGCGGCACACTCAAGCCCGTCGACTCGACGATCGCCGCAACGGCCTCGGAAGACAAGAACTCGGCGAGCCTTGCGGCGTCCTCGGGATTCCCGGCGTTCGCCGTGATGACGGCGACGAAGGTCGATACCTGCTGTAGCTCATCCGGTATCGGCCCGACAATCTCCGCGCCCACGACCCCCATCAGCTCACTGACGGGCTGAAAGCCGATCTCGACCTCGCCGCGAGCAACGACGCTCGCCACCCTTTCCGTGACGATGCGCCTCGTCTTCGCTTCGATGTCCTCCCAGATTCCAAGCCGTGGGAATACCTCCGACGACAGGTACGTCCCGCTGACGCTCGCGGAATAACCGATGGATTCGGCTGCCAGCAAGGTGTCGACGAAGGCTTCCGTCGTGCTGATGTCCGGTTTCGGCGCGCCGCTGCGCACCGCCATCGCGATGAGCGCGCGCGCAAGAACGACGCGCGTATCGGCTCGAATGTGGCCCGCCTCATCGAGCAGCTCGAGCGCGCTGTCGTTGAAGATCAGGAGATCCGCGGGCTCGCCCCGGTCCAAACGCATCGGGATCGAATCCGGCCCGCCACCCATGGAGGAACCGTAGGCGGTAACGACCTCGATACCCGTCGCCTGCCCGAAAATCGGCGCGAGGATGTCGAAGGCGTTGGTAAAGCCGCCCGAGGTGATGACCTTGATCTGGCGCGGCTGATCCGCCGCTGCGCCCGTTTCGTTCGTACTCGTAGCCGGTTGTTGACAGGCGCAAACAAACAGCGCCGCCACGACCGACGCCGCGGCTGCTTTTAAGCCGTCGAGTCGGCTCCCCTGGGTCCGAACTGCAAACATCGTTTTCCCCCTTACGGCAACGAGCCGCCACGGCCTCATTCTATTAAATTCTCGCGTCCGCAACGCGCTACGGCGAGCCCTCAGGCGCCTAAAGCGCGACCGCGATTTCGCTCTTGCCACTCTTGCTTCGTCTGGCCCCAAATGTCGACGACCTTGTCGTCATGGGGCTGCGGCATCCGGCCCGGGCCTCGGTTTCGAGAGCCGAGCTTGATCGCGACGGCACTCGAAGCCTCGTTCCCCCGCTCGATAACGTGAATTACTTCATCCCAACCCAGTTCCGCAAACGCCCAGTCGATCGAGGCAGTGGCAGCCTCGCTTGCATAGCCCTGGTTCCAGTGACTGCGGACGATCCCCCAGCCGACTTCCGTGCCCGGCCAGCCTTCCGGCATCCAGGGACCCACGCGACCGATCCACTCGCCGCTGGACTTGGAGATGACGGAGAACATCGAGAACCCTTGCAGATGCCAGGCGCCTGCGATCTGCAGGAAGCCGCGCCAGGCGACTGACCGGGACTGAACGCCACCGACGAACCGGGCCGACTCCTCGTCGCTCATGAACTCGGCGTAGGCGTCGAAGTCCTCGGCTCTGGACGGCCGCAGGACCAACCTGCGCGTTTCGAGGGTCGGCCACTCGGCGGTCATCTGCTCAGTCATCCGCGCGATGTCTGCGACAACCGCTCCCAGTGGAAATTCCGTCACGGCTCAGCTCTTCGCGATCAACGCGTCGACCAGCGCTGCTTTCCTCGGGTCGACGTGGAAGCTGTCCGAGAGGATCAGATAGCCCTTCTCGCCGTCGACCTCGATCAGGTACATGGTCGCGTCGTCGCCGGGATCGGTGCCCGAGTCGAACGAGACGGAGTCGACCAAGCGCAGGTCCGTGGCGACGAGGTCCAGCTGCAAGCCTCGCACGCCGCCGAAATCGTACGCATAGCCTTGCGCAATGACTTGCTGCTGTAACTCGGCGAGATCACGAGCCATGGATAGGACGCTAGCACGCTATCGCTCGCACGTCAGCTTTCTCGCGCGGCGCAGCTCCCCGGTGTTTGAATCAGCTCCAAACAAGGGCCGTCCGCACACCGGTCCGGCCCGCATCATGCCTCGCCGGTGGCGACGATCTGGTTTTCGATGCAGGCGATGATGTCAGACTGAGCCGGAACCCTCTCAGATCCGAAATACACCCTGCAACTTACGCCGCCGCGCCAACGGGCAACCGGGAAAACTGAGGAACTGGATCCGAATATCCAATATTCCTATCCCGCTTCCGCAGACCGTCGCCCGTCAGGTGTCAAGACTTTCCAACACATTTGGCGAAGCGGGGCGAAATCGGCGGCGACGACGTCAACGCATCTATATACGTCCAAGTCTGCCCGATTTCGCGCCTCCCAATAAGTAATCAAAGCAGATTCACCGTCCTCGAGCTTTAGGACATCGCTCGAAACCAGTCGCGCCCCGGCCGTTCGAAGCGACGCCGTGGTCGCCAGCGTGTCCTCCCACTCGGCGGCGTTCGCCGACAGTACTGTCATGAGGAGAATCGTTGCGAAACATCTGATCATCTGGCATCTCCTCCGCGTGCGCGTTCTGCGTCTATCAACAGCAGAAACTCGCGTTCTCAAACCTGCCGTGTCGACCGGAAATATACCAACTGCATGCAGCGATTGCGCGTGCAATGCAACTTTCCGTTGCCAGAGCCGCGAATAGTCGAAAGCCGACGGGCTCGGGCTCAGGTCGACGGGATGGCCAACACCTGGCCGATGCGAATGGTGTCGCCGCGCAGCTGGTTCGATTGGCGCAGGGCCACGAGGCTGACGCGGTAGCGCTCGGCGATCCCGGACAGGGTTTCGCCGCGCGTGATGACGTGGCGGACGGGCGGCCTGTTGATCGGCGGCGGGTTGTGCGCGATGTAGCTGTCCGCCGGCGCGTTGTCGCGGAAGTAATCGACGACGCCCGCGTGAATCGCGCGCGCGAGCATGGTCTGCTGCCCGGCGTCGCTGAGCGCGCGCTCCTCGGTCGGGTTGGAGATATATGCAAGCTCGATCAGCATCGAAGGGATGTCCGGCGACTTGAGCACGAGGAACGGCGCCTGCTGCACCTGATCCTTGCGCAGGGTCGTGACGCGCCCGAGCTGCTCGATGACGCGCCTGCCTGCGGCGGAGCTGGCGCTGATCGCGGCGCTCTGTGAAAGGTCGAGCAGCACCCGCGCGAGCAGCTGATCCTTGTCGGCGAGCGAGATGCCGCCGATCAGGTCCGACGCATTCTCTCTTTCGGCAAGGCGGCGCGCGGCTTCGTCGCTTGCGCCCTTCCCCGAGAGCACGTACACGGTCGCGCCGCGAGCGCGCTCGCTGCGAAACGCGTCGGCGTGAACCGACAGGAACAGGTCTGCTTGCGCCTCGCGCGCCATTTCGCTGCGCTCGCGCAAGGACACGAAGTAGTCGCCATCGCGAATGAGCAGCGGTTCCATGCCCGGCTGCTTGTGGATCTCGTCGGCGAGCCGTCTGGAAACCTCGAGCACGACGTTCTTCTCGCGTGCGCCGTGCGGTCCGGTCGCCCCGGGATCCTCGCCGCCGTGCCCCGCGTCGACCGCGATCACCAGCGCGCGGCCGCCTTCGGCGCCGGCACGCAGCGCGCGCTTGACCGCCGGCTCGCCGCTGAGCGGCAGGAGATCGACGACGAGCCGATGGCCGTAGGTGTCGTTGGGCTCGAGCAGGAAACTCTTCGGCTTGACCGCGCGGCTTACGTCCAGGACGACGCGCAGGTCATGGCCGTTACGCACGCCGGTGCGCACGCCGGCAACGTATCCCGTGACTTCGGGCATGACGCCCGCAAGCGCGACGACCGAATCGCTGATATCGATGACGATGCGCTCGGGATCGTTGAGCGTGAACACGCGGTGGGACGCGGGCGCGGAGAGATCGAGAACCACGCGGGTGGAATCGGGGCCCGCCCAGAGCCTCATGCCCTCGACTTCAGTCGCCTGAGCCGTAAGGCCGACCCCGACTGCGGCGACGAGCAGCAGCAACCCCCACGATTCCGACTTCAACGCACGTCCTCCCTAACCCGCCGGGCAATGGTTACAACTTCGACGCGAAATTTCAAGAATTGTGCATAGAAAAGATAGGATTACCTGAGCTAGCTCGAACTCGATTCAGGAACCTGCTGTAACGCCCCAACCAGGGACGCGCCTCGCGCCGTGAACGGGGTCAGATCGACCTCTCGCGTGTCCGGCCCCGCGCCGAGCTCAAAGTGGATCACGACATCGCAACGGCGCAGCAATTCGGCCGCACGCTCCGGCCATTCGACCAGCAGCCAACAGCGTTCGCGCGCCAGCCAGTCGCGCAGGCCGAGCGCCTCGAGCTCGGCGGTGACGTCCGCCGGCCCCATGCTCGCGCTACCGACACGGTAGAGATCCACGTGCACGACATCGAGACCCGGCAGAGCGTAGTGCTCGAGCAAGGTATAGGTCGGCGACGGCACGCGGTCGGCATAGCCAAGCCCCTCGAGCATGCCGCGTACCCAGGTGGTCTTGCCGCTGCCGAGATCGCCTCGAAGCCCAGTCAGGATCGCGTCTCGAGATTCCGCCTGCCAGGCTCGCGCCGCCCCTCCGGCGGCCGCCTTGAGCGCGGTTTCGTCGGCGAAGTGCAGTTGCAGCGAAGCCGCGTTCAGCTCGGATTGGCCCATCGGCGTATGAAAGGCATGAGATCGCCGGCCAGTACGCCGCGCTCACCGCCTTCGGCAGCCGCAGCGTCGCCGGCCGAAGCGTGGATGAACACGCCGGCTTCCGCGGCCTGCACGGCGCTTGCACCTTGCACGCGCAACGCGCCGATCACACCCGCGAGCACGTCGCCCATGCCGGCGCTGGCCATGCCGGGGTTACCGCGGTCGCAGAGGCTCACGACCGTCCGGCCGGGCGCGGCGATCAGGCTGCCGGCACCCTTGAGCACGACCGTGGCGCCGAAGGTCTCGGCGAGCTCCCGCACGCTTTCGAGCCGCGCGGCCTGCACGGCCCGCGGTTCGCTGTCGAGCAAACGTGCCGCCTCGCCCGGATGCGGGGTCAGCACCCAATCGCCTTGACGGCGGTCGGACTCGGCGAGCAGATTGAGGCCGTCGGCGTCGATGACCGTCGGCAGACCGGCGTCGAGGCTCGCAGCCCAAAGCGCCCGCGCCCAATCGCTCCTGCCGAGCCCCGGCCCGAGCACGATTCCCGTGGAAAGCGCGAGCAGCGCGGTGAGCTCGGCGGCGGTGGGCACTGCGTGACACATGAGCTCGGACCTCCCCGAAGCCACGGCCGGCACGCTGTGCGGATGTGTCGCCACGCGCACGAGCCCCGCGCCGCCACGCAGCGCCGCCTCGGCGGCGAGCCGGATCGCGCCGCTCATGCCGGGGCCGCCGCCGACGAGCAATAGATTGCCGTGAGCCCCCTTGTGAGCGCCGCGGCGCCGCCGCGCAAGCGCGCCGCGCAAGCACGACGGATCGAGCCGCCGCAGGGGCGCGGCGACATCGTCGTAAACCTGCTTCGGGACACTCAGGTCGGAGAACTCGAGCACGCCGAGATGGTCCGGCGCCTCGCCGAGAAACAAGCCGAGCTTGAGGCCCATGAACGTGACCGTCACCGACGCGCGCACGGCGTTACCCATCACCAGTCCCGTGTCGGCGTTGAGCCCGCTCGGCACGTCGAGCGCAAGCACCGGCGCGCTCGCCGCGTTGATGGCATCGACGGCCGCGGCGAATGTGCCATCGAGCGCGCGGTCGAGCCCGGTGCCGAGCAGCGCATCGACGACGAGATCCCCGCCGAGCGAGACCGCGGCGTCGAAGAGCTCGGTCTCGCCGCCCGCGCCGACCCAATCCCCGGCGGCCCGCGCCGCGTCCCCCGAGAGCCGTTCGCGCGGCACGACGCTGACGACCCGGACCTGATAGCCGTCGCCGGCGGCGAGCCGCGCGAGCACGTAACCGTCGCCGGCATTGTTGCCGGCACCGCATACAATGGTCAGCGAGCGCGCGCTGGGCCAGTGCCCCGACAGCGTCTGCAGAGCGGCTTCGCCGGCGCGGTTCATGAGCTCGTAGCTCGGGATGCCGAAGATTTCGATCGCCTTGCGATCCAGCGCCCTGACCTGCTGAGCGGCATAGATATCATTAGGAAGTTCAATCATATAGACGGTTCTACTATCACGTTACATGAAGACCCTTCCGCAGCCCGCCAGCCCATTTTCGAGCGAGCAGCTCGAGACGCTCGCCGGCGAGATCAAAGAGCTTGGTGCGACACTCGGCTTTCAGCAACTCGGGATCACGGATACCGACTTGAGTGAGGCTAACACGCGGCTCAAAGCATGGCTCGATACCGGCCGCCATGGCGAGATGGCCTATATGACCTTCCACGGCGAGAAGCGCGCGCAAGCCTCGGCGCTGTTGCCCAACGCTGCGCGGATCATCTCGGCCCGCATGGACTATTGGCCCGAAGACGATTCTAAAGCCCGCGCCGCGCTCGAGGACGACAAGCGCGCCTATGTCTCGCGCTATGCCCTCGGGCGCGACTACCACAAGGTGCTGCGACAACGCCTGCACAGGCTCGCGCGCGCCATCGAGCAGCGCATCGGGCCTTTCGGCTATCGCGTCTGTGTCGACAGCGCACCGGTGCTCGAGAAGGCCGTCGCACAGAAAGCCGGCCTGGGCTGGATCGGCAAGCACACCAACTTGATCAACCGCGGCGCCGGCTCGTGGTTCTTCCTCGGCGAGATCCTGACGGATCTGCCGTTACCGACCGACGCGGCCGCGACGGATCACTGCGGCACGTGCCGCGCCTGCCTCGACGTCTGCCCGACGCAGGCGATCGTCGCGCCTTACGAGCTCGACGCGCGGCGCTGCATCTCGTACCTGACCATCGAGCTTCGCGGTCCCATCCCCGAGGAGCTTCGCCCCGGCATCGGCAACCGCATCTTCGGCTGCGACGACTGCCAGCTCTTCTGCCCGTGGAACAAGTTCGCGCGGCTCACGCGGGAATCCGACTTCAAGCCCCGCCACGGGCTCGACACGGCCGGGCTGCTCGAGCTTTTCGCCTGGAGTGAAGCGGACTGGTCGCACGCGACCGAGGGCAGCGCGCTGCGCCGCGCCGGTTACGAGGGCTGGCTCAGGAACCTGGCGGTCGCGCTCGGAAACGCGCCGCAGGACCCGCGGATCGTCGCGGCGCTCGAGGCGCGCGCCGGCGGCGCGTCCGATCTGGTGCGCGAGCACATCGACTGGGCGCTCACGCGGCAGCGCGCCGGGCGTGCATGATCACCCCGGCCGGCGGCGCCGAGGTCAGACAGGGACGTTGTCGATCAGCCGCGCACGACCGAGCCAGGCGGCGCCGAGCAGGATCAAGGGCTCGTCGGGCAGCTTCGAGGTGACCGCGCCGAGCTCCCGGGCGCGTCTGAGCTCGATGTAGTCGGGCTTGAAGCCGGCACTGACGAGCTGCTCGCGCGCCCTGGGGGCGAGCTTGTCGATCGAGGCCCCGCCGTTGCGCAACTGCACCGCAAGCTCCTGGAGCACCGCGTGCAACGTGCCCGCGACCTCGCGCTCCGCGGGCGTCAGGTATTGATTACGCGAGCTCATCGCGAGCCCGTCGGCTTCGCGGACGGTGTCCCCGAGCAGGATCTCGACCGGCAGATGCAAGTCGCGAATCATTCGCGCGAGCAGGATTGCCTGCTGGTAATCCTTGCGGCCGACGACGAGCACGTCCGGCGTGACGATATTCAGGAGCCTGAGGACGACCGAGGCGACGCCGTTGAAGTGCCCCGGACGCGAGCGCCCGCAAAGCTCGCCCACGAGCGCCGGCAGGTTGACCACGACGCTGCCGTTGAGGCCGTGCGGATAGATATCGTCCTCGCTGGGCACGAACAAGAGATCGACGATCCCTTGCTCGGCGAGCAGCGCGTCATCGGCCTCGGGCGTGCGCGGATAGCTCGCGATGTCCTCGCTCGGCCCGAATTGCGTGGGATTCACGAAGATGCTGCAGACGACGCGATCAGCGTGCTCGGCCGCGATGCGGATCAGGCTCAGATGGCCGTCGTGCAGGTTGCCCATCGTCGGCACCAGGGCGATGCGTTGCCCCGCCGATCGCCACGCCGACACCTGCTCGCGCACGGAGCCCGGTGTCTGGGCTCGCAGCAATTGCGTCAAGAACAAGCTCCCCCGGCCGAGGCCGAGACTCGAAGGGCGGCTATTCTATCAGGAGAAACAATGCTCCTTGGCCGGATAACTGCGGTCCTTGACCGCTTTCACGTAGGCCTCGACGGCCGCGAGCGGCGAATCGAGCCCGCTCATGAAGTTCCTGACGAAGCGCGGCGTGCGACCCTGGGTGATGCCGAGCATGTCGTAGAGCACCAGGATCTGGCCATCGACGAACGGGCCGGCGCCGATGCCGATGACGGGCACCTCGAGCGCCTCGGTAATGGCCTTGCCGACCTCGTTGGGGACGCACTCGAGCAACATGATGTCGGCGCCCGCGTCCTGGAGCGCTTTGGCATCCTCGGCCATCTTCTCGGCCATCTCGGGCTCGCGACCTTGCACGCGGAAGCCGCCGATCTTATGCACCGACTGCGGTTTCAAACCCACGTGCGCGCACACCGGGATGTCGTGACGCGCCAGGCATTCGACGACGGCGAGCTGACCGCGGCCGCCCTCGAGCTTGACCATCATCGCCCCGCCCTCCTGCATCATGCGCACGGCGTTGTCGAGCGCCTGCTCCGGCGTCGCATAGCTCATGAACGGCAGGTCCGCGACCAGAAACGCGTGGCGTGTGCCGCGCGCGACCATTTGGGTGTGGTAGACGACGTCCTCGACCGTCACCGGCACGGTGGTGTCGTGACCCTGGATCACCATGCCGAGCGAATCGCCGACGAGTATCAGGTCCACGCCTGCCATGTCGACGAGCTGCGCGAAGCTCGCGTCGTACGCCGTGAGGCAGGCGATCGGCTCGGCGTCGGCCTTCATTCGCCTGAGCGTCGAGATGTTGACCGGCGGCGACGCCATGTCCCGCTGTTGTAGCTGCTTGTACACCATCGTTCTCTGCGGCTCCAAAGTCAGGCGAACGTTTCGATCGCCGGGTTGAAAAAGTGCCGGCCGTGGCGAATGCGCCCGATGGCCCGAAGAAGCTCCTGATAGTCCGCCTCGCGATGCACCGGGTCGATGTTCGCCGCGTTCACGATCAACAGCGGCGCGGCATCGAACTCATAGAAGAATTTCGCATAGGCGTTGCCGAGGCGGTCGAGATACTCCTCGTCGAGCCACTGCTCGTAAGGGATGCCGCGGTTTTGCACCCTGCGGCGCAGCACACTCGGCGGCGCCTGCAGGTAAATGACCAGATCCGGGGCCGGCGGATCGAGCTGCAGGCTCTCGTAGACCTGCCGATAGAGCGAAAGCTCGCTGGGGTCGAGGTTGAGCTCGGCGAACAGCCGATCCTTGTCGAGCATGAAATCGGCGATGCGCAGCGGCGTGAAGAGATCCGTCTGGCGGATGTTCTCGATCTGCCGCGCGCGCTGAAACAGGAAAAACAGCTGCGTCGGCAAGGCGGCGTGGCGGCGATTCTTGTAGAAACGCTCGAGAAACGGGTTCTCCTCCGGGCTCTCGAGGATCAGCTCGCTCGCGAAGCTGTCCGCGAGGCGCTTCGCGAGGCTGGTCTTGCCGACGCCGATTGGCCCCTCGACGACAATATAGCGGAGCCCGTCCACGAGCGTCTGATCGGCGTGCGTTGTCATGGGTGTTCGAGTCGGGGTCCTTACCATCGCGGGACGCGATCTGCGCCGCGGTCCCGGGCTCAAGAATACACTGGCCTACTGGGCGATGCTCGACGGCCGCCCCGTTCCACCGGAGCGGCGCCAGCGCTTGCCGCCGCGGCGCCGCTTGACCTCGAAGGCCTTGCGCTTGCCCTCCGCCGGCAGCTCCTGCACCTCGGTCCACCAGGCCGCGATCGCCGGGTCGACCTCGCCAATGCTCGCGCGCAGCAGCAGGAAGTCGTAGGCCGCGCGAAAGCGCTTGTGCTCGAGCAACTTGATCGCGCGGCTGCCGCGCTTGTTGGTGAAGCGCCGCTGTATCACCAGAACATCCTTCATCGGACCGCTGAAGCGCCGCGGAAACGACGTGTAGGCCTGCTGCTCGTCGACGATCCTGGTCGCCGCGCTGAGCATCGCATCGGCCTCCGATACGCCTTCGTGCGCCTGCAGGTCCTCTGCCAGTTGCCGGATCGGGTGCCAGAGCAGGATCGCGTAGAGGAACATCGGTGTGACCGACTGGTCCTGACGAACGCGCTGATCGGTGTTGTGCAGCCCCTCGTGAATGAATTTCCGTATTTGACCGTCGGTATCCTTGTCGAGCACCGCCGCGATGTGCGGGAACAGATTCTTGAGCAGGCCGAACTGCATCAACAGCTCGAAGCTGCGCGCCGCGTGGCCCGCCTGGAAGAGCTTGAGCGTCTCGTCGAACAACCGCGCCGGCGGTACGTCGCGCAGCAGCGGGCTCAAGCGCGCGATCGGCTCAGCGGTCTCGGGCGCGATCGTAAAATCGAGCTTGGCCGCCAGGCGCACGGCCCTGAGCATGCGCACGGGGTCCTCGCGGTAGCGCGTCTCGGGATCGCCGATGAGCCGCAGCGTGCGGCTCTCGATGTCCTCCGTGCCGGAGGTGTAGTCCCAGACACTGAAATCGGCAATGTTGTAATAGAGCGCGTTCACGGTGAAATCGCGGCGCCAGATGTCGTCCTCGATATCGCCGTAGGCGTTGTCCCTGAGGATGCGGCCCGAAGCCGCGTGCTGGCGGTCGTCGTGCTCGATGTCGGCCGCGGCGCGGAAGGTCACGACCTCGACGATGTCCCGGCCGAAGCGCACATGGGCCAGCTTGAAGCGCCGGCCGATGAGGCGGGCGTTGCCGAAGAGCTGCCGGACTTCGTCCGGCTCGGCATCGGTGGCGACGTCGAAATCCTTGGGGTGGCGCCCCAAGAGCAGATCGCGCACGCCGCCGCCGACGAGAAACGCCTGGTAGCCGGCGTTATGCAGCCGGTAGAGGACCTTGACGGCGTTTTTGGAGATACCGGCGCGGCTGATGCGGTGGCCGGCGCGCGGAATGATCTTGGGTGCAGGGCGCGGTTGGCTGTCCGTGTCGTTCAAGAAGCTTCCATTGACACGTTTAACCGTGCCGTAAAGGCCGGTATCATAGCAGCCCCGCCGCACCGAGGCACTCGCGCTCCCTTCGTCTAGCGGTCCAGGACGTCGCCCTCTCAAGGCGAAAACACGAGTTCGATTCTCGTAGGGAGCGCCAATAAAACCAATGAGTTAGTTCCGCGTGCCTGGGTTTCAAGACGCTTTGAGGCTGTGTAAGACACCAGTGATGGCAGTGCGCGCGTTCGTCAGGATCTTTCGCTTGCGAGTTCTACGATTGCTTCGTGCCGGCTCATCAGTTCTCTAGCGGAAACGCAGCGAAAGCACGCGTCCGCGCTGGCTCCCGCTGCGGCGTTTTCCGCGGCAGGCTGCTAGGAGTCCAGATTGAGCTTCTCGCTCGCCCAGAACTTCATTCCGGTCACATCCGCTTGTGCGATGAGACCCGTATCGTCAATCCGGTAGATTGAAATGTCGTCCTGACTGTGGGTTTCCTGCGAGGCGCCATCGTCGCCCGCAGCAGCCTGCGCCGAAGCCCCGCTGCTCCAATGGCCGTCCACGAACTCAGCGAGCGCCTCATCCGTGTCGAACACCAGGATCAGCTTATAGCTCTCGATGCCCGCGCCGAGACCGATGCCGGCTGCACCGACGTGCATGTAGGTCTTCTCGCCGGTCTCATTGTCCACGGCAACGCCTGATCCACCCGCGCCGGTCGCGATCAATCCCGCCTTGGTCGTATCGAACACGGCGTAGCCTGCGGCGCTCTCGACGTCGACACCGGCCTCGCCTGACAGCTGTGTCAGAGCCTCCTCGGCCATGGATTGAAGTTCATCGCGTCTAGCGGCGGCCTTCTGCAACTCGTCGACTGCCTGGCTCGCGTCGTCATAGTCGCTCCCTGACGTTTGATATTCGCCCGGCGGCTCATACGGCTCGCGCAACACGTCGTTGTGCGGATCCTGCGGATACGCGGAAGCAGAGCTCAGGATCAACGCGGCAGATGTCGCTATCATGCTGACTTTCACAGTACACCTCCTGTTCTCGTCGTTCCTATTTTGTCCCTGCAATTCCCGTACCAGGGCCGAGACAGCGGCGACCCTGCCGGCGCAAGCGTCGACGCGCTCAATAGGCGTTGCCGAATAGCGACACCGCCGGCTCAGCGGCCTCCCGCGAGATCGATGAAGGTCCCGGTCGCATACGACGCTTCATCCGAAAGCAACCAGCGAATCGCATGCGCGATCTCCGCCGGCGTTCCACCACGGCCGAGCGGGACGGTGCTCGCGAGGCGGTCGACCCTACCCGGCTCGCCACCGTCGGCGTGCATGTCGGTGTAGATGAAACCAGGTCGCACGCAGTTGACTCGGATACCTTCGCCGGCGACTTCCAATGCCAACCCGCGCGTGAGCGTGTCGACGGCGCCTTTGGAGGCGGCGTAATCGATATATTCGCCAGGCGAGCCGATGCGCGCCGCGGCGGAGGAAACGTTGACGATCGTGCCGCCCTTGCCGCCGTGCTTGGTGGACATGCGCCGCACGGCCTCGCGGCAGCACAGGAAACAACCCGTAACGTTGGTCGCGAGCATCCGGTTGATGCGCGCCGCGTCCATGTCCTCGAGCCGGGCCTTGGGCAAGACGATCGCGGCATTGTTCACCAGCGCGGTGACCCTCCCGAGCTCCCGATCGATGCGCTCGAACAGGCGAATCACGTCGGCCTCTTCGGAGACGTCCGCTTGCACGGCGATCGCGCGGACACGGCGCTTCTCGAGTCCGGCCAAGACATCCTGCGCCGCCGCCTCGTTGGATCGGTAAGTCACGCAGACCGCATAGCCACTTTCTCCGAGCAGCTTCGCCGTCGCCGCGCCGATGCCGCGGCTGCTGCCGGTCACGACGACGACAGGATCGGTTTCCATTCCAGGTATCTACAACGAGGAAATCGCGCTACCCGCCACGGCGAACGCTAGGCAATTACTGTCGTTGCGCGGTGCAGCGCCACGCTACCAACCACCAGCCTTCGGTCGACGCGCGAGAAACCGGCTTCGACGAGCGCCGAGCGCTGCTCATTCACCGTCATGAACAGCTCGCCATTCTGCATGCCGCCGTCTCCGACGAAATGATCGCAAACGAGGTAGAGACCGCCGTCCGATAGCAGCGCTTTGGCCTGCCTATGCAGCGCGGTTGCGTGGCGTTTGTGTCGCAGCTCATGCACCGCCTGAAGCGTAACGATGCAATCGAACGAAGAGAGCTCGGCGCTCCATTTCGGGTCTCGGAAATCGACCACGACGAACTCGACACGGTCTGCCAGGGCGCCCAAACGAGCTCTCGCCAGCTCGTGCATTGCTTTTGAGAAATCCAGAGCTACGTAGGAAACGTCGCTGAGCTCGCTCATTAGGCGCTGAGCAAGGAATCCCGGGCCCGACCCCAGCTCGAGGATGGTCGCGACGGGTGCCGGATGGCTCGCGATCTCGGCGGCAAAGAAGTCGAAAACCTCGTAGCGGAACGGCCGCACTTCGTTCGACCTGCGCTCCCACTCGAGGGCATCGGACATCTCACGCAAATCGATTCGACTAGGGACGTCTTGCGGTATCGATTCTTGCACTTGCTTTACCCCGTGACGGCTCATTTGGCGCGACGGTATCGCAGCGCGACGCCGACCAGGTACGACAGCACGCCCGCAAATAGTCCCGTGATCACCGCTTCGAAGGCGACCGGGCCGAGCTCTCCGCGGTGCACGAAGAAATCGACGACGGCGGTCGTCACGCCAAGCAACACGGCGACCATCCATCGCTTGGCGGTCCTGAAGATCAGCATCGCGACCGAGGCAAGGGCGCCTGCTGCGATGCCGGTCTCGGACGCGATCAGCCAATGCGTCAGCGTGACGGCCATGAGATTCCCCTGGACCATTGTCACGAGGCAGGCACTGGCCGACTCGGCGATGTTCTCGAGAAATGCGGCGAGATTGCGCTTCACAGTGCGGACGCCAACGTGGTGAGCGCGCCAGACACGATGAATAAGCCAACGATGAACCCTACGAGCGCTATCGCGGGCATCAGATCGCCCTCGGAGAACCAAAACTGCAACGTAACCCCCGCAGCCACTATCGTGGCGAACAACACGCCCGGAAATCCGTACGCATACGCGACCGCAGCGACCCGAACCCGATGCTCAAGGCTGCCACACAACCAATTGTTCTTCTCATTGGGCCTCCCGTTTGCGAGGAACATTGACGATGAGATCGTCGCGCTACGTGAAAGCATCGCGGATTTCCAGAATCAGCCGCTGCCGTTCGTCGTCGGGCAGGCGCTTCTGGTGGAACTCCTCGAGTGTCGTAGTGTATATCGGCGCACCCCACCTTGGGTCATCTCTATATCTTGGAATCACCTGCCAATGCAGGTGCGGCATGACGTTGCCCAAGCATTCGACGTTCAGGTGATCCGGACGACAAACCTTTACGAGCGACCTCGCAGCCTCGTGCAAGTCCCTCGCGAAAGCCGCCCATTCCTCCGCGGTCAATTCGTCGGGACGAACGACGTGCTTTGGATCGTATATGAGGATGCAGTGGCCTCTGTAGGTCTGATTCGTGAGCAAGCAAAGCGTGGATACTTTCAACTGAACGACTGAATCCCAATAGGCATTCGGTTCCACCCTCGGGATGTCGAACGGACATCGGCTTCCTGAAGCCAGCTCGTCCCAATCCGGTACAGCGCTCAGAATATCCACCAGCCGTCGTCGAGATCGGCCTCGCAACGCCTCAGCTGCGCGCCCCACTCACGCGCGCGATAGTCGACCTGGCGTGCGGTGTCCGTGAGCCAGCGCTTGCCCCTGTAGCTATTGTGGCGCCAGCCAGTCTGGCCCTCGTGGTAAGCAAGGTACTGGTTGTAAGGGTCCCACTTGGAGATGCCGACCGACTGCTGCGAAACATGCGTATACCAGCCGACGAAGTCGATGGCGTCGGCGAACCTATCCCGCTCGGCGAAGCGTCGACCCGTGTCGTCCCTGTACCAATTCCAGGTGCTGTCGAGCGCTTGCGCGTAGCCGTAGGCGTCCGACGGCCGTGTCCAGGGGATGAAGCCCAGCAGCCTGCGGCGCGGCGGCCTGGCGTCGAACTCGAAGGTCGATTCCTGGCGGATGATCGCCATTTGCACGTGAATGGGCGTGCCCCAGCGCTCCTCGGACTCCCTTGCGGCCCGGTACCAGCGACTCTTCTCGTCGAAGATCGCGCAGATGTTCTCGACGTTGGCCGGCGGCGTCGTGGCACAGCCTACGGCGAGCAGCCCGGCGGCGACACCCAGCCGCGTCGCCGATCTCCGACGCTGGCGCCGTCCCTCTCGGAGAGTGGTTCCCACGATCCAATCCTAGCAGGAGTCCCCGACTCTCGGGCAGCCTTCCACCGGGGGAAGGAGATCAGTTTGCGTAGACGGACCGAAGTTAACCGTCCGTAACGCCGAGAGCCGACGTCACAAAACCGTCATCTGGACGAGATCTAAACATGCATAGGGTATGTCAACGATCCCAAGATCGGTACAATCAGGTTCAAAGAACCTTGGGGAACCGAGCAACTCCTGATTCCAAGCAGACGGCGATGCTTGCTCACTACCTGACGACGGCCCTGCGCAACCTCCGGCGCGAGCCGACCTCCACGCTGATCAGCGTCCTAACGCTCGCGCTCGGCCTCGTGTGCTTCATCACCGCCTACGCCGTGATCGCATACTGGCAGCGAGGCGACTCGCATTTCGCGAACGCCGAACGGACGTACGTGATCACCGCGAATTTCGACTATCAGGAAGCCGGTATTCGGACCGGTACGTTCGCCAATACCAACGAGCATTACGCCAAATACCTGCGAACCGAGTTTCCGGAGCTCGAGACCGTCGCGCGCGTCTACGGGTTCGACGACGTCTCGATCGGCACGGCCGAGCGAGGCTTCCGCGGGTATCGCGCCGTGGCGGATCAGGAGTTCCTCGATGCGTTCGATCTGCCGTTCATCGCGGGCGATCCCGACAATGCCCTGCGACAGCCGTTCAGCGTCGTGCTCACCGAGGATGCCGCCGCCCGTCTGTTCGGCGACGAGGACCCGATGGGCAAGAGCAACTGGAGAACGTGCGCTTCGAGGTCGGCGCTATCCCGCTCAGCGGCTTGGCTGTAACCGACTTGAACAGCGAGCTTTTCGGCGGCGCGAGCGAGTACGTTTCGGTTGCTACAATCTTGATGCTTCTCGGCGGGCTTATCCTGGCCGTGGCCTGTATCAACTACGCCAACCTTGCCACCGCCCGAGCCGCGGGGCGCGGTCGTGACGTCGGCCTGCGGAAGGTCGTCGGGGCGAAACGCCACCAGATCATGTTGCAGTATTCTTTCGAAGCGGGGCTGCTCGTTTTCAGCGGCGCCGTGCTGGCGATCCTCTGTCTGGCTGCGATCGCCCCGGTGCTCGATGCGACTGTCGACATGAACGTGATTCCCGTCGTCCTGCCTTTGGGCCGGTTCTGGCTTTTCGTTCTGTTTACGCTCGTCGCGGTCACTTTGGCGGCCGGCGCCTACCCGGCGCTCGTGCTCTCCGGGTCGAGGCCGATCGAAACGCTGCGACTGGGGAGGCGACGAGCCGCGCCGCCTTTCGTTGCGGCGCTGCTGGTCGGCACGCAATTCGTCGCTGCGAGCTTCCTGCTGATCATGGTGATCGTCGTATCGGCTCAAAACGGCGAGCTGCGTCGCGCGGCGTTCGGGATGAACGTCGATCCGCTGCTCGTGATCGACAACGCGAGCCCGTTGACGGGCGTCTCTACAGAGACCTTGCTCGATGAATTGCGCCGCCTGCCGCAGATTCGCGCCGTCACGGCCACTTCTTCGATACCCTGGAGCGGCTCCGTCAATGTCGGCGCCGTGAGTCGGTCCGCGGAGGCCGCGGGGATCGAGAATGCCCGAGCGGTATTCTTCAACCACGTCGGGGCCGATTTCTTCTCGGTTTTCGGCCTGTCCGTGCTCGCCGGCCGTGTCTTCGACCGCGAGCGCGGTGAGGACGTCATGCCGGAGTTCCAAGAGTGGAGCGCGGACCACCCGCTGCACGCGATGCTGGACCGCACGTTCGTCGAGGAACTGGGCTTCGAGTCGCCTGAAGCGGCAGTGGATCAACTGGTCTATTTCCCGATGCCGGAGGAGACGGGCAAACCGCCGCAACCTGTACGGCTCATCGGAGTCGTGGAGGATAGACCGCTTCACTTTCAAGGGGCCGGCGCTAACGGCAATTTCTTCGTTTTCGGCGACGTGTTCGAGTTTCAAGTCGCCCAGATCGCCAGAGATGACGTGCCGAGCGCGCTAAATGCCATCGATGAGATGTGGCAGCGCCTCTCGCCGCTCATGCCGCGCAGCCGTCGGTTCCTCGACGATATTTTCAATGAGAACTACGAGACCTTTGGCCGCGTCAATCAGATTTTCGTGGTGCTCGCGACCACGGCGTTCCTCATCTCGCTGGTGGGGCTCTTCGCGATAGCCATGCAGCTTGCCAATCGGCGTCTCCACGAAATCGGCGTGCGCAAGACTCTGGGAGCGACGACGCGCCAGGTTATCTGGATGCTGCTCAGAGACTTCACCAAACCGGTAATCATCGCCAATATCATTGCCTGGCCCCTCGCCTACTTTGCAGCGAGGTTTTACCTGAACGTATTCATGCACCGCATTTCTCTGACGATCTGGCCGTTTCTGCTGAGCATGGTATTGACGGCCGCCGTCGCCTGGCTCGCAGTCGCCGGCCAAGCCTATCGCGCGGGACGCGTGCAACCCGCAAGAGTCCTGCGGACCGAGTAGGCAACAGAATAAGCTCCGGTCCGAAAGCGGACGGCCTTCTTTGAGGGCGAGCTTGACTCCGCGCCCTCTAAAACGGCCAGATCATCGGCGTCAGCGCTATCGTGATCGCTCCCACCAGAATATTGAGCGGCACGCCGATTCGCAGGTAGTCCGCGAAGCGATAGCCGCCCGGGCCGTAGACCATCAGGTTGGTCTGATAGCCGATCGGCGTCGCGAAGCTCGCCGACGCCGCCATCATGATGACGACCACGAACGGCCAAAAGCTGACGCCGAGGCTCTCCGCGGTCGCGGCCGCTATCGGAAAGATCACGACGGCCGCGGCGTTGTTCGTGATCATTTCGGTGAACAGGCTCGTCAAGATATAAACCGCGGCCAGGGCCAGCCAGGGGTTGTTCCCGGCGGCGCCTACCCAAGCCTGCGACATCGCCGTCGCCGCACCGCTGGTCTGCACTGCCTGGCCGATACCGAGCGAGGCGCCGATGACGACGAGCACGGACCAGTCGACGCTCGTGCGCGCTTCACTGATCTTGAGGCAGCCGGTGAACAGCATCAGACCCGATGCGAGCAAGCCTGCTTCGAGCATCGACAGCACGCCGGTGGAGGCGGCGAGCACCATCATGAGAAGAATGCCCGTCGCCACCCAGCTCTTTTCGTGGCGGGGAATCGCCGCGCCTTGCACCTCGCTGACGAGCAGGAAGTCCCTGGAATTGCGTTGCTGCGTGAGAAAGTTCGGACCCGACTCGAGCAGCAGGGTATCGCCGGCGCGCAGCACGATGTCGCCGATCTTGCCGTGCATGCGCGCACCGTCGCGCGCGACCGCGAGCACCACTGCGTTGTAGCGCGACCTGAACCGGCCATCGCGTATCGTTCGTCGTATCAACGGGCAGCTCTGGGAAACCACGACCTCGAACAGGCGCCGCTCCGGACGGGGCGCGCCCAGCTTGAACAGTTGCTCGGGCGCCGGCACCAACCCGCGCATCCGCAGCAGTACCGTGAGCGAGTCGACGACACCGATGAAAAGCAGGCGATCGTTCGCTTGGAGCTTCTCAGTGGGGGCAACGGCGGGCAGCACGCTGTCGCCGCGCTCGATCTCGGCGAGGAACGCCCCGGGCAGGTGGCGCAACCCGGCTTCCTCGATGCTCTTGCCGATCATCGGGCTCGTGGGATCGAGCAGCATCTCGATGGCGTACTCGCGCGCGTCGCCGAAGTCCGCGAGCGGCGACTTGCGCTCGGGTAGTAGCCACTTCTGCGTCGCAACGATGTATGCGATACCCGCAACGGCGCAAGGCAGGCCGATGGCGCCGATCTCGAAGAAGCCCATGGAGCCGAGCGACGTCCGCTCGAGCACGAGGCCGTACACGACGATGTTGGTGCTCGTGCCGATCAGTGTCAGCGTGCCGCCGAAAATGGCCGCGTAGCTGAGCGGCAACATGAGCTTGGAGACGGAAAAGCGGCAACGACGGGCCCATTCCTCGACGACGGGAACGAGCATCGCGACGAGCGGCGTGCTGTTCATGAGACCGCTGACGCTCGCTACCGGAAGCATGATCCGTAGCTGGGCGGACGAAACCGAGCGCGGGCGGCCGAACAGGATCGCGCCGATGGCGTGAACAGCCCCGGTGTTCACGACGCCTGCCGCCACCACATAGAGCACGCCGACGGTGGCGAGCGCCGGATTGGCGAGCCCGCGCAGTGCCTCGTCCGGCGAAAGCACGCCGCTGAGCATCAACACCGTCAGGCCGGCGACGAGCACGACATCCGAGGAAAGGCTCGTGCCGATCAGCACGCCCAAAGTGCCGAGGACCACGGCGACGGTAATCCAGGCGTCCATTCCCATGCAGGCGCGCTCCCCGCTCCCCTTGGCGATTCGCGTCGAGGGCGGTAGCGTATCATCCTCTGCAATGCCAATGACTAGAGCCGGCTTCACAAGTCGGGAAAATCGGATAAGCTGGATGCCAATGGCCTTCCGTCACGCCCTGAGCACCTCTTGTGCGACTGCCGCTCTCGCATGCGCCGGCCCCGCCGGTTTGGCTGTTGCGCAGGAAAATTCGTTCCGGTTCGAGCTCGCGCCTTACGCCGCCTATCGTGTCGGCGGACAGTTCGAGGAAGAAGATGGCGGCGCCGAGTTCGAACTCGAAGAATCAAATGCCCAAGGCATCATTCTGAACATCAGGGCGCGCTCCAATACGCAGTGGGAGCTGCTCTATTCACGCCAGAACACGCAGATCGATACGCAGTCTCTCTTCGGCAATGGCCCCTCGCTGGATCTGGATGTCGAGTACTTTCACTTCGGCGGCACTTATCTCTTCGACGGCGACGACATCCGCCCATTCTTGGCATTGACCGTCGGTCTGTCTCGCTTCGACCCCCAACCGCAGGAGTTCGGCGTGGAGAGCTACTTGTCCGCTTCGATCGGCGGAGGGCTGCAATTCATGGCCACTCGGCGACTCGGTGTTCGTGTCGAAGCACGCGCCTTTACCACCTTCGTGGAAAGCGACAGCGACGTTCTGTGCGCAAGCACGGGGCAGATCAATCTGTGCGCCATACGCGTGGACGGCACGACACTGACCCAATTGGAGGCCCGAGCGGGCCTGGTCTTTCGTTTCTGAACGCTGCAATGTTCCGGTTACTCCGAAGGAATGCGTCGATCGTCATGGCATCCGTCTGGACAGTCAGTCTTACCCCAGGCTGGGGCGGCGCTCAAGTCGTCGCGGAAGCCGTGCCCAAGCAAGTCGATCTCATCGTGGACGGCGGCTGGCTGCTTGCCTCCAATGTGCGGCTCAGCCGCTTCGACGAGCTCAAGCTCAATGCTCAAGAGAGCATAGTCGACACGAGCGTGGGTAAGGCCGTGATCGTCGTGGTGACCAATCAGCGCCTCATCGCTTACGGAGCTCGCAGCGGATGGCGAACCGTGCCGCGTATCGCAAACGAGCGGATCGAGAGGATCTCGGCGGAAGACTTCGCGGGCCTGGTCGTCACGAGCAAGCGATTGCTGAATTTCAACGGGAGATCGGGCGTCTGGGGTGAAGAAAAGCGTCGCGTGAACTGACACCGAAACTGGACGAGGCTCAGCCGGGAAGGAATCCGTATGGGAACAGTGACGAGTATCAGCCGGGCGCGGTTTGCCGTCGGCGACCTCATTCATCACCGCTTGTTCGACTATCGCGGCGTGGTCATAGACGTCGATCCGAGCTTTCAGTCAACCGAAGAATGGTATGAAACCGTCGCGAAATCCCGCCCGCCGAAGGACAAGCCCTGGTACCACGTGCTGGTGCACGAGGCGGCGCACATCACCTACGTCGCCGAAAGGAACCTCGAGCCCGATCACAGCACGGCTCCCATCGAGCATCCGATGCTCGAGGCGTTTTTCGCCCGCTTCGAAGGAGGGCGGTATGTCAGCGATATTCGCGCCAACTAGGTACTTCCGAAATTAGAGATCGATAATATGAATCACCGCCTGATCGTCCTGCTCGTGTCAGCCCTCCCCTGCCTGCTCGACACCGCATCCGCGCAGCCGCCCCCCGCCCGAATCACGCCCAGAAACGATCTGAGCGTCATGGCCCGAGCGCCCTTTCAGATATTCGACAACCTCTACTTCGTGGGCATCGGCGAAGTGGGAAGCTACGTCATCAGCACCAGCGAGGGCCTGATTCTCATCGATACGCTTTGGGATATCGACGGCTATACCGAGTACCTGCTCGGGCAGATCCGCAAGGTCGGGCTCGACCCCATGGACATCAAGTACGTGCTGATCCTACAGGGCCATCGAGACCACTACGGAGGTGCGCGGGCCTTGCAGGAGATCAGCGATGCGCAATTCGGCACAGCGGAAGAGGACCGCAAGCTCATGCAGGCCGACTTCGGAGACTATGCGCCGCGCATCGATTTCATCGTCGAGGACGGTGACACATTGACGTTGGGTGATACGACGCTGAACCTCGAGGTCACACCCGGGCATACGCCCGGAACGACGTCGATCCGTTTTTCGGTGTTCGATGACGGCGTCGAGCACCTCGCCTATTTCCACGGCGGCCCGAGCGTTCGCAGCGACGACCCGGAGGCGATCCGAACCTTCATCGCGGACCTCGAGCGCATCAAGCAGATTCCGGGCATCGAGGTGCAAATCGGAGGACACTACGATTCGTATCTATCCGGAAGCGGCGACCTGTTCGAGCGTGCCGCGCAGCTCGCGAGCCGACGCCCCGGCGAGCCGCATCCGTGGGTGAGACCGGACGAGTTTCAGGCGTTTCTCGACGAGCGGATCGCGATAGCGCGAAGCCAGTTGGAGCAAGCGCAGTAAGCTTAGAACGTGCCGGTAATATAGTGCTCGAGCTGCTCTATGACGCCTTCCTTCTCGGCGATCACCGCTTTCACGACGTCACCGATCGTGATGATGCCGTGCAGCTTGCCGTCTTTCATCACCGGGAGGTGACGAATACGGTTGTCCGTCATCAAGCTCATGCATTCGTCGGTCGTTTGATCAGGGCGCACCGAAACGATCTTTGAGCTCATGATTTCTTTGACCGGCGTTTCTTTGGACGACTTGCCCAACAATATGACTTTACGGGCGTAGTCTCGCTCCGAAAAAAGCCCCACGAGATCATCTTTTTCAAGGACGAGCACGGCGCCCACCCTCTTTTCCGCCATTAGTCGCAAGGCGTCGAACACCTTGGTTTCCGGCGTTACCGACCAGACATCGTTGCCTTTTACCGCCAGAAGGTCGCGAACCAACTTCATGTCATCCCCTCGCTCTAGTAACTGACTATCTTCGAGCCTCCCGGCGCTGCGCCTGGTGCCAATATTCGGGTCACCGAGTGTTCAGCATCTCCGTACTGAGTATAAGTATCTGGATCATCGTGGTTGCGGAGTCCGAAGCACTCGGCGACGTATCGAAGATACCCCCGTAGCGCCGATTTGGAAAGGCGGCAGCGCGGGATTCTCGAGCGCGTTGACGCCGCCATCCTGAACATAGTTATATCAATGGCCTAGAGCAGTTTCTTAAAGTAAATTCTCCGCTCGGCTTCCTGGTATCCCATCCGCAGATGCACTCGACCCAGACCTTGCTATCGCGGCACGAACTGGCTCGACACGCTCGGATCGCAATCGAACGAAAGCAGGTCGAGATCGGGCCGGTAGCTCCATTCCAAGCTGCCGCGGAAGGGCTCGGCAAGATACTCCGGATCCTCCAACAGCACGTCGACGGTGAGCCGCGTGCCGTCGTCGCTCCGGGCGTAACGCTCGACGACGTGCTTTTGCGCGCCGGAGGGCACGCCGGTCTGATACGGCGACCGGTGATCGGCGAAATGGGTCGTATCGACGACCAAGGTGTCGCCCTCCCACCAGCCGATCGAATGCCCTTGAACGTCGCTGCGCTCTCCCCCGCCGGGATGCCCGCGGCCGTCCATGAACACAGTCCGCTCGACGTCGAACCACTCGTTGCGCAGCATGACGATGTCCCCGCCGAGCTCGATCTCTGTCAGGAAGAACGTGGTCACCAGTAATACGGCCGGGGAAGGATAGGCGATACACATCGCCGCGGGGTTTTCAGTGTTGGGGTCGTAGTCGGCCTGGGCGGCGGCGCCTTTCTCGGTCAGGGGCATTGCGTCGAAGCCCTCGGCGAGGTACTCGAGCGTCGCGAGATGGCCCTTCCAGACGCCCGATAGATCCGCGGCTACGGCCGCCGCGCGCGGCTCCCCGAGCGTCTGCTCGAGGAACGTGCCGTCCTGTTTCTGCACAGACAGCAACAGCGCGTAGCGGCGGCCGGGCTCGCGCGCCGGATGGCCGCGCACGGAGATCCGCTCGCCCGGAATCAACGATTGCGGCGTCCAGCCGCTGCGCGCGAGCAAGGGCGTTGCGCCCGTTTCCACCTCCCAGCTCACGGGCTCGCCGGTTTCGCTCGCCGTTTCCACGGTGATGTAGACGTGCGGGTTTCGCCAGCTGAACCGGGTCACCGTGCCGTGAAAGGCAACGACCGACTCGAGGTCGAAACCCGCCTCGCTGTGATGACCGGGCGCGACGAGCGGGCCGAACGCGATCACGACGATGACACCGGCTTGCACTGGTCTCACGAACCGTCTCCCAAGTTACCGCCTCGCTATCCTACAATAACGCATGATCTCCGAGACCGCCGCGGTCGCGCTGGCGACATTCTTCGCGACCGTCGGGCCGATCGACGTCGCTGCAATGTTCGCGGCCTTGACGCTCAACGCCACGCCGCGCGAGCGCTTGATCGTCGCGATCCGCGGCACGGCGATCGCGACCGGTATCCTGCTGTTCTTCGCCATCTTCGGCGAGAGCGTCCTCGACGGCCTGGGAATCTCGCTCGCGGCACTGCGCACGGCCGGCGGCGTGCTGTTGCTGCTGATCGGCATCGATCTGGTTTTCGGGCGCTCGTCCGGCGCCACCTCGGCGACCGAAGCCGAGGCCGAGGAAGCCGCGGCCAAGCCGGACATCTCGGTGTTTCCGCTCGCCACGCCGCTGATCGCCGGGCCGGGCGCCATGGGCGCCTCGATTCTGCTCATGGCCGACACCGAGGGCGATTTGCTGTTGCAGGGCGTCGTCATTGCCTGCCTGCTCGCGATCCTGGCGCTCACTTTGCTCGCGCTGATCGCCGCATCTCAGCTCCAAAGGGTGCTCGGCGTCACGGGCACACAGGTGATCCGCCGCGTCTTCGGCATCCTGCTGACCGCGCTCGCGGTACAGTTCTTTTTTGACGGAATCTCGCAGAGCAATCTGCTCGCGAGCGCAGCGCGTGTTTTCGTGCCCGCATAGACTGAGACGCTGCTCACGAATTTCCGAATCGGCTACGCCGATTCTGTGATCGGCTTTTCGGAATCACTATACAAATACTTCACTTAATCCAGAAGAAAGTTTCATGTGATAAGAGTCACCGACATGGACGGGAGATTGCAACAGACTTCGGCTCATCGAGCGCGTGCCGGCTCGGCCGTGTTTCGAGTGGAGCAGGACGCTCCCCCATACTGCGGGCGCGAGAACAAGCACGGATGTAATGACGATGGGAAATGACAGACTCGAGATCCTGAGCTGCAAGATTCCGCGGCTGTCGCGGCGGATCGCCACGAAGCGTCAGCAGAGTCTCGCCAACTACCCCCTCGCCCGGGCCAGTGAGTGGTCGCCGTTGCCGGCGTTGCCCGCCCCCTTGAGCCGGGAAAATGAAGAGGCGGAGGATTTGTCGGACTAAGGGCCGGAAAAAAGAACCCGGCGCGAGGCCGGGTAAATTCAGGGGGAAATGATCAAGAGTAGCTGGGGTTAAACATAAGCCCGCAGCTCCCAGCCCGCCGTGAAGCAGGTCTCATTTCCGCAGATACGTCAGAACGGGATCCAGGTGGCCGTCTCGCTGATGCTGATGTAGCCGATACTGACCCCCTGGCGCCAGCCAACCCCGAAGCGCACCGGTGCCAGGATGATATCGCCGCTGCGATTGTAGTTGGCGCCCACGCCGCCGACAAAATACAGGCTGCCGTCGACCCCCGGATAACGCTGAAACAAAGCCTCGACGCTCGGCAGATCGTAGATCAGGACGAACGCTTTGGCGGCATTGGCGCCGACGTCGAAGCCGAGCGACGGGCCAGTCCAGTAGACTTCGCGCTGAATCCCGTTGGACATGTGCAAGGTCCCGCGACCGTAGCGAACCCCCACCGCGAGCGCGCCGCCGCCCTCCTCTCCGGCGATGTAGGCGTTGGGCCGGCCTCGCTCGCTGAAGATCTTGTTGAGCACGTCCGCGAGGCCGCGGGCGCCCTCGCCGAAGAAGGCCTCGGCCTCGGTGAGTATCGCGCTCTCCTCGAACTCGGGTGAAGTGTCGGCGCTGCCGCGCTCCGTGCCCGGAGTCGTCCCCTGGCTGGCGCAGCCCGCGAGCAGCGCGATCGCTGCCGTCGCCGCAACTCGAAAATCTCGTCGTTGGATCATCAGCATTTCCTTCGGAAAGTGAGCGTTTCGACACATTATCGCGCGCCTCCGGCGCCGCCGCTACGATGATTTTCCGTTTAATTCCGGGATCTTGATAGTCGTCACGGCAAGCGGGAGGGGCTCGGGCTAGGATGTTTTCATGTTCGGCGCGAATCCGGGAGAGCCGTCCACGATGAAAGTCGAGCAAGAATTCGACGGCGATCAATGTGTCGTCCTGCCGAGCAACTATATGGCGTCGGTGAGTGCCGCCGTGGAGCTCTATGACGACGAGCTCGCCAAGGTCGGCAAGGACCTCGAGGTCAGAGGCCTGAGCTACGGCGCCGGCCGGATCCTGTTTCGGATCGGTTTGATTGCGTCGCTGCTATGGCTCTTGCCGTCGCTGTGGATGCTCTGCGAGTAACTTTGGCCGGCCTCGACCTTTCCACGAACTCGCGTTTCGCCCGCGCGCTCAGGCGCTTGATCTCGGACTCGCGTTTGAGGGCGGCACTGCGGCTCACGCAGACCTCCCGATAGACCAGCTCCACCGGCAACCGGCCGCGCGTGTACTTTGCGCCGCGCCCGGCGTTGTGCTCTAAGATGCGCGCGCCGACGCTTTTCGCCACGCCCGTGTACAAGCTCGCGTCCGCGCAGCGAACGACGTAGACCGACCAGGCGTCGCCTACGCTCAGCGGTCCGACTCGAAGAAGATGACCGCGTATCCGGCGCTCAAGCCCACGCCGATGCCGACGCCGATGCCGACACCCACGGCGGCGCCCATTGCCGCGACGCCGAACATTGCGCCGACGGTTATCCCCACAATCAATCCCGCGCAGATCGCCAGCGGCAGCGTGCACACCTTCAATATGGATTTCGTCGAAAGCTGATCAACACGCGCTGACATACCGGGCTACCTCTCTCAGGACGTGTCTTCGGAACTCCGGGCGCTACGGACGGCGTCGACGGACCATATCGTCTGCTTGACCTCGCCGTTGTCGCGCACACCCGACCACTGATCGTATTTCTGGAGATAGGCCGAAAGTTGCGCGAAGATCTCCAGGTCCTGCACGTGCTCATCATACGCTTTGTGCAACTTTTGGCGACTTGCGTAAACGACGGCCGCCATTTCCTCGACGGCCTGCGCAACCTCAGCCCTGCTGCACTCCGCGATAGGCTTCACCGAACCGTCGGCCAGAGGAAGGTTCGCCGGGAAGGAGCTTCCGACGACGAAGGTGGCCGGAATGACCAGCGCCTTGTCCACGCCCCATTGTCGATCAGATCTCCCGCGGCTTCCAGTCGCGCGCGAGGCCGCGCTCGGACATACTCCCGGCATGCCGCCGACAGACTCTCATCGCGCCGCCGGGCTCGGGCGTCGGCTCGCCGCCATGACTTACGACTGGCTGCTTCTGGGCGGGACGCTGTTCGTCCTGACCTTGACCTTGATCGTCGTCCGAGGCGGCCACGCGATCGCCCCCGGCACCCGGTGGTTCGAGCTGCTGTTGCTCGCCGCGAGCTTCCTGTTCTTCGCCTGGTTCTGGACGCACGGCGGCCAGACCTTGGGGATGCGGGCCTGGAAGATACGCGTCGAGCGGCTGGACGGCGGCCCGCTCAGATGGCGGGACGCGGCCGCGCGTTTCGCCTCAGCGGCGACCTTGTTGTTCCCTCCGGGGCTCGGCCTGCTGTGGGCGCTGGTGGATAGCGACCGGCGTTGCTGGCACGACCGCCTGTCGTGCACGCGGGTCGTCTTGCGCGCGTGCTGAGACGGGTTCTCAGCGAATGCGCAGCAACGCGAGCCCCGTGATCAGCAACAACAGCAGACTCGGCACCCAGGCAACGACGAAGGGATCGAGCTCGAACACCTCCACGCCGTTGGCGAGCACGCGAGTGGTGACGTAGTAGCCCAGGCCGATGACCAGGCCGACGACCAGCCGCGCGCCGGTGCTGGCCGAACGCAGCCCGCCGACCACGAACGGCAGAGCGAGCACGGTCATGAGCAGCGCCGACACGATGTCCGCCATGCGCGCCCAATACGCGGTCCAATAGCGGTTCGAGTCGAGATCGTTTTCCTCGAGGTAGGCGATGTAGCGTTTCAAGCTCGCCATGCTCAATAGATCGTGGCGGACCTCCGATAGCCCGAGCAGCTCCGGGCTCAGGTCATACTCCTGCACCGTGCTGCGCTGGATGCTCGCCTCGATGCCGGCGTCGCCGAAGGTCGTTTCGGCGTAGTTCGCGAGCAGCCAGCGCTCGCTGTTGTCGATCTCGGCCGAGTCCGCGCGGGCGACCTGCTCGAGCATACC
Source organism: Gammaproteobacteria bacterium (assembly GCA_036396795.1). Classification (GTDB taxonomy): domain Bacteria; phylum Pseudomonadota; class Gammaproteobacteria; order Steroidobacterales; family Rariloculaceae; genus JAHEEM01. Next base: position 54,659 of record DASWKF010000017.1, on the reverse strand, counting down.
GTCGCCGTCGAGCTCGAACAGATACACGCCGCCGAAGCCCAACCCGTCGACGCCGGGTCTGAAGCTGAAGATGCTGTCACCCTCTTTGAGCCAAATCGCGCGAGCGTTCGCGAGGCTGCTCTCGTCGAGCATCGCCTGAGCGCGAAGCTGGCGGCCGTAGGCGTCGAGTGACGGGGCGAACGAATTGCCGAGCAAGGCCATGATCACCGCCAGGGCGAATCCGGCGATGCCGACCGAGCTCAGCAATCGCAACCGGGACACCCCGCTGGTCCGCATCACGGTGAGCTCGTGGTGAACGGCCATGTTGCCGAGGCTCAGGAGCGCGCCCAAGAGCGCCGCGGCGGGCAACATCAGGAAGATCAGTCGCGGAATGCGAAAAGCAACGTAAGTGAGCGCGTCGCGAAGCTGATAGTTGGACGCGCCGATATCCTCGAGCTGACCGACGAACTCGACGAAAGTGACGATGCCGAGCAGCACCAGCACGACGATCAACACGCCCTTGAGCACCGAGACGGCGATGTAGCGATCGATCAAGTTCATGCGCGTTCCACGGCATCGACATGCTCTACGCGAACGAACATGCCGGCCTCGCGCGCCAGCAGCAACAAGCCGATGAGGGCGAGCAGTGCGTGCACCCACCATACCCCGAGCCACGCGGGGACCTGCTCGCGCTCCGTCCAGACGCGAGCGATCGCGAGCGTGTTCGCGTAAGTGATGTAGATCAGCATGCCGGTGCCAAGACGCGCATAGCGGCCTTCACGCGGACGCGAGCGGCTCAGCGGCACGGCGAGCAGCATCAGCGCGATCACCGACAGGGGCGACGAAAGGCGCGCCTGCAGCTCCGCGCGGTCCAGCGGATCCGCCGAGCGGAGCAGCTCCACGCTCGACTTGATCTCCACCGGATCCTCCACAGCCTCCTCGAGATCGCGGCGAACCGGTATCCCGTGCTCGGCGAAATCGACGATGCGGAAGTCGCGCGAGCCGGGGTTGCCTTCGTAGCGTCGTCCGCGGTAGAGCACGAAAGACAACTCGCCGTTGCCGGCATCCTGCACGCGGCGGCCGCGTTCCGCGAGGATCACGACAACGCTGCCGTTGTCCTCATGTTCGAGAAACACGTCCTGGATTTCGTTGTCGACGACCTTGCGCGCGTAGATCACGGTCTCACCCGAATCGGGGGTCGTGAATCGACCCGACTCCAGCACGCCGAGCTCGAGATCTTCCTGCGCTTGAGCCCGAATCGCCTCGATCTCCCGTGAGGCTTCCGGCGTGCGCACCAGCGCGAGCCAGGCGACGCCCGCGGCGAGCACGATGGCCAGGGCACTGATCGGGCCGAGCAATCGCAGCGGCCCGATCCCGCAGGCGCCGAAGGCCGCCATCTCGGAATCCCGATTGAAGCGCGCGAGCGCCAACATGATGCCCAGAAATAGGCCGATCGGCGTGAGCACGGTGATATAGCGCAGCGAGGTCAGGCCCAGGATCGCGAACACGGCGTCCTCGGGCAGACGATCGGCGGCGGCGTCGTCCAATATCTCGGCAAACTGATTCGTCATCAGGATGACGAACAGCACCAACGTGACCATCAGCCAGGCACTGAAGGTTTCTCTGAATACGTAGCGGCCGATCAGGTTCACTGTTGCAGGAGGTTTTCGGAACGGCGAGTAGATCGAGTACACTAGCGCGCTATTCGGCACTGCTGCGACACGATACCACAAGCAACCTTTGGGCTCGCATTCGGGCCGGCTGCGCCCGTCCCGACGGCAAAGATCGCGTGCGGCGAAGCTATTGGAGCAATTAGATGGAATTTCCGGTAAAGACGGGCGCTCCGGCGCGGCAGAAGACCGCTTGCGCCATCGTCCCGGTTTTTGAGGGAGGCGCTCTCAAAGGCCCGGGCCGGGAGATCGATCTCGCTTGCGGCGGCTTGCTGCGCCGCTTGGTCAAGTCGCGCGACGCCTCGAGCGACCTCGGCCGCTGCCTGCTGGTGCCGCAGCTGCAAGGCGCCGCGGCCGAGCGCGCCCTGCTCGTCGGCTGCGGCAAGGCCGCCGCTTTCGATGCGAAACGCTTCAAGCAAGTGTCGATCGTTGCCGCCCAAGCGCTCAAGGGCACGGGTATTCGGGAAGCGATCAGCTATCTGCCGGCGACGGCGCCGAAAGACGTCAGCAGCTACTACGCCGGCCGGCTGACCGTGGAGGCGACGCGCGGTGCACTGTATGGGTTCAACGAGCTCAAGACTTCCGACAACAAGACAGCCGCGCTGACCAAGCTCGCCATCGGCGTCTCGGAGAGTCAAGCGCTCGGCGCCGTGCGCGGCGGGGTCAAGCACGGTCAGGCCATAGCGAACGGCACCGGCATCGCCCGCGATCTCGGCAACCGGCCGCCGAACGTCTGCACGCCGACGCACCTGGCCAAGGAAGCGCAGGCCATCGCCAGGCGCCATCGGAATCTTCGAACGGAGGTGCTCGGGGAAACGGAAATCAAGCGGCTGAAGATGGGCGCATTGCTGTCGGTCACGCAGGGCGCGACAGAGCCCGTGCGGCTGATCGTCATGCATTATGCCGGCGGCGACCCCAAGCAGGCGCCGGTGGCGCTCTGCGGCAAAGGCATCACCTTCGATACCGGCGGCATCTCGCTCAAGCCTCCGCCGAGGATGGACGAGATGAAATTCGACATGTGCGGTGCCGCCAGCGTCATCGGCACGATGGCGGTGCTCGGCGAGCTGCAGCCCGAGATCAACGTCGTCGCCGTGGTGCCGGCCTGCGAGAACATGCCGTCGGGCAAGGCTACGCGCCCGGGCGACATCGTCACGACGATGTCCGGCAAGACCGTCGAGATCTTGAATACCGATGCCGAGGGCCGCCTGATTCTTTGCGACGCAATCACCTATGCGCGGCGCTTCAAACCTCGTTACCTGCTGGACGTCGCGACCCTGACGGGCGCTTGCGTGATCGCCGTCGGCCACCTCTATACCGGTCTGTTCAGCAACAACGAAAACCTCGCGGACATGCTCTTGGAGGCCGGCAAGCGCTCCCTGGACCCGGCATGGCGTCTTCCCGCGGACGAGGAGTACGGCGACGCCCTGAAGAGCAACTTCGCCGATTTCGCCAACGCCGGGACCCGTGAAGGCGGCGCCAGCGTCGCGGCGAACTATCTGTCGCGATTCGTCGAGGACACGCCTTGGGCGCACCTCGACATCGCCGGAGTGGCCTGGAAGGTCAACGCGGAGAAAGGCGCGACGGGCCGCATCGTGCCGCTGCTGTCCGATTTTCTGCTGAATCTGTAGGCGGGTGACACAGATCGATTTCTATATCCTGTCGGAGGACTCGGAGGATGCCCGGCTCCGGCTCGCCTGCCGCTTGACCGAGAAGGCAATGCACCGCAAGCTCGGCGTTTATCTTCTGGTCGAGACCGAAGGTGACGCGCGCAAGCTCGACGAGCTTTTGTGGACGTTCTCGCAGAATAGCTTCGTCCCTCACCGGCTCGCCTGGAATCTCGAGGCCGCCGTCGAAGAGGCCGTCTTCATCGGCTGCGACGGCCACGCCGAGACAGTGCCTTTCGGCCGGCCGGAAGCGCCCGGCTGGGATCTCATGATCAACCTGGCGGACGCCGTTCCCGAGTCCTTCGGCCGCTACGAGCGGCTGGCCGAGGTCGTCGACGCGCAGCCCACGCGTCGTGAGTTCGGCCGCGAACGCTACCGCTACTATCGGGATCGCGGCTACGAGCTCAAAACGCATCGTCTTTAGACATGACAGTGGCAGACAACGAAGCATCGCAGGTCGAGATCCCCGTGTTACGGGACGTTGTGCAGGACTCCGGCGGCGGCCGCTCGGACGAAGACAATGCGGCTTTGATCGCCGAGCTGCAGACGGAGCTCGCCTCGAGCGCGTTCGCTTTGACCGAGCAGCTTCTGCATGCGGCGTTTTCCGAGATGGAGGCGGCGATTCACGAGCAGGTCTCCCGCAAGCTGCGCCAGGAGCTCCCGGAGCTCATCGACAAGATTCTCAGACAACACCTGAGCGACGACTTGCCCGAGTCCTAAGTGCAGATGGCACGAGGTTATCAGCCGACGGAGCTCGAAGCGCGCCACTATGCGCGCTGGGAGGCGGCCGGCTACTTCGCGCCCAGCGGCGAGGGCGAGCCTTATGCGATCGTGCTGCCGCCGCCCAACATCACCGGCACCTTGCACATGGGACATGCATTCCAGGTCACCGTGATGGATGCGCTGATCCGCTATCACCGCATGCGCGGGCGCAGGACGCTCTGGCAAGGTGGCACGGATCACGCCGGCATCGCCACGCAGATGGTCGTCGAAAGGCTCTTGAGCGCCGAAGGCAAGAGCAAGCACGATCTCGGCAGGGACGCGTTCGTCGAACGCGTCTGGGAATGGAAAGAGCGTTCCGGTAGTCAGATCACGCGCCAGCTGCGGCGGATTGGAAGCTCACTCGACTGGTCGCGCGAGTGCTTCACGATGGATCCGGAGCGGTCGCGCGCGGTCACCGAGGTGTTCGTGCGGCTGCACGAGGACGGCTTGATCTATCGTGGCAAGCGGCTCGTGAACTGGGATCCGGTGCTGCACACGGCGCTTTCGGATCTCGAGGTCTTGTCGACGGAGGAGCGCGGCAAGCTGTGGCGTTTCCGCTATCCGCTCGTGAGCGGCGACGGCCACGTCGTCGTCGCCACGACGCGGCCCGAGACCATGCTCGGCGATACGGCCGTCGCGGTCCACCCCAACGATTTGCGCTACCGGGATCTCGTCGGCCACAGCGTCCGCCTGCCTCTCGCCGAGCGCGAGATCCCGATCGTCGCCGACGAATATGTCGACCCTGAGTTCGGCACGGGCTGCGTCAAAATTACGCCCGCGCATGATTTCAACGACTATCAGGTGGGCCAGCGCCACGGACTGCCGCTGCTCAGCATCTTCGACGCCGATGCGTGCCTCAACGACGCCGCCCCGGCGGCCTACCGCAAGCTCGACCGCTTCACGGCACGCGAGCGCATCGTCGCGGACATGCAGGCGGCCGGGCTGGTCGAGGGCATCGACGACCACGTGCTCGTGGTGCCCCGCGGCGACCGCAGCGGCGCGGTCATCGAGCCGTATTTGACGGATCAGTGGTACGTACGCGCAAAGGCGCTCGCCGAGCCCGCGATCGAGGCCGTCGAGACCGGTCGCGTGCGCTTCATCCCCGAGAACTGGTCCAAGACCTATTTCGAATGGATGCACAACATCCAGGACTGGTGCATCTCGCGCCAGCTGTGGTGGGGGCATCGCATCCCGGCGTGGTACGACGGCGACGGCAACATCTACGTCGGCCGGACCGAGCGAGAGGCACGCGACAGGCACGGCCTCGGAACGCACATCGACCTTCGCCAGGATCCCGACGTCCTCGACACCTGGTTCTCGTCGGCGCTGTGGCCGTTCTCGACCATGGGATGGCCGCGACAGACGCCGGAGCTCGAGACCTTCTATCCGGGCTCGGTGCTCGTCACCGGTTTCGACATCATTTTCTTCTGGGTCGCGCGCATGATCATGATGGGCCTGCGCTTCATGGGAGACGTGCCGTTCCGCGAGGTCTACATCCACGGCCTCGTACGCGACCACGACGGCCAGAAGATGTCGAAGAGCAAGGGCAACATACTCGATCCCATCGACCTCATCGACGGCGTCGATCTCGATACGCTGCTCGAGAAGCGCACCGAAGGCATGATGCAGCCGCATCTCAAGGCGAAGGTCGAGCAGGCCACTCGCAAGGAATTTGCCGACGGCATTCCGGGCTTCGGCGCGGACGCCATGCGCATGACTTTCGCCTCTCTCGCGACAACCGGCCGCGACATCAACCTGGATATTGGGCGCGTGGAAGGCTACCGGAACTTCTGCAACAAGCTGTGGAACGCGACGCAATTCGTCTGTGCCAACGTCGACGCCGAAAGTCGCGGCGAGGTCGAGCTCGGCATTGCCGATCGCTGGATTCGCTCGCGCCTTCGCCAAACCATCGAGACGGTGCATGCGAGCACCGCGGAGTACCGCCTGGACCTCTATGCACAGACTTTGTACGAGTTCACCTGGCACGAGCTTTGCGATTGGTATCTGGAGCTCAGCAAGCCGGTGCTGTCGGATCCCGACGCATCTGCGGCGCAGGCGCACGCAACCCGCCGGACGCTCGCGGAAACGCTCGGGGCCGCGCTCAAGCTGCTGCACCCATTGATGCCGTTCATCACCGAGGAGCTGTGGCTCACGCTGTGCGCCAAGACGGGAGCGCAAAGCGAATCGATCATGACCGAAACCCTGCCCGAGCCCGCCGAGTTCGCCGCCGACACACAGGCCGACGACGAGCTGCAATGGATCAAGGGCGTCGTCACCGGCGTCCGTCAGATTCGCGGCGAGATGAGCATCAGCCCCGGCAAGCGGCTCTCGATCCAGCTCGCCGATCTCGATGCGACCGATCGCGAGCGCGTAGGACGTCACCGCGCCTGCCTCGACGCCCTCGCGCGCCTCGACCGCATCGAGATACTCGACGCCGTGCCGCAAGCCGGCGGCGTCGCCACGGCGCTGGTGCGCCAGTTCCGCGTGCTGGTCCCGCTCGCGGGCGTCATCGATGTCGGCGCCGAAAGGTCGCGCCTCACCAAGCAGCGCGACCGCTTGCAACAGGACCTCGACAAGACCCGTGCCAAGCTCGCCAACGCACAATTTCTCGCCAACGCGCCCGCGAGCATCGTCGAGAAGGAAAAGGGCCGCGCCGCCGATCTCTGCGATCAGATCGAGACCCTCGAGGCCCAGCTCACGCAGCTCTGAGCCGCGCGTCCATCCCGGCCGGCTCCCGCGAGCCGCCGGAGCCGGATGCAGGCCCGCCCCAATCTGCAGACCAGGTCACATTTGACCGAGAATGGACTGTCCTCGCGGCACGGTTTGGGGGAACATGCGGTCATGGCCACGACCACTTTACGCACCGCGAGCGCGGGCCCGGCGGACCCGCAGAATCTCGTGCAGCCCTTGCTCGCCGAGCTCGATCGGATCATCGTCGGCAAGCACCATCAGATCAAGCTCTGCCTCGCCTGCCTGCTGGCGCGGGGGCACTTGCTCATCGAGGATCTGCCGGGCGTCGGCAAGACGACGCTCGCCCACGCGCTCGCTAAGGTATTGGATCTGAGCTATCAGCGCGTGCAGTTCACCAGCGACTTGCTGCCGGCCGACGTCATCGGCGTGTCCATCTTTCGCCGCGACACCAATCGATTCGAGTTTCATCACGGCCCGATCTTCTCGCAGCTCCTGCTTGCCGACGAGATCAACCGCGCCACGCCGAAGGCCCAGAGCGCCTTGCTCGAAGCGATGGAAGAGCGGCAAGTCACCGCGGACGGCTCCACCTACGCATTGCCGGTGCCGTTCTTCGTCGTCGCAACGCGCAATCCGAATCGACAGATCGGGACTTTTCCCCTGCCCGAGTCGCAGCTCGATCGGTTTCTCATGCAGATCACCTTGGGCTACCCCGGCCCGGTGGAGGAGCGTGTGTTGCTCGCCAACGGCGACCGTCGCGACCTCGTCGATCGGCTAGCGTCGCTCGTCAGCGTCGAAACGCTGGTGGAGCTTCAGCAAAAGGTCACCAAAGTGCATCTCTCCGAGGCGCTGTTGGACTACGTGCAAGCGCTGGTCGCGCACACGCGGGAATCCGGCGACTTCAATGAGGGCCTTTCGCCTCGCGGTGCCATCGCCTTGGTTCGCGCTGCCCAGGCTTGGGCGATGATTTCAGGCCACGACGGCGTCTATCCGGAAGACGTGCAGGCCGTGCTGCCGCACGTCGTCGCGCATCGCCTCGAGCCGGCGCAGGGGCGCGAGAGCGGCGCCGCCGGCGCCGGCCAGATCGTGCTCAGCGCCGTCCCGGTTCCGTGAACGCCCTCGGTCGCAGCATAGACGCCTACGGCAAGGCCAGGTCTATGCTCGCGGCTCCGACGAGGACGCTGCGCGCCCTGCCGGCGTCATGGGCCCGACGCCGGCAAGGCACCGACCCGCTCAGTGTGACGCTGGAGAAGCGGCGCATCTATATCCTGCCGAGCCGCTTTGGCGTCACCTTCGGATTGATGATTCTCGCGATGCTTCTGGCGTCGCTGAACTATGCCTCGAGCCTCGGCTTTGCGCTGACGTTCCTGCTGACGGGCCTCGGGCTCGTCATCATGCGCCACTGTCACAACAATCTTCGCGGCACGCGCATTCGATTCGCCGGCGCCCGACCCGTGTTCGCCGGCGAGCGCGCGGAGTTTCAATTCTCCGTGAGCAACGATGCGCCGTCGCAGCGCTTCGAGATCGTGCTGAGCGCGCAGGGTCTGGATACCGACGCCCGGGACTTGGACGCCGGCGAATCGCAGCGCTTCGGCCTCAAAGTCGACGCCGAGAGGCGCGGCGTCAAGCGCTTGGAGCGGTTCTTGGTCATGACGCGCTACCCCGGCAATTTATTTCGCGCCTGGGCGTGGGTCCACATGGACGCTAGCTGCATCGTCTATCCACGGCCGGCGCCGCGTGGACGCCCCTTGCCGTTCGACACCGGCGGCGAAGGATCACACGGCCTCGAGCCTGGGGACACGGACTTCATCGGACTCGCCGCGGCCACGCCAAGCGACCCGCCGCGCCGCATTGCCTGGAAAGCCTACGCTCGCAACGACGAGCTCATGGTGAAACAGTTCGCTGCCGGCGAGCAGCAGGCCCGGATGCTGTCCTGGGACGACTTGCCGGAGCTCGACACGGAGCAGCGACTGTCGCAGCTTGCGCGCTGGTGCCTGGATGCCGCAGAGCGCGACAACGCTGTCGGCCTGGTGCTGCCCGGCAAGGCCATGCCGCCGGGGCACGGCCACCGGCACCTGGCTGAGTGCCTGCGCGTGCTGGCGATCTTCGAGCAGGCGCCGGAGCGATGACCGCCGTCGCGAGCAAGCCGCAGGACGACACCGCCGACCGGTTGATCTGGACCGCCGGCGTGGCCGCGGGCGCGAGCCTGCCGCACTGGCCGAACCTGCCAATCTGGATTCCGGCGCTGCTCGGCGCCGCGATCACCTGGCGCCTCGGCGGCGCCATGTTCGGCTGGCGATTGCCGAAAACCCCGGCGCGGATACTCCTGGCCGTCGCCGCACTTGCGGCCGTACTGGCGCAATATCACACGATCAACGGTCTGCAAGCGGGAACGGCGTTGCTCGTCGTCATGGTCGCACTCAAGTATCTCGAGTCACGCACGGCTCGCGATCAGCTCGTGCTCATCATCATCGGTTACTTCCTCGTGTTTGCGAGCCTGCTCGCGGATCGCGGCGCGCTCATGATTATCTATCTGCTCGGTTTCGTCTGGTTCACGACGGTGGCGCTGTTGCAACTCGGCCGCCGAGGCTGCTTGCGGCCCGGATGGGACACGTCGAAGCGGGCACTGCGGCTGCTGCTGCAGGCGCTGCCGGTCACCGTGATCCTGTTTTTGCTGTTCCCGAGGCTACCCGGACCGCTCTGGGGCATTGCAGGCACGAACACGAGCGGCAGCAGCGGCCTGTCCGACACCATGAGCCCGGGCGATCTGACCGAGCTCGGACTATCGGACGAGATCGCGTTTCGCGTCGAGTTCTACGACGCGCCACCCGGGCCGAACCAGCTCTATTGGCGCGGGCCGGTCCTGAGTAATTTCAACGGCCGCACTTGGTCCACCGACGGCCCGAGCATGCGCGGTGACATGCTGGACCATCTCGAGTTCATCGGCGAGCCGATCGACTATCGCGTGATGCTCGAGCCGCACGGCCGCAACTGGGTGTTCGCGCTCGACATGCCGCAGCGCTGGACCGAAGATCGCGGCATCAGGATGGAGAGCCACTTCCAGCTCGTACGGCTGCGGCGCTCGATCGGTTCGCGCTTCGACTACGAGTTGACGTCGTATCCGCGGTACCGCGCTCGCGAAGCGCTCACGGATAGGCAAATGGAGTACTACCTGCGGCTGCCGCAGAACAGCAACCCGCGCACGACGGCGCTCGGCCGCGAATGGCGCGAGCAGATCGGCGACCCGCGCGAGATTATTCGCCGCGCGCTGAACATCTTCCGCACCGAGACCTTCTTCTACACCTTGACGCCGCCGCCCTTGGGCGCGAATCCCGCCGACGAGTTCCTGTTTCAGACGCGTGAGGGTTTCTGCGAGCACTATTCGTCCGCTTTCACGGCGCTGATGCGCGCGGCGGGCATCCCCGCGCGCGTGGTTACGGGCTACCAGGGCGGTGAGCTCAATGCCTACGGCAATCACTACGTCGTTTACCAGTCCAACGCGCATGCCTGGACCGAGGTCTGGCTCGAGGACGAGGGCTGGGTTCGTGTCGATCCAACCGCGGCGGTCGCGCCGGATCGAATCAGCTCCGGCTTGTCGCGCACGTCGCTCGCCGGCCAGGAAAGCCGTGGCGCAATTCGGAACCTTCCGTGGGTGCGGCAGGCCATGCTGGTGTGGGACGCCGCGCAAGTGTATTGGAGCGATTGGGTGCTTGGTTACGGTCCGGAGACGCAGCGGGATCTGCTCGAGTCGCTCGGGATCGACAGACCTCATTGGGCCAAGCTCGTCACACTCGCGGCCGCGGCGGTGCTGCTCGCCTCGGGCCTATTGGCCTTGTATTTGAGCTGGGCGTACCGCTGGCGCAAGCCCAAAGACCGGGCCTCGGCGCTGTTTGCCCGCTTCTGCCGCAAGCTCGAACGCGCTGCCGTCGGGCGTCGGGCTGCGACCGAGGGACCGCTCACCTACGGCAACCGCGCGGCTGCGGTCCTGCCGGGTTCCGCCGGCAGTATCGGCACGATTACCCGCGCCTATCTGAAGCTGCGCTACGAGCCGGGCGCAAGCCCTGCGGATATCGACGCCTTCGCCCGCCTCGTCCGCGGCTTCAAGCCGGCGTCGGCACGCTGAGACACACGGCCCGGCGTCAAGCGCTCACGGCGCCGTGCTCACGCGTGGCGCGAAATTCGATGTCGGGCCAACGCTCCTGAGTGAGGTTCAGGCTCACCTGGCTCGGCGCCAGATAGACGAGCCGGCCGTCGTGGTCCTCGGCGAGATTGGATTTGAGCCTGTTCTTGAACTCGTCGAGTCTGACCCGGTCGCCCGATCCGACCCAGCGGGCCGTGGCGACGTTGACGGCCTCGAACTGACAATCCACGCCGTACTCGTCGCGCAGCCTGAACGATGCAACGTCGAACTGCAGTGGCCCGACGGCGCCGAGGATCAAGTGATTGCTCGCGAGCGGTCGAAAGAGTTGCGTAGCGCCCTCCTCGCAGAGCTGATCCAGGCCCTTGTTGAGGGCCTTGAGTCGCAGCGGGTCCTTGAGCACGGCGCGACGGAACAGCTCCGGCGCGAAATTCGGAATTCCGGTAAACGTGAGCGCCTCGCCCTGCGAGAACGAATCGCCGATGTTGATAGTGCCGTGGTTGTGCAGTCCGATGATGTCGCCGGCGACCGCGGTCTCGGCCTGCTGCCGGTCGGCCGCCATGAACGTGATCGCCTCGCCGACGCGCAGCTCGCGTTGCAGGCGCGTGTTGTAGAGGCGCATGCCCGGCGTGTAAGTCCCCGAGCAAACGCGCAGAAACGCGATCCGGTCGCGATGCGCCGGATCCATGTTTGCCTGGATCTTGAAAACGAAGCCGCTGAGCTCAGGCTCGGCCGGGTCGACGATCCGGCTCGAGGTCCGCCGGGGCAGCGGCGGCGGCGCGTGCTCGATGAAGGCATCGAGCAACTCCCTGACGCCGAAATTGCGAATCGCGGCGCCGAAAAACACCGGCGCTTGCGCGCCCTCGAGATAGCGCCGCGCATCGAAGCTCGGGCTCGCGCCGCGCACCAGCTCGATCTCCTCGCACAGACGCTCCGCCGAGTCGCCCAGCGCCGCATGCGCTTCGGGCGAAGCGAGCGATGCGATTCGGGTCGCCTCGCTGACGCGGCTGGGATCGCCGCGCTCGTAGAGATACAGGCAATCTTCGCCGAAGTGATAGACGCCTTGAAAGTCTCGCCCCGTGCCGATCGGCCAGGTCACCGGCGCGCACTCGATCTTGAGCACGGTCTCGATCTCGTCCAGCAACTCGATGGGCTCGCGCCCGTCCCGGTCGAGCTTGTTGATGAAGCTCATGATGGGCGTGTTGCGCAGGCGGCAGACGTCCATGAGCTTGATGGTGCGCTCCTCGACGCCTTTGCCGGCATCGATGACCATCAAGGCGCTATCGACCGCCGTCAGCGTGCGATAGGTGTCCTCGGAAAAATCCTCGTGGCCGGGCGTGTCGAGCAGATTGACGACCCGGCCGCGATAGGGAAACTGCATCACGGAAGACGTCACGGAGATGCCTCGCTCCTGCTCGAGCTGCATCCAGTCGGCGGTCGCGTGACGCCGCGCCTTGCGTCCCTTCACGGCGCCGGCCATCTGGATCGCTCCGCCGAACAGCAGCAGCTTTTCCGTCAAGGTCGTTTTTCCCGCATCCGGATGCGAAATGATCGCGAACGTGCGACGCTTCAGGTGCTCTGACATCGTCTGGAATCCGGCTGTGGGGAGTTAGTCGGTGCTGCCGGGGAGCGCCGAAGCGTAGATCACCGCATCCTCACGGCCGTGCTCGGCCTGGTAATAGGACGGGCGCCGCCCGATGAGCTTGAAGCCCAGCAAGCGGTAAAGCGCGATCGCGGCTTTGTTCGAGGGGCGCACCTCGAGAAATACGCGCTCGACGCCGGCATCGCGCACCCGCGTCAGCGCTTCGACGAGAAGCTGGCGGCCGAAGCCCAGGCGTTGATAGCTCGGATGCACGCAGAGGTTCAAGACGTGCGCCTCGCCGGCGGCGATGGAGACGATGCAATAACCGCTGATGCAACCGGAGACGTCGAGGACCAGGCTCTGATAGCCGGCCAGCAGACAGTCGCGGAAAATACCCAGACTCCAGGGGAAACGGTAGCTCGCGGCCTCGACCTCCGCCACGGCCTGTAGATCCCTGGGCCGCATGAGTCGGATGCGGGATCGCGGAAGTACGGCTGCGCTCATGTGCTGGATCTCAAGCTGCGGCTGACGAGCTGCAAGTCCTCCCATGCTTTGGCTTTCGCAGCCGGGCTGCGCAGCAAATAGGCGGGATGATAGCTCGCAATCAACGGTATGCCCGAAGCTCCGAAGTGATGAACGGTGCCCCTGAGCCTACCGATGGGCCTATCGGACTGCAATAGCCACTGCGCGGCAATGCGACCCACGGCCAGGATCACTTTGGGTTGAATCAGCTCTATCTGGCGCTCCAGATAAGGACTGCAGGCTCGCGCTTCCTCGGGTTTCGGATCGCGATTGTTGGGCGGCCGGCACTTGAGAACATTCGCTATGTAAACATCCTTGCGATCGAGCCGGATTGCCGCGAGCATCGAGTTCAATAGCTGCCCGGCAGGGCCGACGAAGGGTTCCCCCTGGCGATCCTCCTCAGCGCCCGGGGCTTCTCCGACGACCAGCAGATCGGCGTCGCGGCGACCGACGCCGAACACGGTTTGCGTGCGGCCGCGATGCAGCGCACAGTGGGTGCAGCCGCGCACGGCCTCGGCCAGCACCTGCCAGTCCGGAGCCGCGGCCGGCTCGGGAGCCTGCGGATCGGCGGCGCCCGTCCGCAACACCCACAGCGGAATATCCATGGCGGCCAGATAGGCCTGGCGCCGCTCGTTCATGGGCGCTGCTCTCTCGCACCCCGCCTCGCCGTCCTGCCTCGGTGCCGCCACAGCCAGTGGACCGGCGCCGAAGTCGCGTAAACGAAGAACAGGGTGAACAGCACCAGCGGCGGATTCAGGGCGATGGTGATCAGGACCAGCGGGATCAGCAGCAGATTCGTGAACCGAACCCGGCTGCCCAGGTTGAAATCCTTGAAGCTCAGGTAGCGGAAATTCGACATCATCGCGAGACCGGTCAAGGCCGTGATAGCGATGCCGCAAACCAGCGCGAAGAGCCCGTGAATCTCGTAGGCGATGCTGATCCAGACCATCGCCGCGATGCCCGACGCCGCGGGCGGGCTCGGCAGGCCCTGGAAATAGCGCTTGTCGTCTATGCCCAAGCTGGTATTGAATCGCGCCAGTCGAAACGCCGCGGCGACCGTGTAGAGAAACGCGGCCAGCCAGCCGAGTCGCCCCCAAAGCGCGCCGTACTCGGAAAACCGCTCGACGCCCCATTGATAGGTCACGATGGCCGGCGCCAGGCCGAAAGACACCATATCGGCAAGGCTGTCGAACTCCTTGCCGAAATCGCTTTCGGTGCTCGTCATCCTTGCGACGCGGCCGTCGAGGCCATCGAGAAACATCGCAATGTAGATGGCCCACGCGGCTCCGAGAAAATTGCCGTCGATGGCCGCGACGATCGAGTAGAACCCCGTGAACAGCGCGCCGGTGGTCAACAGATTCGGCAGCAGGTAAATTCCGCGGCGCGGAACCCTCTTTGGCGAGCTGTCTGAGGTCATCGGCTGGTCACCCACAGGGTGAATCATGCTGCGGCTCGACCATGCGAAGCAATGCTTTCTGTCACGGGGTTTGAGAAACTACGCGCCATGCGACTGAGCCAACTGCCTTTCAATACCTTCAAAGAGGCGCCGGCCGACGCCGAGGTCGTGAGCCATCAGCTCATGCTGCGCGCCGGTTTGATTCGACGCCTCGCGTCCGGCATGTATACGTGGCTGCCCTTGGGGCTGCGCGTATTGCAGAAAGTGCAGACGATCATTCGCGAGGAGATGGACCGCGCCGGCGCGTTCGAGCTGCTCATGCCCGTCGTGCAACCCGCGGAGCTGTGGCAGGCGTCCGGGCGCTGGGACCAGTTCGGGCCCGAGCTGCTGCGCTTCGAAGACCGGCATGCGCGACCGTTCTGCCTCGGACCGACCCACGAGGAGGTCATTACCGACATCGCGCGCAGCGAGCTCAGGAGCTATCGCCAGCTTCCGGTCAACTATTACCAGATTCAAACGAAATTTCGCGACGAGATCCGGCCGCGCTTCGGCGTCATGCGCGCGCGCGAGTTCACGATGAAGGACGCTTATTCGTTTCATCTCGACGAAGCATCGTTGATGGAGGGCTATGTCGCGATGCGCGTCGCCTACGAGCGCATTTTTTCCCGGCTTCAGCTCAACTTCCGCATCGTACAGGCGGACCCCGGGGCTATCGGCGGAAATCGCTCCGAGGAGTTTCACGTGCTCGCCGATTCGGGCGAGGACGCGATCGCGTATTGCGAAGCCGACGGCTTTGCCGCCAACGTCGAGACGGTCGCGTTGCCGGCGCCCGCGGCCATGCGGCCCACGCCCACGACCGGCTACGCGCTCGTGAGCACACCCGACGTACGCAGCATCGAGGCACTCGGTAAATTCCTGAAAGTCCCGGCCGGGCAGTGTCTCAAGATGCTGCTCGTCGCCGGCAGCGAAACTCCGGCCGTTGGCCTGCTGCTGCGCGGCGACCATGAGCTCAACCGCTTGAAGGCCGAAGCGTTGCCGCAGGTCGCCCGCCCCCTGAGGCTGCTCGGCGCCGAGCAGGTCGAGGCCGCAACAGGCTGCGAGCCCGGGTTTCTCGGGCCCAAGGACCTGAATCTGCCGATGGTGGTCGATCACGCCGCGGCGCTGTTGGCCGATTTCGTCTGCGGCGCCAATCGACGCGACCATCACCTGACGGGCGTTAACTGGGAACGGGATCTGCCGCTGCCGCCGGCGGCGGATCTGCGCAACGCCGCCGACGGAGATCCGAGCCCGTCCGGTGGCGGCAAGCTCACGATTGCTCGAGGAATTGAAGTCGGTCACATCTTTCAGCTTGGAAGCAAATACAGTGAAGCCATGGAGGCGACCGTGCTCGACAGGGACGGCAGGAGCTGCGCGATGCAGATGGGCTGCTACGGCATCGGCGTGACACGCGTCGTCGCCGCAGCCATAGAGCAGAGCCACGACGCCCGCGGCATCATCTGGCCGCGGGCGATAGCGCCGTTCGACGCCGTACTGATCCCGATCAACATCGACAAGTCTCTGCGCGTCAGGGAAGCCGCAGACCGGCTCTACGGCGATCTCGGCGCCGCCGGCGTCGAGGTGCTCCTCGACGACCGCAGCCAACGCCCCGGTTTCAAGTTTGCAGATGCGGACCTGCTGGGCATCCCGCACCGGATCGTGATCACGGAAACCGCGTGGGATGAAGGCCGAATCGAGTACAAGGCGCGCAATGCGATCGAGCCCGAGATGCTGTCCGTGGAAGCGCTCATGGCGCGGTTAAATTGAAGCATGCGCCGCGCGCAACGCTCGACTCTTCCGCGCGGTAGTCGCCTCGGCCAACCCGCTCTCGCCTGCCTGGCGCTCGGGATCCTCGGCTTCACACTGCCATCAGCAAGCCAGGAATCGATACCGAGCGACGCGCGATCGGGGCCGGATCCGGAACTGCGGAAGATTCTCATTCAAGCCGTCGCCGAGGCGGAAAGTTTCGCGGATCGATTTGCAGCCGAGGTTTGGCTGACGGACATGTCGCGCCGGCTCGCCGCGCAGGTGCCGGACATCAATGAGCGCCTCGAGATTCTCAAGACCGTGCACCACGAGGCCACGCGCAGCGACGTCGCACCGGAGCTCGTGCTCGCAGTCATCGACGTCGAGAGCAACTTCGACCGCTATGCCATCTCCTCGGCTACCGCTCTGGGCTTGATGCAGATAATGCCTTTCTGGGTCGAGGAGGTCGGGCACGACGACAAGAACGCGCTTTTCGACATGCGCTTCAACATCCTGCTCGGCTGTCGCATCCTCAAGTACTATCTCGACATGGAGAACGGCGATCTCGTGCGCGGCCTCGGCCGCTACAACGGCAGCCTCGGCCGCCGCGGCTACGCCGACCGGGTGATCGAGCGCTTGCGGACGAAGTGGTTTCGCTCCTGAGCGCGGCACTCAGCGTATCTTGAAGCCGGGATCGACCGGCTCGGTCCAAGCGTCGATGGTGACACCGCAAACGCGTGCCGCGGGCGGGCCGTTCCAAAGCGCGCCGCAAAACTCAGCCACGGCGGCTTTGTGTCCGGCGGCGACGACCTCGACCCTGCCATCGGGTAGATTGCGAGCCCAGCCGTCGAGCTTCAACCGCGACGCGTGCTCCTTGGCGGTCGCCCGATACCAAACACCTTGGACATGCCCGGCCACGAGGCAGCGAACGACCTGAACGTCTCTATCCGTCAACGTCAGTTGTTGGTGGTTTCTTGGGGATCTTCGGCTTCCTGAGCCGCTTGGCTCGCCTGCAGCGCATAGATCGCGCGCGTCCTGGCGCGCATCGCGCTGCCGCGGGCAAGGCCGTAGTTTCGATCGCGAATCTGCTCTTCAGCCTGCGCGAGATAGTCACGCGCTTCACCGATGGTTTGCGGCGCAAGCCGGTCTGCGT
This sequence comes from Gammaproteobacteria bacterium, assembly GCA_036396795.1. Classification (GTDB taxonomy): domain Bacteria; phylum Pseudomonadota; class Gammaproteobacteria; order Steroidobacterales; family Rariloculaceae; genus JAHEEM01. The sequence goes on along the minus strand of DASWKF010000017.1, from coordinate 37,323 downwards.
CCGCCTCTTCGGCGGCGGCGATCGCCTGGCGCGCGTCACTCATTTCCTGGACGGGAGGCGATGTCGCGCAACCGAGGAGCCAGAGGCTCAGCGCCAGACCCAAGGTGACTCGCCTGAAATTCATTCTTATGCTTATGCTGGTCAACATCGGAAAGCTAGCAGGGGGTTCTCGTAGTCGTCAAGCCGACTCAGCTGAGGTCTGCTCAGCGTTTCTCGCGGGCGTGACCGGCGCACTTCCGAAGTCTCGCCTGGGCCATGAAAGTAAGGTAGTAAAATTATATAAAATATGGAGTTATCATTGAAACCTCGAATTTACCACAATCCCCGTTGCTCCAAGTCGCGCGCCACCTTGGCGCTGTTGCGCGATTGCGGCCACGAGCCGGAGATCATCGAGTATCTGCAAACACCTCCCTCGACGGACGAGCTCAAGTCACTCGTTGCGAAGCTCGGCGTCGCGCCCAGCGCGCTCGTGCGCACCAATGAAGACGAGTTCAAGCAAGCGAACGTCGATCTCGACGCCGCCGCCGACGACCAGGTGCTCGACTTGCTGCACTCCCAACCGAAGCTCATCCAGCGGCCGATCGTAGAAACGGCCACCGCCGCGCGCATCGGCCGCCCGCCGAAGCGGGTGCTGGAGCTCTTTGAGTGACGGTTCAGATACTCGTGCTCTACTACTCCCGCAAGGGCTCGACAGCGGAGCTCGCCCGCCATGCCGCGCGCGGTGTGGAGTCCGCCGGCGGCGAGGCTGTGCTGCGCACGGTACCGGCAGTCTCGGCAACACCGGAAGCCACCGAAGCCGCCGTGCCCGGTGACGGACCGCCGTACGCAGCCTTGACGGACCTCGAATTCTGTGACGGCCTGTTGCTCGGAAGCCCGACACGCTTCGGCAACATGGCGGCGCCGCTGAAGTATTTTCTGGACACGACCAGCCGGCTTTGGCTCGAAGGCGCCCTCGTCGACAAGCCGGCGGGCGTCTTTACTTCGACGACGTCCTTGCACGGGGGGCAGGAGACCACGCTGCTGTCGATGGCGTTACCGCTGCTGCACCACGGCATGCTCTGGACCGGAGTGCCGTATACCCTTCGCGGCGTCACCGAGACTCGCAGCGGCGGCGGACCGTACGGTGCATCGCACATCGAGGCGCCGTGGAATGCCTCGCTGAGCGAGCACGAGCGCGACATCGCTCGAGCCTTGGGCGAGCGTGTTACCCGGCTCGCTCAAAAACTCGCCCCGCCGCGCCGATGAGCGCTCTGCCTGCGCGGCGAATGCGCCTCGCAATCCTCGTGAGCCACGGTGCGCTGTTGTGCGCGCTGAGCGCCCGAATCCTGGCGTTGCCCCTGTCCACGACTGCGACCGCGCTGGCGCTGCTGGTGACCGCGAGCCCGCTGCTGCTGGCGCTCAAAGGGCTGTTGGCAGGGTCGGCGCACACGGCTCAGTGGCTTTCGATTGCACTCGTGTTCTACGTCGGCGGCGGCCTGGTGGAGACGGTCGCGAGCGGCGCTCAAGCGCGTTCCGCGGTGCTGCTGTTCCTCGCCGCGCTCTTCGAGCTCGCCCTGCTGCTCATGTCGTTCAAGCGCGCTCCGACAAAGTCCGCCGGATCAGCGGAATCGTGAGCTTGCGCTGCGCCGCCAGAGACGCGGCATCGAGCGCCTCCAGCCACTCGCACAAGCCCGCCATGTCGCGACGCACGCGCTTGAGCAGGTAGTCGGCAGCCTCGTCCGGCAACTCCAAGCCGCGCGCCCGGGCATGCCGTTGCAGCGCCAGCACGCGCTCGGCGTCGGCCAGCGGCTCGAGCTCGTAAACGGCTGCCGCCGCGGCGCGCGACGCCAGATCCGCCAATCCGAAAGATGCCGCGGCCGGCGGTGAGGAAGCCGACATCACCACGCTGGCGCGGTCCTGCTGCGCGGCGTCGAGTAGCTTGAAAAGCGCCCGTTCCCACGGCACCGAACCGAGCACACGATCGATGTCGTCGAGCGCGACCAGGTCGAGCCCTTCCAAGCCGTCGAGGACGCCGGGGTCGAGCTCATCCGGCTCGCGAAGCATGAGGTACATCGCGCGCCGCTCGGCCTGAGCCGCGCAGGTCGCCTGCAGCAGATGGGTCTTGCCGGCGCCGCTTTGACCCCAGATCCACAGCTTCTCGGGCGAGGCGGTCGTAAGCGAGCTCAGGTGCGCGAGCAGCGCCTGATTGCGGCGTGCGGCGACGAAGGTCTCGAAGCGATAGCGGGGGCTCAGCACCAGCGGCAGTGGCAACTGCTGCGTCACGGCTGCAAGCTCGCGCGAGCCTTCAAGCCGCCGCGTGGCTGCTGCGCCACGCGCGCTTGCTCCAGCCCACGACGTAGTACAGCCCGCTCGTGAGGCTGGTGAACACCACCGCGGCTCCGAGCACGACAACGACGATGCGCGAGGGCCAGCCCAACGCCAGCTCCGTCAGCGTCGACAGCACGAACAGCAGCTGAAACGCGGTGTTGAGCTTGCTGATGAGCGTAGGCTTGCCCTCGAAAGGCGCGATCAAGATCCGATAGACGGCCGCGCCGCCGACGATCACGAGATCGCGCAATACCACGATCGTCGTCAGCGGGACGGGAACCAAGCCCTGGACCGTCAGGGTCACGAACACGCTGACGATGAGCAGCTTGTCGGCAGCCGGATCGAGAAGACTGCCGAGCGGCGTGCGCCAATCGAAGGTTCTCGCGAGAAAGCCGTCGACGGCGTCGGAGAATGCCGCCACCGCGATGAGCACCAAGGCAATCTGATAGCGCTCCTGGAGCAAAGCGAGGACGACCGGGCCGACGAGCAAGACGCGAAAAATGCAGATGGCGTTCGGCAACCACCGGAGGCTCATCCCGCACGCTCCTCAACGCGCCAGGGTGAACGTCAGCGAATCCTGGCCCGGCACGGGCCGCAGGACGTTGCCCAGCCCCAGGATGCTTTGCAGTCCCGAAGCGCCGCCGCGGGCGGCGACTCGCAGGCGCAAGGCCTCGCCGGACAGCTCCGCGGGCGCCACCAGCTCGAGCAGGCTCAGCGATTCCAGATACATCATGACGCGCCCGTAGTCGTCCAGGCTCGTGATCCCCAGCACCACGACCTCGGTCGCGCTCGCGCGGCCGAGCGTGCTGAACTCGGCGGCATACATGTCGGCAAGCGCGTCGAGGCCGTCCCGCAACGATTGACCGCCGAGCGGGATCTCGGCGTAGTCCTCGAGCAGCGTCCAGCGCGTCACGGCGCCGTAGTCGGTGAGCCGGACCCGGCCGACGAGAATGTCGTCGGGCGCATAACGCTCGGATGCGAGCCGGACCCTGTCGTCGAAGCCGCCCCATATATCGACGAAGTTCAACGACGTCATGTCCTGCAGATCGAGCAAGGGCAGCGCCAGCACCAGGCCGCGCTCGTTTGCGACCTCCTCGAGCTGCTCGCGAAATCGCGCCTGAAGCTCGGCGAGGGGCGACTCCCCGCCGAATCTCGGCGCCTCGGCTCCGAGGATCTGACGCTCGCCCGCGCCGCCGTCGATCGCGATCCACAGCAGCGTCAACGGCCTTTCGGCTCCCCAGATCGGCTGATCGAGGGCCACGAGCGCCGCTTCGACGTCGCGCGGATTGAACCGAACCAGCAGGTTGTCGCGATCCACGGCCCCGACCTGCTCGACGTAATCGCGGGCATTCTGTCGCAGGCTCTCGAGCGCGGGCTCGAAGGCCGCGTCGCGCCTGCCCGTGATCCGCGTCAGCAGCTGTCCCATCGCCACGCGTATGCTCTCGTCCTGCGAACGCGGGCTCGCGCCCGCCGGGCCCGCGCTCTGCGGCACGATAACGCTGTGGAGCTCGGCGAAGGTCGCAGCGTGAGCGGCGGCGCTCGCGCATGCGAGCAGCACGAGCGTGCACGCCGCAATCCAAGCGGCGGCCCGGCGATTTATCGGCGCGGATCTTCGATCGGTCAAAGTCATGTGCCCACAGGAGACCTAGGTAGCTTATTATACGAGTTAGGCCGCAGAGCCGCTGCCTCCCGGGATAGCATGAACCCCACGGACTCTCTCACCTACAAAGACGCCGGCGTCGACATCGACGCCGGCGACGCTCTGGTCGAGCGCATCAAGCCCGCCGTCGCCCGGACGATGCGGCCGGAGGTGCTCGGCGGCATCGGCGGTTTCGGCGGCTTGTTCAGGCTCGCCGCGGAGCGCTACCGCGAGCCGGTGCTCGTCGCCGGCACCGACGGCGTCGGCACGAAGATTCAGCTTGCGATTCAGCACGACGCTCATGATCGAATCGGCATCGACCTGGTCGCGATGTGCGTCAACGACGTCATCGTCCAGGGTGCCGAGCCGCTGTTCTTCCTGGATTACTACGCGACTCCGCGGCTCGACGTGGACACCGCCGCGCGCGTCATTTCCGGCATCGCCAAAGGCTGCGAGATCGCGGGCGCCGCCCTGCTCGGCGGAGAAACCGCCGAGCACCCCGGCGCGCATGCCGCGGGCGACTACGATCTCGCCGGTTTTTGCGTCGGCGTCGTCGAGCGGGAGCGCCTCATCGACGGCACGCGCATTCGCGCCGGCGATCGGCTCATCGGCATCGCCTCGTCGGGACCGCATTCGAACGGCTTCTCGCTCATCCGCAAGGTCTTGCGGAGAACGCACGAGCCGGAAGGCATCGAGCTTGCCGGCCGGCGGCTCATCGAGCTGTTGCTCGAGCCGACGCGGATATACGCGCGCGCGGTCCTCCGTCTGCTTGAGGAGGTCCCGGTCAAAGGCTTGTCGCACATCACCGGCGGCGGCCTGCTGGAGAACATCCCGCGCGTGCTGCCTATGGGCCTCGGCGCACGATTGCAACGCAGCGCCTGGCCGAGGGTGGCGGTGTTCGACTGGCTCGAGCAGGCCGGCGTCGCGCCGCGAGAGATGTTACGAACCTTCAACTGCGGCCTCGGCATGATCGCGGTCGTCGACCCGGCGGACGTCGAGCAGGCGCTCGCGAGCCTGAGCGCGAGCGGCGAGCCCGCATGGCCGGTCGGCGAGATCATGAACGACCCGAGCAACGGAGTTCGCGTCGATTGACCTCCGCCGGCAGGCTCCCAATCGTCGTGCTGATCTCGGGAGAAGGCACGAACCTCCAAGCGCTCATCGACGCGCAGCACGCAGGCCGCCTCGATATCGACATTCGGGCGGTCCTGAGCGACAAGCGCGGCGCGAAAGGCCTGGAGCGAGCTGCTGCGGCGGGCATCGCGGCTGAGCACGTCGATCCGCGCGCCCATGCCGACCGCGCTGCCTTCGATGCGGCGCTCGCCGATGCGATCGAACGCCACGCGCCCGGCCTCGTCGTGCTCGCAGGCTTCATGCGCATCTTGAGCCCGTCCTTCATCGCGCGCTTCAGCGATCGAACGCTGAACATTCACCCGTCGTTGCTGCCGAAGTACAAAGGCCTGGATACGCACCGCCGCGCGCTTGCCGCAAGAGAGCGTGCGCACGGCGCCACGGTCCATTTCGTCACCACAGAGCTCGACAGCGGACCGTCGGTATTACAGTACCGCATAGAGATTCGCCCGTCGGACACGGAGCAGACGCTTTCAGCCCGCGTTCACGAAGGCGAATACATCATTCTGGGCCGCGCGGTGGAATGGTTCGCCGCCGGCCGCTTGAAGCTCGAGGACGGAGTCGCCATGCTCGACCGGCAACCGTTGCGGACACCCGTCGTGATCGAGGACGACTGATCATGCGCCAGCACGCGATCCCAAGAGCTTTGCTGGTCGGCTTGATGCTCGCGGCCCTGCCCGCGATTGCGCAAGCGCCGGCGGCTCCGGTGCACGCCTACCGCGCCGTCTACTCGCTATGGAACGGCGACCGGCAGGTCGGCCGCTCCGAGTTCAGCGTGGAGCATGACCGGGCGCGGCAACGGTATCGATTCACCTCGAGCTCCGAGTTCGACGGCCTGCTGCGCTGGCTGACGCCGCGGCCCGTGATCGAGACCAGCGAGTTCATCGTCGACGGCGGCGAGATCAAGCCGCTGTCGTTCTCTTACGAGGACGGCAGCCGGCGCGGCCGTCGCAATCTCAAAGTGGAATTCGACTGGGGCGCCGCGGTCGCGGTGATCACGCGCGCGGGCGAGTCGAGCCGCGCGCCGCTGCCCGCCGGAGCGCTCGATCGAGGCAGCGCCCGCGTCGCACTGATGCGCGACCTCGCCCGCGACCGCCACGACGGTCGCTACCGGCTCGCCGATCCCGATGTGATCCGCGAATATACCTACGTCACGGAAGGCCGCGAATTGCTGACGACACCGCTCGGCGAGCTGGCCGCAGTCAAGGTCGTGCAGCAGCGTGAGAGCTCTTCGCGGCGGACGGTCTTCTGGGCCGCGCCGGAGCTCCACTACCTGCCGATCCGCATCGAGCAGCTCCGCGAGGACCGCGCGCCGGTCGCGTTCGCGCTCGAGTCCGTCGAGTGGCTCGACACTCCCTAGCCGCCGGCTCCCGTGCGACGGCCAGGCAGCGTATCCGACTACGTCTTGGGTAAGGTGACGCCGCGCTGGCCCTGGTACTTGCCGTCGCGGTCGCGATAGCTCGTCTCGCAGGTTTCGTCCGACTCGAAGAAGATCATCTGCGCGACGCCCTCGTTGGCGTAGATCTTCGCCGGCAGCGGCGTCGTGTTCGAGAACTCGAGCGTCACGTGGCCCTCCCATTCCGGCTCCAGGGGCGTCACGTTCACGATGATCCCGCAGCGTGCGTAGGTCGATTTGCCGAGACAGATCGTCAACACGTTGCGAGGAATCCGGAAGTACTCAACCGTCCTCGCCAGCGCGAAGGAATTCGGCGGAATGATACAGACGTCGGATTGCTTGTCGACGAAGCTTGATTCGTCGAACAGCTTCGGATCCACGATCGCCGAGTTGATGTTGGTGAAAACCTTGAAGTCGGCGGCGCAGCGCACGTCATAACCGTAGCTCGAAGTGCCGAAGGAAATCACGCGGTGGCCGTTCATTTGGCGTACCTGGCCACGCTCGAAAGGCTCGATCATGCCTTGCTGCTCCGCCATCTGCCGGATCCAGCGGTCCGACTTGATGCTCATCCTGAATCCTCGACGGTGATCTTGGGGAACAGCCGGCTGTAATCCTTGCTCGCGGCGGCCAACGCCCCGGCGGCGCGCAACGCGATCTCCCGGTAGCGCTGTGCGAGGTCGCCGTCGGGCTCCGCCGCAACGCTCGGGATGCCGCGGTCGCTGTGCTCGTGGATCAGTGCGTTGAGCGGCAGCGTGCCGAGCAACGGCACACCGTATTCGCCCGCAAGCCGCTCGCCGCCCGATCGACCGAAGATGGCTTCCTCATGACCGCAGCTCGAGCAGATATGCGTGCTCATGTTCTCGATGATGCCCAGAATGGGCACGCTGACTTTCTGAAACATCGCGAGTCCCTTGCGCGCATCCGCCAGGGCCACTTCCTGCGGCGTGGTCACGATGATCGCTCCGCTGACCGGGACCCGCTGGGACAATGTGAGCTGGATGTCTCCGGTCCCGGGCGGCATGTCGATGATCAGGTAATCGAGGTCGCGCCAGCGCGTGTCGCTCAGCAGTTGCGTCAGCGCCGACGTGACCATCGGCCCGCGCCAGGCCATGGGCTGACGCTCGTCGACGAGGAAACCGATCGACATCGCATGGATGCCGTGCGCCGGCAACGGCTCGAGCGTCTTGCCGTCCTTGGTTTCAGGGCGTTGACCGGCAAGCCCGAGCATGCGCGGCTGACTCGGGCCATAGATGTCCGCGTCGAGCAGGCCCACGCGCGCGCCTTCCTGCGCCAGGGCGACGCTCAAGTTGACGGCAACGGTCGATTTACCGACGCCGCCTTTGCCCGAGGCGACCGCCACGAGATTGCTCACGCCCGAAAGCGGCTTGAGCCCGTGCTGAACGGCATGAGACTCGATCTTGGAGACGACGCTGAATCTCACACCTCGCGGCAGCGACATCGCCGCGCAGTGCTGCTGCAGCGCGTCGGCGAGCGCCGTTTTGGAGCGAGCCGCGGGGAAGCCCAGTGTCACGCTCACCCGAAACCCCTCGGGGTCTTCCGAGATTTCGAACGCGGTGCCGCCGCCGCCCAGAGGCGCGCCCGTATGAGGCACGATGAACTCCGCGAGGTGAGCTCGAAGCTGGTCGGCGGTGGCCTGCGGCATTCTGTCGGTCCTTATGGCAAGCGAGTCGGAATTGTAACTCATGCATTCGGGGTCGAAGGGGCCGCCGCGGCCCACGGCTGCAGGCGCTAAACCTGTGAGGCGCGTACCGTTTTCGCCAAATGCGTGTGGCATAATTGGCCCGCACTCGGAGGCTTATTATGTCGGATCCTCTGCCCCCCAAGGCGGCTGGAGCAGAGCCCGGCGCTTGGATTTTCTATGAACTTCATCACTGCGCTACAAGCTGATCGGCTCATCGCCCAGATCACCAGTGAAGCTGATCCGAGTTCCATTTCGGCGAAGAAGGCCTTTACCAAGCTGGGCAAGCTCGGCCCGGCCGCCATTCCGAAGATTCATCAGGCGCTGGCGCGCGCGGATAAGCGCCAGACGGTCGAGTTCGTAGATGTGCTCAGCACCCTCGTGGACGACAAGACCCTGCCGCTGGTCGCGCGCGGCCTCGCGGACTCCGACCCGAGGACGGTTTCCGGAACAGCCTGGGCGCTGTCTTCGAGCCGCCGTTTTAACCCCAACCGGCTGGTCGACCTGCTCGCCGAGGACGAGTACTCCAAATCAGCCATCGTCGAGATCCTGTCGGTTCACAAGGACCGCCTCAACGTCCGCCAACTCCTCGGCCAGGTCTATTTTCTCCAGCCGAGCGAGAAGACCGCCGTTTTCCGGCTCGTCGAGGAAACCGCCGGCGCGGATCTCGTACCGGAGCTGATCTCCCGCATGGAGGGCAAGGATCCGGTCGTTCGCATGCATATCATCAACTTGCTGGCCAAGTTCGGCGGCGACAACGTCAGCAAGGCGATTCAGGGCCAGCTCAAGGACAGCAACAAGCTCGTTCGCCAGGCAGCATTGAACGGGCTCGCGAGGCTCAACGGCCAGGCCGATATCGAATTGGTCTGCGGCGTGCTGCTGGACCCGGACGTCGAGGTCATGAACAAGGCGATCGACGTCATCATCAAGATCAATCATCCCGAGACCGTGAAATATCTGTTGCCGGCGTTGAAGGACGAGAACGAGTTTTCAAGGCGGGCCGCCGTCGAGGTCCTCAACGAGATCGGCAATACCAACAGTATCAAGTACCTGCTCGAGGCCGTGGCGGATGCCGACTGGTGGGTCCGGGCGCGCGCCTCGGACGCGCTCGCCCGCATCGGCGGTCCGCGCGTGGTCGACGCGGTGCTCGAGCTCATCAGGGACGAGAACGAGGACATTCGCCGCGCCGCGATCGAGATTCTCAACACCTGCAAGGACAAGCGCGCCGTCGAGCATCTGATCAAGGCGACCGCCGACCAGGACTGGTGGGTCAGCGAGCGCGCCGCCGACGCGTTGGCGCAGATCGGCGACTCCAAGGCCGTGCCGGCGCTGGTCGCAATGCTCGAACGCGGCGGTAAGTCGGCGCCGACGGCGCTGCGCGCTCTCGGCCAGCTCGGCGATCACAAGGTCATCGGCAAGGTGCTTCCGTATTTGAAGAGTCAGGACAAGCAGCTCAAGGCCGCCGCCATCGAGGCCGCCGCGAATCTCGCCGGCGAACGCAACGCCGATACCGTCAGCGCTCTCATTCGCCAGCATCTCGACGCCACCGATCAGACGCTCGCCAACATCGCCGCCAAGGCGATCAAGAAGCTCGAAGGGCAGCTCGGCGCTACCGGCGAGGTGCAATCGGCGGCGACTGCGCCCGCGGCGCCGCCACCGTCCACCTCGGACTCGCAGGTCCGAACGCTGCTCATCGACACGCCGCCCGCTGCGGTCGCGGCCGCGGCCCCGCAAGTCGGTCGGCCGGAGACGACCGCGCTCGACATCAACGCCCTGCGGAACGGCGACATGATCGAGAGCCGCTACAAGTTCATTCAGAAGATCGGCAAGGGCGCCTTCGGCACCGTCGTGCTCGTCGAGGATACCGTCGTCGACGACCGACTCATTCTGAAATTCTTGAATCCCAACGTGTCTTCGGACGAGGAGATGATGAAACGCTTCGTCCACGAGCTGCGGTATTCACGCAAGATCACCCACAAGAACGTCATCAGAATCTATGACTTCCTGTCGATATGCGGCGCCTATGCGATCTCGATGGAATATTTTCCTTCGCATACGCTGGGCGCGGAGATCGCCAAAGAGAAGCCGATGAATCCGAAGAAGGCGCTCTCCTTCGCTTCCGATATCTGCACCGGGATGCAGATCGCGCACCATCAAGGCATCATCCACCGGGATCTCAAGCCCGCGAACATTCTGATCAACGACGACGGCCTGCTGAAAATCGTCGACTTCGGCGTCGCGGCGGCCGCCAGCCACGGCGACACCCAGCTCACCAAAACGGGTTATGTGATCGGTTCGCCGAAGTACATGGCGCCCGAGCAGATCCTCGGCAAGAAAGTCGACGAGCGCGCCGATGTCTACAGCCTCGGCGTCATTCTCTACGAGATGCTCTGCGGCGATCCCCCCTACACGCGCGGCGACCATATGTCGGTCATGTACCAGCACGTCCAAGGCAAAGCGCCGGCGCTCTCAGAGGTCAACGACGCAGTCCCCGCCGAGCTCAGCGAAATTGTGCAGAAAGCCATGTCCGTCGACAAGATGAAGCGGTATGCTTCCATGGAACAATTCAAAGAAGCGCTTCAGAGCGCCGCCGCAAAGCTGAGCTAGAACCCGTCTCATGGCTAGAATCGATGCGTTTTTGAAACTCGGCTTGGCCCAGGGTTGCTCGGACGTGCACCTCGCCGTCGGCGTGCCGCCGATGTTGCGCCTGCACGGCGATCTCATGCCGATCAAGTTCCGCGAACTCGGGGCGACCGAGCTCGAAGACTACGTCGCCGAGATCCTCACCGAGGCGCAGAAGGAACGCTTCGCGCGGGGGCAGGACCTGGATTTTTCCTATGTCGGCAGCGACAGCGGCCGCTTCCGCGTGAACGTCTATCGCAAGGATACCGGCGTCGGCGCGACTTTCAGGAACATTCCGAGCCAGATCCCGAGCATGGAGAGCCTCGGCCTGCCTCCGATCATCTCCAAGTTCTGCGACCTGCATCAGGGCATGGTGCTTATCACGGGATCCACCGGCACCGGAAAATCCACGACCCTGGCTTCGATGATCGATCATCTGAACTCCTCGCGCAGCCTCAACATCATCAGCCTCGAGGATCCGATCGAGTTCGTGCACACCAGCAAGCGCTCGCAAGTTGTGCAGCGTGAGCTCGGCACGCACATTCCGAGCTTCGCCGAAGGCGTGCGCGCCGCGTTGCGCGAGGATCCCGACGTCATCCTGGTAGGCGAGCTGCGCGACAGCGAGACCATCGGCATGGCGATGACGGCGGCCGAAACCGGCCACCTCGTGCTCGGCACGCTGCATACTACGAGCGCGGTGAAGTCCATCGACCGCATCATCGACGCATTGCCGGCCGATCAGCGGGAGCAGACCAAGAGCTTCCTGTCGCACAGTCTCCACGCGGTCGTTACGCAGAACCTCGTCAAGACCACCGACAGCCGCGGCCGCCGGGCGGTGCTCGAGATCCTGGTCATGACCCGGGCGATTTCCAAGCTCATCACGACGGAGCAGACCCACCAGATACCGGCGCAACTCCAGACCGGCAGGGATCTCGGCATGCAGCTCATGGATCAGGCGTTGCTGGATGCGATCAACAAGAAGCTCGTGGATCCCGACGACGCCTACCGCTTCGCGACGGACGGCAAGAAGTTCGAGCGCTTCGTGACTGATACCACCATTCTTCCGAGCGTCGAGATCGTCTCGTGAGCATGATCGAAGGCTTTCTCCGCAGCATGACGCTGCGCAAAGGCTCGGACCTGCACCTGATCGCGGGTGACCCTCCGCGCATGCGCGTGCACGGCGATCTCATCACCCTGCAGAATCAGGTGCTTGACGGGGAGGAGCTCAGAGAAGCGCTCTACGCGATCATACCGCCCGCCAACAAGAGGCAGTTCGAGACGCATGATTCCGCCGATTTCGCCCACGCAATCGCCGACCTGGCGCGATTCAGAGTCAACGTATTCCGCCATCTCAACGGCATCGGCGCGGTGTTCAGGGGCATTCCCGCAAAGGCGTATACGCTCGATGACCTCGGCATGCCGAAATCCGTGCGGGATTTCACACGCGCGAACAAAGGGATGATTCTGGTCACCGGCAAGACGGGCTCGGGCAAGACGACCACGCTGGCCGCAATGATCGACGCGATCAACCAGCGCGTCAAAGGCCATATTCTCACGATCGAAGATCCGATCGAGTTCGTGCACAAGCGGCAGCACTGCCTGATCAGCCAGCGCGAGATCGGCGTCCACACCCAAACTTTCGGCGATGCGCTGCATTCCGCATTGCGCGAGGATCCCGACGTCATTCTCGTGGGCGAGCTACGCGACCTCGAGACGATGAGCATCGCCATGACCGCAGCTGAGATGGGCATCCTCGTCATGGGCACGCTGCACACGAATGGCGCGGCCGCGACGATCGATCGCGTCATCAACATCTTCCCATCCGACAAGCAGGATCACGTCCGTAATATGCTGTCGACGTCGCTGCGTGGCGTGATCTCGCAGCAGCTCGCCAGGAAAAAGGACGGCTCCGGACGAGTCGCCGCCCTGGAGATCCTCGTCAACACGTCCGCGGTCTCGAACCTCATCCGCCAAGGGAAGCTGGAGCAGCTCGAAAACGTCATGCAATCCGGCGGCAGCATGGGCATGCGGACCATGGACGGCGCGCTCAAAGACCTGTTCGATCGTCAGGCCATCTCCGGTAACGAGGCCTATATGCAGGCCTTCGACAAGAGTAAGTTCGAGCAAGTCAAAGAAATCGCCTGAGCAGCATCCACGCACGCGGGATGGCATAATTCCGCCGCGGGCCGGCGCCCGCCGTGAGCCTCGGAACCCAGTCGCCCCGACCTCGCGCTTCGCGGAGCGGTCAACTCTTGGAACAGAAACGAACCATACTCGTCACCAGCGCCCTGCCCTACGCCAACGCGCCGCTGCATCTGGGACACTTGGTGGAATACACCCAGACCGACGTCTGGGTGCGTTACCAGCGCATGCGCGGCCATCGCTGCATCTACGTCTGCGCCAGCGACGCCCACGGCACGCCGACGATGCTTCGCGCGGAAGCCGCGGGCGTGAGCCCTGAAAGGCTGGTCGCGGAGATCGCCGAGGACCACCGCCTGGACTTCGAGCGCTTCCATATCAGCGTGGACAACTACCTGACCACTCATTCCCCGGAGAATCGGGAGCTAACCGGCGAGATCTATGCGCGACTGCTCGCAGCCGGGCACATCGCGCGGCGAACGATAGAGCAGGCCTACGACGAGCAGAAGCAGATGTTCTTACCGGACCGCTATGTCCGCGGCGCCTGCCCGGTGTGCAAGGCCCCCGATCAATACGGCGATTCCTGCGAGAACTGCGGTGCGACCTACACGCCCCTCGATCTCGAGGATCCGGTATCGGTGGTCTCGGGCACCAGGCCCTCGGTGCGCGAATCCGAGCATTTCTTCTTTCGCCTCGGAGATTTCGAGACCGAGCTTCGCGCCTGGGTCGCGGATCACGTCGACGAAGGCCTGGTGCGCAAGCTCGATGAGTGGTTCGAGGCGGGACTCAAGGATTGGGATATCTCGAGAGACGAGCCCTACTTCGGCTTCGAGATCCCGGGCGAGCCGGGCAAATACTTCTACGTGTGGTTCGACGCGCCGATCGGCTACATGGCGAGCTTCCTGAACTGGTGCCGGCGCAGCGGCGAGGATTTCGAGAGCTTCTGGGGTGGCGACTCGAGCACCGAGCTCTATCATTTCATCGGCAAGGACATCGTGTATTTCCACACCTTGTTCTGGCCGGCCGTGCTGAGCGGCGCGGGTTACCGCAAGCCCTCGGGCGTGTTCGTGCACGGATTTCTTACGGTCGACGGCCAGAAGATGTCGAAATCCAGGGGCACCTTCATCATGGCCTCGACCTACGCCAGGCACCTGAACCCCGATTGCCTGCGCTACTACTTCGCGGCCAAGCTCGGGCCCTCGCCCGACGATCTCGACCTGAACTTCGCCGATTTCGTCGCGCGAATCAACGCCGACCTCGTCGGCAAAGTCGTCAATATCGCAAGCCGCTGCGCGGGATTCGTTCACAGGCTCGGCGGCGGTGTGCTCGCCGAAGCGTTGCCCGACACACGCTTGTTCGAGGCGTTCGCCGACGAGGGCCGATCGATCGCCGAGGACTTCGAGAGCTTGAACTATTCCAAGGCGATTCGACGTATCATGGCATTGGCGGACCGCGCGAATCAGTACATCGACGAGAAGAAGCCATGGGTCATGGCCAGAAACGCAAGCGGGGGTCGAGAGGTCGTGGCGATCTGCACTCTGGGCCTCAACTTGTTTCGATCGCTCATCACCTATCTCAAGCCCGTCGTTCCCGATCTGGCGAGCCGCTCCGAGGCTTTCCTCGGCGTGCAGCCGCTCTGCTGGCAAGATGCCGGCGCGCCGCTGCTTGGCGCGAAGATCAATGAATTCAGGAGCCTGCTGGAACGAGTCGATCAAGAGGAGATCGAAGCGATGCTCGAAGAGACGCGCGGCGCGCACGCCGGCGCATCGCCCGCGGCGACCAAGACGGCAGACGAAATCGAGATCGACATCGACGCTTTCTTGCGTGTCGATCTGCGCGTCGCCGCCGTCGTCGAGGCGAGCTATGTCGACGGCGCCGACAAGCTCCTCAAGCTGACCCTCGACGTCGGCGGCGAGACCAGACAGGTGTTTTCCGGCATTCGTTCCGCCTACGAGCCCAAGGACCTCGAAGGTCGGCTCGTGATCGTGGTCGCGAATCTCAAGCCACGCAAGATACGCTTCGGGGTTTCGCAAGGAATGATCCTGGCCGCCGGATCCGGGGCCGGAGAAATCTTCTTGCTGAGCCCGGACGACGGCGCAAAGCCGGGGATGAAGGTCACGTAGCCGTATGACGGAGCTAGCGCT
The DNA here is from genome assembly GCA_036396795.1 of Gammaproteobacteria bacterium. GTDB lineage: Bacteria > Pseudomonadota > Gammaproteobacteria > Steroidobacterales > Rariloculaceae > JAHEEM01. Next base: position 22,249 of record DASWKF010000017.1, on the reverse strand, counting down.
CATCATCGTCGCCGCAGCCCTGGTCAACAATTTCGTTCTCGTTCAGTTTCTCGGGCTTTGCCCGTTTCTCGGCGCGTCCAGACGGCTCGAGGGCGCCGCCGGGATGGCCTTGGCGACCGGGTTGGTGCTGACGCTCGCTTCCGGCTCGAGCTACTTGATCGAGCGCTTCCTGCTGGCTCCGCTCGGGCTCGAGTATCTCAGGCTCGTCGCTTTCATTCTGGTCATCGGCGCGGCGGTGCAGCTCACGGAGCTGGTGTTGCGCCGCGCCTCGCCGCTGCTCTACCGGCTGCTGGGTCTGTATATTCCGCTGATCGCCAGCAACTGCGCGGTGCTCGGCGTGGCGCTGCTCAATTCACGGCAGAATCACAGCCTCTTGGAAGCGCTGTTCTTCGGAGCCGGCGCCGCCCTCGGGTTCGGCCTCGTGCTCGCCTTGCTCGGCGGGATCCGCGAGCGCCTCGAGGAGGCCGACATTCCGCGGCCGTTCAAGGGCGTGCCGATCACCTTGATCACGGCCGGGATCATGTCGCTGGCTTTTTACGGATTCAACGGCCTGGGCAGGCTGTGATGCTGAGTGGCACGCTCACGCTCTTGGGTCTTGCCGTGGGGCTCGCGTCGGTGTTGCTCCTCGGCGATCGCATGCTCGCGTCTCGGGAAAACACAGCTGTCGAGCGCGTCGAGCGGATCCTGCCTCGCATACACTGCGGCCAATGCGGCTACGACGGCTGCCGGCCCTACGCGCAAGCGCTGGTGGCCGGCACGGCCTCGATCAATCTCTGCCCCCCCGGCGGCGAAGAGACGATTCGACAGCTCGCCGAGCTGCTCGGCGCGGAGCCGCTCGCACTTGCGGCCGAGCGCGGACGGGCGAGCATGGAACGGGTCGCGCACATCGACGAGGACGCCTGTATCGGCTGCAATCTCTGCGCGCGCGCCTGCCCAGTCGACGCCATCATCGGCATCCCGCAAATGCTGCACACGATCATCGCGAGCGCGTGCACGGGCTGCGAGCGCTGCCTGGCGCCCTGCCCGGTCGATTGCATCGTCATGCGGCCGCGCCATGCCTGAGCGCGTCAAGATCCACCGCAAGTTCACCGGCGGGCTGCCGCTAAGACCCTATAAGGCGCTCTCGACGGGCGCGGCGGCCAGCCGGCTGACGATCCCCAAGCGCCTGTGCATCTCGATGCAGCAGCAGTCGGGCGCGCCGGCAATGGCTTGTGTCACGCCGGGCGAGCGCGTCGAGCGCGGTCAGCTCATCGGCGTGCCGACCGCGACGCTTGGCGCCGCCGTGCACGCCTCGGCTTGCGGACGCGTGCACGCCTTGGAGCAGCGTCCGGTGCCCACCGGCAGCCGGCTGGTCGTCGCGGATTGCGTCGTCATCGACACGGACCCCGAGCCGGGCCCGGCATCCGCGCCAGGCGCCGATCATTGGCCCGGCGACCGGGCCGGCAGACTCGCGGCGATCCGCCGCGCCGGCATCGTCGGCCTCGGCGGCGCAGCCTTCCCGACCGCCGACAAGCTCGGCTGCGACCGGGCTTGCGAGACGCTGATCCTCAACGGCGCCGAATGCGAGCCCTACATCAGCTGCGACGACATGCTCATGCGCGAGACGCCCGACTCGATACTCGCGGGAGCAGCGATCATGTTGGAGATCGCCTGCGCCTCGCGTTGCATCGTCGCCATCGAGCGCGACAAGATCCGAGCGCTTGAAACGATGGCCGATGCCGTAAGGCGGTTCGCCGACGAGCGCTTCACGATGGTCGCGATTCCGACGATCTATCCGGCCGGCGGCGAGCGTCAGCTCGTCGAGATGCTGCTCGGGCTCGAGGTGCCGAGCGGCGGCCATCCGATCGACATTGGCGTGGTTTGCCAGAACGTCGGCACCGCGCATGCGCTCGCGAACTTCGTTGCGAGCGGGCAGCCGCTGCTTTCGCGCATCGTTACCGTGACCGGTCGCGGCGTAGAAGCGCCGCAAAACGTGCACGCACCCATCGGCGCCCTGATCGGCGATCTGCTCGCGCATTGCGGCGGGCTCAACGAACGTGCGTCCCGGCTGATCCTCGGCGGCAACATGATGGGCTACTCATTACCGACTGCCGACATTCCGATCACCAAGTCCACGAACTGCGTCGTCGCGCTGACGGCGGAAGACGTCCGCGACGACACCACCGAATGGCCTTGTATCCGCTGCGGCGAGTGTGCCGCCGCCTGTCCCGCCCGGCTCCTGCCCCAAGAGCTGTTGCGCGCCGCCACGGGCCGGCGTTTCGAGCGGCTGACGGCGCTGGGGCTTGTGGACTGCATCGAGTGCGGCTGCTGCGACGTCGTTTGCCCTAGCCATATCCTCCTGACGGCGCGATTCCGCGCCGCCAAGATCGAGCTCGCCGAGCATCGCGCGCACGCGCGGCTTGCCGACGCTGCCGATGAGCGCTATCTGCGCCGCAAGGATCGCCAGCTGCGTGAGGCCGATGCCGCAAGGCACGAGCAGGATGAGCTCAAGGCGCGCCTCGCCGGCGACGAGGCCTCGCGCCGCGCGGCGTTGTCGGCCGCGGTCGAGCGGGCGCGCGGTCGCAAGCGAAGCCCCGATGAGCCGGAGTGATCATGGTGTTTCCGCTCAACCCGGCTCCCCACGCAAAGCCCGTCACGGCCGTGCCGATAGTCATGCGCCGCGTGCTTTACGCGCTCCTGCCCGCATTCGCGGTCTACTGCTGGAATTTCGGCCCGGGTATCGCCGTCAACCTCATGGTCGCCCTGCCTGCGGCGTTGCTCGGCGAGGCGCTCATGCTCAGGGCGCGCGCGCGCGATCTCAGGCACGGCCTGACCGACGGCAGCGCGATCGTCACCGCCGTGCTGATCGTCTTCGCGCTGCCGCCGCTGGCGCCGTGGTGGCTGACCGCACTGGCCGTAGTGGTCGCAGTCGTGATCGGCAAGCAACTTTTCGGTGGTCTCGGCGCCAATGTCTTCAACCCCGCGATGGTCGGCTACGTCACCGTGCTCTTGTCCTTCCCGGCGGAGATGACGCAGTGGCTGCCGCCTGGCGGCCATGCCGAGCTCGGCCTCGTCGGTCATCTCGCCTACGCCTTCGGCGGACGCCTGCCGGAGGGCATGAGCGTCGACGCCGTCACGCAGGCGACGGCGCTCGACGTCGTCAAGCAAGAGCTCGCCAACATGCGCACCATCGAGGAGATACGCGTCGGCCCGATGTTCGGCGACTTGGGCAGCCGAGGCTGGCAATGGATCAACGTATCGATCGCCGCCGGAGGCTTGCTGTTGCTTCACTGGCGCATCATTCGTTGGCATATTCCCGTGGCGGTTCTCGCAGGCCTCTTGATTCCGGCGGCACTACTGCATTTGATCGACACGAGTCGCTACCTTTCCCCCGTTTTTCATCTGTTCAGCGGCGCCACTTTGCTGGGCGCGTTTTTCATCGCCACGGATCCCGTTTCGGCCGCGGCGACGAGCAAGGGCAGGCTGATTTACGGTGCCGGGATCGGCGCATTGACCTACGGCATACGAACCTGGGGCGGCTACCCCGACGGGCTCGCCTTCGCAGTATTGCTCATGAACGCGTCCGTACCGATCCTCGACCGTTATACACAACCGAGAATCTATGGCAGATAGGCCGAGCAATGCGGCCGCGTTGGCGCTCGTGGTCGTCGTCACGGCGATCGCAGGCCTCTTGATCAGCGTCAGCCACGAGCTGAGCCGCGAGCGCATCGAGGAAAACCGGCGCGCCCGGCTCCGCGACACGCTGCATCAGGTCATCGACCCCGCGAGCCACGACAACGACCTCGAAGCGAGCCGGCGGCTCGTCGTCGCGCCCGACTTGCTCGGTACCAGCGGGCGCGTGGAGGTCTTCGTCGCCTCACTGCGCGGACGGCCCGTCGCGGCGCTGTTCGCGACGGTTGCCCCGCGAGGCTACAGCGGACCGATCCAACTACTCGTCGGCGTGGCGGCCGATGGGAGCTTGACGGGCGTTCGCGTCTTGAGCCACCGCGAGACCCCCGGGCTAGGTGACGCGATCGAGATCGGCAAATCGGCCTGGATCGAGGGATTCCGCGGCGCCAGCCTGGCGGATCCCGCACCCGCGGATTGGGCCATTTCCAAGCACGGCGGCGAGTTCGATTCGATCACCGGGGCGACCGTGACGCCGACGGCGGTGATCGAGGCGGTGCGGGACACCTTGATCTATTTCCGCGACCACAAGGACGAGCTGTTCTCGGCCGAGCTCGACGGCGATGCAGGCACGAATGAGTAGACCGCCTTTCGCATCGGGCGACGCCGCACGGCGCGAAGTCGAGGACATTGGCACTCTCAGTCGACTTTTGAACTCCCTCGAGCACCAATGTCCCCGCCTTCGCGCTCCAATGACGGCGGCGGACGACCGGGAGGTCGTGCGATGAGCGCTCCGGTGCCGAGCTTGGTGTCCGAGGGACTGTGGCGCAACAACGCCGCGCTGGTGCAGTTGCTCGGCATCTGCCCGCTGCTCGCGATAACGACCAGCCTCGTCAACGGGCTCGCTTTGGGTCTCGCGACGACGGCGGTCATCGTCGCTTCCAATTTCACCGTATCGCTGACGCGCCGCTGGCTCCTGCCGGCCGTCAGGATCCTCGTCTTCGTGCTCATCATCGCATCGCTCGTCACCGTCGTGGATCTGCTCAGCAACGCCTATTTTCATGAGCTGCACGAAACACTGGGCTTGTTCATTCCGTTGATCGTGACGAACTGCGCCATTCTCGCGCAGGCCGAGGTCGTCGCCAGCAAACGGCCGGTCGGCCAGTCGATGCTCGCGGGTTTGAGCACCGGCCTGGGCTTTGCTGCCGTGCTGGCCGTGCTCGGAACCATCCGGGAGATCATCGGCACGGGCAGGCTGTTCTCAAGCCTCGATCTCCTGCTCGGAGGCACCAGCGTACCGGGCCCGTTGAACCTGCCGTTCGACGGTATGCTGGTGATGATCCTGCCGCCGGGCGCTTTCTTCGCCCTGGCCGCGCTGGTCGCCCTGAAGAATCACCTGGACGCGCGGCACAGAGCCCCGCAAGCCGAAAAAGCCCCCGAGCGCGCCGCGGATTCGAGCACCGCATGAACGCCAGCAAGCGTCGCAAGATCTACGAGCGACTCGCCGCGCAGAACCCCGAGCCAACGACGGAGCTCGAGTACGGCTCGACTTTCGAGCTGCTGTGCGCGGTGATGCTATCCGCCCAGGCAACCGACGTCAGCGTCAACAAGGCGACGGCGAAACTATTCGAAGTCGCCGCTACTCCGCAGGCGATGCTCGATCTCGGCGAGAAAAACCTCAAGCCCTACATTCGCACGATCGGCCTCTATAACAGCAAGGCCCGCAATCTCATCGAGACTTCACGAATACTCGTGGAGCAGCACGCCGGAGCGGTGCCCGAAGACCGCGAAGCTCTGGAGGCGCTACCGGGCGTCGGCCGAAAGACCGCCAACGTCATCCTGAACACCGCTTTCGGGCAACCGACGATCGCGGTGGACACACACATCTTCCGGCTCGCCAACCGCACGGGCCTGGCACCCGGCAGGACGCCGCTGGAGGTGGAGCGCGGCCTACAAAAATTCACACCCCAGGAGTTCAAGAAACACGCTCATCATTGGCTGATTCTGCACGGCCGCTACGTCTGCAAGGCCAGGAAGCCCGATTGCGCCGCCTGCGTGATCGCCGACCTGTGCGAGTATCCGCAAAAGACCGCTTGACGCGCTCCAGCCGCTAGCCACCGCTTCGCGGCTTCGGCAAGTACAGATCCGTGATCGTGCCTTCGACAGCTTCGGCGGCGAAAGCGACCGTCTCTGACAGGGTCGGGTGCGGATGAACCGTGAGCCCGATGTCCGCCGCATCGCTGCCCATCTCGATCGCAAGCGCCACCTCGGCGATGAGATCACCCGCGTTGATGCCGACGATGCCGGCACCGATCAGGCGCCTCGAGTCCTTGTCGAACAGGAGCTTGGTAAACCCGTCGGAACGGCCGAGCGACAACGAGCGCCCGCTCGCCGACCATGGGAACGTGCCTTTGACGAAGGCCACATTCTCGCTCTTCGCCTGCTGCTCGGTGACACCTACCCAGGCGACTTCGGGATCGGTGTAGGCAACCGACGGGATCACGCGCGCGTCGAAATAGCTTTTCTCGCCGGCGGCAACCTCGGCCGCGACCTTGCCCTCGTGGCTCGCCTTATGCGCGAGCATCGGTTCCCCGACGATGTCCCCGATCGCGAAAATGTGCGGCACGTTCGTCCGCATTTGCCTGTCGACGCGAATCAGGCCGCGCTCGCTCACTTCGACGCCGGCCGCATCGGCGCCGATGAGATCGCCGTTCGCGCGGCGCCCCACCGCGACGAGCACGCGATCGTAACGGCGCGGCGCCGCGGGCGCCTGCTCGCCCTCGAATCTGACGATCAGCCCGTCATCGCCCGTGGTCACGCCGGTCACGCGAGTGCCGAGCATGATGGCTTCGTAGCGTGCCTCCAGGCGTTTCTGCAACGGCCGGATGAGATCGCGATCGCAGGCGGGGATCAGCGTTTTAGTCAACTCGACTACGCTGACCTCGACGCCCAGCGCATCGTAAACCGTGGCCATCTCCAATCCGATGATTCCACCGCCGATGACGAGCAGACTCTCCGGCAGCGCTTCGAGCTCGAGCGCGTCGGTGGAGTCCAAGACCCGCGAGTCGTCCGGCAACCCGGGCAAGACAACCGGCTCAGAGCCTGCGGCGATGACGCATTGCTCGAAGGCGACGGTCGACCGGCCGCCGTCGTGCTCCACGGCAAGCTCATGTGGCGACACGAAACGTCCGACGCCGTGCACGACGCGCAGCTTGCGCTGCTTCGCCATCGTCGAGAGACCGTTCGTGAGCCGGCCGACGACTTGATTCTTCCAATCGCGCAGACGCGTGATGTCGATGTCCGGCTTGCCGAAAGAGATGCCGCGCTCGGCCATCTCGCTCGCTTCCTCGATCACGCGCGCCGCGTGCAACAACGCTTTCGAAGGTATGCAGCCGATGTTCAGGCAGACGCCTCCGAGCTGCGGCGAGCGCTCGACGAGCACCACATCCAGGCCCAGGTCCGCGGCGCGAAATGCGGCCGAGTAACCGCCGGGTCCCGCTCCGAGCACGAGCAGATTGGTGCGCAGCTCCTCGCCCGGCGCATCGCTCATCGAGCCCCCTCCGTGAGCTCGCGGCCGCGCCCCAAGAGCTGTCCGAGGCGCGTCGTGAATCGCACCGCGAGCGCTCCGTCGATGACGCGGTGATCGTAGGACAGCGACAGCGGCAGCATCAGTCTCGGAACGAAGACGCCGCCCTCGTAGACGGGCTGCATCTGACTCCTCGATACGCCGAGAATGGCGACTTCGGGCGCATTCACAATCGGCGTGAAGAACGTCCCACCGATACCGCCGAGGCTCGATATCGTGAACACGGCGCCCTGAATATCCTTCGGGCTCAGCCTGCCCGAGCGGGCTTTCTCACTAAGCGCACCCAAAGCCTGCGCAATGCCGAAGATGTCGAGCTGATCGGCATCCTTGATCACGGGAACCACGAGACCGTTGGGCGTGTCGGCGGCAAAGCCGATATGAAAGTAATTCTTGACGATCAGTGATTCGCCGTCCGGGCTCAAGGAGGACCGAAACAACGGAAACTCCTCGAGCGCGCGCACACAAACGCGCACCACGAACGCCAGTGGCGTCAGGCGAAGGTTCCGCTCGGCCGCCCGTTCCTTGAGCTCCTGGCGAGCCTCCTCGAGCTCGGTGATGTCGGCGACGTCATGCTGAGTGACGTGAGGCAGGTTCAGCCAACTCGCCTGCAAGCGCGGCCCCGAGATCTTTTGAATCCTCGTGAGCGGCCGCGTCTCGATCGGGCCGAAGCTCGCGAAATCCACTTCCGGCACTGCCGGCAGGGCCATGCCCCGCCCGTCGCTCAGCATGATCTGCTTGACGAAAGCCTTGACGTCGTCCGCGGTGACGCGTCCTTTGACACCGCTGCCGGTTACGGCGCCGAGATCGACGCCGAGCTCGCGGGCGAGCTTGCGCACCGAAGGGCTCGCATGCGCCTGACGGAAGCCGTGCTCGTCTACCGGCGCCGTCTGTCTCGCGATCTGCGACCGCGGCTGCGGCGAACGCCCGGCAGCCGGCTTCTGCTCAGCGGAAACGCGGCTTCCAGGCGCGGACTCGGGGGCTTTGAGGCGCTCGGGTGCGGCAGCGGCCTCGAGCTCGAGCACGCGGTCGCCGCCGGAAACGCGGTCGCCGACGGCGACGTCGATTGCGCTGATCGTGCCGGCATGCGTCGAGGGCACCTCCATCGAGGCCTTGTCGGTTTCCAACACGATCAGCGGGGCCTCGGCCTGGATCGCATCGCCTACCTTGACGAGCACTTCGACGACCTCGACATCCGAAAAGTCGCCGAGATCGGGCACCAGCACATCGACGCGCTCTGTGGCCCTCGGCGCGGCGCTTTCAGGCGGCGGGGCAGTGTCACCGATGGCATCGCCGGCGGGCGCGGCACTAACTTCCGCGGCAGGCGCTTCACGCGGCTCGGCGGGCTCCGCCGTCTCGGCGGCGTCGAGCAGCAGAATCACGTCGCCGCTCGACACCTGGTCGCCTACCGACACCTTGAGCTCGGTCACCTGTCCCGCGTGCGTCGCCGGAACCTCCAGGGAGGCCTTGTCCGTCTCCAAAACGATGAGGGAATCTTCCTTGGCGACCGTGTCGCCGACGCCGACGAGCACCTCCACGACCTCGACGTCGGAAAAATCTCCAAGATCGGGTACGACGACTTCCATGCCCAGCGAGTACCGGCGGCGCTTAAGACTAGAGCGTTACCGGGTCCGGCCGATCGGGATCGATGCCGAAGCCTCTTATCGCTGCGGTTACGGTCTCGAGATCGAGAGCGCCGTCGTCAGCAAGCGCCTTGAGCGCGGCGACGACGATGGAGTGCGCATCGACTTCGAAGAATTGCCGCAACGCGTTGCGTCCATCGCTTCTGCCGAAGCCGTCGGTGCCGAGCACCGTATAGCGCCCGGGGACCCACTGCCTGATCTGGTCGGGCACGGTCTTCATATAGTCTGTCGCGGCGACGTAGGGAGCATCGTGATCGGCGAAACACGCGGAGACATAGCATTGCTTCGGCGGCTCCTCGGGATGCAGATTGTTCCAGCGCTCGACCTCGAGCGCCTCACGGCGGAGCTCGCTGAAGCTCGTAACGCTCCAAACGTCGCCCGGAATCTTGAACTTGGTCTCTAGCACCTCGGCGGCTCGTAGCACCTCGCGCAGTATCGTTCCGGAACCCAGGAGCTGTACGCGAACCTTGCCGCGGCCGCCGCTCCGCAACAGATACATGCCCTTGAGTATCCCCTGCTCGACTCCGGCGGGCATCGCCGGATGCGTGTAGTTCTCGTTCATGCAGGTGATGTAGTAGAAGATGTTCTGTTGGTCGACGTACATTCGTCTCAGGCCGTCTTGCACGATGACAGCAAGCTCGTAGCTGAAACACGGGTCGTAGGCACGGCAGTTCGGGATCGTCGTAGCGACGAGCTGGCTGTGTCCGTCTTGATGCTGCAGGCCTTCGCCGGCCAAGGTCGTGCGTCCCGCCGTGCCGCCGATCAGGAATCCACGCGCCTGCAGATCGCCGCCCGCCCAGGCGAAGTCTCCGATGCGCTGAAACCCGAACATCGAATAGAAGATATAGAAGGGAATCATCTGCACGCCGTGATTCGCGTACGCCGTTCCCGCTGCGAGCCAGGAACAGAAGGCTCCGGCCTCGTTGATACCTTCCTCGAGGATCTGCCCCTGGCGATCCTCCTTGTAGTACATGAGCTGGTCCGCGTCTTGCGGCGTGTAAAGCTGACCGGCGGAGGAATAAATGCCGACCTGCCTGAACATCCCTTCCATGCCGAAAGTCCGCGCTTCGTCCGGAACGATCGGCACGATGCGCGCGCCGATGGTCTTGTCGCGAACCAAGGTGGTCAACAAGCGCACCAGAACCATCGTCGTCGAGATCTCGCGGTCGCCGCTGCCCTCGAGCTGCGTCTTGAACACCTCGAGCTCCGGCACCTGCACCTCCGGCGCGCGCGTTCGCCGGCTCGGCAGATAACCTCCAAGCTCCTGCCGCCGCTGCCTCAAGTACTGCAGCTCTTCCGAATCGTCCGCGGGCTTGTAGTACGGAAGCTCGGCGAGAGCGTCGTCGGAAATGGGAATCTTGAATCGGTCGCGGAAGGCCTTGAGATCGTCGTCGTCGAATTTCTTCTTCTGATGAGTGATGTTTTGCCCTTCGCCCGCGGCGCCCATGCCGAAGCCTTTGACGGTCTTTGCCAGGATCACCGTCGGTCTGCCGGTATGATTCACGGCCTGCTGGTAGGCTGCATAAACTTTTTCCGCATCGTGCCCGCCGCGATTCAAGCGCCAGATCTCGTCGTCGGACATGTGCGCGACCATCGCTGTGAGCTCGGGATATCTGCCGAAGAAATGCTCCCGCGTGTACGCGCCCCCTTTGGCCTTGAAGTTCTGATACTCACCGTCGACGCATTCCTCCATCACTCTGCGTAACAACCCGTTCGTGTCCTTCGCCAACAAGGGTTCCCATCGTGAGCCCCAGAGAACCTTGATGACGTTCCAGCCGGCGCCTTGGAACGCGGCTTCGAGCTCCTGCACGATCTTGCCGTTGCCGCGAACGGGCCCATCCAGACGTTGTAGGTTGCAGTTGATGACGAAGATCAGGTTGTCGAGCTTCTCGCGAACGGGCATCGTGATCGCGCCCATGGACTCCGCTTCATCCATTTCACCGTCGCCCAAGAAGCACCAAACCTTGCGATCCTGCTCCGGCAGGATCTCGCGGTGTTGAAGATAGCGCAGGAAGCGAGCTTGATAGATCGCCATCATGGGGCCGAGCCCCATCGACACCGTCGGGAACTGCCAGAACTCCGGCATCAGCCACGGATGCGGATACGACGACAATCCGGGGCCGGCGACCTCCTGCCGAAAGTGCCTGAGGTTGTCCTCGGTCAAGCGGCCTTCGAGATAGGCTCGCGCATAGATTCCGGGTGAGGAGTGACCCTGAAAGAAGATCAGGTCGCCGCCATGGCGCTCGTTCGGCGCGCGCCAGAAATGATTGAAGCCGACCTCATAGAGCGTCGCCGAAGACGCGTAGCTCGCGATGTGACCGCCGTATTCAGAGCTGATGCGGTTGGCGTGCACAACCATCGCCATCGCGTTCCAGCGGATATACGCCTCGAGTCGCCGCTCGATTGCTCGATCACCGGGATACTCCGGCTGCTGCCCAACGGGGATGGTGTTGAGATAGGCGGTGTTGGGGCTATACGGCAAGTACGCGCCCGAGCGACGCGCGTGGTCGATCATGCACTCCAGCAAATAGTGCGCGCGTTCGGCGCCATGTACTCGAAGCACGGAATCGATGGATTCCAACCAGTCTTGAGTCTCGTCGGGATCCGGATCGTCCTTGAATCGCCCGAAGAACGGCAACGGTCTGGCGCTTGCCATCGGACCTTATCTCGGCATCCCGCGTAACCGAGAAACCGGTCCTGCGGGATGGGATGCAAGTGGCGGGAAGCGTGAGCCGGTTTCTCCACAGGAGCGGCGAGCAACACGGTGGGGCGCGCAGACGCGGGATGTTGGTGAGTTCAACGGATACTCCTGATAGGCTGATCGCCTCGGAACTCGATCGCACCGGCATCCGCTGGCGTCGGTCGAGCGCGTGACATTATGATCGGATTTTACCGATAACGGGTCAAGACGAACCTATGGATATCCTGCCAGATCTCAGGCTTCCGAGAGTCACTCAATCGGCGCGAATACTTACCCGTAACGCAATCAACGCCCTGGATCAAGTCATCGTCGTGCTGCCTAAGGCGCCTTCGGCAGCGGATTTTCACCGTGTGCCTCAGGCGAATCAGATTAAGGCGCTTTTTGCGCGTACCAAGGAAGGCGACCCGGTGTTCACGCGATTTGCGAACCCGCGCGGCACCGGATTGACGGTCGCGAGATTCGACGGCGCGACGCGGTTCGCACAACTGAGCTGGGCGCGCAAGCTGATAGCGATCGCACGACGGGACAAGCCGTCGAGTCTCGGGATCCTCGCCGTCGGTCTCGATGAGCCCGAGGAGCTACAAGCGCTGACGGCTCTCGTCCTGTCGGCGCTGGCCGCAAGCTTCGAGATGCCGAGCTTCAAGAGCGAGCGGAAGCACGAGCGAGCCTTGACTGCGATCAGGCTGTTCGCCGTGGGTGCGCAGCTGCCGCTCGCGGAGCTTTGCGCGTGGGCTCTCGGCAACAACGTCGCGCGATGGTTCACCGCCCTGCCGCCCAACGAGCTCACTGCAAAAACCTACCGCAACGCGTTGCGCTCCTTGAGCAAGGAATTCGGCCTGAGCTTCGAGTTCCTCGACGAACGGAAGTTGTCGCGCCTCGGCGCGGGCGCGTTTCTCGCCGTATCGCAAGGCAATTCGGACAGGGACGCGGGGATCGTGCGGCTTCGCCACGCGCCCGCGAGAGGGAAAAAGCCCGAGCTCTGTCTCGTCGGCAAGGGCATTCTCTTCGACACCGGCGGCACCAATCTCAAGCCGTTCACGAGCATGCTAGACATGCACACGGACATGCAGGGTAGCGCCGTCGCGCTGGGCAGCCTGATCGCACTTGCGACGCTCGAGGTCCCCTACGGCGTGGAGGCCTGGCTCTCGATCACCGAGAACCGCATCTCGGCGACGGCTTACAAGTCCCAGGATCTCGTCAGGGCGGCGAACGGCACCACCATACAGGTCATACACACCGACGCTGAAGGCCGCATGGTGCTGGCTGACACGCTGGCGCTCGCGGCCCGGGAACAGCCGGCGATGATCATCGACTATGCAACGCTGACCGGGGCCTGCATCGGTGCGCTGACCGAGCGGTATAGCGGGGTCTTCAGCAATCGTTCGGCTGCAAATGCGCTGCTGAGGCGCGCGGGAGAGGCTTGCGGCGAACGCGTGTGGCCGTTCCCGATGGATGCCGACTTCGACGACGCGCTGCGCAGTGACATTGCCGACGTCAAGCAATGCGCGACCTCGGGCTCCGGGGATCACATCCTCGCCGCCAGATTTCTAGCGCGTTTCGTTCCGACTTCGATTCCCTGGGTGCATTTGGATCTGAGCGCCGGCCAAAAGAAGGAGGGGTTGGCGCACATTCCCACGGAGATCACCGGCTTCGGCGTCGGCCTCACCTTGGAGTTGTTGCGTGAGAATACCCCGACTGCGCTGGCAAAGCAGCTGGCATGAGCGAGGCGCCGCAAGAGCTCAAGTCGAACGAAGCCAGGCATTCCGTCGCGATGGCCGAACGCTTTCGCGGCTTTCTACCCGTCGTCGTCGACGTCGAGACCGGCGGATTCAATCCGGCGACGGATGCCTTGCTCGAGATCGCCGCCGTGCTGCTCGACCTGGACACACAGGGTCGGTTGGCGCCTGCGGAAGCCGTACGCTACCACGTCAAGCCGTTCCCCGGCGGCAGACTCGATCCGGCGTCGTTGCAGATCACCGGCATCGACCCGCATCACCCGCTGCGCCTGGCCGTGGACGAAGGCGACGCACTGCGGGAAATCTTCAAGACGATCAGGAAAGCCGTCAAAGAGCACGAGTGCACACGCGCGATCCTGGTAGGTCACAATGCGTTCTTCGATCTTCAATTCCTCAACGCGGCCGTCGAGCGCGCCGACGTCAAGCGCAATCCGTTTCATCCGTTCTCGAGCTTCGACACGGTGACCCTGGCGGGCGTGGTCTTCGGCCAGACCGTCCTCGGACGCGCCGTTGCGGCGGCGGGCCTGGAATGGGACGACAGTCAAGCGCACTCCGCGCTCTATGACGCGAAGATGACCGCTTTGCTCTTTTGCGAATGCGTAAAGCGACTACGCGACGACGTTAGCGCCTAACGGCCGGCGCTTTCCGTAGCCGCCTGGCCGCCGGCGGCACCGTCAACGAGCTGCTTGAGCTCTCCCGACTGGTAGAGCTCCAAGGCAATATCGCAACCGCCGATCAGCTCACCGTTGATGTAGAGCTGGGGAAACGTCGGCCAGTTCGAGTAGACCTTCAGGCCCTCGCGTATCTCCGGGTCTTCGAAGATATTTACAAACTCAAATTCGGCGCCGACTGCGCGCAGCGCGGCCACGGTCTGCGCCGAGAAGCCGCACTGAGGAAAATCCGGAGTGCCTTTCATGTAGAGCATCACGGGATGGCTTTTCAGCTGCTTCTCGATGCGCGCGTTGACGTCCATGTGAGATCACCTCTACGCTAACTTTACCGGAGTTCGGCTCACTGACTTCTGGCGAAGTCAAGGTCCGAGCCGATCGACAATAATTGAATAATGCGTACCTCTAACCTATTCTTCAAGCCCTGACTCGCCGAGCCGCGCCGCAGGCGGGCCAACGGCAAAGCACAAAATAGAATAACCCGTAGGGAGGGCCTTTTATGAATCCATTGAATACTATCAGGGGAACCATCATAGCCGGCCTCGTGATCGCCGTCGTGATCGCGCTCCTACCACTCACGATCGTGGGCACGGGCGGCGAAGCCGCAATGATTCTATGGCTCCATGTTCTAGCCGGAATCACCTGGATCGGGCTGCTCTATTACTTCAATTTCGTGCAGGTGCCGGCGTTGGCCCAGGCCGCCGCCGACGAAGGCGGTCCAGGCGGCGCGGGCATATCCAAATATGTCGCTCCTCGAGCACTGCTCTGGTTTCGTTGGGGCGCGGTCGTCACCTGGTTGACCGGCGCCACCTATCTGTTCCGCCAAGACCAGCTAGGCCTGATAGGCGCGTTTACCCTCGGTTGGATCCCCGGGAACGGCAGTCCTGCCGCGCAAATGACCATCGGCATCGGCGCCTGGCTCGGCACGATCATGCTGTTCAACGTCTGGGTCCTGATCTGGCCCAATCAGAAGAAAATCTTGGGCATGGTGGAGGCCTCGGCCGAGGAAATCGCAAGAGCACGGCGCGTGGCATTTCTCGCATCGCGTTCGAACACCATGCTGTCCATCCCAATGCTGATGAGCATGGTCGGCTCGCATCACGGCTTCTTCATCTAGCCGACTTCTTCCCGGCCCGGCGGGGGTACTCGCCGGGCCTCTCTATCTCGGCCGTAGGTAATGCAGGCGACGCGTGTGACCCAAGCTGAGACCGACGCTATCGCCAGGGCCGTGTCGATCGCCCTGGCGGAGGATATCGGCAGCGGCGATCTGACGGCTGGACTCATCGGCGAGCGCAGCGTCGCAGAGGCGTCGGTCGTCGTCCGCGACGAGGCCGTGCTCTGCGGTCTGCCGTGGTTCGACCAGGTCTTCGAGCAACTCGATCCGAGTATCGAGACCCGTTGGCTATACGCCGACGGCGATGCGCTCTCGCCGCAAGCAACGGTGTGCCGAATGACGGGGCCGGCCCGCGCGATTTTGACCGGCGAGCGCACGGCGCTCAATTTCCTGCAACTGCTTTCCGGTACGGCGACGGCGACGCGCGCCTTCGTTTCGGCGATCCGGGGCACGCGGGCGCGCATATTGGACACTCGAAAGACCATACCCGGGCTGCGATCCGCGCAGAAGTACGCGGTGGCCTGCGGTGGCGGCAGCAACCACCGCATGGGCCTCTACGACGCGGTGCTGATCAAGGAAAATCACATTGCCGCCGCCGGCGGTCTGACGCGAGCGGTCGTGGCGGCGGAAGCGCAAGACGGCCCCGTCCTGATCGAGGTGGAGGTTGAGACTCTGGAGCAGCTTCGGGAAGCGCTCACGACGACGGCCAAGCGCGTGCTGTTGGACAATTTCAGCATCGAAGATCTGCGGCAGGCCGTCAATCTACGCGACGCCGGCCGGCGCGAGCTCGAGCTCGAGGCCTCAGGGGGAATCAACCTGGGGAACGTGCGCGCCGTCGCCGAGACCGGTGTGGATTTCATCTCGGTCGGCGAGATAACGAAGCATGTCCGCGCCACCGATTACTCGATGCGGTTCGTGTGACGCGGCAGAACTCGACGATCAGGCGACCGCGCGAATGAGGCGCTTCGGCTCAGCTACGCCGTAGCCCTGGGCGTAGTCGACGCCCATGCCGCGCAGCATCGTGATGATCTCGGAGTTCTCCGCGAACTCGGCGATGGTTTGCTTGCCGGTCAGATGACCGATCTCATTGATGGAGCGCACCATTTCGCGATCGATGGGGTCGTGAAGAATCTCTTTGACAAAGCTGCCGTCAATCTTCAGGAAATCCACTGGAAAGTGCTTGAGGTAGCCGAAAGAAGACAGGCCCGTGCCGAAATCGTCGAGCGCGAACTTGCAGCCGAGATCCTGCAGCGCATGTATGAAGCGATTTGCCTGCGAGTAGCTCGCGATGGCCGAAGTCTCCGTGATCTCGAAACAGATCCGCGAGCCGTCGAGGCCACTGGTGCGGAACTGCTCGATCACGAAGGGCAGAAACTTCTCGTCGGCGAGGCTCTGCCCGGATAGATTGATCGAGCACAGCACCAGACGCTCCCGCTCGTCGGCCTCCGAGACGAGCCAACGGAACGCGTGCGAGATGACCCAGCGATCTATGCCCGGCGTGATTCCGTAACGCTCCGCCGCAGCGATGAAGAGCTCGGGCGAGATGAACGTGCCGTTCTCATCGCGCATCCGCAACAGCAGCTCGTAGTGCGCGCCGGTATCCATCCCAGGCTGTAGCGGTTGAATCGTCTGCCTGAACAGCTCGAAACGGTTCTCCTCGAGCGCGTTGTTGATTCGCGCAGCCCACTGCATTTCCTTGCGGCGCCGCATGAGGTCTATATCCGATTCCTCATAGGTATAGACGCGATTGCGGCCGCCTTCCTTGGCCGCCGCGCAGGCGCTGTCGGCGGCACTGATCAGTGAGGCGACGTCTTCCGAGGTCACGAGTATCGGCACGACGCCGACACTGACGCCGAGCCGGAAGGTTCTGTCGTCCCAAACGAAGCGGAACTCGTTGACGGTCTCCCGCAGGGCCTCGGCGGTGCGCATCGCCTCGTCCATCGTGCAGCTCTCGAGCAGCACGCCGAACTCGTCCCCGCCGAGGCGCGAAAGCGTATCGCGCCAGCGAATCTTGGCCTTGAGCAGCGCGCTGAGCTGCCGCAGCATTTCGTCGCCGGCCGAATGCCCGCAGGCGTCGTTGATGATCTTGAATTGGTCCAAATCCAGATGCAGCAGCGCGTACGAGGTCTCCTTGGCCTTGGCACTCTTCAATGCCCTTGCGAGACGCTTCTCGAACTCCGCCCGGTTGACGAGGTGCGTCAGGCTGTCGTGGCTCGCGTGGAAGCTCAACTTGTTGTTGAGCTCCCTGGCCTCACTGACGTCATGGAACACCAACACGCCGCCCAGCACGTTGCCGTTGACGTCGCGAATCGGCGCCGCCGTGCTTTCGATGTAGAGCTCGTTGCCGTCGCGGCGGATCAACAGGGTCGGCCGCACGGATTTGGTCGGGCGATTGCGGCGCATCGATACGGTGACCGGGTTTTCGACGGGCTCGCAGGTCTCCTCGTGAAATCCGCGGAAGATCTCGTCTATGGAGGCTCCGACGGCGTCGTCGAGCTTCCACCCTGTGAGCTCCTCGGCAACGGGGTTCAGATACTGAACGCGCGCCTGGGCATCCGTCGTAACCACCCCGTCTCCGATCGACTGGAGCGTAATCTGCGCGCTCTCCTTCTCACGAAATAGGGCCTCTTCATAAAGCCTCTGCTCCGTGATATCGGTCTCGACGCCGACCAGACGACGCAGCCGCCCGTTGGCATCGAGCTTGCCTTGAACGCGGCTCTGCACCCAGCGCCAGTCGCCGTCGGCGTGGCGCATGCGGTGTACGCTCTCGAACAATCCTCGCTGACCCTCGATATGCTCGCGCAGTTGAATCTGAACCTTCGCCATGTCGTCCGGATGCACGAGCAACCGCCACTCCGGGATCGCGTCGTCGTCCGAATAGCCCAGCATCGCGCGCCACCGCGGCGAGAAATACATACTGTTGTTGCGGACGTCGTAGTCCCAAAGCCCGTCATTCGCCGTCGTCGTGACGAGGTCGTCTCTTTCCTGCAGCACGAGGAGATTCTCGCGCAGCTGTATTCGGTCGAGGCCGCTCGCACAGCTCGCGCCGATGAGCTTCAAAGCGAGAGGCAGATTCGCGCCCCAGTTCAGCTGCGGCTGCGAGCTGCAAACGCCCAACAGCCCGCCCGCCACGCCGCCAATCTCGAAACCCACGGCAAGCAGCGACGCGATGTTCAACTCGGCCAGGTTTGCCGCGTCCTGCGTCTGCGCGGGCGCGGGTATCGCCGTGTCCTTGATCTCGAGCAACTTCAAGTGCCCGAGCTGCTGTCTTATCCACGGGAACTCGGCGATACGCCGATCCTGAAGCACTTCGGGATTGCAGACGGCGAAGGTCGCGCGCGCCGCGTAGATCGACTCGAAGGCTTCACCGCGGCCGTCGAGCAACGCGATGAACATCGCCTCGGCACCGCTCGTTTCGGTCAAAAGGCGCAACCCGGAGCGAAGCCGTTCTTCCGCGGTCTCGAGCCGGATAGATTGAAAATCGACGGCCACCTGAGTGCATATCAGGTCGAGGCCGACGCCTCGAAGCCCTTGCGCGGCACTGCGCGCTTGCCTCAAGCTCGCCGATAGAGCCGAAGGCTCTTCGCGGATTTTCGCCTGGTCAACCATCGGTCGGCGCGAACTTTCGACGTCGAGCGCCCCCCCTTTGAACCTGCTTTGAATTGTGACAGTAACTCGCCAGAATACAAGAAAAAATACCTGGTCAGGTTTGTCGGAACAGGTCCCAATGGAGGCCCGCAACCGAATCGCGATTGCGTTAACCCCGCTCGCAAGGCTCACGCGTTCATTAGGGCTGGATCAACACTGATTGCAAGGAGCCGACCATGTCTCGGACGAGCCGTTTCTCCTCAGGCGCACGACTTGCCTGCCTCGCAGCGGCCTGCACGGCGTCCGCCGGCCCGGCGTTCGCGCAGGACGACAATGCCGGTACGAGCCTGACGATTTACTCCAGCGCCCGGCCAGGCGCGATTCCGCCGGAGTTGTACCGGCCGGTTCCGGGTCAAGGCAGCTATTTCGGGCAATCGGTGCCCGGCTATGCCATGGTGCGTCAATCCGCGCAGTTCGATCTGACGCGTGGGCGCAATCGCGTGAACCTGACGAACGTCGCAGCGTACATAGACCCGACGACCGTGCGCTTCGAGTCCTTGACCGACCCGAGCACGCGCGTGCTCGAGCAAGGCTACCAGTTCGATCTCGTCAGCTCCCAGAAGCTCATGGAGCGATACATCGATCAGGTGATCACGATCGACCAGCAATCCGCGAATGGGTTGACGCAGATTAGCGGCCGGCTGCTCACCGCCGACGGCACGCTCGTGCTCGCCGGCGACGACGGTCGAATCCATTCCATTAACGATTACAGCAACATCCATTTCCCCGAGCTGCCTGGCGGGCTCATCACGCGGCCGACCTTGGCCTGGGATCTCATGGCGAATCGCGCCGGCACGCATCAAACGAGGGTCAGCTATCAAACCACAGGGATCACCTGGTGGGCCGACTACAACTTGACCTTTGAAGCCGGCGCCGATGAGAACAGCGGCTTTCTAGACGTGGGAGCCTGGGTCAGCGTTCTCAATCAATCCGGCGCTAGCTACGACGACGCCCGTCTCAAGCTCATCGCCGGCGACGTCAATCGCATCGAGCCGCCCGGCATGCCGACACGCATGCGCGTCGAGGCGTTCGACACGGCCGCCGCGGACGCCGCCGGATTCGAGGAGCGCAGCTTCTTCGAGTTTCACCTTTACACGCTCGGCCGGCAGACGTCGATTCCGAACAACTCGACGCGGCAGATCGAGCTGTTTCCGGCGCTCGCGCGCGTGCCGGCGAGAAAGCTGCTCGTCTACTACGGCGCAATGCCCTACTACACCTTCGGGGACAGGCCCATGACGGATCGGGATCTCGGGATCCCGATGAATACGAAGGTCGACGTTTACCTGGAGTTCGACAACGACGAGGAATCGGGCCTCGGCATCCCGCTCCCGGCCGGACGCGTACGTGTTTCGCAGCTCGACGAGTCGGACGACAGCCTCGAGCTCATCGGCGAGAACGTGATCGAGCATACGCCCCGGGACGAAACCGTGCTGCTCCGGCTCGGCTCGGCATTCGACGTCGTCGGCGAGCGCCGCCAGGTCAACTTCGAGATCGACACGGGGTCTGAGCGCATGCAAGAAACCATCGAGGTTACGCTGCGAAACCACAAGACCGAGCCCGTCGAGGTCATCGTCAAGGAGTCGCTGTTCCGCTGGGCGACCAACGACATCGTCGAGGCGACCCACGACTACGAGCGCGAGGATAGTCGCACGATTCACTTTCCCGTGACGGTCGCGGCCGACGGCGATGTCGTCGTTCGCTATCGGGTGCGCTATACGTGGTGACCGGAGGACAACTCGGCGGATAGCCGGCCTTCGTCCGTGTGCCGTCCCTACGTGGCGTCCGGCTTGTAACCATGGCCGAAGAGCGGACGTCCCGGGCGGGCGCCCGTATGCTCGCCTTCATCGATCACGAGCACGCCGTTGACGATCGTATAGTAGACGCCTTCGGCGTACGACTTGGGGTTGTCGAACGAATTCGTGGCACGCACGGTAGCGGGATCGAAGATCGCGAGATCGGCCATGAAGCCTTCGCGGACCTGACCGCGGTCCGATAGACCGAGTATCTGCGCCGGCAACGACGTCATCTTGCGCACCGCATCCTCGAGCGTAAGGACTCTTTCCTCGCGCACGTAGTGACCCAGGACGCGCGCGTTCGAGCCGAAATACCGCGGATGTGGCAGGCCCGGGTAGTTGTCCATGTTGACGGCCTGCCCGTCGCTTGCCACCGCCACCCAAGGCTGGCGCATGATCAGCCGCACGTCCTCCTCCGACATCGTGTGGAACAACCCGCGAACGCGCCCGTTCTCCTCCGCCATCAGTGCCAGGCAGGTGTCGGCCGGATCGGAATCGCCTCGCAGCTCTGCGATCTCGGCGATCGTCATTCCCTCGTATTCCGTTCTGCGCGTGTGCGCGGCGTAACCGAGGACGATACCGTCCCAGCCGCCGTGCTCCTCGGACCAGATTCTGAAGTCCGGATCGGCCTTGATGCGTCCGCGCGTAGCCGGATCGTTCAGGCGCGCCGCAAAGGCCTCCGGACCGCCCTCTCTCGCCCACAGCGGAAAGAACTCCGCCCAGCCGTGGTTCATCGCCGTGTACGGGTACTGATTGGCCGTGATGTCGAGACCGCGCGCACGAGCCGCCTCTACTTGATCGAGGTATTTCCGCACTGTGCCCCAGTTCTCTCGGGAACGAACCTTCAAGTGAAACGTGTGCACTGGGATCCGCGCTTCCTCGGCGATGCGGAAGGCGGCATTGAGCTCGGCTGCCTGCTCGAATCCCTCACTGCCGGTGTGCGACGTGAAGTTGCCGCCGCGCTCAGCAACGACCTTGGCGAGCTCTATGACCTCTTCAATGTGCTCGGGACCACCGCTGGGGAACTCGCTCGTCATCCCCCAGGCCCCCTGTTCCATCGAGCGTGCGGTCAGTTGCCGCATGCGCTCGAGCTCCGCCGACGTCGCGGGGCTCTCCTCATACCCCATCACGGCACGCCGAATCTGGTTGTACGACACGTGCGCGATCAAGTTCATCGAGATACCGTCGCGCATCAAGTCCGCGAAATAGTCCGTGAAGGTCGCCCACGACCGGCCTTCGGCCGGCTCATTGGCCGGCGCCGGAGACTCGCCCTCACCGACGACTTCCAGCGTCACGCCCTGACGAAGCTTGCTCTCGCCGTTGCCGTCGCTCAGAAGCGCGGTCGTCGAATGTCCGTGCAAATCGATGAAACCGGGGGCGACGACCAGCCCGCTGGCATCGATGACTCGCTGCGCGGTCGCATCGCGAATCGTTCCGACCTCGACGATACGGCCGTCCCGGATCGCAACATCGCCGGCGAACCAGGGATTTCCGGTGCCGTCGAGAATCCGGCCGTTGAGAATCAGAATCTCGTAATCGGGTGAAGACGGCGACTGCGCACCAGCCGCCAAAGTGAAAACTGCGATGAGCGTAACGGTCGCCGCGGCCGTCCGCCGTAACCGGATTCGTGACATCATGCTTCCCCCCTCCAAAACGACGTTCCTCGAGATCGTCACTCGTAGAAAATATGCCGGCCGATGCTCGCCACGAGCGTTTTCTCCTGGGCCCAGGAGGGCTCGATACGGCTCGCATGATAG
>DASWKF010000016.1:0-8184 GCA_036396795.1 Gammaproteobacteria bacterium | reverse complement strand
GGACAGAGACGAGCAGTGGATCTACGGGCGGAACCTCCAGACCGCCACGATGCTGTCGCTGCTGACGCCGGAATATCGAAAGCGCATGATGCAGATGAATTTTCACGAGGCCGTGAGCAATTCTCCGCAATGGAACGCATCGTTCTGCTATCCCGAGGGATTGATGCGCTGGTGGGCCGAGTTCGCGATTCGTGACATCGAAGTGCTGGTGACTCCGCAGCAAGTGCAGCTCTTGAGCGGAGTTGCGGACAATTTTCTACGCAAGGTGTTGATCGGCGCCGAGCACACGCAGCTCGTGCCGCAGTGGTATGGCGAGACGGTCGGCTTCTGGAGCGGAGATACCCTTATCGCATGGACGGCCAATGTCCAGGGCTGGACGCTGTCACATTCGATGTTCGAATACAGCGGTTCCTTGGAGATCATCGAAGTCATCCGGCCCGCCGAGAACGGCGAAGGTCTGGTCGTCGAGACGACCTTCTATGATCCGGAGGCTTTCACCCAGCCGCTGCACGCGGTTACGCCTTGGCAGCCGAGTGGAGCCGTGACCGACCCGGAGCTACGCTACACGTTCATCGAGTGCCGCACGATGAGCCAGATCGTCAACGGCCCCGACGGACGGCCGACACAGCGAATCTTTCTGGATGAGGACTATATCGATTACTACAACCGGCCGTGGGCGAAGAACTGGGAACAGCATTTCGAGCAAGGCTGGGCTCGCCCTGAAGACTAGCAGCCAGCCGTGAGGGGGAGGGAGCGACCATGATGCACGCAGGCGTCTATTCAGAGATCGAACGGATATGCTCGCGGAGCTTGCTCGGCGTTGCGATCTGCGGGACGTTTCTCGCCACACCCGTCCAAGCGCATCATTCGTTCGCCATGTACGACCAGAAAGTCACCAGAAACTTCACGGGCCGGCTGCTTCAGATCATTCCCGGTGCGAATCACGCGCAGATCATCTTCGAGGTGATCGGACCCGATGGCGAGGCCGTGCTGGACGACAAGGGCGAGGCGGTGCGTTGGGGCGTGGAGACCGGGCCGGCGGCGCAAATCGCGCGTCGGGGCGTAACCGCCGAGAGTTTCCCCGTCGGCACGATCATCAATCTGACGCTCAATCCGCTGCGGGACGGCCGCAACTTCGGCGCTCTCGCGAGGACCGACGAGCGCCTCGTCAGCTGCGGCCAGACGGTCCCCGAGGGCGGCTGCAACGCCGACGTCGGGACTGTGTACCTCGGCGGCGACCCGGTTCAGCCGCGCTAGCGCGGAACGCTCTTGCCTATTGCCCGACGGGCCGGAAGTTATAGCTCTGCCCGGCAATCGTGGCCTGATACATGAGCCCGCCGGTCGCGATCGTAAAGATGCGCATGCCGTACTGGTAGCCGCCGGCGGCCACCGCCTGGCCCGAGCCCGAGGCGCCCGCCGTCGCGGTGCTTCCCTGAGTTCCGGATGACGCTTGCGCGCTGGCGGTCACCGCCACCGCTGAAGCTTGCGCGTCGAACTCGAAGTTGCCGCCGGTGAAATCTTCATAGGCGGCTTGGTTCTCGAAGAAGATGATCTGCCGATAAGCCTGTCCGCCGAGCTGAAAACCGATCGAGACATCGACGAGCCGGCTGAAACCCGTGACCTGGCCGTTGACGTAGACTTGCCCGAGCCCGGTCGCCCCACCGATGCCTATACCGCCGCGCCCGATCGTGCGCCATACGGCGTAGCCGTAGCTTGTGTCGAAGTACGGCGCGACCTGCGGAATCTGCCGGAACATGTTGATCGTCTCGGAGAAGTCCTGCACCTCCTGCGGCAACGCCGAACCCGACATCGTCATCAGCATCGTGGCGACTAGCAATCGTCGTCGTGAAATCATGGGCCTGTCTCCTTGGGCGAGTCGAACGCGCAGAACGATCGTGCTCTCTCGATGCGCAGATTCTAGATGAATGACCGAAAGATTTCAGCCGAGGTGAGCTTTACCACGTCGCAATTTGGCGACAGCTCACGGTCGGCGCAGCGACTTCTGGCGTTCGCTTGGCATCCGCTCCGGGTCGCGAGAAAACGACTATCGTGACCGCGACGGCGCGCCTGCGCGCAGGCATTCGCATGGCTTGACAGGCCGGCCTCTAGGTGCTAGTTTTTTAGCAGTATGCTAATAAAATAGCACTTTCCGGAGTACTTGCGATGGCCAACGCCGAGAATCTCTCCCGCCGCGAGCGACAGGTCATGGACGTGATCTTCGAGCTCAAGACGGCCACTGCGAAGGATGTCCAGCGGCGACTGCCGAATGCGCCGAGCTATTCGGCCGTGCGTGCAGTGCTGACTCGCCTCGTCGAGCAAGGTTTCCTGAGCTACAAGGAGGAGGGTCCGCGGTACGTTTATCGAGCCGCGGAGGATCCGCGAAGGACACGTCAGGCGGCCTTGCGCAGGATCATGGATACCTTCTTCGACGGCTCGCCTCTGCACATGATGAATGCCTTATTGGGCATCTCCGCCAAGCAGCTTTCCAAGGAGGAATTGGACGAGCTCGCAAAGACCATCGTGGAGGCCGGGGAGAAACACCATGGCTAGCACTTTCAGTTGGCTGCTTGCGGACGCCCTCGTCAAGAGCAGTGTGATCTTGATCTTCGCCTTCACGATTGCGGCCGCCATGCGGCGTAGATCGGCGGAAGAGCGTCATTTGCTCTGGGTCGTGGTCGTGGGATCGTTGCTGCTGCTGCCCGCGCTCTCGATCACCCTGCCGTCGTTCGATCTGCCGGTGAGCACGTTTCGTCCGGGCGACGCGTTGCCTGCCCCGGCAGGAGCGCTCGAGGACTCGACCTCGCAGGCGGCGGCTCGAGCTGCGCCGGCGACGGCGCTCCCTAGCCCCGCGACGATGCCGGTTGCGACACGGCTCGGCGCGGATGCTGCATTCGTGATCAGCCTGATCTACATCGTGGTCGCGGGGCTCCTGCTGCTGACCCTGCGGCTCAAGTCGTTGAGTGTAGCGCGGCTCACTCGCGGCTTCGCGGAGGTTACGGACAGGAACGTGCTCGATCTCGTCGAGGCCCTTCGACGCGAGCACGGCGTTCGGCGCCGGATCAGCATTCGCGTGAGCGACGTGCACCAGACCCCATGGGTCTGGGGATGTCGGAACCCCATCCTGGTATTGCCGCGCGGTTTTGCATGTTGGACGGAAAGCGACCGCCGCAATGCAGTCGTCCATGAGATCGCGCACATCGCGCGCTTCGATCTGCCGGTGCTGATGGCGGCGCGCATTTGCTGCGCTTTGTACTGGTTTCAGCCGCTGGTGTGGCTTGCCGCGCGGTTCATGGCCGTTGAGGCGGAGAACGCCTGCGACGACCGTGTGTTACAGCGGGGCGCAAGCCGGTCGGATTATGCGAAACAGCTGGTCGCGCTCGCGCGAGAGATCTATGCGGAAATGGCACCTTCGAGCCCCGCGATTCCCATGGCGGCCGGGTCGGCAATTAAACGTCGCATCGAGCTGATACTCGATACGCGCACGAGGAGAGCCAACGTGAACACGACGAGGATTATTGTTGCTTCCGTAGCGGCGCTTTGCGTCGTCGTCCCGCTCGCGAGCCTGCGATCACAGGAGCCGAGCAGGAGCCAGCCGAGCACGGCGCACGATGACGACGCCTTGCGGCGGATCGCGGCGGCAGGCCCCAAAGACAGCTCGGAGCTCGAAGCGCTCGTGGCTGACTACCTCGACGACGATATGCACGCTCAGGCCGTGCGCACGATGGCGGACTACCTCATGCGTCCGGAGGACAGCGAAGACCCTGAGTGCGACTATTGCGGGTCCTTGCTCAAGACGGAAGGCCTCGTGTCGAAGCCCGAGCTGCAGGACGTGCTGTTGCCGGCGTTCGACGAGGTCGAGCGGCGAGCCTATGAGACTCAATCCGCTGAGCTGTTTGTTCGTCTTGCCGAGGTGTCCATTGCAAGCCGTAACCGCACCGCCGTCGCTCGCGGCGCGCGCTACCTGCTCGAGGCGGTTCGCTTCGGCAGCGTGAGCGACGAGGCTAACTCGCTGCGGGTCCGGTATTTGACCGAGATGCAGCGGTACGCGGCCGCTAAGAGCCTGGCCGAACGGATGCGTGAGGATCCGAGCTCGTCGTGGTATCAGTCCGAGACGGCGGAGTCCTGGATTGCCTATATCGACAAAGAGCTCGAGCGTTCCGACGCCCTGTCGAACAAAATACTCCTCGCCGACGCCGGCGCGGTGCCGAGCGATGAGGACTATTTGCCTCTCGTGAAGACACCGCCGATCTACCCTCAATCGGCCTTGGAATCGAAGACCGAAGGCTATGCCGTCGTTCAATTCACGGTTACGATGACGGGCCGGACCGCGGACATCGTCCTCGTCGAATCCACCGACAGCATGTTCGATCAAACATCGATCGACGCCGCCGAGCAGTTCGTTTACATGCCGACGATTGTCGACGGTGTCCCGGTCGCGATAACGGGCGTCAAGAACAAGATCACTTATGAAATCAACTAACCGTCGGATACCGCTCTCGCGCGCTCCTGACGGGCACCAGCGAGCGCGTGGTGTTTTTGCGTCGAAGTTCAGGCCGGGTCAGCGGCCCATTGCTTGGTCCGCTTGGAGCACAGGCCGCACAACGCAATCGTGAATAGGACATAAGCTGCGTTTCTGTCGCTTTACCGCCAAAGTCCGGAATCTGTGAGCGGGCTCCCGCTTTGGCGAAAAATTGATCAATACCATGCGCATCGCGTACTCAATCTGGGAGAAATGTGATGCAACTTAGAGCAGTGGGATTTGTTGCCGCCACGTTGCTGATTCCGAGCGTCGGTATGGCCGAGTTCGTCTATACCGGGGTCGAGGTCAGCTACGTCGATGTCGACCTGGACATCGGCAACCTCGACGTGGAAGGTGACGGCTATCGATTCAGCGGATCGATGCAGTTGAACGATCAGCTGTTTCTGCACGGTCACTGGGAAGATCAGAACTTTGACTTTGATGTCGATGGAACGGAGCTCGAGGTAGGCGCCGGTTTCTGGCATTCGTTCAGCAACACGCTGGATTTTGTCGCGACCTTGTCTTACGTGAACCAGGAAGTCGAGTCGGGCGGGTTCAGTATCGACGACGACGGTTTGGGCTTGGGCGCTGGAATCAGAACCCAGCTCACCGATGCCTTCCAAATCGAAGCCAGCCTTCAGTACGTGAACTTCGACGAGGGCGGCAGCGACACGGGCGTGTCGATCCTCGGCCGGTATTACTTCACCGACCGGTTCGCGTTCATGTTGAGATCCGAGCTTGCCGACGATATCGATACCTTGAGCCTTGGATTTAGAGCCGAATTCTAGACAACATCAGCTTCGCTCATGAAGGGGTAGCCTCGCTACCCCTTTTTTTTGGATCTGTCAGTGTCACCTGATACCTGCGCGAAACCGATGTCTTTGTTTGGCGACATGGCTCCAATCGAAACAAAGGGGCGAAATCGCAGCGCGTGACTCCGATTCAGGCATCGCAACAATAGATTTCGCTTGTGAGACCTCGGGGGTGTCTTAATCTCTTCACATAGGGTCGCTATCATGCGAATGCGGCAATGATTTATTTTGAGTATCTCACGGAGGAGAGACCATGATTTTCAGGTACGCGTTTTCCATTGTCATCGGAGCCTGTGTAACTTCCTGCCTGCTTTTCGTGATGCAGTTGATGATTGCGACTGGGCAGGCTGCGTACACGGAGTCGCAAGCCTACCGCATCGGCAACTTCGTTCGAGTCGAGCGCAATGAGGTCGTCGAGACCAAGGAAGTCAAGCCGGAAAGGCCGCCGGAGCCCGAGCAGCGCCCGGATACGCCCACGCCGGAGTACAGCGACGCCTTCGACAACTCGATGGCGGTATCCGTCGCCGCTCCGGCGATGGAAGCGAGCCTGAGCCTTGGCAAGGTCGGCTTCGGCGTCAGCGACGGGGAGTATCTGCCCATCGTCAAGGTGGCACCCGTCTATCCGGCTCGGGCGCTGGCGAGAAAATTGGAAGGCCATGTGCTGCTCGAGTTCGTAGTTACGCGAACCGGCGTCGTGAGGGACGTCAAAGTGATCGAGTCCACGGCCCCGTTGTTCGAACGACCCGCGATCGAGGCTGCGCTCAAGTTCAGATACAAGCCGCGAGTCATCGATGGCGAGGCTGTCGAAGTTGCGGGTGTACGGAACATGATTACGTTCACGATGGCCGGATAGCGATCGCGCCTGCGGAGCCCGTCTTGGATCCGACACGAGTTCTCGTTAGCATGCGATGCAATGCGCGATCAAGTCTCTCCAAAGGCGGTCACGATCGCCCGTGGTGTGAGTATCGCCGCGCTGCTGCTGGCGATGGCAGCAGGCGGCGCGCTCGCGCAGCACGACGACGGCGAATCGCCTGCCGATGCCTGGGTCGAGCAGCGATTGGAGTTTCAAGCCGCCTTGGAGCTCGCCCGTGCCGGCAAGCCGCCTCCGGTGCCGGACAGCGAGGGATTGCAGCGCTATCCGATTTACGCCTATTTGCAGGCAGAGCGCATAGCCGGCGCGCTGGCGACCGAGCAGCAGGCATCCGGGGCGGCGGACGAGGCCGCGAGCCGGTTCCTGGCGGATCATGACGGCGAGCCGGTGGCCTCGCCGCTGCGCTATGCCTGGCTCGCGAGCCTGGCGCGTCGCGAGCGTTGGGACGATTTCCTGCATGAATACCGGCCGGCGGTCGCGGACGCGCGCATCCGATGCCAATATCTGAATGCGCGCATCGGACGCGAGGACCTCAGCGGCTTGGCCCCGCTCATCGTCGAGGAGTGGCTCACGGCACAGCAGCTTCCACTCGAATGCGAACCCGTTTTCCAGTGGCTGCGCGACGAAGGGGCCCTGACCGACAACCTCATCGAGCGGCGAGTGCGGATGCTGCTCGAGAGCGGGCAGAGCGGCTTTGCCCGCGTGATCATGCGCCGGTTGCCCGAGGATCGGGCGCTGCCGCTCGCGCGTTG
This sequence comes from Gammaproteobacteria bacterium, assembly GCA_036396795.1. Taxonomy (GTDB): domain Bacteria; phylum Pseudomonadota; class Gammaproteobacteria; order Steroidobacterales; family Rariloculaceae; genus JAHEEM01. The sequence continues at coordinate 1,230 of DASWKF010000016.1, read as the reverse complement.
GGCCGATCTCCTCGAGAGTCCCGCCGCCGCGATCGACGCGTATATCGCCGCGCCTTCGGAGGCATTTGAGCCGCATGCGCTTCTGAGCGGCTGGTCGCGGCTTTCTCGCGACGACCCGGACGCCGCGCTCGCTCGATACGAGCCGATCGTCGCGGCCGCCGAAGCGGGTCCCGAGCCGTCAGGTGCCTACTCGCTGGCGTTGGCTCTGGGGCTGGCCTGGGACCGACGGCCCGAGGCGCTGCACTACTTTGCCGCGGCCGAAGGGGAGCTCGACGACTACGCGCTCGAGTGGCGCGCACGCGCGGCGCTGTGGTCGGGCAACTGGGAGCTCGTCGAAAGCAGCATCGCTGCGATGTCGCAACAACAGCGCGAGACGGCTCGGTGGCGCTACTGGGCGGCGCGTGTCGCGGGCGAGCGGGGCGACCGGCACACCGCGAACGCGATCTTCGAAAGCCTGCTGGGTGACGACAACTACTACTCCGCCATGGCGGCTGCGTATCTCCGCCGCCGTATCGAGCCTCATCCCGAGGCGTTACCGGTCGACGGCCCAACGCTCGGCGTGCTTGCCAGCGATCCGGGCTTCGCGCGGGCGCGCGAGCTTCGGCTTTGCGACCTGCCGGTCGCGGCTCTGCGAGAATGGCGAGACGCCTTCACGCGTTTCGACAGAGAAGGGCGGCGGCAGAGCATCCATCTCGCGGCACGATGGCAGTGGTACGACCTCGCCGTTGCGAGCGCGACGAGTTTCGGCGTGTTCAACGACTACGCTTTGCTCTACCCGACACCTTTTGCAGAGGAGGTTGAGGCAGCCGCCCGGGCAACCGACCTGGAAGCGAGACTGCTCTACGCGGTCATTCGGCAGGAAAGCTTGTTCCGGGCCGACGCCGTGTCGAGCGCCGGAGCGCACGGCCTCATGCAGCTTCACCCCGGCACGGCCGAGAGCCTCCTTCGAGAGCTCGGCGAAAGCCCAGGCGGACAGGCGGATTTGCTCGAGGCACACACCAACATTCGGCTCGGGGCGGCCGAGCTCGAGCGGCTGCTCGAGCGCTATGACGGGCAACTCGCGGTAGCGCTCGCGGCCTACAACGCCGGGCCCGGCGCGGCGGATCGGTGGCTGCCCGCGCCGCCGCTGAACGCGGATATCTGGATCGAGAATATTCCCTACAACGAGACCCGCGACTACGTTCGGCGGGTGCTATGGAATTACGTCGTCTATGGCTGGCTCGAGACCGG
>DASWKF010000015.1:0-3149 GCA_036396795.1 Gammaproteobacteria bacterium | reverse complement strand
GCGCTCAATCCACCCTACGAACTTGCCACCTCTCGGCATAATCAGGCCACTCCGATCTCACCATAATCAGGCCAGGTCCTGTGGGTGCGTATTCCGGCCCATGCCGGACACGATTCCGTACCGATGGCGGACACCGTTCCGGCGGCATGGCGGACAGTATTCCGGCCGGAACGCGGACACTTTGACGGCTTGACCGGAACGGTGTCCGCCATGATTTCGGAATGCTGTTGGCGATGAGCCGGCCCCAGGGCCGGTAGCCCGTTGGCCCCGGTCGGGGCGTCTCGACGCAAGCCTTTTTCACGGCCACGCTGCGCTCTTTTTGACGAGGAGCGACACAGTGGCCCAACAGAGGCTTGCGATGCACAAGATCAAGGATATTCTTCGACTCCATCTGCTCGGGGGCGTGACGAGCTGTCGGCGGATCAGTCGGGCGGTGGGCAGTGGCAAGAGCGCGGTCTCGACGTGCCTGCAGCGGGCGGCGGAGGCCGGGCTTTCGACCTGGGAAGCCGTCGAGGCCCTCGACGAGGAAGCGCTCGAGCAGCGGCTATACAAGGGTAAGTCCGCGTCGGCCAAGCCCTCGAAGTACCGGTCCCGACCGCTGCCGGACTGGGTCCGGATCCGGGAGGAGCTGGCCCGGCGGGATCACAAGGTCACGCTGATGCTGCTTTGGACGGAGTACAAGGCCGAGCACCCGGACGGCTATCAGTACTCGCAGTTCGCCGAGCTCTACCGGCGCTTCGAGAAGAGGCTCTCCGTCGTCATGCGCCAACACCACCGGCCGGGCGAGAAGACCTTCGTCGACTTCTGCGACGGCATTGCGCTGACGGATCCTGTTACCGGCGAGAAGATCCAGACAGAGCTCTTCGTCGGTGCGCTCGGCGCAAGCTCTTACACGTTTGCGACGGCGACCTTATCGCAGTCGCTGTCGGCCTGGCTCGACTGCCATGTGCGGATGTATACCTTCTATCAAGGCGTCAGCGCGCTGACGATCCCGGATAATCTGCGCGCGGGCGTCACGAAGCCCGATCGCTACGAGGCCGAGCTCAACCCATCCTATCGCGATCTGGCCGAGCATTACGGCACCTGCGTGATCCCGGCGCGGGTGCGAAAGCCGCGCGACAAGGCCAAGGCCGAGGCCGCCGTCCTCGTCGCCCAGCGCTGGATCCTGGCCGTGCTCAGGTATCGTACGTTCTACTCGCTCGCCGAGCTCAATGCCGCGATCGCCGAACTTCTCGTCAAGCTCAATGACCGTGTCATGCGGCACGTGAAGGAGTCCCGGCGCTCGCTCTACGAGCGGCTCGACCGGCCGGCACTGCTGCCGTTGCCGGCGACGCCCTACGCGTATGCGGACTGGAAGCAGGTCAAGGTCAACATCGACTATCACGTCAGCTTCGACGACCACTTCTACAGCGCCCCCTACACGCTGATCGGCGAGACGCTGTGGTGCCGGGCCACGCACCGCACGGTCGAGCTCTTCCATAAGGGCAAGCGCATCGCGAGCCATGCGAGAAGCTTCGTCAAATACGCCTGTACCACGAACCCCGAGCACCGTCCCGCCTCGCACCGGGCGCATCTTGAGTGGACGCCCTCGCGGCTGATCCGCTGGGGCCAGACCATCGGGCCGCACACGGCGGCGCTGGTCGAGCACGTGATCCGCTCAAAGCCACACCCCGAGCAAGGCTATCGCTCGGCGCTCGGCATCCTGCGCCTGTCGAAGAAACACGGCGTGGAACGCCTTGAATGCGCCTGCGACAAGGCGTTCCGGATCCAGTCGCCTTGCTACCGCACCGTCAAGACCATGCTCGCTCAGCACATGGAAGCCGCACCGCTCAGAGGCGAGCAAGACACCGCCGCCGACGCCGACCACCTCGGCGCCGAGAACGTGCGCGGCGGCGGCTATTACCACTGATTCCACACCCACCAACAGGAGACACCCATGTTGCTCGAACAGACCCACGACAAGATGATCGCCATGAAGCTCTACGGCATGGCCCACTCGGTGACCGAGCGCCTCGAGCGCGCCGATCACCAGAGCCTGAGCAAAGAGGAGTTCCTGGGCCTTATCGTCGACGACGAATGGCTGTACCGCGAAAACCGCAAGCTCACGACGCGACTGCGCGTCGCGAAGTTCAAAGAGCGCGAAGCGGCCATCGAGAATATCGACTACCGCACGCCACGGGGCCTGCGCAAAAACCAGGTGCTCGAGCTCGCGCAAAACCGCTGGATCGGCGCTCATCAGTCGGTCCTGATTACCGGACCGTCCGGCGCGGGAAAGAGCTATCTCGCCCAGGCACTCGGCCTCAATGCCTGCCGCTCAGGCTTCACGGTCCAGTACCTGCGCCTGCCGACCCTGCTCGCCCAGTTCGTCCAGGCCAGGGCACAGGGCACTTACGACAGGCTGCTCAAACGCCTGGTCAAGCTGGCGCTCCTCGTCATCGACGACTTCGGGCTCGCCGCCCTCAACGAACCCGAACGGCAAGATCTGCTCGAAGCCATCGAGGAGCGATATGGCGCCGGCGCCATCATCGTCACTTCGCAGTTGCCGGTCGGTGACTGGCACGAGTATCTCGGCGGCGGCCGCATCGCCGATGCGATCCTCGATCGCCTCGTCCACAACGCGCATCGCATCGAACTCTCGTCCAAGGAATCGATGCGAAAAAACGCCACCGCTTGAACCATGGCGGACAGTCTGATAGATAGCTAAGCTGCTTGCGTCGCTACGCTCCGACGGTGTCCGCCATCACCGGATACAGTGTCCGCCATGACCGGAATGCGCATCAACCCCTCCAAGTTCCTGAGCCGTGTGAATTTGGCGCAGCTCATTGAACGAAATGAGGCATACAACGAGAGTTCAATCAGCGATGCAAAGTCGCCCTGCATCCTCTGTGGCAGAAGCAATTCGCGTGGCATTCTGCTTAATGACACGTCGTTCCTCTGTCAGCAATGCTATTCAGAAGTAGCATTGATCTCATACCCCGAAAAGTATGAAACGCTTCGCCGACAGTTTGTTGTTGCCACAGAGTCAACACGGCTTGCGTGGGACGGTTTCAGGGACAAGTATGAACACAAGTCAGAAGAAAGTGTCCTCGTATTCCTTGGCTGGGCTTCCATTCTTCTCGCGTTCGCAAATCCCATGTTCTTGGTGTTGA
>DASWKF010000014.1:0-36804 GCA_036396795.1 Gammaproteobacteria bacterium | reverse complement strand
GCCCCTTCCGGCAGCTCGATGACACGCGTGACGGCCTCGGGCAGCGTCGCGCCTTCGGGCATCAGCTCCATCGTCAGATCGAGCGTATCGATGTTCTCGCCGGCGTTCTCTTGCGCCTGCGAGCCGACCGCGGCAAACAGGGCCGCCGCGGCTGTGACTTTCAACAAGTTGCGAGTGTGCATATACCCTCCTCGATCGTCATCCGCGAGCGCTTACGTCGACCAGAAACGTGCGGCGCTTGCCTTCGTGCAGCACCTCGACGAGCACTTGCCCGCCGCCCGCGCCCGTCGCTATGACCGGCAGCGTGAGCTGATTGACGCCGGGGTCGAGGTTCGTCCGCCAGCGCAGCTCCCGCTGCCCCTCGTAGCCGTCGAGCCCGACCGCGCCGCTGAGCACGACGTGAATCTCGGCGTCGGTAAGCGCTTCGGGCGCCGTCAGCGAGATGCTCACGTCGCGCGACTCGTTCAATGCCATTGAAAGCCGCGGCGTCACGACCGTCTCAGGCCCTGTCGCCGGCGCGAGCGCCAGGATCGCGATCACGACGCCGGCCGCGAGCGCGGCACCGAGGCCCATGCCCGACCAGAACGTGGGCGAAGACCGCCGCCCGGCGTCGGGCCGGCTCGTCGCCGCGGCGATCACGCGCTCGAAAGCGCCCGGCCGCGGGTCCGGCACCGGAGCGAGGCTCGCGATGCGTAACGCATGCACGGCCGTGGCCGCATCGCGGCAATCGCCGCAATTCGCCACATGGTCGGCCGCCAGCCGCCGCTCCTCGGCAGCGCCTTCCTCAACCGATCGAGTCAGCAATTCTACGGCCCGTTCGCACTTCATCACGACGCTCCTCGACCGGCGCCGATGCCGGCCGCATTTTCTTCGTAACGCAACAACCTGCCCAACTTGACGCGCGCTCGGTGCAACCGGGATTTGAGCGTACCTTCCTTGAGCCCCGTGATCTGCGTCAGCTCAGCAAGCGAATAACCTTCGACATCGTGCAGCGCCAACAACACACGCTGCTGCCTGTCGAGCCGCCGCCAGGCAAGGCCGAGGCGCCGGCTCCTGAGAGCGGCGTCCGCCTCCTCGGCGGGCCCCGGCGCATCGTGAACCAGCGATCCTTCCGCCACCGCCTCGAGAGAAGTGACATGGGAACGCTCGTAACGCCGGGTTTGATCGATGAACAGCCTCCGCAGCACACACAGCAGCCATGTTCGCGGGTTGTCGAGCTCGGCAAGCTCCTCGAGCCGCGGATAAGCACGCAAGCATGTTTCCTGCACCAGATCCTCGGCGTCGTATGAATTGCCCGTCAACCGGTAAGCCGCTCGATGCAGCGCGCGGTAATGGGACCGAAACAGCAGCTCGAAACGCTGCGCCGCAGAGCGACCGCCGGGGATCACCGTGAGCTTCGCCATGCCCGAATCTTTACCCATCACTGCCTATACACGAACGACGCGGGTTTCGGTTCCAGCCTTCTTTCACCACTTATGTCAAATCAAGGGAACGACCGGGACCTTCGATCGTGTTGGTGGCCTAGTGGGACATCGAAAAGGAGTTCACATGAAACCGAAGGAAAGCCTGCATCTCGCCATTCTCGCCACGGTCACTGTCGGCGTCACGGCCGGCTGTTCCGGAGGCTCGAGCGAGACGAGCGATGAGTTCGCGTCGCTGAGCGTATCGCTGATGGACGCGCCTGTCGATGACGTCAAGGAAGTCAACGTCGAAATCACCGCGATTTGGCTCAAGTCCGCGGACGAGGACGACGGGCCTCCGTTCCAGCTACCGCTCGAAGATGCGCCGCTCACGGTGAACCTGCTCGAGCTCAGCGATGAGAATGCCGCAATCCTCGTCGACGGCGCGCTCATCGGCGCCGGCGCCTACGAGTGGCTGGCCATGGACGTCAATGCGACTATCGACAACGTCTTTGACTCGTACGCCGTGACGATAACGGAAGAGTGGAAGGAGATTTTCGTCCCGAGCGGCCGCGTGCGGCTCGTCGAAGGCTTCGAGGTGGAGGCGAATCAAGCCGTGCAGCTGCTCTTCGACTGGGATCTGCGCAAGGGCCTCGTGTATCCGCCCGGCCTGGGCGGAGGCTACATACTGAAGCCCGCGTTTCGCGTCATAGACGTGACGCAGTTCGGGACACTGAGCGGCGCCGTTGCCGTCGACACGGTCATGTTGGAGGCGAACGAGTGCAATGTGGACTCCGAGGTCGACGACTACGACGTCGGCAACGTCGTTTACGTTTTTGCCGGGCACGACATCGTGCCCGACGACATCGACGAGGTCGATCCCGAGCCGCTCGCGACCGTCGACGCCGTATTGAATGAGACAAGCACGCACTACGAGTATCGCACGCTGCTGCCTTTCGGCGACTACACGGTCGCGTTCACCTGCCAGGGCGGGAATGACCTGGCCGATGCCGACGACACCGGCAACGAGGATCCCATGCTGGATACGGTTGCGTTCTTCGAGCCTGCGGCGAATGTCACGATCGGCAGCGCCCCCGAGAATCTCGACGTCGAGGTGGATTTCTGACCGTACGCTAAAGACCCGCATTTCACTATCGATTCGCCCCGCTCACGCGGGGTCTTTTTTTGGTGGAGCTCACGCAGCGCCAAGCCGCTGGGGCAGTGCGCTGGGCGACGACTATCTCGGCACGAGAGCAGAGAATCATCCGCCGAAGAGAGCACAGCGATGCAGCGGCGGTGTTAGAAGAAGGACGACTTGCGTAGCATGTAGCAGCCCGCGCTCCCCGGCATTTTGGTCCGCGCTCTGCACCTTGCATCCTGATTTCACACCAGGCGTCCGCGATCAAGGACTCCACAATTCGACGCCGATCGATTAGACAAGGCCCGCACGACGCTGGCAACGTTCTCCTCGCTCGGACATCGAGACGGCGACATTACGGGGACGCAACTCCTTGAACGAGACGAGGCGCTCGCGCTTTTCGTCCCAGAGCACCAGGCGCAGACTTTTCAGGCTTTGTAGCAGTGTCAGCCGGCCGAGACTTCGGAGCTCGACATGGTCGCGAAGCACTTCCGGGAAGCGATAGTAAGGAATCCGGCTCGACAAATGATGCACGTGGTGCACGCCGATGTTCGCCGTGAACCACTTGAGAATGCCCGGTAGATCGTAGTGCGAGCTCCCATGGAGCGCCGCCTCATGCGCATCCCAGCTCCCGCTTCTTGCCCAGTGTGTCCCTTCGAATTGATGCTGCAAGTAAAACAGCCACACGCCCGCACCGGCCGCCAATAGCAAGATCGGGACGTAAGCCCATAAGAACGCCCCGAGGCCGACGGCCCAAATCATCAACCCAACAACGGCAGCAATCGCCGCGTTGGTCCCCATGGTGCTGAACCACGGCCTCCACCCCGCCCGCATGAAGCCGAATGGCCAACGATTCTGAAGCACGAAGAGATACAGTGGCCCAAGGCCGAACATCACGGCGGGATGCCTGTAAAGTCTGTAGCGCAGCCGACCCCAGCCGGAACGTGCCAGGTACTCGGCGACGGTCAGCGTGCGCACGTCACCGATGCCGCGCCGATCGAGATTGCCGGAGCTCGCGTGATGAAAGGCGTGAGTGCGACGCCAATGACCGTAGGGCGTGAGCGTCACCACGCCGATTGCCCGGCCGACGCAATCGTTAGCCCGTCTGCTCGGAAAGAACGAGCCGTGGCTGCAGTCGTGCTGGATCATGAACAAGCGGACCAGAAAGCCGGCCGCCGGCAGGAGCAGCAGTGCGTAGAGCCAAACGTGGCCCTCCTCCCACGCCCATATCAGCAGCAACCAGGCCAGCAACAAAGGTATCGACGTGACCGCAAGCTCGTAGGCACCGCGCAGCGCATCCGCTTTGCGATACGACCGCAGCTCTCGCGCCCAGCCGGCGGCATCACGGCCTGCGCCGCCCACTTTACACCGGCACGCTCAAGCTACTGACCTGCGGACGCCGGCTCGCCAGTAGTGATTCGAGCAGATCGGAAAGCGCCACCTGCGCGATTGCCACGCCGGCGTCGGAAAAGCCGTAGGGCACGATCAGCTGTTCCGCATGAATGAGCGCACCGCAGGTATAGACGACGTTCGGCACGTAGCCCTCGCGCTCATTCTCGTCGGGCTCTAGCAGCGGCTCCGACAAGTGGCCGATCACATGCCGCGGATCGTCTAGGTCGAGCAGCAAGGCACCGATAGCGTAGCGGCGCATTGGCCCAACACCATGTGTCAACACGAGCCAACCCGCTTCGGTCTCTATCGGCGATCCGCAGTTGCCGATTTGCAGCAGCTCCCAGGAAGCTTGCGGACGATACAACTGGCTCACGTCGTTCCAATGATGGACGTCGCTGGAGGTCGACAAGTGCAGATTCTCGCGATCCTTGCGAGACAACATGACGTACTTACCATCGATTGGACGCGGAAACAGCGCCATGCCTTTGTTTTGCGCGGCCCTGCCGTTCAACGTGGAGACGGTGAAGCTCAAAAAATCTGCGGTCTCTATCAATTGCGGCAGGATCTCAAAGCCGTCGTAAGCCGTGTAGGTTGCGTAGTACCTGACGCTGCCGTCGGCTGCCGTGAAGCGCACGAAGCGCGCGTCCTCCATGCCGCGGGTCTCGTTCGGCCCGGCGGGAAAGATCACCCTTTCGGCCAGATCGGAATCCGGGGGAAAGGTCGTGACGTAGTTCGAGGATGCCAGCACGTGAATGATCTTGACGGTCTCGAACCACAGGGCGTGCGGTAACCCCTGTTTCTCGAGCGTGCAGAGAGACGCCTCGAGCTCGTCGATGGTGAATTCGTCCTCCAGTCGACCGAGGACGCTCGACGACAGATCGTTGATCGCGCCGAGCTCGAGCAGCTTAGTGCTGAAGCGCCGCTTGTTGAAGCGATCGGGTGAAGTGCGGTGGCCGCCGACCAGCTGCGGTCCGATGGGGTCGATCGCGATACCGCCATGAGCATCGAGCACTCCCGAGCGAAATTCGATCGACGATAAGTGACCTTCGCCGACCGCACGCAAGCTCATCACGAAGCGCTTCGCTCCATTCGCAAGACCGCGCTGTTCCGGCGCGAGCACGATCGAAGGATTGAAGAGCGCGGCCGCCTCCACGGCATACTCGTGAGTGAAGTAGGCGCCGATCAACTGCCGACGTTCGGCGGAGACGGAGGTGGTGCCGTCTATGTGCTGCGCGACCTTTTCGAACTGGCGCTCGAGTGTCTCGCTGAATCCCCGATGACGTCTTCCGAAGCGCTCCCGTATTCCCGCATTGAGGGCGCTCACCTGCCCCTCTGGAATCGCCAGGATGCGCGCCATCAACAGATGCGCGCGCGATGCTCCGGGCAACAGAGTCTCTTCGCCGGGGACGTAGGACTTGGCCAACACGCGTCGGATATCCGGCAACAGTCGAACCGACATTCTCTTGATCGGAATGGATCTCATGGTCGGCCGTCGGCGCAACCAAGCTCGCGCCGAGCTTCGGGGAGCCCCTCCCCTGCAACTTCGAGCGTCTTGAGCAGCGACATCAGAAAACAGATCGTGCTCTCGGCGCCTTGATTCTGGTTGATCTCGGACACGCCTATGCCGTCCCGGCAGCCGCCCGTCGCAAAGTCGTACAGCGGGAGCTGCAAGCGATTGGCTCCAAGAAACCACCCGAATGCTTCCCGCATGCGCTGCAAATAGTGCCTATCCTGCGTAACCTCATAGGCGCAGCGAAATGCCAGCACGAACGCAGCGGCATCGATGGTCTGCTCGTCGGCGCACGCCTTTTCGCCACCGCTGCTGTGCCACCCGGTGTTCCCCACAAGCTGCAGGTGATCGCCTTCGAAACAAGTCTCCTCGAGAAACTCGAGCGACTCCCGTGCACTGCGCAAGCTCGCCCGCTCACCCGTCACACCGTACGCGGCAAAAAGCGCAAGCGGCAGAATGGCGTTGTCATAGGTGAGCGTGGGCTCGAACCAGCGCCAATCGCCGGTGGCATTATCGTCATAGCAACTCGTCAGCTTGGCGACCAAGCCGTCAAGCATGCGGCGTGCTCCGGTCGCGCCGGGATCGGTTTCAAGGACACTTACGAGACCGAGGACTGTTTGCGCCGTGCCTCGAGGTCCGAGCTCGCGTGCGTGCGGCAGCGCGCGGTCCAGCATATCTCGCGCGAGCCGCCGGCAGCCCGCATCCTCCGCGAGCTCCACCGTGACACCCAAGGCCCAGATAGCACGTCCGACGCAATCATCGGACGGCGGCGCCGATTCCAGCACGCGCTCGTAGCTCATGAAGTTACGAAACGTCCCGCACTCATCCTGGGAACCGTGCAAGTAACTGAGGTAAGTGGTGACCAGGGCCCGCGTCTCGCCCGAGCCGTACACGTGATCGGCCTGCACGGCGACAATCAGTGCGCGCGCGTTGTCGTCGATACAATAGCCGCTGCGGCGCGCCGGCACGCTATACGTCGCATGCTGGATGATGCCGGTATCATCCGTCATGCGCAGCAGATGCTCGAGGCAAAGCTCCGGCAGGGTGCTGGCGGGTGCAGGCTCGCGCGCCGTACTTCCCGTGCGCTGTGGCACCGACACTTGCAGCGCGTCGTGAATCGATTCGAAATAGGCGTCTCCGATGCGCGGCCACGCCATCGAATGCGCGAAATCGTGCGCCGCAGTGCGCGCATTTTGCAGCTCGTCGGGAGAACCGAGTAACTCGAACAACGTGCGACTGAGCGCCGCGTGATCCTTAAAAGGAAACAAGCGGCCGCGCCCGTCCGCAAGCAGCTCCCGTGCGTGCCAGTAAGGAGTCGATACAACCGCTGCCCCCGCCCCCATCGCGTATGAAAGTACACCGCTCGTGACCTGGGCCTCGTTGAGATACGGAGTCACAAAGATATCGGCTGCCTGTAGATACTGACGTAACTCGTTCCCTGAGACGTACTGGGCGCGAAATGCCAGATGATCGCGGACGCCGAGCTCCTCGGCCTCACGTTCGAGCATGGTTCGGTAGGCCTCGCCTTCCCGGCGCAGAATGACAGGATGAGTCGCCCCCACCACGAAGTAAACGAGATCCGGAAACGCGGCTACGAGATCCGGTAGCGCGCGGATCACTGTTTCGATGCCTTTGTTGGGGCTGAGCAAGCCGAACGTCAACAGCAGGCGCCGCCCCTCCACGCCGAACTTGGCTTTCAGCGCTCGCTGATCGCTTTGGCGTTGCATGACCGGTATCCCATGCGGAATGGTGCGGACCTTCGAATTGTGCACGCCGTAGGAGCTCGCCAGGAGATCTCGGGCAACCTGACTCATCACCACGACCTGCGCGCACTGCGCGGCCAGTTTCCGCACGATCGCCCTTTGGTTCTCCGAAGGCTTCTTGAGCACGGTGTGCAGCGTGACTAAAGCGGGCACGCGCAAGGCATGCAGGAAGTCGAGCACGTAGCCGCCGTCACTGCCGCCGAAGATACCGTATTCGTGCTGAATCGAGACCAAACGTACGTCGCTATAGTTCACGAACTCCGCAGCTCGTGCGTAGTCGGCCTTGATGTTTTGGCGAATTTCGAACTTGACCTCGGACGGATATTGGTACTGCCCGGAGGGCTCGGTGACGGCCAAAATCATCGGCAGCACGCGCCGATCGTCAGACGCGACAGCAAGCGCAAGATCAGCAGTGAAGCTCGCAATTCCGCAGCGGCGCGGGCCGTACGTGCCCATAAACGCCACTCCGATCTCGCTTTCGGCTGCGTCAATCGGCGCGCTTCGAGGCTGCTCCGCGAAGCCCGGCATGCTGTTCAAGGTTCCGTCGTCGATTGAAGATAACGGAAAAAGTCCGAGTTGGCATCGATCATTAGGGTCGTGTTCTCACCAAGCGCGTCATAGCTCTCGAGGGTCTTAAAAAAGGCGTAGAACTCCGGATCCACGCCATAAGCAGTGCCGTAGATGCCGGTAGCTTCGGCATCGGCTTTGCCGACAATCTCTTGGGCTGTGCGTTCGGCTTCCGACCTGATCCGCCGCAGCTCGCGTTCCATCTCGCCGAGAATCTCCTGACTACGGCCTTCCCCTTCGGAGCGAAAGCGCGCGGCGATGCTTTGCCGCTCCGCAATCATGCGACTTTCCACCTGCGCCCGCACCGATTCGATATAGTTGATGCGCTTGATCCGCACGTCGACGAGCTCGATGCCGAACCCGGGCATGAGTCGAGAGGCTGCTGCCAACATGTCCCGCTCGAGCTGGCCGCGACCCTTCGACGGGCGCTCCAGATTGGCCTCGGCCAAGGCGGCGGCTTCCTCGTCGGCGAGGCTCGATAGATCCACTTCCCAGTCCGCCGAGCGCACGATCTCTTCGAGCTCGGTACCGGAGACGATGTCCCGCACCACGGAGTCGAGGATGTCATCGAGCCGTGTCCGGGCACCGGCCTCGTCCCGCACCGCGCGCAGGAACTGCAGCGGCTCGGCGATCCGCCAGCGCGCCGTGGTATCCACGACGATGAATTCCCGGCCGAGCGTCGGAATCTGGCTGACATCGCCGTCCCAAGCCAGCAGACGCCTGTCGAAGCGACGAACTTCCTGAATGAAGGGTACTCGCCAGTGCAACCCGGGCTCGGCGATGACGTCACCGATGGGCTCACCGAACTGCACGATGATGCCCTGCTCGGCCTGATCGATTACAAACGCGGAGCTGAACACGGCAAACGCGAGCGCGACCAGCACGGCAGCGGGAATCGTCAAGTTTTTCAACGCTCTCTCCCCGTGTCCCTCGGCTGGCGCTCGACCTCAGCCAGCGGCTCGAGCGGCGCTTCCGCCGGGGCCTGCGGTTGCGGCCTGACCTGCGCGTCGCGCAAATTCAGCAACGGCAGCGGCGGCACCTGCCCCTCCTGCACGACGAGCACCGAGCCGATCCGCGGCAAGGCCTCGGTGAGCGCCTCCAGAAACAGACGCGACCGGGTTACGGCAGGCGCGCTCTGATACTCGACGAGCACGGCGCTGAAGCGCACGCTCTCGCCCTGCGCGCGATTGACCCGTTCGATGGCGTATCCCTCGGCCTCGGAGATCACGCGATTGGCCGTGCCCTCCGCCCGAGGAATGGCCGCGTTGGCCTGCCTGGTGGCGTCATTGATCATGCGCTCGAGCTCCTGGCGGGCTTCGTTGACTTCGTTGAAGGCCGGTTGCACCCGCGGCGGCGGAACGACGTCCTGAAGCTCCACCGTAATGATCCGAATGCCGTTGTCGTACTGATCCATCGCGCTTTGAATCTCTTCGATTGCCGTGTTGGCGATCTCTACTCGGCCGATGGTCAGCACTTCGCTGCCGATGCGATTGCCGACGACGCGGCGCATCACGGACTCCGCCAAATCCCGCAGGGTCCGGAGAGGCTCACGCATGTTATAGAGATACTTGACCGGGTCGCCGATACGATATTGCACGACCCACTCGACCTGGATGATATTGAGATCGCCGGTGAGCATCAGTGACTCGTCGGGGAAATCTTCTCCGGCAAAGCGCGTGCCCCCAAGGCTGCTGACGGCCTCGGTCCGGAATCCGAACTCCTCCTTCAACACCCGCTCCGTGGCGACCAACTGAACGCGGTCGATTCCGAAAGGCAACTTGAAGTGCAGACCGGGATCGGAAATCGCGAAGACGCTGCCGAACCGCTTGACCACGGCCTGCTCTTCGGGCTGCACGGTATAAAAGCTCGTGTATGCCGCCAGGACCAGCAGCGCCGCTCCAGCAGCGATCGCAAGCTGTCTTCCCGCCGGGCCCTTGAGCTGATCTCTGCGGTCGAGTAACTGGTCTATTAGATCTCTGGCCTCGTTCATCTACATCATCCCGCTCATGTCATCCGGCATCGCCGGCATCTGGCCCGCCTTCTCGGGGAGCGAAGCCACAGCCGCTTCCGTCGTGAGCAACAGTCCGGCCACCGATACCGCATTCTGCAGCGCCAAGCGAGTGACCTTGGTGGGATCGATTACGCCCATCGCCACCATGTCGCCGAACTCTTCCGTGGCGGCGTTATAGCCAAAGGCGCCCGTGCCTTCCTTGACTCTGTTCAGCACAATCGAGGGGTCGCTGCCTCCGTTGCGAACGATCTGGCGCAGCGGTTCCTCCGTGGCGCGCAGCAGGATCCTGACACCGGCTGCCTGATCGGCATTGCCGGTCTTGGTTGCTTCGATCGCCGTGCGCACCCGCAACAGCGCCACACCGCCGCCGGGGACTATCCCTTCTTGAACCGCCGCGCGCGTCGCATGCAGGGCATCCTCCACTCGAGCCTTCTTTTCCTTCATCTCCACCTCGGACGCGGCGCCAACCTTGACGATCGCCACACCGCCAGCGAGCTTGGCGGCTCGTTCCTCGAGTTTTTCACGATCGTAATCGGACGTCGTGCTCTCGATCTGCCTGCGCAACTCAATCACCCGACCTGAAATGGCCTTCTCGTCGCCATATCCGTCCACGATGGTCGTGTCGTCCTTCGACACGCGCACGCTCTTGGCGGTACCCAGGTCATCGAGCGTTACTTTCTCCAGCGTCAGGCCCACCTCCTCTGAAATGACTCTGCCGCCCGTTAGAATCGCAATGTCCTCGAGCACGGCTTTGCGGCGGTCGCCGAAGCCAGGCGCCTTCACGGCAGCCGTTTTGATGGCACCGCGGAGATTGTTGACCACCAACAAAGCCAGTACCTCGCTCGCGGTGTCTTCAGCGATCACCAACAGAGGCTTGCCCGATCTTGCGATAGACTCCAACAGCGGCACGAAATCCCGGATACCTGTGATCTTTTTGTCATAGAGAAGAATGAACGGCTCTTCGAGCTCAACGGACATCGTTCCCGGGTTGTTGATGAAATAGGGCGACAAGTAGCCTCGGTCGAACTGCATCCCTTCGACCACCTCGAGCTGGTTGTCGATCGAAGCGCCCTCCTCGACCGTAATCACGCCTTCCTTGCCGACCGCTTCCATCGCGTCGGCAATGATCCGGCCGATCGATTCGTCCGCATTGGCCGAAATCGCACCGACCTGGGCGATGGCCTTGGTATCCTTGCACGGCGTGGAGATTTTCTTGAGCCCCTCGACGGCGGCCGCCGTGGCCTTGTCGATGCCGCGTTTGAGATCCATCGGATCCATGCCGGCGGTCACGGCCTTGAGCCCCTCCCGGAAGATCGCCTGGGCGAGAACCGTGGCAGTCGTCGTGCCGTCGCCCGCCATATCCGAGGTCTGCGAGGCGACCTCTTTGACCATTTGCGCGCCGATATTCTGGAACTTGTTCTCGAGTGTGATTTCCTTGGCCACGGTGACGCCGTCCTTAGTGACGATCGGCGCCCCCCAGCTCTTCTCGAGCATGACGTTGCGGCCCCTGGGACCCAGCGTCTCTCGCACGGCATCCGCCAGCAAATTCACGCCCTTCAACATCTCGCCCCGGGCTTGCTGGGCGAATATCAACTGCTTCCCGGCCATCGCTCTACCTCACAGTCAACGGGCAGCTACCAGGCTCGAGGTGGGCGCCCAAAAAAGGCCGTTCGTGAGCTCAGGCCCCACGAACGGGTAAACTCCGAATTGACGACGGGTCTTACGCCCGCGGCGGCCGGTCACGGCCGGAAATCCGTGGCGCCTACGACCGTAAGCTCATGTTTCTGAGCCTAACGGCCCGCGGAGCTGCGTTCAGTACGTTGGCGTACATAGCGCCGATTGCGCTTGGTGCCGCGGGTAGTCGATTGTGATAAGCTAGCGACTCCGGTACGAGCGTGTAGTGCTTTGATTGCACTTAGATCTCCGGGTTCGCCTATGGCCGTACGCCACTCGCCAAAGCAAAACCACCTCCTCGCCGCCCTAAGGCAGGGCGATTTCGAGCGGGTCGCTCCCCATCTGGAGCTCGTCGATATGCCACTCGGCGAAGCCCTTTACGAGTCCGGCGGACGCTTACAGCACGTGTACTTCCCGACGACATCGATCGTGTCGCTTCTCTACGTCATGGAAGACGGATCATCGGCGGAGATCGCCGTGGTCGGCAATGAGGGCATTCTCGGTATTTCCTTGTTCATGGGCGGTGAAACCACGCCGAGCCGGGCGGTCGTGCAGAGCGCGGGCCACGGGTTCCGGCTGAAATCGCAACTACTGAAGCAAGAGTTCAATCGCGCCGGACCCATGATGCATCTACTGCTACGCTACACTCAGGCACTCATCACCCAGATGGCGCAGACCGCCGTATGCAATCGGCACCATTCGGTGGAGCAACAACTTTGCCGTTGGCTGTTGCTGAGCCTCGACCGCCTTTCGTCTTACGAATTGACGATGACTCAGGAATTGATCGCCAACATGCTCGGTGTGCGGCGCGAAGGGGTCACGGAGGCCGCCGGCAACCTGCGGCGCGCCGGCGTAATTCGCTATAGCCGAGGCCGCATCACCGTGATCGACCGGCAGCGCTTGGAGCAAGAGGTCTGTGAGTGCTACGGCGTAGTCAAGACGGAGTTCGATCGCCTGCTCTCGGACATCCCTTCCCGCGAAACTGATCCAAGCGTCGAACAGTCTCGCTAGGCGATTTTTCCCCTATGTTCGCTGAAGCACAGACCGGACCGACGGGAAAGGCACAATCGACGCATGGAACGTGCCCATGTTGCCAATCGTCTGGTAGCTGCACTGCCCCGGAAGGATCGTCAACGCCTGCTGGCAAGTAGCCAGCAGGTTGAATTGACCTTTGCCGACATTCTCTCCAGCCCCGCCGAGCGTATCCGGCACGTTTACTTTCCCGTCGACGGCTTCATTTCCCTGTTGATCCCGGTTGACGGTCGCGCGAGCCTGGAAACAGAGCTCGTCGGCAACGAAGGCATGCTCGGCGTTCCCCTCGCGCTCGGAGTCAACTTTTCTCCGTTGCAAGCTTTGGTGCAGGGTTCCGGGGCCGCGCTGCGGCTGAGCGCCGCGGCGTTTCGCCGCGAGCTCGAGGCGAGCCCCGCGCTGCGGCGCGGAATGAACCGCTACGTCTACGTGCTGATGGCGCAACTCGCCCAGGCGGCCGCATGCCTTCGCTTCCATGTGTTGGATGCGCGCCTGGCTCGCTGGTTACTGATGACTCACGACCGGGCGCACTCGAGCGAGTTTCGTCTCACCCACGAGCTCCTGGCGCAAATGCTGGGAGTGCGCCGAGTGGGTGTCACCAACGCCGCCGGGTTGCTGCAGAAGCGAAAGCTGGTCAGCTATAGCCGCGGCGACATCACGATTCTCGACCGGGCGGGGCTCGAGGCGGCCTCCTGCAATTGTTACCGGACTACAAAGGATACCTACGAGCGCATTCTCGGATGAGCGGCCCGCGGCCGGTCCCGCGCCACTAAATCCGCGGACCCGCAGCGAAGATCTAGGGTCAGCGGCTCCGTACGCCAGCGCACAGACCGAGAATATGTCACCTCATACTCTTGTCGTTCTTTCGTTGCGGTGCGCGGGGTTACGGCGAGATCAAGGGCGGCAAGCAATCCTGAAATTCGCGCAGGAGTAAGTTAATTGGCGAAATATCTTGTCCCGGATACCCCTTACGAAGCGGCGGGGGCCGCATCGGCCTCGGCATGGGCGCGATTGAGCCAAGCTCTCCCAGGTGCCCAGAAGTTACAGTTACACCGCGACCTGGCAGCCAGCGAACAACAGTTGGGAGCTGCGCTGCGGCAGCTCGAAGAGCTTCGAAGACGAGAAGCGCTTCTCAAGAGGAACGTGGCCCAGTTGGAACAAGAGGTGATGAAAGCGCACCGCTTTGCGTATCACGACGAGCTGACCGGCCTTCCCAATCGCCGGTTGCTGTTGGACCATTTCGTCCAGGCGGTGGCGCGGACGAAACGGCAGCACAAGGAAATGGTGTTGCTATTCCTTGACGTTGACGGATTCAAGCGGATCAACGACGTGCATGGGCACACGGCCGGGGACAACCTGCTACTGCAGATTGCAGCGCGCCTCACGAATTGCATCCGCACTTCCGATACCGCGTGCCGTTACGGAGGGGACGAATTTGTTGTCTTGCTGACAGACTTCGAAAGCCATGACTGCGAGGTTACGGCGGCAGAAAAAATACGCGCTAACCTGGCAATACCTTACGCCATTGGCCATACCAAGACCGAAATCACAATGAGCATCGGCATGGCCGTCTACCCCACGGACGGAAACGAGCTCGACGATCTGATACGGGTCTCGGATCTCGACATGTATCGCAGCAAGACGCGCACCGCCCGGCCGGGCGTGCTTGATTGCAAGCCGGCCGAATAGTGCTTGGTCGCGGCCTCAACAGGCCAGCAGCACCGCGTCTTCGCCGACTTCGTCGGCCCAAACCGTAAACCGCTCCAGTCTGTTCGGACCGAACGAGGTCAACAGTGCCACATCGGCCGCGTCTCGACCGCGCGCCATCAAGACTCGGCCGACGCGCGGCGAATTGTGGCGGGCGTCGAACGTGTACCACGTGCCGCCAAGGTAGGCTTCAAACCAGGCGCTGAAATCCATCGGGTCCGGCACTATCGGCACACGGATGTCCCCGAGATATCCAGTGCAGTACCGGGCCGGAACGTTCAGGCAGCGACATAGGGTGATTGCCAAATGGGTGAAGTCGCGGCAGACACCGACGTGGGCCTGATACGCTTCGTAAGCTGTGCGAGTGCTACTCGCCTGCATATAATCGAACCGCAGGCACCGATGCACGTAGTCGCAGATTGCTTGCACTCGCGGCCAACCGGCAGGAGTGGCGCCGAACAGCTGCCACGCGATTGCCATCATCCGATCGACTTCGCAGTAGCGGCTGGCGATCAGGAACTCGAGAACATCGTCCGGCAGCTCGTGAATTTCGTACTGCCTGGCGCTGGGATCTTGCCGGTCCGGCCTGCCGCTATCCTCGATCACCGAGTCGTTCCAAAAACGTATGCGGCCTGCAGGCGCAATGAACCGGCCGCAGCGGTTGCCGAAGCCGTCGACGTACTCGCTCACTTGTACGGCCGGGTCGATCAGCAAATACTCATCACGCCGAATCGCAGGCCGGCATGACGGATGCAGATAAAGCATCGCGACGATAGGTGTCGGTTGCGGATGCTCAAATACGATGTCGTAACCTACTCTGACCAGCATGTCACCTCGACTTTCTGATACGGAGAAGACGCGCCCAATGCGCTCGTCGTCTGGGTCATCTTTTCAAGGCAAGTCGCAGCGGTCTCCTTGTCTCAGGTAAGGGCGATTACAGTCCCAAGCGTTTCCGGAATAGCCGAGGTGCGCATTCTCCGGCAACTGCACCGCAACGCAAGCCTCGCCTACGGCTTGGTAGCCGCGGTCGCATCTCCATCCGGGGCCGTACGACGAATCGGCCAAATATCCGTTCGCCGGGACCTCGATGGCCACGCAAGCATCGCCTACCTCTCGATAGTTTCGATCACAGCTCCAACCGGAACCGTACGAAGAGTTCGTGGGGTATCCGTTCAGGGGCACTGCGATAGCGAGACAGTTCTGTTCGACTTCACGATACCCGCGATCGCATGTCCAACTATCGCCTGAGGCGTTCAGATACGCATTCGGAGGCACCTCGATCGCGAGGCAGGTTTCACCGACGCTCCGATATCCACGACCGCACTTCCACCTACTACCCATAGAGTCCAAATGAGCATACTCCGGCACTTCAATAGCGACGCAGGCCTCGTCCACCATTCGATGGCCGCGTTCACATTCCCATCCGCGCCCATAGGAAGTACTCGTCAGAAGAGCATTCGCAGGGACGGCCACGCGTGCGCAAGCGCCGTTGGCCTCCCGATAACCTCGGTCACATTCCCATCCGCTCGTGTACTGCTTGACGCTCGCGTTCTCGGGCACGTCCACGGCACTGCCTTGGGCGAACGTAAGGCCAGGGCTTGCGGATGCCAGGATCCAAGAAAAAATCACGCCTTGAATGGAAATGCTACGTTGTTGCGCTTCGCGCATGGTCATTCCTTCCTTTAACGTGGGAGCTAGACGCCTCTCCTCGTGATGCACACGTTACCGGCCGGTCAATGACAAGATCTGTACGCCAACGCACTTAGAGCGGGCGGATTCGGCCGCCCGGAGGAAGCCCGCTCGGCACCCGCGCCGGGATCGTTCTGTCGAAATCGTCGTCGTTCAAGGCAGTGAGGAAGACGATGATCTCTCTCTCGGCGTCGTCGACGTCATCCAAGCGCCGCGCCAACGGATCGATCTGGTCGCGCCCCACGTTCTCGTTCCGCTCGTCCCGGTCACCGACGTCATCGTAGAAGTCGAGCACGTCGTCCAGCGTTGGAAACAGACCGTTGTGCATGTACGGCGCCGTGTAGGCCAAATTTCGCAGCGAAGGCGTTCGAAAGGCATAGGTTTGCTCGAAGCCTCGGTCGGAGCTCGGCAGCTTTCCATTGTCGCGCACACCGAGAACATGCAGCTTGTAGTCGGAGAACATCGGGCCGCTGTGACACTGGATGCAACCGACGCGCTCGAACTGACGCATGCCTTCGATCTGTCTCGGTGTCATCGCACTCCGGTCCCCGCGCATATAGCGGTCGAACGGTGAGTCGTTGGCCAGGAGCGTGCGCTGGAAGGCAGCGAGCGCTTTTCCGAGGCTATCGGCGCTGATTGCCTGACCGTCGCCGAATGCGTCGGCGAACAGCCTGCGATACTCGGGGATCGTCCGCAGCCGCGCCAAGACGGCCTCGACGGCTTCGTCTTCGGAGTAAGCGTGACCGCGCATTTCCTCGAAGGTGACGATGGGCAACAGGGCCTGAGCCTCGAGGCCCGGGGCGCGAAGATCCCAAAACATCGGCGCCGCAGCCGAGTCGTAGCGGCCCTGTGGATCGATGCCGTTGAACGCGGTATTGAGAATTGTCTGACTGTTGCGTTGAACGAAAGGAATCGAGTTCGGAACGTTGAAGCGCCTGGCGCTGCCCAGACCCGTGCCGTTGACGCCGATGGAGATATCGAGGTTCTCCGCATATCCGAATCCCGGATGATGGCAAGTAGCGCACGCGACGTCCTCGTTCCCCGAGAGGATCGGGTCCCAGAACAACAGCCGGCCGAGATCGGTCTTGGCGGGATCGGCCGGGTTGTCTGGCGGCGCGGTAGCTGTCCGCGGAAGGGCCGAGAAGGCCGGGTTCGCGAGTTGGCCTCTGCCGAGGTCCACGAGGCCGAGAATCAGGGCGATCAGCACCGCGGGAATCAGCACTACTGGGACTTTGTTCATACCGACGGTTTTCCCCACGCATCCTGTGGGCGTGCGAGGATTCCGCAACCCTGGCAGCTCGATCGTAAGCCCCCTCGCTGCGACAGTCTACGCTACGCGCCGCGCGCGAGCTGGGCTCGCCTGAAGACCCCGGTCTCGAGCAGGCGATGCGCGGTCTGGTCCATCAGCGCTACGCGGTTCCGGCCGCGGATTTTCGCCTCGTATAGCGCCTGATCGGCGAGTTGCAGCGCGCCGCGCGCCTGGCGGTCGCGGCTCGGCTCGATGAGCGCGACGCCTACGCTGATCGTCAGCGTGGCCCGGACCCGCGAGCCGTGATGCTCGATTGCGAGCTCGCTCACGGCGCGACGCATCCGTTCGGCCAGCTCCTCCGCCTCACGGGCATCGATGTCGTACAGGATGACTGCGAACTCCTCGCCGCCATAGCGCGCGAGCACGTCGAGCGGCCGGGACACGAACGCCTGCAGCGTTTGCGCCACCCGCTGCAAGGCCTGATCGCCGGCCTGGTGCCCATAGCGGTCGTTGAAAGGCTTGAAGTGATCGACATCGATCAGCAGCATCGCGATGCTGCGCCGGTCTTCGACGGCCTGCTGCCACAGCCGGCTCAGCTGCTCGTCGAATACACGGCGGTTCTTGAGACCCGTCAATGCGTCGTGCTGCGCGAGCGCGGAAATGCGGTGGCTGTCGAGGAAGCTCTTGCGTGACAATTTCTCGAGATGCCGTGCCGCGATCGTGCACGCGACGACCGCGACGATCAGCAGCGCACTCACGCGCAGTGCGACGGGCAGCGCCAAACCGAAGGCGGCGGCTGAAAGATTGAAGGAAGCGAAGCAAAGCACTCCCGAGAAGAGCGCCGCACGGCAGCTCAACCCGAGGAAAAAGTACGGACCGAGGATCATCAGCGGCAGGAACATCAGCATCTCGAGTTGGCCATGCGCTGCCGTGCCGGCAATGAACACCGCAGCCACGGCATTGCGCGCCGGCACGAAGACCCGCGCCAGTGGCAAATAGCTGCGCTCGAAGGCCCGGGTCCAGACGATCAGCGCGAGAGCCACCGATGCCGCCAGCACCAGCGCGAGCCCGACGGGCTGTGCCGGATGCCAGAAACCGACGATCGCCTGCTCCGCGCCCCGAAAGGCCGTGAGCAGAACCGAGAACGTACAGGTCACGCGGATCAGCGTACGGTTGCCCAGCAGCCGCGCGCGAACGTACTCCGCTTCAAATTCAGGGCCGAAGACGCGGCTCGCGGCGCCCGATGGCCGATCGGCCGTCTGCGGGAAGCAAGGGAATCCAAGGGACTTGGGTCGAGGCAGGGCCATCATCGGGCCAAGATACGGTCAATTCATCGCCGTCGCAGTGACGCACTACGCATTCCCCTGGGCTCCGGACCGCGGCGGCTCGACGAACCACGCCGGCGGGCTTCGTCGATCAGTGCACGGCAATCGGCGCGACGGTCGACCCGGTCCCGCCCTTGATCTTCAGCGGCTGCACGATCAGCGCAAACTCATGGATCCCAGCCGCCGTCAGCTCGTCCAGCTTCAGGTTTTCGAGCAGGTGAATGCCATGCACGACGAGCATGATCTGGTGGATCGGCAGCGAAATCTCGGGGTCCGGATTCGGGCGAACCTCCACCGGTGACGTATCGGCGCCGACGAGAATCGGCGAGTGGCCCGCGAGCCATTCGGCCGCTGTGACGCCGATGCCCGGATTCGTGGCCTGATAGCGCGCCGGATCGGCCTCGTAAAGCGCGCCCCAGCCCGTGTTGATGACGACCGCGTCGCCAGCCTCGAGCTCGAGCTCCTGGCGCTCCAGCGCCTGCTCGATATCCTCGACCGTGATCTCGTAGGTCTCGCCCAGCCGGGCGACGCCCTTGAGCGCGGCGATATCGAGAAGCACGCCGCGCGTTACGATTGCTCCGACCTGCTCGACGCCGAGCGCACTGAAACCCGTGCGCGTCGCGGTTCCGCCGATCGTGAAGCAGTTGTAGTAGCTGTCGCCGATGCTCTGGTGCGCGAAGCCGTCGAACTGCGTGCCGACGTGACCGAGCTCGCTGACGATCAGCTCCTCGCTCGAGCGCCGCCGATTGGAGCCCGCCGGCTCATCCGTGCGTTTCGTATGCACGCTGAACTGCCGCCACGGGCTCATCGGAATGTCGGCGTGAAGCACGTGCCCCAACTCGATGACCTCGCCGTTGCGGATCAGGCTCACGGCCCGCATGACGAGCTCCGGATTCTGCTGGTTGCCGGCGCCGCGCTGATCGCCCTCGCCCCACGGCGAAGGACAGCGCTCCGAATCAGACGGAGGCTGCCAGGTCTGCGCCTGGGCGAACGTGCTTATCGACAGTCCGACGATCGCCGTAGCGATGAATTGCTTCCTGGACATGACTCCTCCTCGGGTGCTCGGCCCGTATGTGTGCTAACCGGAGCTCGTCGCCGCGCTTCGAAACGATTGCCGATGCCGCACGGGCTCTTGCTCGGCCAGGTTGAAGATTTTCAGCGCAAACGCGTAGTCGTGAGCTTCTTCCTCGAGCCGTTCGAACCGTGCCGCCGATCCGGCGTGCCCCGCCTCCATGTTCATCTTCAAAAAGAACGGTCCGCCGCGCGCCCCGTCGCGCAGACGCGCAATCCATTTCGCCGGCTCCCAGTAAGTCACCCGGTAGTCGGCGAGCCCGCTCGTCGCGAGCACGGGCGGGTAGGCGACGTCGCCGCGGATGTTGTCGTAGGGCGAATAGCCGGCGATCGTCTCGAAAGCGCCGAGATCGTGTATCGGGTCGCCCCACTCGACCCACTCCGGGGGCGTCATCGGTAACTCGGCGTCGGACATCGTATTGAGGACGTCGACGAAGGGCACGCCGGCGATCACGCCGCCGAAGAGCTCGGGTCGCAGATTCAAGGCCGCGCCGACCAGCAAGCCGCCCGCCGAGCGGCCGAGTATCACCGTCCGTCCCGGCCGGCCGTAACCGCGGGCTTGCAGCTGCTCCGCGACGCGCGCGAAATCCGTGAACGTGTTCGGTTTCTTATCGAGCTTGCCGTCGAGATACCAGCGGCGGCCTTTGGCGGCGCCGCCGCGAACGTGTGCGATCGCGAAGATCGCGCCGCGATCGACGAGCGACAAGCTCGTCGTGCTGAAATTCGCCGGGACCGTGATCCCGTAGCTGCCGTAACCGTAGAGCAGCAGCGCGCCGGAGCCGTCCACGGGCGTCGACCGGAGCCTGAGAATCGTCACGGGGATCTCGGCGCCGTCCTCGGCCTCGACGAAGACGCGCTCGACGGCGTAGAGCGAGGCATCGTGGCCGCTCGGCACTTCCTGGGTTTTCCTGAGCAGTCGCTCGCGGCTCGTCGTATCGAAGTCGTAGGTTTGCGTGGGCGTGGACGGCGATTCGTAGCTGAACCGCAGCATGCGCGTATCGAACTCGTAGCCCTCGTCGAGGCCCAGCGCGTACGCCTGCTCGGCGAAGTCGATCGCATAGGACTCCGCACCCAGGTAATCCGAGATGACGATGCGCGGCAGGGCGTTCTCCCGCTCGAGCCTCACCAAGCGGTTTGCGAACGGGACAAAGTCGACGAGGTAGGTCCCGGGCCGATGCTCGAGCCAATCCCGCCAACTCTCGCGGCCCGGCGATGCGACGGGAGTGCGCACGATCTTGAAGTCGACCGCGTCGTCGGCGTTCGTGCTTATGTAGAAGTCGTCGCCGCGATGCTCCGGGAAATAGAGCTCGTCGTCACGCCGTGGCGCGATCAGCGTCGGACGTGCGTCCGCCGGCGCATCCGCCGCGAGAAAGCGCGCTTCGCTGGAGGTGACCTTGGAGGAGACGATGAAAATGTAAGCGCGGCTATGGCTCTTCTCCACGCTCACGAAGAAGCTGTCGTCGGGTTCCTCGTAGACGAGCACGTCCCCGGCGGGGTTCGTGCTGAGAAAATGGCGCTTGACGCGCTTCGGGCGCTGATTGTCGTCTCGCTCGGTGTAAAAGAAGGACCTCGAGTCCGCGGCCCAGACCGGGTCGCCGTCCGTGGATTCGATCGTCTCCTCTAGCTCCTCGCCGCCGTCGATCGCGCGGATGCGGATATCGAAGTACTCCGATCCGGTTCTATCGACGGCATAGGCGACCAGTGCATGATCGGGGCTGTGCTCGACGGCCGCCACGTTGAAGAAGTCTTGCCCGGCGCCCTCGAGATCGCCGTCGTAGAGCACGGTCTCCTCGCCGCCGTTGCGCGGCGTGCGCACGAAAACCGGGTACTCACCGCCCTCCCTGTGGCGCACCGCGTAGGCAAACGGGCCGTCGGGCGCCGGCACGGAGCTGTCCTCCTCCTTGATACGTGCGCGCATCTCCTCGAGCAACCGCCTGCGCAGCGGCTCCAGATCCCGCGTAGCCTGCTCGTAATACGCGTTCTCCGCCTGAAGATGAGCGCGAATGTCCGCATCCAGCGTGTCGGGCGTGCGCAGCACTTCCTGCCAGTTCTCGTCGCGCAGCCAGGCGTAGTTGTCCACGCGGACGCGCCCGTGCTGCTCGATCTCGACGGGGCGCTTCTCGGCTACCGGGACATCCAGGCCGGCGGCGAGCGGAAACGTCGGCGAATCACCAAAGTACATATGTTATTGATTTTATTTTGCTTTTATCGGGCAGAACCTGCGACCATCGGATCGAAAGTCGGGAGCGTATTCTCATCTAAGGTACACGGCTTGTCGATCAGCATGATTTCGCCGTCTCCATGCGGCGACTTGGCATTTTTGGCAGGCGTGTTGTCATTCTGGCCGGGCGGATGATCTCGTATACGAGGTTTTAGGCGCCAGTCGTTTGGAAAGTGCCGCAACCGGCGGTAGTATCGGACCCATGTTACGGCGACTCGAACAAGCCATCCTTGTCGTAGCGGCGCTGGGTATTCTCTACTCCGGGCCCGTCGCGGCCTGCGTCTGCGCAGACCCCCCGCCCGCGTCGATGCCGTGCTGTGCCGACGACCCGCAGCCTTCGGGTCACGCCAATCACCCCTCGCAGTCCGACGTCCAAGCGGCGTGCGATCCGCTTGCCGCAGACGCGCTTCCGCCGAGCTCGCCGGACCTTCCGCAGGCGGTTGCTCTGTGGTACGACGTGCCGCCATGGCTCGCGAGCGATCCGCCCGCGCGAGCGCAGCAGGTAGAGCTGCCGCCCTACGCCTCTCCACCGATCTACCTGGTCACGCTTCGACTCAGGAATTGATCGGCGGCCTTGCGCCTGAGGGACATCCTCGGGCGACTCCTTCAGCTCTTCCCGGAAGAACGCCATGGAGAAGGCCATGTCTCGGATTTTTTCCAGTGCTTACATCGTGCGTCCGCTCGTTGTTGCGGCGTTACTACTTAGCATGCGCGTGCCGCTGCATGCGCAAGACGCGGGCGCGTTGAGCCTCGGCGAGGCGCTGCAGCTCGCTGCAGAACGCTCGCAAGCGCTCGTGGCACGAGAGGCGGCGGCCGCCGCTGCGCGGGATCTCGCAGTCGCGGCAGGTGAGCGGCCGGATCCCACACTGACGGCCGCCATCGACAATCTGCCGATCAACGGTCCCGACGAGCTCAGCCTGACGCGCGATTTCATGACGATGCGTTCGATCGGCCTCATGCGCGAGCTCACACGGGATGACAAACGCGATGCACGCGCGGCGCGCTTCGAGCGCGAAGCGGAGCTCGCCGATGCCGGCCGGTTGCTGGCGCTCGCGGCCCTCGAGCGCGACACGGCGGCCGCCTGGCTCGATCGGTACTACCGCGAGCGAATGCATGCGGTTCTCGCGACGCAGCGCACCGAGGCCGCGCTTCAGGTCGATGCCGCCGACATTGCCTACCGGAGCCGCCAGGGCTCGCAAAGCGACGTATTCGCCGCGCGATCAGCCGTTGCCGAGATCGATGACCGTATCGCGGCGGCCGAACGCGATGTCGAGATCGCGACGATTCGGCTGGCGCGGTGGATCGGCGACGCTGCGGATCGACCCTTGGCTGAGCCGCCGGCGACCGGCGTCGTTGCCGTGAACGCCGCCAATCTCGAAGCCGAGCTTGCCCACCACCCGATGCTCGCCGTGCTCGCCAAGCAGGAGGAAGTCGCCCGCGCAGAGGCGGAGATCGCGCGCACCAACAAGCGGCCGGACTGGACTGTCGCGGTCATGTACAGCGCGCGTGGCTCGTCGTTCTCAGATATGGTCTCGGTCAACGTCTCGAGACCGTTGCAGTGGCGGCAAAGGAACCGGCAGGACCGCGAGCTCTCGGCGAAGCTTGCCCTAAGCGAACAGATGCGCGCCGAGCGGGAGGAGGAAACACGCGCGCATCTCGCCGAAACGCAAGCGTTGCTGCATGCGTGGCGAAACAATCGCGAGCGCCTCGGGCGCTATGCGAGCTCGTTGATTCCGCTCACGAGCGAGCGCACGCGCGCCGCGATCGCAGCCTATCGAGGCGGCAACGGCACGCTCGAAAGCGTGCTCGACGCGCGGGCGGCGGAGATTGCCACCGGACTCGATGAGCTTGCGCTCGAGCGGGAGACCGCGCAGCTGTGGGCCGAGCTCAACTATCTCATTCCCGCCGGCGTGGATGCTTCAATGCACGGTGGCGCCGCGACGCAGGGAGCCGGCGATGCAACATGAACATATCCGCCGGATCGCCGGCAGCCTCGTCATCACCGCTGCGCTTGTGGCGGGCGGCTACGGCGTCTATCGGCTCGGCGTGACTGACGGCATGCGGATGAACGGCGCGGCGAGTACGGCCGTGGCTTCGAGCGCCGGGACGCTGACGGCAGGCGACCTCGATCCCGAAACGGGCAGGAGGATCCTCTACTGGCACGATCCGATGGTGCCCGGCCGGCGCTTCGATCAGCCCGGCAGATCGCCGTTCATGAACATGATGCTCGTGCCGGTTTACGCGGACGGCGGCGACGGCGAAAGCGGCGTCGTGGTCAGCGCGCGCACGCAGCAAAACCTGGGTCTGCGCACGGTGGAAGTCGCGCGAGAAACGATGTCGCTGCGCGTCGAGGCGGCCGGCAACGTCGCGTTCAACGAGCGCGACCAAGTCGTCGTCGAGGCGCGGGCGGCGGGATTCGTCGAGCGGCTGCACGTGCGTGCGACGCTCGATCGCGTGGAGCCGGGACAAGCGCTCGTCGATGTGTACGTGCCCGAATGGGTCGCAGCGCAGGAGGAGCTGATGTCGCTCAAGCGGATGGGCGGCGCCGATCTCGACGCGCTTGTCGACGCGGCACGCCAACGCATGCGGCAAACCGGCATGACGGATGCGCAAATCCGGCTGGTCGAGGAGAGCGGAACCGTGCAGCGGCGCGTCACGCTGCGCGCGCCGGCCGGCGGCGTGCTCGTCGAGCTCGCAGCCCGCGAAGGCATGACGGTCATGCCCGGCGAGACCTTGTTTCGAATCAACGGGCTCGCGACGGTCTGGGCCGACGCCCAGGTGCCGGAGGGACAGGCGGGTTTGTTGCGACCGGGTGTCGCCGTCGAGGCACGTGCCCCGGCGCTACCCGATGAGGTGTTCCGCGGCACGCTTCAGGCGATCTTGCCCGAGATCGATCCGGCGACGCGCACGATCACAGCGCGAGTCGAGCTCGCGAATCCGAATACCCGGCTCGTGCCGGGTATGTTCGTCGCCGTCACGCTCGATAGCGAGGCAGCCGAGCGGCTCACGGTGCCGACCGAGGCCGTGATCCGCACGGGGCGGCGCACGATCGTGATGATCGTCGATGAGAGCGGCATGTTTCACGCCGCCGACGTCGAGACCGGCCTCGAAGCGAACGGCCGAACCGAGATCAGAAGCGGCCTCGGCGCGGGCCAGCGTATCGTCGCGTCGGGGCAGTTCCTGATCGACTCGGAGGCCAACCTCAGAGCGGTGGGCGCGCGCATGCAGGAGGCGCCGCAAGCCGCGGGCGATGCGCAGCCGTGATCGCGCACGTAATCCGCTGGTCGATCGCGAACCGCGCGCTCGTGCTGCTCGCGACGCTTGCCGTTGCCGCGTGGGGAACCTGGTCGCTGACCAGAACGCCGCTGGACGCGCTGCCCGATCTGTCCGACGTTCAGGTCATCATTCGGACGACCTATCCGGGTCAAGCGCCGCAGATCGTCGAGAATCAAGTCACCTATCCGCTGACGACGACCATGCTGTCGGTGCCGGGCGCGAGGTCCGTGCGCGGCTTCTCGTTCTTCGGCGACTCGTTCGTCTATGTGCTGTTCGAGGACGGCACGGATCTCTACTGGGCGCGCTCGCGCGTGCTCGAGTACCTGAACCAGGCGCAGTCGCGTCTACCCGCGGGCACCGAGAGCTCGCTCGGCCCCGACGCGACCGGTGTCGGCTGGGTGTTTCAGTATGCGCTCGTCGACCGCAGCGGCGCGCACGATCTCGCTCAGCTTCGTGCGCTTCAGGATTGGTTCCTGAAGTATGAGCTCAAGACCGTCCCCAACGTTGCCGAGGTTGCGACCGTCGGCGGCATGGTCAAGCAATATCAAGTCGTGCTCGACCCCGATCGGTTGCGCGCTTTCGGCTTGTGGCACGGCGAGGTCGTCGCAGCCATCGGCCGCGCGAACCAGGAAGCCGGCGGTTCCGTGCTCGAGCTCGGTGAGGCCGAGTACATGGTACGCGCGGCGGGCTATCTGCAATCCTTGGACGACTTCCGCAAAATTCCGTTGCGCACGACGCCGGCAGGCGTCTCGGTGCGGCTCGGCGACGTCGCGCGCGTGCAGCTCGGACCCGAGATGCGTCGCGGCATCAGTGAGCTCGACGGCGAAGGCGAGGCGGTCGGCGGCGTGATCGTCATGCGCACGGGCAGCAACGCTTTGGAGACGATCGAGGCCGTCAAGGCCAAGCTCGAAGAGTTGCGGCCGAGCCTGCCGGCCGGCGTCGAGATCGTTCCCGTCTACGATCGGTCGAGCCTGATCGAGCGGGCAATCGCGAACCTCACGAGCAAGCTCATCGAGGAATTCGTCGTCGTCGCGGCCGTGTGTCTGATATTCCTTCTGCATTTGCGCTCGGCATTCGTCGCGATCGTGTCTCTGCCGCTCGGCATTCTTGCGAGCTTCATCGTGATGCATTATCAAGGCGTGAACGCGAACATCATGTCGCTCGGCGGCATCGCGATCGCGATCGGTGCGATGGTCGACGCTGCGATCGTCATGATCGAGAACGCACACAAGAGAATCGAGCAATGGCGGCATGCGCATCCGGAGCGCGCGCTCGACGGCGAGGACCGCTGGCGCGTGATCGGCGATGCCGCGGCCGAAGTAGGGCCCGCGCTGTTCTTCTCGCTGCTGATCATCACGCTGTCGTTCGTTCCCGTCTTTGCGCTCGAGGCGCAGGAGGGGCGCTTGTTTGCGCCGCTCGCATACACGAAGACGTACGCGATGGCCGCCGCCGCCGGGCTGTCCGTGACGCTGATCCCCGTGCTCATGGGCTACCTGATCCGCGGCCGGATACCGGATGAGGACCGCAATCCCTTGAGTCGCTGGCTGATCGCAGGCTACCGGCCGCTGCTCGACGCCGTGCTGCGGGCGCCGAAGATCACCCTCGTCGCCGCCGTGTTGCTGCTGGTCGCTACGCTCTGGCCGTTGCGGCAGATCGGCGGCGAGTTCATGCCGCCGCTGGACGAGGGGGATCTTCTGTACATGCCGACGGCGTTGCCGGGTCTCTCCGCCGGCAAGGCCGCGGAGCTGTTGCAGCAAACCGACCGGCTGATCAAGACCGTGCCTGAAGTGGCGAGCGTTTTCGGCAAAGCCGGTCGCGCGGAAACCGCGACGGACCCCGCGCCGCTCGAGATGTTCGAGACGACGATCCAGTTCAAGCCGCGCGATCAATGGCGTCCGGGCGTCACGCAGGACGCGCTGATCGAGGAGCTCGACCGCGTCGTCTCCGTGCCGGGCTTGAGAAACGTGTGGGTGCCGCCAATCCGCAATCGCATCGACATGCTCGCAACGGGCATCAAAAGCCCCGTCGGAATCAAGGTGGCGGGCACGAGCCTCGAGCAGATCGACCGCGTGACGGCCGCGATCGAGAGCGCCGTGCGCGACGTGCCCGGCGTGACGTCGGCATTCGCCGAGCGCCTCACCGGCGGGCGCTACGTCGATGTCGAGATCGACCGCGACGCTGCCGCGCGCTTCGGCCTCAACATCGCCGACGTGCAATCGGTGGTCTCTTCGGCGATCGGCGGGGCCAATATCGGCGAGGTCGTCGAAGGGCTCGCCCGCTTTCCGATCAACGTGCGCTATCCGCGCGAGATCCGTGACTCGGTCGAAGGCCTCCGGCGGCTGCCGATCGTGACCGAGCGCGGCGCGCATATCGTGCTCTCGGACGTCGCGAGCGTGCGGGTGGTCGACGGTCCGCCGATGTTGAAGAGCGAGAATGCGCGGCTCGCCGGCTGGGTGTATGTCGATGTTCGTGGTCGCGACCTGCGCTCGATCGTGCGCGACATGCAGGCGGCGGTCGCGGCCCGCGTCGACGTGCCGGCGGGGTATTCGATCTCGTGGTCCGGACAGTTCGAGTATCTCGAGCGCGCGATGGCCAAGCTCGAGGTCGTCGTGCCGTTCACGTTGCTGATCATCGTCGTGCTGCTCTATTTGATCTTCAAACGCTTCGATGAGGCATTGCTGATCATGGCGACGCTGCCGTTCGCGCTGATCGGCGGCATCTGGCTGTTGTACTTTCTCGACTACAACTTGTCGGTGGCCGGCGCCGTTGGGTTCATCGCGCTCGCCGGCGTCGCGGCCGAGTTCGGCGTCGTGATGCTGCTGTACTTGCGCCACGCCTGGGATGAGCAGTCCGCGCGCGGCGCCGCGACGCTGAGCGACCTCGACGAGGCGATCCGCAACGGCGCGGTTCTCCGCGTGCGCCCCAAAGCCATGACCGTGGCCGTGATCGTCGCCGGGCTGCTGCCGATCATGTGGAGCAGCGGTACGGGCTCGGAAGTCATGCAGCGCATCGCGGCCCCGATGGTCGGCGGAATGATCACGGCGCCGCTCCTGTCGATGTTCGTGATTCCTGCGGCCTACCTGTTGTTGCGGCGGCCGCGCGAGCGGTCGATGCCACCAGATCGCCAATAGCCGTGGCACAATCACGGCGTAGACTCCGAGGATCAGGAAATGCCGAGACTCATCACAGCACCTACCGTCGTCGAAGCCGCAGGCGGGGTTACGGCACGTCCGAAGCTGATGCGCCGGGTACCCGGACTGCTCACGGCCGCCTTGCTCTGTGCGCTCTCCTCGCCGGGCGCCGCGCAAGTTACACCGCCGGACCACCACCTGCCCGCACGTCCCGAGAACCTGAGCTGGGGCTGGATCCCCGTGGACAAGGCGCCCGTGCTGAGCATTCAATCAGGCGACACGGTGCGCATCGATACGATCTCTCACCACGGGTCGACGCAGGAAGAGGATCCGCTGATCTTTCTCGGTCGGTTCGGCGTGGCGGCCGAGGACGTTCTGCAGGACGTGCTCGATTTCTGGGCCTCGAAGCCCGGACGTCCACGAGAAGGGCAAACCGGCGCGCACGTGCTGACGGGCCCGATCGCGATCGAGGGTGCCGAGCCGGGTGACGTGCTCGAAGTGCAGATCCTCGAGGTCAGCACGCGCGTGCCCTACGGGTTCAATACCGCGAACGCCCGGAGCGGTGCGCTGGGCGAGGATTATCCCGGCGCGAGAGCAGGCGACGCCGGTGCGGATATACCGGCTAACGGCAGAACCTTGGTTCGCACGATGGTCGCCAACGGTCGCGAGGTCGCGTTGCTCGGCAACGGCGTGCAGGTTCCGGTCGCGCCGTTCATGGGGATCATGGCCGTCGCGCCGCTGGCCCCGGCTGTCGGCCAGCCGGGCGTGACGGTGGCCGGCGTGCAGAGCTCGCGGCCGCCCGGTCCGTACGGCGGTAACCTCGACATCAAGGCACTGACGGCCGGCGCCACGCTCTACCTTCCGGTATTCCAGACCGGCGCCCTGTTCTTTGCCGGCGATCCGCATGCCGTGCAGGGTGACGGTGAGGTCAGCGGAACGGCGCTCGAGCAATCCAACACGGGCGTGTTTCGCTTCGTGCTGCACAAGGACATGCGTCTCGATACGCCGCGGGCGGAGTCCGCCACGCACTATTTGGCCATCGGCATCGACGCCGATCTCGACCGCGCGCTACGCAAGGCGGTATTGGATGTCGTGGATTTCCTCGTCGAAGAGCACGGCCTAACGCCCGGGGAAGCGTTCACGCTGGCGAGCCTCGCCGTCGACTTCAGCGTCTCCGAGGCCGTCAACGAGACGCAGGTCGTCACCGGCTCGATCCCGAAGTCGCTCTTCACGCAGGCACCGCCAAGATCCGCAAGAGGTTCATTCGGCAGCTCCCAGTGACGATGTCCCGGATAACAGACGCTTTCCCCCGCACAAGCGCTGTTACCGGCTACAAGCCCTCTCCTTCGGGTCGAATAAGCTCGACATCGCACGCCACCCCCGGCGCTCTAGAAATCGCACCGTCACCCGTCAGCAGCACGCCGCCAAGAACCTCCGCCAACGCGACGTAGACGGCGTCATAGGCGGTGAGATTCTGGCGCAGCTCCCAGACGCGCCCCAATAACGGTTCGTGCGCGTGACGCTGGAGATCCAAGGCGCGGAAGTCATCGAGTGCGACGGCGGCAGTTTCGACGTCGATGTCTCCCTCCCTGACGTAACGCCGCAATGCTTGCACGACTTCCAGATCAGCAAGGTGGGGTGCGTGCAGGCCTTCCGCAGGGTCGGCGATGCGCGCGGCAACGGATCTTCCGACCGGCGTTACAAGTATTAGCTCGACGAGCGCGGAGGCATCAAGGACGATCACCGCGCGTCGCGTTCGGCGCGGATCACGTCGGTCGCGCTGCGGGACAGCGATCGAGCGGGCCGCGCTCGCAAACGCTCGAGGACTTCCTGACGCGTCGGTCGCTCCAGCGCCTTACCGACTTCGCGGAGAATGTAATCGGACATCGACATGCCCTCCATGGCGGCGCGGGCCTTAAGCCGACGATGAAACTCCGGAGAAACCTTGCGGATTTGAACTGTCTCTGACATGAAAAAAGCATACTTTCATGCATATTTCATGTCAAATCGTTCTGGCCAGAGCGACTATCAATCGTCGCCGGCGGCATGCGTCCGAAGTTTCCGCAGGATGGCCCGAAGCTCGGCGATGCGCTCGATCTGCTCGAACAGGCGGCCCGCAACAAGGGTGGTGAGGACGCGTGCGACTTCGGCGTCGCGATCGACGTTTTGGTAACGCAGCGCGGCGGCGCAAACCACAATGCCGGCATGAACGATCTGCAACTGCCGACGCAAGCCTTGCAAGGAATTCAGAACGTGCCGGTCGCGCTCGAGGCGGTCCATTGCCTTCATTGCCGGTCTCCTATCCGGAAGCTGGGATCTCCGATCCGCATAACTGTATGCATTGACAGTATGCGCGCCGGGGCGCCGAAAGCCGAGCATGCGTTTTCCGCCAAACACGGCGGATGGGGTGCTTGACAGCGAGAACCGCGCGCGTTACCCGCGTTTCGCGGCCGGCGTCAGCGCGAGCTGGAGCCTCCTGACCACGACATAGGGCTCGATATCGAGCGCCTCGCACAGGGCGAACAGGCTCAAGAGCGATGGCTGACGGCGGCCGCGCTCGAGCAGCGACACGAAGGTTTGATCGAGATCGCTTTCGAGCGCGAGCTCCGATTGCGACAGTCCTCGTGCTTCTCTCAGTTCCCTGAGCAGCCTCCCGAAAGCTTCTCTGAGGCTCTTGCCCTCGTCCATGAGGCGCAGCATGTCCGTTGCCTATGGAGGCTCCAAAGACTATAGTCTTGGAGCGGGTTCAGCGTGAGATGTCCAGGCTTGGCATGACATGATGGTCAAAAAACGGCAAGTGCGGTCGGTTCGCGTCGAGAGGATCAAGGAGCAACTCGCGCCGGGGCGCGCGGGCTCGAGGACCTGGAGGACGATGAGCGAGCGGGCTGCTATCTACGGCCACCCGGCGAGGGGGGCCTCGTGCGCGGACGTGCTGATCGAGGCGCTCGAGCTCGCCGCCGCACTGCGACGAGCCTCAGCGTCGGGAGCATGACCCGGACGCACGAGCATTGAGAATCACTCTCACCCGGACCGGAAATTCTCTTCATATTTGCTCGGTCGTTAAGACCCTGGGCTAGACCCGCCCAATCGACGTGCATAACATGGCTTCCCATGAGTAAGGCCAGGTTGATCTACTTCGATGCGCCTGTGAGCCGCGGCGAGGAGTGCCGCCTCGCGCTCCATCTCGCCGGCATCGACTTCGAGGACGTTCGCATCGCTCGGGGCGACTGGCAGGCGCTGAAGCCCGAGACCCCTTTCGGCAGCCTGCCCGTCCTAGAGCTCCCGGGTCTTCCGCCCCTCGGGCAAACCAATGCGATCTTGGTGTACATCGGGCGGCGGCATGGGCTTCACCCCATGGAGGATTTCGAGGCGGCGCGCCACGAGGCCGTGATGTGCCATGTCGAAGATCTTCGTGGCCACGTCGGTCCGACGCTTCGTATCGCCGACGAGGGAGAGAAGAAGAAGCTCCGCGGAGCTCTCGCCGAGTCGTATCTTCCGGCGTGGGCGGCGTTCACTGAGCGCCAGATTTCCAACGCCGGCCCGTTCTTCGCGGGCGCGAAGCTCCACGTCGTCGATCTCAAGCTTCACCGGACGGTACATTGGTTCGCAACCGGCATCATCGATCATGTACCCGCGACCATTTTCTCGGCATTCCCAAAGCTCAATCGCGTGTATGACGCCGTCCGCGATCACGAGGGTGTGAAAGCGTGGTACGCGAAGTGATGCCGAGCAGGCTGCGCCTACGCGAGCCGGCGCTCGCCCAGTCGGACTACGGCAGGTCCGCGAGCTGCTGCAGCAGCCTCCCCTTCGCGCTATCGGCAGGCACGAAGCGTTGCACTCGCTCGCCGTTTTGAACCTCTCCGGTGTAGATGTTGCCCTGGGAATCGACGTCGATCATGTGTAGGCCGAAGAACTGCCCGCCACTGTCGCTCATCCTGCCCATGTGACCCACGACCTCACCATCGTCGCGGTTCAGAAACCAGATTCTGTTGTTCGTGAGATCCGAGATATAGAGAAACCTCTGCTGGGGATCCGGGGAGAACGCGATGCCCCCCGTAGAACCGCCCGCACCGGTGCTCGGCGCGAGGACGAGCTCCTTTAAGAACGCGCCCTCCTCGGTCGTCACGTGAATGCGGTTGCCGTTCCGATCCGCCGCGTAGACCAGACCGTCGTTGGAGACATTGAGCGTGAGGTGGCCAACGAACTCCGGTGCCATGGGCCCGTTCGGCGTGTAGGCGTGGTCGGCGTCGTCGGTGCTTATCTCGGCGAGCGGCTTGCCATAGGCTCCCCAGCCGCGTTTGAACTCGAAGGTGTCCAGATCGAACACCAGCACGCGCCCGCCGAGGTAGTTGTCTGCGACATACATCTCGTCGTCTTCCTCGACGATGCGGATCTCCTCGAGCCCGCCGACGATCATCGGTGTCTCGGGAGGGTACATCTGACGGAACGCCGCTATGGCGGCTGCATCGCCATCGGGCTCTTTCTGCGGCGTCTTTGCTACTTCGGCAAGGATTCGGCCGGTGCCGGGGTCGTACTTGCGAACCGTGTCCTGTCCCAGATAGACGAAGCCGTCGTCATCGACGGCCATGCCGTGTCCCTGAGGCGCGTCGAACGATCCAATGACGTTACCGCTCTTGTCGATGTGGATCATCGACGGCGGCCGGACGCAGCACACCGCAATCTCGGTCCCCGGCTCGGCCCGGCGCTCGACGTCCGTCGCATCGTTCGGGCGATTGTAGACCCAGACGTTGTCGTTGCTGTCGACGGCGAGGCCCGTGACACCGCCGAGCTTCCAGAGGTTCGGCGGCGGCTTCGGCCAGGTCGGGTCGTAATGGAAGCTGGGTGCGGTCTGAGCCCAGGCTCCGTTGCCCGTATAAGAGATTGCCGACAATGCGCCGACCAGCAGCGCGAGCAGGGTCCCGATTCTTGGATTCTTCTTCTTCATGTGAGCTGCTCCATTTCTCAAGCGCGAGCTCCAATCATTGGCAGCGATGGCTGCTAACCCTCGGAGACCGCAGCGATAACGTCGTACATGATCTTTGCGCCCGGGAGAGGCAGCCGGTCGACTCCCAACGTCGTCGTGCAAGGATTCCAGCCCTGCAGGTACTCTCGCACGACGTTGCCGCCGCCTGGTTCCGTATAGAACCTCGTGATCTTGATCACGTCGCGCCACGTCGCGCCCGCCTGGTCCAGGACGGCCTGAATGTTGTCGAGCATCATGCGCGTCTGAACGCCGATGTCCTCGGGAAATTCAAAGTCCGCACCCGGATCCAGCTCGAGCGGGCGTGCCGTGATGCCGGACAGAAACAACAGCCCCATGTCGGCGCTGACCCGAATTCCGGGCGGGAACGCGGTGGGGGAAACATTCCTCGTGTTGACGACCTGTATGGGCATATCGATGGTTCCTCGTTAGGCTCGGTCGCCGTCGCGTGCCACGGCCGCGACGATGTCTATCTCGAGTCGAGCGGGTTCCGAGCTCAAATTTCTCACTTGGATTGCGGTCATCGCCGGCCACCAATCCCAATGACCGAAGTACTCCGCCATCACTGCCTCGATTGCCTCGGACTCGCTCAAGTCGGTCTGGTAACGATTGGCTTTGACGACATTCCTCCAAGTCAATCCCTGATCGTCCAATACCTCCTTGAGATTGCGCATGACCATGTGAGTCTGTCCCTCGATGTCGGCCGGCATGATGATCTCATGGGGCACGTGTGGGTGGAGGTGGTAGAGATCGAGCGCCGTTGCGCCTGCGAGGAAGAGCAAATCCACGCCGGCGTCAGCTCGCACATAGGCGCCTCGCGGAACCGTCACCGACCGGTTGCGCTGGGCATTGGCGGCCAAAGGAAACGAGAAGAGCTGGATTGCGCCGGATGCCGTCGCTACAGCCGCCGTGCCCTTCGCAAAAAAATCACGGCGATTCAAAAGGTCGCGCATCGATCTCTCCGAGCCTCAGGCGTGCATCTCGACGACCATACAGCATAATCCGCGATCTGACAGCAGGAGATCCCCGACAGGCGCTAGTTAAGTTTTTGTTTTGATTGGTGGGCCGTGCAGGGGTCGAACCTGCGACCATCGGATTAAAAATCCGGCGCGTATTTTCTTATAATCCATTGATTGTTATGCACTTCTATCAACTGAGTGTGGTAGGCTGATACGCGCAGTGGAAGCATTTTAGATCTAGACATTTAGCCGCCAGGAGGACAGGGTTCGAATCAGGGTGCGGCTGGCCGAGCTTCTTGAATCAAGTGGAGGACAGGAAATGACCGAGGAACGCGCGCTGCTGGCCGGCGGTTGCTTTTGGGGGGTGCAAGATCTCTTTCGCCGTCATGCCGGCATTGTCTCGACGCGCGTCGGCTACACGGGTGGCAACACGCCCAATGCAACCTATCGTAATCATGGAGCACACGCCGAAGCGGTCGAGATCATCTTCGATCCTGCCAAGATCAGCTATCGACAGATCCTCGAGTTCTTTTTCCAGATCCATGATCCAACCACGCGGAACCGCCAAGGGAACGACGTTGGATCGAGCTATCGATCAGCGATCTTCTACACCACTGACGAGCAGCGTCGTATTGCCGAGGACACGATCGCCGATGTCGACGAATCCGGGCTGTGGCCCGGCAAGGTCGTGACCGAGGTCGTACCGGCAAGTGACTTCTGGGAGGCCGAACCCGAGCATCAGGACTATCTCCTGCGGAATTCCGGCGGCTACACGTGCCATTTCATTCGACCCGGCTGGACACTTCCGATTCGCAAGAACAAGGAAACGAAGCTGGCGTGATTGGACCATAGTCGCACCTTCGACCACACGGTGCGATGATGGCGGATACCCAATCGATTTGGCGGATGCGTGAAGCCCTGAAACTGGTGGGCCGCGCAGGGGTCGAACCTGCCGCCGTTAACAACGTCAAAGCTCGTGCTTTTTGCGGTTTGTTACGAATTCGCACCCCACACGTCCAATCCATTACTTTATCCATATCGCGCCCGCTCCACGCCGTAGTTAGACGTCAGGACACCCAGCGGAGCTCCAACTTCTTGGACGACTCGGCACACTCACGAAGATACAAATTGATCAGGCTTTGATACGGAATGCCCTTCTCTTCCGCAAGAGCCTTGAAGTACTCAATCGTATCCTCATCGAGTCGGATCGTTACCTGCTTCTTCGCTTTCTCCAAATACGGATTCCTGACCGACTTCGAAAAATCGTATTCCTTCCTCATTTCAACCACCGTTTGTACTCGTTCTGCTCTTTACGCGTTGCTCTGCGTGCCGAAATGATGCGGATCACCTCGTCGGATTCGCGATAGCAATGGCATACGACCAATAGCCGTAACGCCGTACTAAAACCTAGCAAGATGAAGCGATCCTCATCATGATCCGGATCTACTGATACACGCGCGTTTTCGTCGTAGAACGCAGTCCGTGCCTCTTCGAAGGAAATACCGTGCTTTGTCTGGTTTGCTCGATCTTTCCGCTGGTTCCACTCGAAGTGCAGGCTGCTCATACCACAAGCGTATAACTACACCGTAGTGCACGCAAGCCTGACGTCAACGCCGAAGCTCAGCGGCCGGCCGCAAGCGCAGCGAATGGCCGACCCGCTGGAGCGCATTGGGCATTTGCCTACCGTTTCTCTTCCATGAGCCCGACGAGATTTCCGTCGGGGTCACGAACGAAACCGATCCATAGCTCGTGATCGGGAAGCTTGGCAGTCAATTGCGGCTCGCGCTCGCTGGTAGCTCCTTTCGCGACTATCACGGCATGCGCCGCCACGATATCCGTGACCTTGAAATAGAGAATGGAGTTGCCACCAACGCTGCCCGCGCCTTGTGGCGTAGACAGCATGATGCGTACTGGGCCGGCAGCCAGGAATGCCAAATTCGGGCTGGGACTGAATAGAAATTTCAGCCCCAAGATGTCCCGATAGAACGGCAGCGCCTTGGTGACATCGCTGACCGTAACCGCGATTTGGCCGATCTCCATTCGGCTAGCCTCCTGCAAATGCCCAACGCCGCAGTTCTGCGGCCGCGCACCAGCGTATCCAGCGCGGCGCAAGTGCACAGAATGTTCGGTTTCAGTCCGAGTGCTTGACTACTTCCCGCGCCCGCCGCAATACCTCGTCGAAGTACCTTTCCAACGGCTTGTTCACTCCCCTGCATCCCGCGATAACTGCTTCGCTCCAGTCCAGATATTTGGTTCGCCGTTCAACTGACCAGTCAGCCGGCGGTGAATGCGCTACGTCCCGAATATTACAAGTCTTGTCCGCGAGTTTTATCATTTTCGCTCGGCCGGATAGATGGGGGGAGTGTGCGATCTGCCGCTGCTTGCGCTCTTCTTTCGGCAGCGACTTGTCATCCGTAACTTCTTCGACGAGATCGCGAACCTCTGCCCCAAACACCGCCTCAAGCACTTCGGCAGAGGTTTCTGTATCTTCAATCGTGTCGTGCAGTATGGCCGCCTGGAGCACCGCCAAATCAGAGATACCACCAATCCGAGCGAGAATCTCTGCGACTTCAATTGGATGATTGATGTATGGCGAACCGCCGACGTCCTTTCGCCGTTGGTCCCGATGCCTATCCGCCGCGAAGTGAACGGCTCTCAGAATCTCTAACGCTGGATACAATAGGTCAGCCATCTCTTTAAGCGGGCGAGAA
>DASWKF010000013.1:0-31181 GCA_036396795.1 Gammaproteobacteria bacterium | reverse complement strand
ATCGAAATCGGGCGACTTTCCACGGTTGAAGGCCGCTTTCGCGTCTTCACGCTGCGCAGCAGACAGGTGCAGTTGATCGAAGATGTGTTGCGCGACTCCGATCTCGTTTCGAGTGACGACACCGTCTGCTTTGCAGAGCGCGCCCATCACGGCAAAGGTGGATTCGAGGAACTGCGACTGGACGGTGCCGGCTTGATTGACGATAAACTGCCGCAAGAGCCAGTTGGCCGCCCAACCGAGAGCCGCACCCAACAGGATCCCCCGCGTGCCTCCCGCCAGAAGGCCGAGCACGGCGCCGATCAGCACTAGCGTCATGTGGAGAGTCTAGTTCATCTCCCCTGCCGAAGAGAGGGCCGTGACGCTTCTATTCGATGATTGACAGCACATCGTCGTTCAACAAGAGTCCCAGTGCCGTCTCGATCCAAAGCCCGAGATCGAGCCCGTCTCCGGTCGAAACTCCGGTGTCCAATTCGTAGGGCGAGTCGGTCCTGGCCCTGACGTTGTCCGTCCACATGTAACCCTCCGACCAGATTTCGCTGTCGTCCCAAAGCTCGCCTTTGGCCCAAGTGCTACGATCGGTCCACATGTAGCCGTTTCCATCGACGCCGTCCGGATCGGTCCAATTGTAACCGCTGTACCAGGTGAATCCGCCATTGTAGATGTAACCGGGATTCCACTCTGCCCCGCCCCAAAGCACGGAAGTGTCCTCCACCAGAATGCCGTAGCCGGCTTCGTCGCGATGCATCAGCGGCGACAGAGCTTGCCCGCTGACGATACCGAGATCGTCGAGCGCGGCGTCGATATCCAGCAACCCGGCGCCGGCGGATGTGGCATCGGCATCGAATTTTCGCGCGGAACGCATCAACCGAGCCTTGACCGTCGCCGGAGTCAGCATCGGATCCTTTTGAAGCATTAGGGCCACGGTCGCGCCGACGAGCGGCGTCGCCATGCTCGTGCCGGAGATCTCCAAATACTCACTGCCGCATATCAGCAAGCGCGGCGTGCAATCATGGACGCGTTCCGGCAACTGTTGCGCGAGCCTCGAGCGCCCGGGAATGGCGGCAATCAGGCGGTTACCCGGTGCGACGACGTCCGGCTTGAGGACGTGATCCATCAAGGTCGGGCCCGTGGATGAGAACGTGGATACATAGTCGTCGGCGAAATCCAGGCCGGTGCCGTTCTCTGTGAGGGATCCCACGGTGATCACCTTTCGCGAGTTGCCCGGGCTCGTCACGGTCATGCTTCCGTACCGACCATAGTTGCCGGCCGCGACGATGACGACCATTCCCGCATCCCAGAGCCGTTCGACCGCGAGCACGAGCGGGTCCGTCTCGTTCGATTCGGAGACGCCTTTGCCTAGCGATAGGCTGACGACGCGAATATCGAACTGCCTACCGTATTCGAGCAGCCAATCGAGCGCCGCAATGACGTCGGACATCGATCCGCCGCCGTTGGCGTCGAGCACCCGCAAGGATAATACGTTCGCCCCTTTCGATGCCCCCTGGAACTCGTTGCGCGAGTCCCAACCGCTGCCGACGAGGATGCCGGCCACATGCGTGCCGTGACCGAAAGCATCCTCCCGCGGACCGTCGTTATATGTCCTGATCAGGCCGAGTAGGGATCTCTTCGGCTTCGGATACGCCCCGTTGAGGAAGGAGTATTGCCGGATATCGGCGCCCAGATCCGCATGGGAAGATACGCCGGAGTCGAGAATCGCGATACCCACGCCGTTGCCGTGATACACGGAATTCACGGAATTCGGCCCAGGCTGCCCGGATGCCTGGCGTGAGGCGACCGACATTGCCGAGACTCTCTCGTCGAGCGACAGCCAGGCGACGTTCTCTTGAAGGGCAAGAGACTCCAGAGACGCCGCCGGAATTCTCACGGCGCGCATCTGGAGCCCCGAGTAGCGGC
Source organism: Gammaproteobacteria bacterium (assembly GCA_036396795.1). Lineage (GTDB taxonomy): Bacteria > Pseudomonadota > Gammaproteobacteria > Steroidobacterales > Rariloculaceae > JAHEEM01. Next base: position 29,267 of record DASWKF010000013.1, on the reverse strand, counting down.
GGGTGACCTCGCCACCGATAAAAGCGACGAGCTCGTCGTCGAACAGCTCGGGATGCTCGTTGTAGCGGACGATGATCTCAGTGTCGCCCGATCCGCCCGCGGCCGCCAGCTCCGCCACGGGTCCGCTCATCTTTTCGCGTGCGGCGCGACTTGTGCGCACCTCATCCCTCTCTGGAGGCGTCTGTGCGGTCCCCGCAAGCCGGGTCGCGACAGCCGTCTCGGCTGAGGATTGCCCGAATGCCGCCAACGGCGAAGAGTTATTCGTTGCATCGCCCGGAGACTGCGGTATCTCGATATCCCCGTGACCGGCGTCAGCCAGGAATCGATACGCATTCAGCCCGAGGACGACTGCGCCAACGACCGCCACCGTGGCAAATACTCTATTCGCGCTTCCCATCATGATTCCTTCCGTCCTCTCGCATTAGTGCGATCCGTGAGCGGAAACCACCGGCACACGACGTGCATTCAAGCAAGAATCCCTGGTCCGCAGAGGTGCACTCTCAAATAGCAGCCCTATTCGCCGTGTGATCCGAGTCACATAATGCCGTTGTGAAATGAGGCCGAAGAAACGTTCGCCAGGTTGGTTCAAGCGACCAGCTTCAGCCGTCGCAGCCAGTACGGACCGTCAACCTGCGATGCACGCGGCAGGTGACGCTACTGGCGCGTTATCCTCAACCTCGCTGACGCATGATCCCTCTTGCGGCTGCGCCCCGAATAAAGCTATGACCGATTCGATTGAATCGATGTCGACCTTGAAGCTTCCCGTCGCCTCGCTCGCGCTCAACATGCCGACCCAAGCGTCACGTTTCCTCTTTGCCTCATACATCAAGGCATCGGCGAGACTGATTATCTGGTCGAGACCGGACGAATCGGTTTCGGGCCGATGCAGGGGATACGCAGCAAAACCGATCGAGCAAGTCGTTCGCATCACGAGACCGTCGTCCAGCGTGAAAGCGTGGGCGGCAATCGCCGAACGTATCCGTTCCGCAAGACCTTGCGCTTCCCTAAGCCCGGTGATCTTGGTGATTACGACAAACTCGTCACCACCCCAACGGATGACGTAGTCAGATCTCCGGCAGATTCCTAGCAATACATCGCGGAGCTCGATAAGCATCTTATCGCCTACGGCGTGCCCGTAGGTGTCGTTGACCGGTTTGAAGTTGTCCAGATCGATCATCATGAAGACGATCTCGGGCCTATCAATGTCGGTGGAATCGTCGCTGTCGGATTCGAGACGACGGCGGATGACATCGAGATCTCGTGATACCTCTTCGAAGACAAAACGGCGATTACGCAACCCCGTCAACGGATCGCTCAGGCTGCTTTCCTGTAGAGCCTTATTCAGGACGCGAAGCTGCTCGTTTCTCTCGAGCAAGGTGTTGGTGCGCGCTATGACTTGACGCTCGAGCTGTCGACTGTATTCCTCCTCGCGGCGGATCCTCTTGAGGTGCCCGACCCAGAGAGCCGCAGTTACAGCCGCGAACAGCAAGCCATAGCAGAGATATGCCCACCAGGTATCCCATGGCGCCGCCCCGACCCTTACCGGCATCTCGAAAGCGGCGTCGCTCCACACACCCTCGGCGCTGGCGGCCCTGACGCGCAACAGATAACTACCCTTGTCGAGATCCGTATATGTCACGCTGCGCCGCGTGCCGAGATCCATCCAGTTGCGGTCGAATCCCTCGAGCATGTACATATACCGATTCGACTCGGGCGCCGCGAAGTCCATTGCGGCCAACTCGAACGTAATGACGTCGTCCTTCCATCCCAGGTCGATGCCGTCTTGAGGGTTGATCGGCCCATCCGCCGTAGCGCGTCGGCCCGTCTTGAAAAGCTCGGTCAACACGATCTGCGGTGCCACGCCGCGCCTCCCGATTGCCGCCGGGTCGAATGCGTTGAAGCCGTGACCGCCGCCGAAGTACAACCTCCCCGAGTCGCTCTTGTAATGTGCGCCAAAATTGAACTCGTCGGACTGCAAGCCGTCTTTTCGGCCTATATTGCTGATTTCACCGGTTCTCGGATCGTACGCGCTGATACCGTAGTTCGTGCTCAACCAGAGCCGGCTGGCTTTGTCGACCTGCACACCATAGATGACGTCGTTCGCCAGACCGTCGAGCTGCGACACGTTATCGAACGAGATATCGGCCGGCAATGCGCCGGCGCTCACGACGCGATCGAGACCTCCCCCTTGCGTACCTACCCACACGGTCCCGCTGCTATCCACCGCAATCGAGTAAACGGTATCCGATGCCAAGGTGCTCGGGTCGCTGGGATTGTTCCGATAGGAATGGAAACGGCCTGTTTCCGGATCGAATAGATTCAAACCTCCGCCGTCCGTACCGACCCACATGCGGCCGTCCTTGCCTTCGGCGAAGCTGGTGACACGATCGCTGCTCAACGAGAAACGATCCGAGAGATCGTTGACGAAGCGCAAGAACCTTTCCGTGCCGGGGTCGAAGCGGCTAATGCCGCCACCGAAAGTGCCGACCCAGACATAACCGGCATGGTCCTCATACATCGTCATAATGCCGTTTGCGCTGAGGCTGTTTGGATCGCCTGCGCGATACCGGTACGACCAGCGGTCTCGGTTGCCAGGATCGATCACCGCAATACCGGCGTCCGTCGTACCGGCCCAAATGCGCCCGTTACGGTCGCGCATCAAGCTCATTACACGGTCGTCTGCAATCCAATGGTCGCGGTCCGCGTCCTTGCGGAAACGCGTAACGCTGCCGTTCTCGGCATCGACCGCGTTCAATCCGTCTCCGAACGTGCCAAGCCACAACGTGCCATCCAAACCTTCGACGAAAGCCGTTATGCTGGGCTGGCTCTCACCGTCCGCGGTAATCTCGCGAGCGGATTGGAATCCGTAGGTCCAGGTCGCCGGATTCCACTTGCTAATCCCATGCGTTTTCGTGCCAATCCAGAGCAGCCCGGCACGGTCCTGATAGATGGTTGAAACATCGTCGCTGCCGAGCGTCGAAGGATCGCTACTGTCGCTCGTGTACCGAGTTACCGCGCCGCTTCGCTGATCGACGAGATTCAGCCCTTCCGTAGTTCCCACCCAGAGACGACCATCGCGGTCCTCGATAATGCTCGAGACCTCGTTGCCTGACAACGTCATGGAGTCATGCGGATTGTGAACGAATCTTTCGAACGAGTCGGCCGTTTCCGTCATGCGGAACAGACCGCCGCCATAGGTTCCGATCCACAGCCCGCCCCCGCGTGCCGGAGCGAGTGCGCGCACGCTGACATCCGGCAACGAATCGGCTCCCGGTAAATCCATAGGAGAAAGCGTAACGGTATTGCCTGCCGTTTTGATTCGTGCGAGGCCATGATCGCCACCGACCCAGATCACGCCGCTCGGTTCCCGGTAGAAGGCGAACACCGTACCGTCAATGCCGTTATCCCCGTCTCCAAGGTCGAAGCGCATAAACGTCTCGGCGCGTGGGTCGAAGCGGCCCAGCCCACCACCCCGGGTGCCAATCCAGATCATGCCCTCCGGATCGATCAACAGGCGCCGAACGATGTTGCTCGGCAAACTGTTCGCATCCATCGGATCGTGACGGAAGGTCTTGAACTTGCCGGTAGCGCGATTGCGTACCGAGAGGCCCGCACCGTTGGTTGCAATCCACAGATCGCCGTCCTCGTCTTCCTTGATGTCGGAAACGAAATCGCCGGCGAGCGCATCCAGGTTACCGCGCTCGCGTCGATAGTGGGTAAATTCGTACCCGTTGTAGCTATTGAGACCGTTTTCGGTGCCGAACCACATCAGACCTGAAGAGTCCTGCAACACGGCCATGACGTTGCTCTGCGACAAACCGTCCTCGAGCGTGAGATGCTCGAAGCGCATCGGGCGGTCGAAACCCTCGGCAGCACACACGCTTGGAATGGCAAACTGCCCGGAAACCAGGACGAACAAACCGACGGCGGCCGGGCGCCAAGGACGCCGGTGATTCGGCTTCCCCGCTCGTTCCTGCCTCACTGGTGGAAGCCGCCTCACGATATCGATCTCCAGCGTGTTCGGGTAGTCACCTCTTTATAGTTATCGGTAGAGATACTGCGACGATGAGCATTCGCTGGCAACGGCGCGGGGTGTGAACCACGTCTCATAATCGCTGTGTAAAGTCATCCGCCCTCGGTCTCAGAGCGTGTTCGTCACCAACCGCGCCGCGTCGGCTCCACCGGCGGCCGACTTGAGGTAATCGAGGACCTCGGACTCGGCCATGGGCGTCGAAAAGAGAAATCCCTGTAGATATCCACATCCGTGCTTACGCAGGAGTTGCGCCTGACGCTCCGTTTCCACACCTTCGGCAACGACACTGAGGCCGAGCTTCGCCGCCATTGCGATGGCGGCCCCGCAGACCGCTCCGTCGTGGTCGTGCGACTCGATGCTTGCAACCAGGTGGTGATCCAGCTTCAGCGCAGTGACGGGGCTTCGCGACAGCTGCGCCAACGAGCTGATGCCGCTACCGTAGTCGTCGACGACTATCCGAATACCGAATGCCTCCAGTGCCCGACAGATCGCGTAGTCGCTTGCGGAGTCACGACACAGCACGTGCTCGTTGATCTCCAGATCCAGATCCCCCGGATCAGTATTGGAGCTCTCCAGAATATCTGCGATGCGCTCGACCAGCGAATCGCTGGCTAACTCCTGAGCGGATAGATTGACAGACACACGGATCTGACTATGACCTCTACGGCGCCAGTCCTGCAGTTGCTCACAGGCGCGCTGCAATACCCAAGCACCGATAGGCACCATCAATCCGGTACGCTCTGCGACACGAACCAATTTTCGCGTCGACTGCTGACCGAATGCGCTCTTCGGCCAGCGGAGAAGCGCCTCCATTGTCACGGGCACGCAGTCTCGAGCGTCGACTACGGGCAGGAAGTGCAGGGCATATTCTTGCCTCTCCAGAGCGCTCCGCAATTCGAACTCGAGGTCCTGCCGCTGCAGACTGCGCAAGCGAACCGTGCCAGATTGGAATCGGTAAGACGCACCGTGCTTGCGTGCGTCATTCATGGCCGCTTCTGCGTCCCGTAGCAGCGTCGACGGATCCGATCCATCTTGAGGGAAAAGAGCGACTCCACCGCAGACCGTGGACGAGATTTTTCGTCCAGCTATCTCCAGTGGTTGCTGCATGACGTCGATCAGCCGCTGCACGACGCTCTCGGCATCTTCTCCGGTCTCGATCGTCGGCAGAACCACGCTAAACTGCCTGAAATCGGTCCTCGCTATGAGCGTATGACGTTCAAGCTCTCCAGCCTCCACCCCTCCAACAGCCGTCCGTGTCTGGGATTCCAACCGGACGGCGAGCTCGCGGAAAATCGCGTCGAGCTCCGCTGTGCTCACAATGTATCCCTGCTCGTCGATCCCGCCGACATGCAAGCAGATCACCGCCCCTCGACCCTGTCTCAGGCGTTGTAGATCCGTGATCCTCTGAAGCCGAGTCAGCAGATGTTCCCGGTTAGGCAAACGTGTCACCGGATCCGTGTAGGCAAGCTTCTTGACGTGCGATAGCAGCGCACGCTCGTCGGACAGGTTTCGAACGATCAACACAATCCGATCACGGCCTTGAGGAACGTAAAGAAATTCGTAGCTCTTCCCGTCGCGGAGGTTCTCAAGATCGTCACTGCACTGCTGGCGGGTTCGGAGTGACCGTTTCAGGGATTCCCTGACTACCTTCGTAACTTCGGCGGGCCAGAGCTCGTCGATCGACGTCGGGCATGCGCAACTTTCGGACATCGATGCTTCGGGAGACTGCTGCAGCATGGTGCTGATCGAGCCGTTTTGGGACACGATCAAGACCACACTGTCACCGGAATTTCGAACGCGCCGTTGTGCGCCTCTGCCGATAGCCGTCAATGTTCCGTACCACGTCACACAGATCTTGCGAATTATCCATGATCCTGTATGTTACGGTCACACGTTCATTCCCAATATTGGGATGTGAGTCATAAAATACTCACGCTGACTTATGGTAAATACCCATGCCCCGTCGGGAGAAATGCGGTTTCGATACTTCGGTCGGCCGTGCCGACCCGGCCGCTTGGCCATTCCTCTGTCGCTGCTCGTGTTGGCCGGGTGTGCCGGGCAACCGAGCATTCTGACGTCTTGCGGCTCTGGATCGACTGCCGCGACTGCGCCGGTCGACCAAGTGAACGAACGACGCGTAGGCCTCAGCTGCAGGCAGACGGTAGCTGAGAGCCGACCAGCGGCAGCGATTGGCTCGGTTCAGCGGACGAGCGGTCAGACACGAACGGTCGGCGTACCACCCGGTTTCTTAGTGGCCATGATCGTCCTGATTTTGCTGGTGAGCCTGGCTTGAGCCACGTCTGAGGCGCGTAACACCCCAGCCGAAACGAGCCCCCCTCCGAAGCGGCCTAGGGCTTCTGACCCACCAGCCGAACTCGATCGACGCCCGCCCTTGGTTGGAACTTCTGCACACGGCCTACGTGCACATCCGCGATATAGAGATTGTCCTCGTCATCGACGCTGAACTGATGCGGGCCCCACATAGCGCCCGGAAGCGTCCCAAACGTCCCCCACGAAGAAAGGAGTTGTCCGTCGAGATTGTACTTCAGAATCTTGTTGGTGCGCCCGTCGCCGACCCACAGGTGCTGATCCTTGGAGATATGAATGTAGTACGGATAGGTAATATCGTTCCACTCATCCAGATAGTTGCCGTTCGCATCGAAGATCTGGATACGCGAGTTGGCCCGGTCGCAAACGTAGATACGGCCCTGGTTGTCGACGGTGACCCCATGCACGGTATCGAACTGGCTTCTGCCGGTTCCGGCCTCGCCCCATGTCAGTAGAAACTCGCCCTCCGCGTTGAACTTGACCACTCGGGTGTTTCCATAACCGTCGCTGATGAAGAAATCTCCATTCGGCAGGAACGCGATGTCCGTCGGCCGATTGAAGTGACTCTCGTCGTTGCCCGGGACCCGGAACTCGCCCAGAGTCATGACGATCTCGCCGTCATGCGTGAGCTTGTGGACCTGGTGTGCGCCGTCGTCGATGAGCCACAGATGTCTCTCGGGATCGTGCGGGTTCATCACGACCCGGTGCGGCCGGACCATGAGGTCGTCGAGATGATCCCAGGACTCGACCAGCTCGCCGTCGCGGCTAAAGATCACAAGATGCAGCCCGCGACGAGGATGTCTGGCCGGGTCGCTCGCCGCAAACGAGTAGCCCGACGCATTTCGCGCCGGAACGATGGCATTGGAGGGCTCGAGCTCCGGCAAACAGCCGCGCTGCAGCACGAAGACGCGATCGGCGCTCTCGGCCCAGACCCCGCCCACCGAGCCTATCTGCCAACCCGGCCCGCAGATATCCGCCGGCCAGCCGGCGACTACGTCGTACGGCCCGGTCAGCTCGTCACCACCCTTCTCTTGCGCCCATGCCGCAGCGGCAATCACCCATAGCAAGAACAGCAAGGTCGTCCGTATCGTGCGCATCGTTGCTTCTCCCCCGTTGTTGCTGCGCAAGCGGATGCCCCACGGCGCACCGCGGCTTGCTCACGACTAAGGCACGTCGACCAGACGCCGGCCGGCCATCCAAACGGAATCGATCTGCCGGCTTGCCCGGATATCCTCGAGCGGATCGGCGTTCAGCACCAGCAGGTCCGCCCACCGGCCGGGCTGTAGCGTGCCGAGCTCCCCGTCGAGCCCCGCGGCGCGCGCGGCCCCGCCCGTCGCGGCGACGAGCGCCTGCATCGGCGACAGGCCCGCCTCCACCATCATCTCAAGCTCGGTGTGCTCGAAATAGCCTTGCCACTGGCCGAGATTGGTGCCGGAGTCCGTGCCGAGACCTATCACGACGCCGGCGTCGGAGACGAGCTCGAGATTCTTGCGTCCCTGCGCGAGCCCCGCTTTGTCGGCCTGCCGCGCGGCGCTCGCGCGTATCTCGGCCTGGCGGGCCGGATCGCGGACCATCGCGAGCTCGTTCGCGTAGGCGTCCGCCGCCCGCTCGAAAAACGGGTCGCTCAAGAACTCCGGCGTCGTCTCGTAAACGAACCGGGCGAGATCGCGCGTCAAGGTCGGCACATAGTCGACGTTGCGCCGCTTCATCTCGGCGATCATGCCTGCGTCTAAGTCCTGATCGCGCACGCCATGCGCGAGCACGTCGACGCCGGCATCGACGAGGCCTTGCGCGTCCTCAAGGTAGTAGACATGCGCCGCTACGCGCAAGCCGCGCGCGTGCGCCTGATCGATGAGCGCGCCGTAGACCGCCGGCGTCATGTCGTTCGGCCCGCCGGTCACGTGAATCTTGACGATGTCGACCCCCGCGTCCGCATAGGCGTTCACACGCGCGCGGGCGTCCTCGGCCAACGCGAGGTTCTGCAAGCTCGGGCCGGCCACGAAGAGCCGCGCGCGACTCAGCCCGCCGCTGTCTTGCTCGTCGCGCAGCCGTAGCGCCGGCTCCAGATCGCCTTCGCCGATGCCGAGGACGACGACCGTCGTGATGCCGTAGTCCGCATACAGCCGGAGCTGTGCCGCGAGCCGCTCACGCACAGACATGCCCGGCCGTTCGGCGTTCAGGTGGCCGTGCGCATTGATGAATCCCGGCAGAATCGTCTTGCCGGAGAGGTCGATTTGCTCGGCATCGGCGGGGATGCTTACGGCACCCGGGGCGCCGACGGCCTCGACTCGGCCGTTCCTGATCAACAGCGTCGACGTCTCGAGCGGCGGGCTCCCGGTGCCGTCGAGCAAGCGCGCGCCGGTCAGCGCGACCACGCCTCCGTCGGCGGCCTGCGCGCGCGCAGGCTCTAGGATGCCGCCGATCCCGGCCAGCAGCGTGCTCGCAAGCGCCGCGGCAAAAAGGCCTCGCATTCGCCTCAGTCCCATTCTTTCTCGACGCCGTCGGCCGTCGTCACAAAGCCTAGTAGACACCCGTTGGAGCCGTCCCGCAGTGGGTGGCACCTCACGTGGATCTTGTCTCCCGGCTTGACTGCATCCTGCGCAATACCGCCCTGAACGAGTGTAGCCGCGCCCGCGGCCTCCATGGCCCAGGACGCTACCTCCCCCTGCTCGTTCGCGACGTCGAGAAAGAGCCACACGTGGGGATTGACCCAGTAGAGGTCCGTCACAGTGCCCTCTATCTCGGTGTATTCGGTCATCATGTAATTGCCGTGTGAATGGTGCGCCCGCGCAGTGAGCGTGGCAACCAGCGCCGCAACGAGCGCGATAGCAACAGACTTGAGCCGCATCGTAGATCCCCTGGATTTCGTTGGAAGCTAACGTCGTTGGACGCCGATGACTTTCTCGACGTCCTCGAAATTCCGGTACGTCATAGGCTCGCCGTTCTCATCGATGAACTCCAGCGATTGCTGGAACATGCCCCCGGGCGGCGTGCCCGGATTGATCGTCGCGTCGAGGATGTAGAGACGGCTCCGATGCAAATAGAGGCCTGCGAAGGTACGAGTCCCATCCGGATTGGTCGTATGCAGCTGGTGCCCGTCGACGCGATTGATGTAGTGGTAGTTATCGTACTCGATGCTCGCGGCTCTCTCGCGGAGCTCTCTCGCCGCGAAGGCGACCGAGGCCCGCACGTCGACCTGGCCGTAGACCGGAAGGTAGATGTCGTCCAGCGCCTGGATACGCTCTTCGTGGAGACGCTGTGAATCTCGGTAGTCGACCACCGTCATCGTATACACGCCGCCTTCATTCTCGTGACGGTAGATTCTGGCGGGCACCACGATGCCGTATTCGGACTCGTAGTCGACCTCCTCTATCTCGAACTTTCCCGGCGCCATCATGCGAAAGCCGTCCTCGGCGCTTGCGAATTGCATCCACCGCTGGGCGAGCAACAGGTTGGGAAAAGAAAGGATCGAGGCGATCAAGATCAGTTGCAGAACGCGCATTGGCTGACTCCCCCCGGAGACGTGCCTTGTTTGACGCAAATACTGCCAGAAAGAATGCCCGTTGTCCCGCGCCCAGGACCCCAAGGCGGGGCCGACTACTCCATTTACGGCAAACCAAACCAAATAAGAGTCAGGCCGGCGGGAATGCCGAGCAGAAAAAGCCCCCACAACGTACCAACGTTCGTTTCATCACCAAATTTGTCAGATAATTTCAAAGCTCGGGAAAACAGCGCATACCCGGAGAACGCGCCAAGCAGCAGCAAGCCCGCACCCACCACTACGACGACGACGTCAAAAGTGCTCATAGCCGCCAACTCTATCATTCGAGATCCAATTCTCTCACACCCTTCTGATCTCTGCGTACTTCAACACACTTGCGGATGTGTTCACGTAATTGCTCGGCGTGTGGTATCGCTCGGATGATCACCACGGGGTGCGATCGATCAGAGGTTTCTAGAATGATATTGCCAAGAGAAAACAATCGAAGAAAGAATGGATTGTCGAGCTTATAGTCCTTAACCCGGTAAAGCTCCAGCTCATCCAGTTTTCTATTCAGAATTCCTGACCTCGTTTTGAATCGTTGACTCGTTAGCTCATATTTTGTGCACTTAATATCGAGCCACCGATAGAAAATAATGAACAGAGGGACGACTAACCAGAAGAATAGCCCATAGAGCACGAATGATCGCAGATTGACGACCTGTGACGGCGTTCCGGACCAGACGTGTTGCTCCTCAACCATCTCTTCACTTCCTCCACTCACTTGGTTCCTGCCCTCAGGGCCTTACAGAATATTGTAACGGCACGTCAACTCTCTACGAACAAGAACTTGGCCGCTCTCACCGGGCAGATCCGATCTTCATCGTGACCTGCGTTCTAATCTGTCGCTCCGCAGCCTCTCGCGGCGCATCGTAGAACGACGACCACGGATCGCGCGCAGATTCGATTCGCATCCACTCGACCGAGACCACGAATCGGGACAAGTGCTCGTACCGATACGCCAGCGTCCGGGCTCGCGTTGCTGGAAACGTGAGGCGGCAAGAGACGAGACATGCTAGGTCGTTTGTCCAGCGGTGGCGGTGAATCAGCGCACAATGCGCCCGCGCGAGTCTTCCACACAGGGCAAGGCACGGATCGCCGCATTGGGAGCCACGTGCGCCCGGCTTGTGACGAGGATCACATGCGGCGAATCCGCCATGAAGGGCAGATGGATATAGGATCGGGATCGAACCGCGCGATGATTCGAGATTCGCGGTTCGATCCCGAGCTCTGCTGGAATCGCTTATCAGTTACCAGGTGTTACAGGCAGCTCCGGTTGCGGTGGGGGCGGAGTCGGGGCCGGCGGCGGTGCCCCCGGATCGGCCGGGGATTGTGCACCGGCACCCTCATCGTCCTGCTGCTCGCTCTCCGCAAGACGCTGTTGCAAGGAGGATGAGCCTTGCCCCTCGTTGCGCGGCAGACCCTCTGCCGCCGGCCCTGGGCCCGGTTCGCAGCCGGTGATCATGAGCCACGTCGTGCCCAGAAACACCAAAGATATCAAGCCTAGTATCCTGTTCATGATGTCTACTCCTCATCTTAGGTTTTTACAGCGCTCACCCCATCGCCCTCTCCATCGATTCACCGGATCGACAGAATGCGAACGACGAAAACCAACGTCTTACCCGCGAACGGGTGATTGAGATCCAGCACGACGCTGTCCGGCCGGACCTCATTGACGAGAACCGGCCACGCGATTCCCGGGACTGCCAACCGCACTCCCACATTGCGAGCTTCTTCGGGTATTTGCTCGGTAGGGACATCTCGAAACGCCGCAGGGTCGGCCGGGCCGTAGGCGTCCTCGGGTCGCAGGGTTACGGATTTCTCGTCACCCACGCTCATCCCGGAAAGTGCGTTCTCCAGCCCTGTGAGGATCTGACCCTCTCCGTGTACGTATTCGATCGGCTGGCTACCGATGTTGGTATCTACGATCGATCCGCCCTGCTCCGATACCGTGTATTCGAACGCAACTGTCCTCCCGGTTTCTATCGCGTCCTTCGCCTCCTGAGCACGACCGGAGACCAGGGAAACAAATGCCGCCGTAACGATGATTAGCGCGGCAGGTACCATCGGCTGTCGCGAGATCTCGGTGGCCATGGCCGGCTTCTCCCGTAAATAAACTTGGAGAGGCATGATTCATGCCATGCGCGCGACCGGCTGCGGTTCAAGGTTGCTGTGATGGAACCTGTCGCCAGACGGCAACGGTCGAAAAGACGCCGGCAAGCAGAATCTGCTCGCGGATCGCAAGAACTGGAGGCGCGAGCGTCGAGGCGGGCTATGTATGGCGCCCCGCGACTTCAGGCCATCGGTTGCGTGAGCTCCCCCATGCGCTTGGTCAGCTTCGCATTCTCGGAGTAGTCGATCGGCACGACGATGAGGCTCGGCCCTTCCTCGAGAAAAGCCCCTTCGAGCGTCGCCTTCAGATCACGGCTGCGCGAGACGACGTGACCGTGCCATCCAAAGGCACCGGCGAGCTGCAACCAGTCGGGGTTGGAGAAACCCAGATTGGTGTGGCGCTTGAAGTGATCTTCCTGCTTCCAGACGATGAGCCCGTACTCGCGATCCTCCCAGACCATGACGACGATGTTAACGCCGAGCCGCTTCGCCGTTTCCATCTCCTGAACGTTCATCAGAAACCCCCCGTCTCCGGCGATGGCCAGCACCCGGCGATCGGGATGCACGAGTCGCGCCGCAATTGCGCCGGGCAACGCGAAACCCATCGAGCAGAAACCGTTGGGAATGAGGCAGGTATTGGGCTCGTCGCAGTGATAGTGGCGCGCGATCCACATTTTGTGCGCACCGACGTCCGACAGCAGAATGTCGCTCGGGCCCAACAGCTCGCGCGCATCGCACAGCACTTTCTGCGGGCGGATCAAGCCTTCCGTGTCGTCGTCTGCATGACGGGAGAGCTCTTCGAGCATCGCCGCGCGCATTTTCCTCTGCCCGGAAAGATCGAAGTTTAGGTCGACGCCGGCCAGGCGCTCGTTGAGCATCCAAAGGGTATGCGCAAGGTCGCCGACGATCTCCACGTCCGGATGATAGTTCGCGTCGATCTCCGCGGGCAGGAAATCGGCGTGGATGATCGTCTTGTCCCCGCTCGGATTCCAGAGCCTAGGCTGATATTCGACCATGTCGAAGCCGAGCGTGATGACGAGATCGGCCTGATCGATGACCACTGTCGGCAGATCCTTCGCGCCCAAGCCGATCGTAAACAAGCAGTAGTCGGCGTGCCGGTCCACGGCACCTTTCGCCATGAAGGTCGAAAGCACGCCGATACCCGTCCTTTCGCAGACAATGCGAAGCTGCTTGCTAGCCCGCCTGCGAATGCAGCCGTTACCCGCCAGGATCACCGGGCGCCGGGCGTTCTCGATGAGCGCGAAAGCGCGGTCGACGACTTTGTCGTCCGCCACCGGCCGGCGGAAGCGAATCGGCGTTATCGGCTTGGCGTCGGTCGAGCGGCTCGCGATGTCCTCGGGCAGCTCGATGTGCACGGCGCCGGGCTTCTCGGTTCTGGCGATGCGCACTGCTTTGCGCACGACCTCCGGAATGGTGTCCGCGTGCCGGATGCTCGTCGCCCATTTGGTGACCGGATCGAACATCTCGACCACGTCCATGACTTGATGGGATTCCTTGTGGAGGCGGCTCGTCGCTCCCTGACCCGTGAGGGCGAGCATCGGCGCGCGATCCATGTTGGAATCCGCCACGCCGGTGATGAGATTCGTCGCGCCCGGTCCGAGCGTGCCGAGACAACCCGCCGCTTGGCCGGTCAATCGCCCATAGACCTCGGCCATGAACGCGGCGCCTTGCTCATGGCGAGTCAAGACGAACTTGATTCTCGCCGAGTCCTCCAAGGAGATGATGAAATCCGCGTTCTCCTCGCCGGGAACGCCGAATATGTACTCGATCCCTTCCTCCTCGAGGCATTTGACGAACAGGTCTGATGCTTTCACCGAAAATGCCCTCGCCCGGTATTTCGACGTCGCGAGCTTGCGTAACTCGAAGACTGGACCCCTCGACAGCCACAATATAACAGCGCATGGCTAGGGATTGGTTGCCATCCTCAATTTGGCATACGATGCCGGATTCCGAATGAAGGACGCGTCGAGCCGACGTCATGCACGCAAGTAACCAAAATCTCGAATCGTATTGGATGCCGTTCACGGGGAATCGCGAGTTCTTGAAGAAACCTCGTATCTTCAAGAGTGCATCTGGTTTCTTCTACAGGACGGCCGATGGTCGAGAGATTCTAGACGCGGCATCAGGCCTCTGGTGCAGCGGGCTGGGGCATGGCCATCCGAAGATCGTCGAGGCAATTCGCGATGCCGCCGGTGAGCTCGACTATGTTCCAGCTTTCCAGATCGGCCATCCACTGGCATTCGAGCTCGCAAACCGCATAACCGACTGTCTCCCCGAGCCGCTGCAGCACGTTTTCTACACTACATCGGGATCTGAAGCCGTGGACACGGCGCTCAAGGTGGCGCTCGCTTTCCACCGGTGCCGTGGAGAAGGGGCTCGAACACGGTTGATCGGACGCGAGAGGGCGTATCACGGAGCCGGTTTCGGCGGAACGTCGGTCGGCGGCATGATGAAGAACCGGCGAAGCTTCGGCCCCCTGCTGCCCGGCGTGGATCATCTACCTCATACCCATGACCTGGCGCGAAATGCGTTCAGTCGGGGAGAGCCCGAATGGGGGAGCCGTCTCGCGGACGAACTTCAAAGAATAGTTGATTTGCATGATGCGTCGACGATAGCTGCGGTCATCGTCGAGCCGGTTGCCGGATCGGCCGGAGTTTTCGTTCCTCCGCGAGGCTACCTTCGCCGGCTTCGGGAAATCACAAAACGACACGGAATTCTGCTGATCTTCGACGAAGTGATTACGGCCTTTGGAAGGCTGGGAGCGGGAAGCGCTGCCGAGCGATTCGACGTCGTGCCCGACATACTGACCATGGCTAAGGGTATGACGGCAGGGACGGTGCCGATGGGCGGCATCGCTGTGAGTCACGACGTGTATGACGCATTCATGCGGCAAACGGAGGACGGCATCGAGCTCTTTCATGGCTATACGTACTCCGGTCACCCGCTCGCCTGCGCCGCCGGTGTGGCCGCCATGAGAGTGTATGAGGAGGAGGACGTATTCAGTCGCGCCGCGGCGCTCGCGCCGTATCTCGAGGACGCCGTTCACAGCCTGCGAGGCTCGCCGAACGTGGTTGACGTCAGGAATATCGGCTTGATGAGCGGGATCGAGGTCGCGACGCGTTCGGATGGAGCCGGAAAACGCGGACACGATGTTTTTCTTCAAGGATTGGACGCAGGCGTCTACTACCGGGTAAACGGCGACACGATCGCAATAGCGCCACCGCTCATATCCGAGAAGCGCCACGTCGATATGGCGGTGGAAACGCTGCGCAAGATACTGACCGGCTTAGGATGAGATCCAGCGCTCGATCGCGGCTCGGCTATGCGCTCGCCGGCACTCCGGGTACCGGAAAACGCCGACACAGAGCACGCACCGTCTCTCGGACATCGGCCAACGCCTGGGCGTCACCACGCAAGCGGATGCACCAAACGATGCACCTCGCCAGCTCGCGCATTTCATCCTTGCCCATCCCCCGAGTCGTCGCCGCCGGCGTACCCAAGCGAATTCCGCTGGGTCTCAAAGGCGGCTGAGCATCGTCCGGAACCACCTGCTTGTTGACCGTCAAACCGGCGGCATCCAATACTTTTTCCGCCTCGGCACCGTCCAGCCCGAAACTTTCGACGGTGTTCACGACCATCATGTGATTGCTGGTTCCGCCCGTAACGAGGCTGCAACCTTCCGCCAGCAGGCCCGAGGCAAGCGTTCCGGCGTTCTCGAGCACCTCCGCGGCGTACCGGCGAAACTCGGGCTGCAGCGCCTTTTTCAAGGCTACGGCGATGCCGGCGATCGTATTCATGTGGGGGCCGCCTTGCAGCCCGGGAAACACCGATGAATCGATCTTCTTTCGATACTCCTGCCGGCAGAGAATCATCCCCGCCCTGGGCCCGCGTAGCGTCTTGTGTGTCGTGGTCGTTACGATGTCGAAACCGTCGTCGAGCGGATTGCTCATCGCATGGCCCGCGACTAATCCGCCGACATGGGAGATATCCGCCATAGCGAGGGCGCCCACAGCGTCGGCGATGCGCCGAAACTCGGCGTAGTTGCAGTCTCGGGGATAGGACGTATAGCCGCAGAGCACAATCTTCGGTTTGCATTGCTTCGCGATCTTCAAGACCTCGTCGAAATCGATCTCGCCATCGACGGGATTCGTCCTGTACCTGACGAATCTGAAGATCTTTCCCATGTGGGACACGGGGGCGCCGTGCGTCAAGTGGCCGCCGTGGCTCAGGTCCATCGCGAGGATGGTATCGCCGGGCGTGAGAAACGCCAGATAGACCGCTTGATTCATCGGTGAGCCGCTCAAAGGTTGCACATTGGCGTGCTCGGCCCGGAACAGGGCTTTCGCCCGCGTGATGGCCAAGTTTTCGAGCTGATCCGTGAATTCCTGGCCGCCGTAGTAGCGCCTGCCCGGATAGCCCTCCGAGTACTTATTGGCGAGCGCCGTCCCGTAGGCGCAATAAACCTCCGGATAGGTGTAGTTCTCGGACGGGATCAGCTCGATCCCCTCGTGCTGTCGGCGCTCTTCACCGGCCAGCATCTCGAACACTTCGGGATCGTTTGCTTGAAGCAGGGACCGGTAGTCGGACATGGCAGTTCTCCTGGGCAAGGTGACCTGCACATCAGCAGGGGCCCAGGCGAACGGCCTACGGTGTGCGCGCTTCCCGGTGGTCGTTTCCACCCTGTGTCGCCAGTTGCGCGCCTCACTAATACTACGACTGGTCCGGCGTCGGAGCAACCGGCCTGCGATGGACGGCGCGAGCCAGACCCGTGGGTGAAATACCCACGACGGAGCGGTATATTTCAGGCGTGACGATTAGATTGCTGCTCGCTTTTCTCGCCTTCTCGCTGCTGCGGGCTTGCGACGAGGCGCCGGATACGAGCGCGCCGGTCGAGGCGCCCGCCGCCGAAGCCGCGGCTCAGGATCAGGGCGGTTTTCAAGTCGAGGCCGAGCGCTTCGCCGATCTGCGCGTGCTCCGTTACCGGGTGCCAGGGTTCGAAGGGCTCGATTTCCGCACCAAGACGCTGCTCTACTACCTCTATGAGGCCTCGTTGTCGGGCAGGGAAATCATTTACGACCAGAAGCACGGCTACAACCTCGCCATCAAACGAACGCTGGAACAGATCATCCGGAGCTACCCGGGAAGCCGCAATACGGAGGATTTCAGCGCGCTGCTGACGTACGCGAAACGCGTCTGGTTCTCGAACGGAATGCATCATCACTACAGCAACGACAAGTTCGATCCGGGTTTCAGCTACGAAGCCTTGGAGCATTACGTCATGGAGACGCCCGGCGGCTTCCCCACTCGACCCGGACAATCCCCGCAGCAGTTCCTGGCCGAGCTCCGCCCCGTGATCTTCGATCCCTCTGTGGATGCCAAGCTCGTCGATACCCGAGCGGGGGTCGACGTCGTCACGAGCTCGGCGGTCAATTTCTATCAGGGCGTCACCCAAGAGGAAGTCGAAGAGTTCTACGCCGAGCGCCGGCAAGCCGACGATCCGACACCGGTCTCCTACGGGCTGAACTCGCGGTTGGTGGCGGAGGACGGCGCCCTGGTCGAGCAGACCTGGAAAGTCGGCGGCCTATACACGCAAGCCATTGAACGGATCGTCTATTGGCTGGAGCAGGCAGTTGCGGTCGCGGAGAACGACGCGCAGCGACTCGCGTTCGAGAAACTGATCGAGTATTACAACAGCGGCGATCTCGAGGCTTGGGACGACTACAACATCGCCTGGGTCAACGACAACGAGTCGTCGGTCGATCTCATCAATGGATTCGTCGAGGTCTACAACGACCCGATCGGAATGCGCGGCTCGTTCGAGTCGGTCGTCTCGGTGAGAGACCCGATTGCGACGCGGCGTATCGACGCCATCGCCCGCGAGGCGCAATGGTTCGAGGACAATTCGCCGATCCTCAACGAGCACAAGAAAGCCAACGTCACGGGTATTGCCGGCAAAGTGATCAACGTGGTCGTCGAAGCGGGCGACGCATCTCCGGCGACTCCCATCGGCATCAACCTGCCGAACTCTGATTGGATTCGCGTGCAACACGGCTCGAAATCCGTGAACCTCGGCAATATCGTCGCCGCTTACGATCTCGTCAGCGACGAGGCGGAGCGGGAATTCGCCTGGGACGCCAACGAGATCGAGCGAGGTGAACGCTACGGCCAGACGGTCTCTGCGTTGATGACCGATATGCACGAGGTCATCGGACACGCCTCCGGGCAACTGAACCCCGGGGTCGCGCCCCTGCATGAGACCCTAAGGAACTACGGCTCGCCGATCGAGGAGGCGCGGGCGGATCTCATCGCGCTCTACTACATGATCGACCCGAAGCTGGTCGATATCGGCGTGCTGCCGTCGGTCGAGGCGGGCCATATCGAATACGATCGATACATACGCAACGGTCTGATGACCCAGCTCAACCGCATCGTCTTGGGGGAAACCGTCGAAGAAGCCCATATGCGCAATCGGCAGATGGTCGCGTCCTGGGCCTATGAGCAGGGCTTACAGGACAACGTCATCGAGCGCCGTGAGCGCGACGGCGAAACCTTCTTCGTCGTCAACGACTACGAGGCGCTGCGCGAGCTCTTCGGGCAGCTGCTCAGGGAGCTGCAGCGCATCAAATCCGAAGGCGATTTCGCAGCCGCCCAGGCCTTGATCGAGACCTACGGGGTGCAGGTCGACCCGGAGCTGCATGCCGAGGTTCTTGCCCGTTACGAGGACCTCGATATCCCACCCTATTCCGGATTCATCAATCCGCGACTCGTGCCGGTCGAGGAGAACGGCGAGATCGTCGACGTCGTCATCGAGTACCCAGCGGATTTCACTGCGCAGATGCTCGAGTACGCCGACGAGTACGCGTTCCTGCCGACTTGGCAGTAACCGCAATCAGAGCAAGAACGACAGCTCCGGCGTCAGCGCGCCAGTGCATCGATGGCGTCTCCGGCGGTCAGCTCGCTGGCCTGATCCTCGATGCTCGCCTGCGGCAGGTTCGTCTTGATTTCGTAGTTCTGGCCAGCGACCAGCGTCATCTCCGTCTCAAACGCCTGATATCCGGGGAGCGCGATCGTGAATCGGTACGTGCCAGCCTTCAAGCGCATGCCGTTGGCGCCGTCGAATCGATCGACGTGACCCACGAAAGCGTCGTTGACGAACACGGCGGCTTCCGTCGGCGTGACCGAGACGCGCAAGCGAGCCGTTTCCGCTTTATTAGGATAAGTCAGGTCCGGATTCTGAGGCATGGTGACGCGATACTGCGCCTGCTTGCCGGGCTCGACGACGATTGTGCTCGTGACGTCTTGATGGCCGATGAGCTTGAACTCGAGCTGGTGCTCGCCGGGAACCAGCACGAGCTTGCCGCCCCCGCGGATGTTCCTCACGTAACCCACATACTGACCGTCGACCCAGACGCCCGCATCGCGCTCGGCTTTGCTCGCGGCGATCAGCTCGACCTCACCCAGTACCGGATTGGCGGCGTACGCGCTTAGAGTGGCACACAATAATCCCATGAAAAACATTGCCTTATGCATCCGTAGTCTCCGTGATGAGTTTTCATTTGAGCCGTCCTCTGTAGATTATGTCGACCCGCTGAGGATTTTAGCGAACTAGCTCACAGTTCGCATGCAAAAGCTGCCGGAAACCACTGAATTCTTGGGGTCACCAGGGGATTTCGAATGCACATCCGCGTGGATGACCCGCGCAAGAGTGACGTGGCAATCCTGCTGCGAGAGCACCTCGAAGACATGGCTCTTCATTCGCCGCCCGAGAGCGTCCATACCCTGGACATCGATGAGCTGTGCGCTCCAGCCATCACGTTTTGGACCGCCAGGGAAGGTCCCGATCTACTTGGCTGCGGGGCGTTGTTGGAGCTCGATCACCACCATGGCGAGATCAAGTCCATGCGGACTGCGAGAGTGCATCTAAAAAAAGGTGTCGGGACGGCGATGCTCCGACATATCATCGCGGAAGCCCAACGCCGCGCATATACCCGGTTGAGCCTCGAAACTGGATCGATGGCAGCCTTTGCCCCTGCTCGCGCGCTCTATGCCCGCTTCGGTTTCCGGAAGAAAAATTCTTACGAGACATGCGTCATGGTCGATTGATATCACGCGTCGGAGCCGGCGAACCGATCCCCGTTACTCGTGCCGCAGGACCCGCGCGGGCTGCGTGCGCGCGGCTAATAGAACCTGGCTGGCCACGGCCGACCAGGCGACCAAAGTCGTGACGGCGAGGCCCACGAAGAACGGAATCGGTGTCAATGGTATCCGATCGACGAACAGATTGAGATACGAGCGCACGGCGACATAGGCGATCGGCCACGCGGCCAGGTTGGCGATCAGCACGGGCTTGGAAAAATCCCAGACCAGAAGCTTCAGGATTTGCCGCGTCTTAGCGCCCAGGCTCTTGCGCACGCCGATTTCGCGCCTGCGTCGCGTCGTCAGATACGTCGCCATGCCCCACAGGCCCATGCTGGCGATCAAGAACGCGAATACCGCTAGCATCACGAACAGCCGGTTGATGTTCTCGAACATGCTTACTGCGCGATCGAAGTCCTCGTCCAGAAAATGTCTTTGGATCGGATAGTTGGGCGAGAGACGGTCCCAGGCCATATCGATTTGCTCCAATCCCGCCGTCACGTCGGCCCGAGAGACGCGGACGATGGGCCACTGCGTATTCGGCGGGTTGAGGTAGTAAGCGATGCCGGCTTGTGGAGCGCCCCAAGTAATGACTCTCATCGGGGCCGCCTCGACGACGCCCACGATTCTGACGGGTCGAGCCGGCTCGTTCGGCTCATAACCGCGCTTGTAGATCAGTTGCCCTATGGCTACCTCGGGAGCCGGCCAGCCCATGTCTTCCGCGGCGGAACGATCGATGATAGCGGTGAGCTCACGATCCGCGGCCTGCGTACTCTGACCGTCACCCGCGTTTTCGCCTTCCTCCGGGTCGGGCGGCCACAGGTCGTTCGCAATGTCTCGTGAAAACATACGTCCCGCCAGCAGTTCCATGTCGAGAGTCGAAAAGTAGTCGTGGGACACGAATCGGTCTTCGAGCAACATGCGCTCACCCGCTTCCTCGGGCGAGCGCGTGTACGGGTTCCCACCTCCCCCAAAGCTATTCCACGGCGGGAACTGCGTTCCGGTGAACCCCCTGATCGCCGGGCGTGTTCCGAGGTCGTCACCGAGTATCTCCATTTCGACTTTCGCATCGTTCAAGTCAGCGGTAATGATGACGTAGGGATCGTCGGCGAGACCGAGTCCCGTCCGGCGCAGGCTCTGATTCTGGCCGGTCATGACGAGCACCGCGATGAGCAGGAAGCTCGCGACCGTGAATTGAACACCGACCAACAACGTTCTTAGAAACCTCGGTCCTGCGCGTAAGGTGCCCACTTGAAGCGCCTGCACGGGACGCGCGCGTGCCAGTAGCACGGCCGGGTAAAAGCCCGCAGCGAGCACGACCGCGAGGATGATCGCGCCCAGAGACGACCAGAATACCCAATCCGAGAGGCCGGGAATCGATATCAGGGCATTGAGGCCGTTGTTGAATACGGGAACCGCAAGTTGTAGCGCCGTTATGGCGACCAGCAGGGAGATCCCGACCGTAATCAAGGCCTCGGCGAAATACTGTCTGGCAACCTGGTGCCGTTTTGCACCCAACACCTTGCGCATGCCGACCTCGCGGGCCCGCGCCGCTGCTTGTGCCGTGGCCAGATTGACGAAATTCAGGCCCGCAGTCAGCAACACCAGAGCGCCAAGAATCAACAACACGCCCGTGATCGAGATGCCCGTTCGTCCGCCGAACACCATTTGATCGATCGTCCACATGACGTATTCGGAAACCGGCCGCGTATCGTACGTGACCGTGCCGACTTCGGGGGAGAGATTGCTGTCGACCAGCGTCTGTAACCGGTTCGTAAACGTCGCGGGCGTGAGCGAACCATTCGCAGGAAACAGAACATGTGTCAGTGCGGCTTGATTGAACCAGAACTCCGGCTGGTTCAACGAGAAGTCTTCCAAGGGATCCCAGGTGCGGCTGAAGTCGTACCGAACCATGATGTCGAACGCACCGTCCTGGTTCTCCAGGAAGTTCGTACCCAAGTGCGAGGGGCCGGAAATCTCGTCGACGACCGCCATGATGGCCACATCGTACTGATTCTCGATCGTCAGACCACGCCCGAGCACGTCCTGAGTCCCGTACAGCACCTCGGCAGCCTGGCGCGTGATGACGGCGCTGCCCGGCTGGCCGAGCGGATCGATACGATCTCCGGCGATGATCGGCAGGTCGAACATCCTGAAAAAATCGGGATCGACTTTTTTCACGCGGCGGTAGGATTCCTGCCCGTCTACGGTCACGACGCCCTCGAACGGCGCCTGCGTGCGCGCAATGGCTTCGATCTCGGGAAAATTCGCGTCGATGTATTCCGTTACGAGCACTGAAACAAAGGGATACGGCGGGTATGTTCTGTCCGTGCCGGTAGCGTAGAAGCCGTTGTAGAGCGTATAGATTCGGCTCGACTTCTCGAACTGAGAATCGAAGCTCCGTGTGTAATCGACGAAAACATAGGCCCCGACGAAACATGCAAGCCCTAGCCCCAGGCCGACGATGTTGATCAGCGCGTGGAGCTTGTTGCGTAGAAGGTTGCGATAGGCGACGACGAAATAGTGGCTGAACATGTGCTCACTCCTCCCAGCTCGGTCAAGCCGTCCGGCTCCGATTTTCCGCGGCTGCAGCTTCGTTCTAGATAGGCAGCGCTTCAGAAGCCACGACGCAGCCATCCAGCAAGTTCACGATCCGGCTCGCCCGTTCTGCGTGGCTCGGCGAATGGGTCACCATCAAGATGGTGGTGCCGCTCTCGTTGAGTGTAGTCAGCATGCTCATGACCTCCTCGCCGTTCTTGGTATCGAGATTGCCGGTCGGCTCGTCGGCGAGGATCAGTTTCGGGTTGCTGACGACGGCGCGCGCCACCGCCACACGCTGCTGCTGCCCCCCGGAAAGTTGATCCGGGCGATGCTTGGCGCGCGCGGAAAGATCGACGAGATCAAGTGCTTCATTCACGAGGTTGCGGCGTTGCGCCTTGGGAACTTCCTGATATAGGAGAGGTAGCTCTACGTTCTCATAGACGTTGAGCTCGTCGATGAGATTGAAGCTCTGGAAGATAAAGCCGACGTTGCCTTTGCGAAGATCGGCAAGCTGATTCTCAGAGTAGCCGGAGACGTCCTGGTCGGCAAACACGTACTCACCCCTGGTCGGCGAGTCGATCAGACCCACGATATTGAGCAGGGTCGATTTGCCGCAGCCGGAAGGCCCCATGACTGCGACAAACTCCCCTTGATCGATCGCAAGATCGATACTGTTAAGGGCCGTGGTTTCGAGCTCCGCGGTTCGATAGAGCTTAGAGATGCCCGATAGCCTGATCATGGTCTCCCCCTTTTTTATCTAGGACCGATCGCAATACCTCGAGCCAAGCCGAAATATACCTAGTTCTTCTAGGCATGTCAGCCGGCATTATCACCTTTTCGAGAATAGATGCTTCAGGTTCGGGTTTGGTTACACGGGACCACCCGGACCTGCCTTAGAAAAAATCGCTTGACGCCATGCGCGCGCCTCGCCGACGATCCCGAACGATGACGACGAATGCCGGATCAGACACCGCGACCAGCACCGGTACGCTCGCCCCGCTTACGCTGAAGGCGCGCATCGATCAAATGTTTCCGACTTTCACGGATGCGCAGGTGGCGCGTATCGAGCCGCACGGCCGCCGGCGCTCGCTCCGCTCTGGTGACGTTCTCTACGAGCCCGGCGACGAGCAAGTCCCCTTCTTTGTCGTGACCGAGGGGCAGGTCGAAGTGCTCAGACCGGACGAGGCCGGCGATACGCTGATCACCGTGGAGACGCCGGGACAGTTCACCGGCGAGATCCAGATGCTCTCGGGCCGCCGCGCCCTGGTCAGAGCGCGCGCCCGCGAAGCAGGTGAAGTCATCGAGGTCGAACGCGATCGTCTGCTCTCTCTCGTGCAAACAGACAGTGAGCTCAGCGAGATCATATTGCGGGCGTTCATTCTGCGGCGCGTGGAGCTGATCGCGCGCGGCCTCGGCGACGTCGTTCTCGTCGGCTCCAACTATTGCTCCGGAACGCTGCGGGTAAAGGAGTTCCTCACGCGCAATGGGCACCCTTACGCCTATCTCGACCTCGACCGAGACACCGACGTGCAGCAGCTGCTGGATCGCTTCGGCGTATCTGCTCGCGACGTGCCGGTGCTGATCTGCCGCGGTGACATCGTCTTGAAGAACCCGAGCAATGAGCAAGTCGCCGAGTGCCTGGGGTTCAATACGGGGGTGGACCAGACTCGTGTCCGCGACGTCATCGTCGTCGGCGCGGGACCGGCGGGCCTCGCGGCCGCCGTGTATGCCGCATCCGAGGGGCTCGACGTCCTCATCGTGGAGACTACGGCCCCCGGCGGCCAGGCCGGTTCAAGCTCGAAAATCGAGAACTACCTCGGGTTCCCTACGGGTATCTCCGGCGCGGCCTTGGGTGCGCGCGCCTACACGCAGGCGCAAAAATTCGGCGCCCAAGCCATCATCGCGCAGCGCGCGATGCGTCTCGAGTCCGACAGCAGGCCGTATGCGATTTCGATCAGCGAAGGCGCGCGCCTGGCCGCGCGCACCATCATCATCGCGACCGGCGCGCAGTACCGCAAGCTGTCACTGGAGAATCTGTCGAGATTCGAGGGTGCAGGCATTTACTACGCCGCCGCTTACATGGAAGCCCAGCTAGTCGAGGGCGAAGACGTCATCGTCGTCGGCGGCGGCAACTCGGCGGGCCAAGCCGCCGTATACCTTGCACAGTGGGCGCGACGCGTGCACGTGCTGGTTCGCTCGGACGGTCTGGCAGCGAGCATGTCGCGATACTTGATCCGGCGCATCGAGGAAAACCCGGCGATCGAGCTGCACACGCGCACGGAAGTCGTCGGTCTGGATGGCGCCAATCATCTCGAGAACGTGCGCTGGCGCAACGCAAGCACCGGCGAGACGACGACGCACGGCATCCGGCACGTGTTCTTGATGATGGGCGGCGTTCCGAGCACAGGCTGGCTCGCAGACCAAGTAGCTCGCGATGCGGCAGGTTTCATCAAGACCGGGCCGGATCTGACACAGGAAGAGCTGAGCGCCGCGGGCTGGCCGCTCGCCCGCGCCCCCTTTCTGCTCGAGACCAACCTGCCGGGCGTGTTTGCGACCGGCGACGTGCGCGCCGGCAGCATCAAACGCGTGGCGTCGGCGGTCGGCGAAGGCTCGATTGCGGTCTCATTCGTTCATCGGGTCCTAAGCGAGTGAGAATCGCAAGTTGAGCGCGGCATCGTTCTGTTCCCATCTGAGCGCCCTCGGCGAAATCAAGCACGAAAGAGTCCACCAGTGCGACGAGTGCGTGAAGACCGGCGATAGCTGGGTGCATCTGCGCACCTGTCAGACCTGCAACGCGACGCTGTGCTGTGACAGCTCACCGAACCGGCACGCGACACGGCATGCACAAATCAGCGGCCATCCCGTGGTCGCTTCGGCGGAGCCCGGGGAGCGCTGGCTGTATTGCTATCCGGACGACGCGTTCGCCGAATACTGAGTCTATCGCGCTAGAAACCGAAGAACGCAACGAAACCCAGAAACGCGATCGTCCCGGTATCGTCGCCGTCGGTGGCACCGGCATATAGCTCAATCTCGTTTCCGGACGCGAGAACGAAAGCGATTCCGGCGCTCAAGGAGTCGGCGCTGGTGCCGATGAAGGCGTCCTCGAAGTGATCTAAATAGACGTGATAGCTGCGCACGGCGCCGAAATAAGACGCCTCGAGGTCGACTCGCGAGTCGAGCGGCGACGTCTCCGCGAGCAGATTCGACCCGATGCCCAATGCCAATCGCCCGGCGATCGCGTCGGCGAGCTGCACGAACTCCTCGCGCGTCGTGCGGCGCAGGAGGTCGAGCAACGGCAGGTCGAAATCGCAGGTCGGATCGTCGTAATCATAGCTCATGGCGCTGATCTCGAAACCCCAAGGATCTCCGAACCAGCCGAGCCGGGCGCCCAGACCCGGAGCGTCCACGGCGCAATCGGCGCGCGCGTTGACATCGACCTCGCTGCCGTCGCGGCGGATGATGGTGCGATCGACGTCGAAAGGATCGAAATCCCTTGCCGTTCCTTGAGCCTCTAGCACGAATCGCCACGGGTCGCCGCCGAAATCCAGCGCCGCCCTCCACTGCTGCACGCTGGAGAGACCTTCGTCCTCCCAGCCGCCGAGCCCGACGCGCAGTCCCACAGGTCCGAAGTCGTATCTGACGGCGCCGTGGTAAGACGTCGAGCCGAGACCGGAGCGGTCCGCCGAGGTATCGGAGCTCGCCGCCGCAAAATCCCACGACGTGCGCTCCGAAAGGTCTCCGCCGACGCTCGCGTGAACGAGCTGTCCGCTCTCGTCGTCGGCTTCGAGCCCCGCGCTCAGAAAAAAGCCGTCGGCGGCCGCGGGCCCTGAAACCGAGCCCGCCAGCGCCGCCGCGGCGACGGCTACGAGTGTCCTCACTATTCGCGATCCACGTTGACGTCTTTCGACCAGCTGCCGGTCTCCGGGTCGTAGGTCGCCTCGACCTCACGCGTGACGGTGGACCCGTCCGGATTGGTGATCACGGTGCTGCGCGTGAATCCGCCATCCGTTCGTTGAGTGACGTCGTCCAGAGTCCGCGTCTGCCCGCTCGGTCCGGTGGTGACGGCCTGACGAATACGGGTGCCGGCCTCGGCATCGCGCGTGACGGCCGCGCTTCGCGTCGCGGTGCGCCCGTCCGGAAGCGTCACCACGCTATCGCGCGTATATCCGTCGTCGGTGCGCTGCGTGACGTCACTGCGCGTCACCTGCGCCCCTTCGGAGCCGGTCACGACGACGTCGCGGGTACGAAGGCCCGCTTCGCGATCGTTGCGCACGACGGCGTCTCGCAACACAGCGCGTCCGTCCTCGCCGACCCATACGTCGCTGCGCGTGCGGCCGTCCTCGATCCGCGTGTGCTCGACGTGGCGCGAGTAATCCTGGCGCGCGGCCGGTCTGTGGGCAGGCCGTCGCACGGCGCGCTCCGCCGCATCCGCGGCGCTCGCTACAAGCGCGAGGCCCGAAGCCAAAATCGCAGCCGCACAAGCGAGCGCGATCGGCTGATGAAATCCTTTCCTGGTCATTCCGTTCTCCTCAAATCCGCGGCGCGACATGCGCCACTCCTCACGCCAGTACAGAACGCGGCACCAAGGATGAGGTTGACCGCAGGTCGAGATCTTTGCGGAGCTTCACATAATCGGCAACGCACCTCCATTGGCTCTCTATTCTGCATATGGCCGAATCACACGCATGAAGTGGAGCTATGCAATAATGTGCCAAAACGCGTTCCCCAGCGCGTCGTCGGACGTCCATGCAGCTAAGCCCTCAGCCACGCTTTCGTTACTACGGATCGCCGAGAAACTATTTCGAGATTGCTGCCGGTGTTCTGGCGGGACACTTGAGCGGCGGAGAGCGGCATGTCGAGGCGTTGGAGGGGCGCCTGTGTGACTGGATCGGGGCCCACCACAGTCTCTGTATGTCTCAAGGCCGGCTTGCCCTTTACCTGGCGCTCAGCGGGCTCATCAAACCAGGGCAAAAGGTCATTCTCTCGCCGTACACGATATTCGACGTCGTGAACATGGTGGTCTGCGCCGGTGGGCATCCGCTGTTCGTCGACATCGAGCCCGAGACCTGCAATATCGATCCACGACGAGTCCGCGAGCTCATCGACGCCGAAACCGGCGCCGTGATCGTGACGCATTTGCACGGTCTTGCTTGTGATATTGAGGAAATCGCCGAGATCTGTCGTGCGCGGGGGCTGCCGCTGATCGAGGATGCGGCGCAGTGCCTGGGCGGCCGAGTCGGAGGGCGGCCGGTCGGAACCTTCGGCGACGTGGGATTCTTCAGCTTCAGCCTGAACAAGAACGTCAACACGCTGTATGGAGGTTTCTTGATCACCGACGACGACGCGCTGCACGATCGAATGCGAGCAGAGCTCGACTCGTATCCTTTCGAGGCTGGCGGCATGCTTTTGAAACGCGCCGCCAAATGTCTGGTCGGGGACATCCTGACGGTACCGCCCATCTTCCAGATTCTGACCTTTCCTTTGCTGCGAACCGACTTCTTGCACGACGGCCGGATCTTCGGAAAGTTTTTGCAACCCGAGTCGAGCCCACAGCTACTGACAGAACTGCCCGAGCGACAAAAGCGCCGCATGACCGCGCTACAGGCGCGCTTGGCCCTGCACCAGCTCGATAACATCGAGCCGGATGCACGGACCCGTCTGAGCTATGCGCGAATCTATCACGAGGGGCTCTCGGGATTGCCCGGGATCGGCCTTCCTCCGCTGCGTGAGGACGGTTCGCACATCTATCTGGCATTTCCGATTCAGGTGCCGAATCGCGATCGGCTGGTCAGACACGTCATGAGCCGCGGTTGTGACGTGCGTGTCCAATCGTTCACCAACGCAGCGAGCCTTCCCTGCTTCTCCGTCTACGCCCGACCCTGCCCGCAAGCAGAGCTGACTGCGGATCGTGTCGTGCTGCTGCCGACGTATCCAGGCTACGGCGAGAGGGCGGTGAAGAAGCTGATTGCCGCGATTCGCAGTTTTGCGAGCAACTAGCGGCCCAGCCCCTTCATGTTGATCAAGGAACGCCTGGCCAACACCTTCGAGGTCCAGATCAGCGCCGGCAGGGGGTCTTTCAAGCCGTAACGCACATAGGGACTGAAACGCCGCTTGTCCTTGGAGGCGTATTGCTTCCGGTATTCCGCAACCATTTCGCCCAGGGATCTCGGCGGGCTCTCGGGATCGATGGCGGACTTACCCAGGAGTGATATTCGAATTCGGTAGGCGAGAAGATCCAAGAGGTCGATACAAAATCCCACGGTGTCCTCGATCGGCTCCAGCAGCGTGTAGCCGAGCAGATAGTCGGTGAACGGCTCCACCCGCTCTCCCTGCGCGATCTTGAGACACATGAGCGGCTCGTTGATCCCAAGCTCGGTTCGATACCAGAGGTGCGTTCCGAGCCTGGGATTCACCTCCATCAGCTTGAATTCGCCGTCGCGCACATCCAATTTGGTTTGCACGGTAGCACCTCCCCACCAACCCATCTCAGCGACCAGGCGCACGGCCTTGTCGGTCAGGGGATGAGGCGGAGCCGAGACGCAGGTCGCGGTTTGA
>DASWKF010000012.1:0-52155 GCA_036396795.1 Gammaproteobacteria bacterium | reverse complement strand
GCTCGATACGGCTCGCATGATAGAACAATGCCCCGCCCACGAGGGGCTCTGCGTCGCTATCATAGACGGTGGTGGCCATGTCCATGGCCCGTTGCCACTCGACGCCCCTGGGTCTGGGCATCGACTCAAATTCCGTCCAGGAGAAAGCACCCAAGTATCGATTGCGAATCGAGTCCCAGCTCTTCTCGTGAACGACCTCGCATATCGTCCCGGGAAACCGGCTCGATTCGACGCGGTTCAGCGTTACCTCGGCGACCGCGCGCTGTCCGGCGGGCGGCTCGCCTCTCGCCTCGAAGTACACGTTCTCGGCGAGGCATACGAGATCGACACGACGCTGGCGCTCGGCCTGTCTGTCCATTCGGTCCGCATAGGCGAGGCGGATCATCGAGCCGAGCACGACGATGGGGAGAATCAACATGAGGCAGAAACCGATGTGGCCTCTGTCGCCGGTGAGCCAGTAGAAACGCGCCTCGTGCCACCAGCTCGTCAATCTCCAAGAGCCGGGCAGCGCGCGTGCATCGGGAATGAGCGACTTCGCCATGGTCCGGGCCTGCAACCAGTGTCGACTTCCAAGCGTCAGATCATATCCCGTCCGGCGCCCTTATGGAGCCGGTCAAAGGTCCTTACGAGCAACACCCAGCTCCTTCCGGGGTTTCTCCAGCCGTTTTTCCTCATCGGTCTCGTCGCCTGCTGCGCATAACCACATCTTTCGTAAAGTCGACGCGCCCCGACGTTCGCGTCCGAGACGACGATACTCATGCCTCGTCTCTTGGAATCGAATGCCAGCCGCTCTGCAATCTTCAAGAGCTCGGTGCCGTAGCCCTTTCCCCGCTGCTCCGGATAGGTCGCAAGCACGTTGACGTACCACGTGCCGGGCACGAGATCCTCGAGCTGCTGCAGGGGCACGACGATGGCGGGCAACTCCTCGTAGTCGATCGGCTCCGGCGTATCGGGCAGCGGATAGCCGATCAAGACCGCCGCTATCTTGCCTCGCGCTTCTCGAACGATCGTATTGCGATACGAGAAGCTGCCATTGCTCCGCTTTGCCCGCTGCCGGCCGATGTCCCAAGGATCCTCGCCCGGGCCCGCCGATTTTGTCCACCAATAGAGCGGCAGCCCGTCACCCGCCATGTTTCCGAGCTCGGCCATGGCTGCTGCGTCGTCGGTCGATGCGCGCCGATGGGGTGACCGCAGCCTGATCACCGGACAGCCCCGGTCAGCTCGAGCGGATGCAATACCTGCTCCGTGAAGGAGCAACCACGACACGACTTCATCTCACGAGAACCTCTCGCTGCTGACTCATTGCGGACGTTCACACTTCGGGTAGGACAAATCAAGACGCTCGAGCTTGCAGCTGGTGGCAGCCAGTTGCGTGGCTCGGCGCCGGACTCCGTTGTCTCCACGAGCGAGGGTTCCGATCCCGTCGGGCCGGATATTCAGCAAGTCGCCTAGCCGAGCAATCGTCGCTCGAGCTTCGATATCAGCACCCGTTGTGGCGTCGACTCTCAGCTCTCGGCTGGCCGTCGGCGTCGGCTCCAGCCACCGCGACCGAGAGATCAATCGCGATCGCGTCTCTTTTCAATAATTTACGCCAGGGAGTTTACATAATTCTTCGACTGACATAGACTTGTGCGCGCCCTGAATTAGTTTCTAAGAAACGAACAATAAGTTGCTGTAACTACAAGGAAACAGCACATGGCAGCACAACTCAGACCGTTATCGCCGGCGAAAGTATTCGCGCGATCCATGGGCGGCGTGATCTGGCTGGGGCCCGCGCAGGAAGCGGCGCTGAAGCACCTCGCCGGGCATGCGTACGTCAAGGTCTTGCTCGGCCCGCCGTCGAGCGGCAAGTCGACGATCCTCCGGCACCATCAACGTCAGACCAAGGGTATGATCGTGCTGCCGATTTCGGGGCCGCAAAAGACAGCGCCCGAAACGCTTTCGGCCTTGCTTGCAGCCGCGGACCTCAGAGCGTGGAACCTGTCGGAGATCGAGCAGCGCAATTTGCTGACCGTCTTCCTTCAAGAACGAGGCGCCAGAGGCAAGCGCATCGTTTTTTGCATCGACAAGATCTCCCGGTTCTCGGCAGCGGCGTGGAGCGAAATCCAGCGCTTGCGTCGCATGCAGTTCGCGGGCATGCCCATCGTGGAGCTGATCGTCGTCGGCTCGGAAGCAGACGCGCTGCTTCCGCCGCTGGATGGACTGTTGCAGGAGAGCCCGACCTGCCCCATCGAGGCGGTGCATTTCTTGCCCGCTCCTGCGGAGCAGGACGTCGCGAGCTATATCGGCTGGCGGCTTGCTCAATTCGGCATTCGCAATACCTTCACCGAGGAGGCCTGTCGGCGGATCGCAAGCCTGAGTAAGGGTCGGTTCCGCGTGGTCAACCTGCTCTGCCAGGTCATTCTTTGGCATCGACCGTCCGAGCACGCCCGCGACATCGATGCCGGCATCGTCGATCAAGCCGCGGCCATATTGACTGCGCTGAAGGAGAAACGAACGACCCTGCAAGGGCTCCAGGTCGAGCACCTGGGGAAGGATCAGGCGCACGCACCGCCGCAATCCGGTCGAATCGTCGTGTCGCGGAACGGTACGATAGTGCGCACGCTGAATTTGAACGGGCGTATCGTCATCGGCCGCAGTGATGACAACGATCTCTCGCTTCAGAGTCACCACGTGAGCCGACACCACGCCGCGATCATGCCGACAGCCGACGGTCGCTTCCTCATCGTGGATTTCAACAGCACCAACGGCATGCTCGTCAACGGCAAGCCGGCGCATCGCAGGCTCTTGCGTAATGGTGACGTCGTTCAGCTATGTCAGTATCGATTGAAGGTAGAGCTGGACGAAACCGCCCCGGCGCCGATGCTGCCGATCTCGGACTCCACCACCGATCTCGACACCGACATCATGCCGGCCCCCGTCATCGAGACACGGCCGATGCGGATCCTCGAGGGCTGAAGTCCGGCGTCGCGGTACCCGCGCCGTCAAGCCAAGCTCTATGCCAGATCGCGGCTGCGCTTCGCTGCGGCGCGGACGGCATCCTTGACGAGCTGTTCCAGCCCCGGCTCGCGCATGAGCACCTCGAGCGCCGCTTGGGTCGTGCCGCCCGGGCTCGTGACTTGACGACGCAATGCCGCGGGCGCGAGCTCGGAACGGCTCGCATACGCTCCTGCGCCGGCCACGGTCGCCATCGCCAAGCGGCCGGCCAGCTCCGTGTCGAGTCCTGCCGCCTGCCCGGCAACGGTCAGCGCTTCGATGAGCAGAAAGACGTAAGCGGGGCCGCTACCGGATACCGCGGTGACGGCGTCCATCAGGCTCTCGTCGGCGAGCCAGACGACATCGCCGACCGCGCGCATCAAGGTTTCGGCCATCGCGCGCTGCCGCTCGTCGACGGCGGCGTTGGCAACCAGCGCCGTGATGCCCTGACCGATCGCGGCCGGCGTGTTCGGCATCGCGCGCACGATAGGCCGTTCACGACCCAGGCGCCGCTCGTAGTAAGCGATCGGCTTGCCGGCCGCGATCGACAGAATCGCGGCACCCGCCTCGACGAAGCCGGTGTAGTCGCCGAGCATATCGTCGAGCTGTTGCGGCTTTACGGCCAACACCAGGACCTCGACGGTGCCCAGGCCCTTCGTCGGCGCCGCCGACGTGCGTACCTGCATCGAGCGTGCGCGCTCGCGCCCCTCCGGAGCGGAATCGATCACGTGCAAGCGGTTTCGATCCATGCCTTGAGCCAGCCAGCCGCCCAACAGAGCCGCTCCCATGTTGCCGCAGCCGACAAGGACGACGTTTCCCGGCGTACAACTTATCTCAGAACTCCCCACGAGCCGCGTTTCTGCCTCCACAGGCTCAACCTACAGGCGCGCCGATTCTATACCGGCGGTCGTGATGATGCGCGCCTTTCCTCGGGATCGAGCACTCCCTTGGGGTCGAGGAAGATGCCCTTGTTCAATGCGCCCTCGGATTGGGCGACAACGCAGGAGACCGCGCAGTCCCCTGCGACATTGACGGCGGTGCGCAGCATGTCAAGAATGCGGTCGATGCCGATGATCAAGGCAATACCCTCGACGGGCAGACCGATCTGATTGAGGACCATGGCGAGCATGATCAGGCCGGCGCTCGGCACGGCCGCAGTGCCGATCGATGCGAGCGTCGCCGTCAGAATCACCACCAGATAGTCCGTCAGACCGAGATCGATGCCGTAGACGTTTGCGATGAAAACCGTGGCGACACCCTGCATGATCGCGGTGCCATCCATATTGATGGTGGCTCCCAGCGGCACGGTGAAAGCGGCCACCGAGTTCCTCACACCGAGACGTGTTTCCAGAGTGTTCAACGTGACCGGAATGGTCGCACTGGAAGACGAGGTGCTGAAGGCGAAGGACATCGGCGTGCGGATCTGCTTGAAGAAACTCAGCGGGCTCAGGCCAAAGAGCCGCAACAGCGCGGAGTAAGTCACTCCCAAGTGCAAAGCCAAGCCCATGACGACCGCGATGAAATAACCCGCCAAAGGCCCGATCAGCGCCAGGCCCTCCGTCGCGAAAGTGCGCGCGAGCAATGCGAATACCCCGATCGGGGCGAGCTTGATGACCAACAAGACCATGTTCATGATGACCTCGTTGAGGTCCGTGAACAGATTGATCACATGCCTGCCCTTCTCGCCGGCAAGCGTCACGGCGAATCCGAACAACAGCGCAAAGACGATGATCTGCAGCATCTGCCCTTCCGCCATGGCGCGCACGGGATTCTGCGGAAACATGTCGATCAAAACGTCGCGCAACGCGGGCGCTTCGCTGCCTTCGTAGCTGATGTCCTGCTCGGAAAGCACGAAACCCTCGCCGGGAGATACCAGCGTCGCGATCGTCAGCGCGAGCATGATTGCGATCGCGGTCGTGATCAGATAGAGCCCTAGAGTCTTGCCGCCTACCCGGCCCAAAGCGCGCAAGTCGCCGAGCGCGGTCACGCCGCACACCAGCGACACCAGCACCAGCGGCACCACCATGAGCTGAAGCAGCGAGATGAATATGCTGCCGACGACATTGAACACGCCGTCGACGAGAAATCCCTCGACACCGGCGGCGGCGGGCCCGAAAGAGTGCAACAACAAGCCCACGACGATGCCGGCTGCCATGCCGACCAGAATCTTCTGCGTGAACGTCATACTCGGTTTCGCAGACTCCGGGCTGCCCGAAACGAGGTGCCCACGCTAGCCGCTCCGGGCAGAGCATGCAACTCGCGAGCAGCGGCGCAGCACCCCCTCATCGCCGTGCTTCGAGTTGAGCCTCCATCGCCTCGGTCCAACGGCGATAGCGGCGCTTGCAGCGTTCGTTTTTGCGAGGCTCGAAGGTGCTCGCATCCTCATCCGGCCTAGCGGCGCCCGTCTGCCCCCGGCTCAACAGGAAGGCCAGGCCCGACGTCGTGGCTTCCGCTTCGGCCGGGCGGGATACCTGCAGCTCCGACAGGTCCGCGAGACATTGAGCGAGCCAATCGACACGGCCGAGTCCGCCGGTGACGACCAGCCGCTTCAGATCCAGCCGTTGCCGCATGCGCTCGAGATTGCGCATGATCAGGAACGCAATGCTTTCATAGACGGCGGCCAGCTGCTGGCGCGCGTCGCCGCCCTCGAACCGCGTCTCGAAGTCGGCCACCCAATCGGGCGACCCCAAGCCCGAGACGCCGTTGAGGAACAACGGCGCGTCCATCATGTCCTCGAGCAAGGCGTCGAGCTGCGGGCCGTCCGGCACCGGCGTGAGATCGAGCTCCGCCGAGACGGCGTCGACGGCGCTAGCCGCACCGTTGACGGTTCCCTCGAGAACATAGATCCGGGAGGAAGCGTCATGCCAGACGATGCTCGACAGCAGCGCATCGTCGCGAATCAAAGTGCTGCCCGTCACCGCCTGTATGAAAGCGCCGGTGCCGATATTGATGAACGCAGCGCCCGGCTCGGGTGTTCCCGAGCAAAATACCGCGGCGGCCTGATCACCCGTCGCAACTTCGATCGGCACGCCTTGCCCTTCGATCTCGAGTGAGCCGAAGTTCGAGCGGCAGGGTCGTATGACCGGCAAGATGGAGCCCGGGATGCCGAATAGATCGAGAAGCTCGTCCGACCACCGAAGCCCGCCCTCCTCCATGAGCAAGGTTCGCGAAGCGTTGACGGGATCCACTCGCCAACCGCCGCCGGCCGTGAGATGCCAAAGCAGATAGCTCGCGAGCGGCGCACCGATGAGATCGCCCTCGGTCAAGTGCCGGGACACCGCGTCCAGATTTCTTATGCACCATCGCAGCTTGCCCACGCCATAGTGCGGCGACAGGCGCAGGCCTGTCAGCTCCTTGATCCGCGCCGCATGCTCGCCGAAACGCGCGATATCCTCATGGCCGCGGCGATCTTGCCAACTGATTATCGGCGAGAGCGCCGCTCCGCTCGCCTTGGACGCGCACAGCAGCGTGGACCGCTGCGTCGCGAGGCCCGCGGCCTTCAATCGCTTGCAATCGTGGCCGAGTTGTCGCCCCACGGCTCGAACGCAATGATCCACCGATTCGAGCAGGCGCCGCGGATCGTGCTCGACGTGAATCCGGTCGCGCCTGGATACGCCGAGCGCCGCGGTCTCGTGGGCCAGCACGCGACCACCCTCGGCGAAAGCGGCGACGCGTGTCGAGTGGCCGCCTTGATCGATACACAGCCACATGGCATCCGCCGAGTCGACGCTGCTAGCGCGACGGCAACGAGTGACGCCGGCGCCATCGATAGAAGCGCTCGATGAATGCGCCGAACACCGCTTCGCTGAGCTCCCCGCTGCGGCCGATGAACGCACGTGTCTGCTGCATGATCAACGAAGCGTCGCCACCGTCGGAAAGCTCGGCGAGCTCGCGCTTGAGCGCGGGCGTGCCCAACCAGCGCTCGATCAAGGCTTCGTCGACCTCGAGATGAAACTGCAGACCGTAGACGTGCTCGCCGTAGCAGAACGCCTGGTTCTTGCAGAGCGGTGATTCCGCGAGCAACTCCGCGCCCGCCGGAAGGTGAAAGGTGTCGCCATGCCATTGAAATATTTTCTCGCGGTCCGCGAAACACGAGAACAGCCGATCTTTCCTGCCCGCCTTGGTCGGCATGACTTCCGACCAGCCGATCTCTTTCGTCGGATTGGGCAGCACTCGACCGCCGAGCGCCGCGGCGATCAGCTGAGCTCCTAGGCAGATACCGAGCACCGGCACGCCGGCGTCGATGGTCAGCCTGATGGCCTCGACTTCCAGCTGCAGATGCGGGTAGCGGTCGCTGTCGTAGACGCTCATCGGGCCGCCGAGCACGACCAAGCCGTGATAGCGCCGCACATCGAGGTCGACCCTCCTCTGCCGCGAGAAGTTGACATAGCGGATTCGAAACCCTGCGGCCCGGAACTGGGCGTCCAACGTTCCGAGCGGCTCATAGGGCACGTGCTGGAATACGAGTAGTTTGCGCATCTCGATGAATGTTAGCCTATGCGCTCTCCGCCACAGGCACTCACGTACCCGCAAAGGCTCACGGATAATGGCAGATGAACTTCAACAACGCGACATCGAAATGGACGCGGCCAACCTCTATCGTGAAGAAACGTTCACCGATCGCCGCGTCGGCACTATTCAGCGGCTGACGCCCGTTAAGGCCGACGGCTCGCGGGATGATTCGCGGACGGAACGGTACCTCGGCCAGACACAGGTCCTGACGCCCGCCGGAGCCTTGCCGCTGAGCTTCGAGATCGCGGCGACGACACTCGCCGAGGCGGCGGAGAAGTTCGGCGAAGGCGCGCAGGAAGCCCTCGAGGGAACGATGCAGCGCCTTGAGGAATTGCGGCGCGAGGCGGCATCCTCGTTGATCGTGCCCGGCAGTGGCGGTGGAGGCGGATTTCCCGGCGGCGGCAGGCCGGGCGGAGGGCTGCAGATACCGTAAGCCATCCGGCTCGTGCCTAGGGCCGTTGCTCGCAAACGGTCCGCCGCTGGACATGGAACGATGAGAATATATCATATATATATCAGTATATTACGGACTAATATAAAAGCTATTTCTGGATATGCCGGCGACCGCAAGCTTTTGGGAATTCTCGTTGCGAACCTATGCCGGGCCGAAGGTCGCTGACGCCTGCCTCAAGCTTCAGGACGACTACGGCGTAGACGTCAATCTGCTGCTCTACTGTTGCTGGCTCGGCACGCGCCGGCGCGCGCTGGAGCCCGAGCTGCTCGAGCGTGCGCTCGGGTTCTCGCGGCCTTGGTCGGAGAACGTCGTGGCGCCCTTGCGGCACGCGCGACGCTGGCTCAAGAGCCACGATAGCGCCCTGCTCACTACGCAGACGGTGACGACGCTGCGCGATAGATTCAAGGTGCTGGAGCTCGCCGGCGAACGTCTTCAGCAGCATGCGCTCGAGGCCTTGAGCGCGGAGTCCGATGGCGATAGCGCCGCCGGCGGGTCCGATCTCACGGCGACGCTCGGCAACGTCCGAGGATACTTGGAGGCCGCGGGGATCCGGGCCGATACGGCGGCGCTCGAGCATCTTGCGGTCGTGGTCACGGCTTCGCGCGACGACGGATCGGCCGCGTCCTTGCTGCCGGCGCTGCGCGCCGCGCTCGCCGTTGCCGAGTAGACGCGCGTGGATTCGACCGACGTGATCGTCATAGGCGCAGGCGTCATCGGGCTCGCCGTCGCCCGCGAGCTCGCCCGAGCCGGCCGCGAGGTCATCGTCCTGGAGCGCAACCCGAGAATCGGCGAAGAGATGTCCGCTCGAAGCTCCGAGGTCATCCACGCCGGAATCTACTATGCCGAGGGCAGCCTCAAGGCGCGCTGCTGCGTTCGCGGACGTTCATTGCTCTACCGCTATTGCGAGGAGCATGGTGTCCCGAGCCGGCCGTGCGGCAAGTTGATCGTCGCGACGGATCCCGGCCAGCTCGATGAATTGGACGCCTTGCACGCGCAAGCCCGCGCCAACGGCGTGAACGACGTCGAGCTGTTATCGGCGGCGGAGGCCGCTCGCCTGGAGCCTGCGGTACGCTGCGCGGGTGCAATTTGGTCGCCCGCAACGGGCATCGTCGACAGCCACGCCTTGATGCTGGCGTTGCGCGGCGACATCGAGGCCGCCGGCGGGACGATTGCGTGCCTCTCGGAGTTCCGCGATGCCAACGTTCGACCTGAGGGGTTGCTGCTCAACGTCCGTTCCGGCGAAGCCGATGCGGCGATTCTCGCCGCGTCCCTCATCAACTGCGCAGGCTTGAGGGCGAGCGCGACCGCCGGCGCGATCGAGGGGCTATCACCCGAGCACGTGCCGCATACCCGCTATGCCAAGGGCAACTACTTCGTGCTGCAAGGCAAAACCCCGTTTCGCCACTTGATATACCCGTTGCCGGAACCCGGCGGACTGGGTGTCCATGTCACCCTCGATATGAACGGCCAGGCGCGTTTCGGGCCCGACGTCGAGTGGATCGAGAAGTTGGACTATTCCGTCGACCCCGCGCGTGCGCAGGCGTTTTATCGCTCGATTCGCTCGTATTGGCCCGAGGCGCCGGCTGACGGCCTCCTCCCGGGCTATGCGGGGGTCCGGCCGAAGCTCGTCGCCCCCGGGGAGCCCGCGGCGGACTTCCTGATCAGCGGACCTGCAGAGCACGGCGTGGCCGGACTCGTAAACCTTTTCGGGATCGAGTCGCCGGGCCTGACATCGGCCCTGGCGATCGCGGAGCGTGTGGCGGACGCGCTGCGCTAACCGGCGAGCGAATCAGACACCGCTCGCGATCATGCTCGCGAGAAGCAGCAGCATCGAAGCGGTCAACACCCCGCCCAGACTGATCGAGGCCCCCCAGCGCGCGATCGCATGGCCATCGGCATAAGCCGCGGTCGGCAGCGCGATCGGCCGAGACGGCTCACCGAGCCAGCCGCCATGGTGGCGTGACAGCTCGGGCCGGGCAAGCACCTGCGCCAGAATGACGTCATCGGTGCCCAGCGTCCTCCAGGCGCCTGTCGCCGCGGCTTGCGGGCTGCATCCCGCGAGGCGGTGCTCCTGCTCCAGATCGATGAAGTGGTCCTCGAGCTCGGCCAGCAGCC
Source organism: Gammaproteobacteria bacterium (assembly GCA_036396795.1). Classification (GTDB taxonomy): domain Bacteria; phylum Pseudomonadota; class Gammaproteobacteria; order Steroidobacterales; family Rariloculaceae; genus JAHEEM01. The sequence continues at coordinate 42,098 of DASWKF010000012.1, read as the reverse complement.
GCTGAGCGTAGTCCTGCGGCAGGCCCCGCGCGAGCAGACCGGCCGCGAGCCGCTCAAGCGCCGGCTCAGGCATGCGCCGGCTCCCCGAGCGCCGCGTTGACGCCCGAGCTTACCCGGTCCCACTCGTCGCTGAGCCGATCGAGGCGTTGCCGCCCCGTGGGCGTCAAGCCGTAATACACACGCGTGCGACCGTTGACGGGCTTACGTTTCGCGGCGAGCGCCCCGTTTCGTTCGAGGCTGTGCAAGACCGGATAAATGACTCCTTCGCCGAGCACGATGGCATCGCAAGTCACCAGCCGCACGGCCTTGACGAGCTCGTAACCGTACATCTCCTGCCGGGCCAGTAGACGCAAGATTAGAAGCTCCGGAACTCCGCTCATGAAAGGCGGATTCGACTTGGCCATTTGGGTTCCGTGACGCATATGAGGAAACGCACTATACCTTTTTGTTCAAGGTATGTCAATCTATGCCTTGCTGCTCAAGGCATATTGTGCACCACGAGACGGAAATGCGCGCTACCGCCAGTCGCACCGGAAGTCCGCGAAGGTCTGCCCTCGCCGCGCGAGATCGACGAGCAGCCGCGGCGGCTCCCAATATTTCGGGCCGAAACGCGCTGCGAAGTCCTGCACGGTTTCAAGCACCTTGCCGAGCCCGACATCGTCGGCGTGGCGCATCGGTCCGCCGCGGTGCCGGGGAAAACCGTAGCCGTTGACCCAGATCGCATCGATGTCGCCGGTACGGCTGGCGAGCCCTTCCTCGAGAACGCGCGCACCTTCGAGGATCAGCGCATAGATGCAACGCTCGACGATCTCGACATCGTCGATGCGCCGTTGCCCGATTCCCAAAACGCGCGCCTCACGCACGATCAGCGCTCGCAACTCCGGATCCGGCAGCGGGACTCGCGAGCCGGGCGCGTAGAGATACATTCCTCTGCCGGTCTTCTGCCCGTAACGGCCCATCTCGGCAAGCATGTTCGCGATGCGGTAGTGGCGCGGGTCGTCGGTCGCATCGGCGCGTTGCCTGCGGCTTCGATAACCGACATCGAGACCCGCGAGGTCGCCGACCGCATGCGGCCCCATGGTCATTCCCCAGTCGCGCAGCGCCCGGTCGATCGTTTCCGGCGCGGCGCCTTCGAGCAGCAGCAGCTGGCTCTCGCGCCCGTAGGCGTAGTACATCCGGTTGCCGACGAAGCCGAAACCGTTGCCGACCGTGATGCCGAGCTTGCCGAGCCGCTTCGCGAAAGCCAGTGCGCTCAACAAGGTTTCATCGGAGGTGGAACGGCCGCGAACGACCTCGATCAGCCGCATGACCTGCGCCGGGCTGAAGAAATGCAAACCCAAAACGTCCGCGGGACGTCGCGTAGCCGCCGCGATGCGATCGATATCCAAGGTCGAGGTGTTGCTCGCGAGCCGAGCGCCCGGCGCACAAACCTCATCGAGCCTCTCGAATAGCTCGCGCTTCAGCGCCATATCCTCGAACACCGCCTCGATGACGAGATCCGCGCGTGCCGCGACCTTCAAATCCGTGCTCGTCTCGAGTCTTGCGGAGATTTCCGCGACGGCCGTCTGCGTGATCCGGCCTTTTGCAGCATCCATGCGCAACGCCTCGTCGATTGCCACGCGTCCCCGGTCCAGGCGCTCCCCGCTCAGATCATTGAGCGCGACCGGCAAGCCGGCCCCAAGGCATGCCAAGGCAATGCCCGTCCCCATCGTGCCGGCACCAATGATCGCCACGCGCTCGGTCAACCTGGCGGCGGCATCCCGTCGCAGGCCCGGCGGCTTCACTGCCTCACGCTCGGCGAGAAACGCATAGCGCATTGCGCGTGACTGCGCGGACTCGAGACATTCGAGAAATAGCTCGCGCTCCCGGGCGACGGCGTCGTCGAACGGCAGCGACAGGCCCTGCTCGACGCTGCGTAGAATGCGCTCGGGCGCCTCGAGCCCCCGCGCTTTCGCGCGCCAACGCCTGCGATACTCGTCGAAGAGACCCGGCTCGACGGCGGGCGCGGCAACATCGCGCAGCCGCCGTAGCGGCTGCCCGCGCTCGAGCAGCTCCTTCGCGTAGCCGATCGCCGCATCGAGCAGATCGCCGCTCTCGACGATGCGATCGAGCATCCCGATCGCAAGCGCCTTGCGAGCGTCCACGGGCCGCCCTTCGAGCATGATGTCCAGTGCCGCGGCAACGCCGACGAGCCGTGGCAGGCGTTGCGTTCCCGACGCGCCGGGAATCAACCCCAGCCTGACTTCCGGGAAACCGACGGCGGCACTCTGCGCGGCAATGCGGTAGTGGCATGCGAGCGCGACCTCCAAGCCGCCGCCGAGCGCGCTGCCTTCGATCGCCGCGATTACCGGCCGATCCAGCGCTTCGATGCGAGCGACGAGCTCGGGCGTGTGAGGCGCGGCAAGGCCGCTATCGAGCTCGCGGATATCGGCGCCGGCGATGAACGCCCGGCCGCGCGAGCGAATGATCAGCGCACGCAACGCGCCGTTCGCTTGCGCCGCGGCGACGGCGTCGAGCAGTCCCGCCCTGACGGACCGTCCCAACGCGTTGACGGGCGGATTGTCGACGGTCGCGATCGCGATCTGATCCCGAAACTCGAGCTCGACGACCGGCATCTCTGCCCGCCCTAGCCTCGGGCAATCGGCGGACTCACGCGTTCAGCCGACGCGCCAAACCTTGGTTTGGCGCAACACGTCGGTGACGGAACGGGTGCGCGCAAGCCGCGTCGGATGAGCGGCGAGGAAAGCCTGATCGTAACTTTGCCCAGGCACGCGATGCAGCACGCCGAGCGCCACCGGGAACTCGGGCGGCTGCAATGCCAGCAGCAGCTGCGCGAGCACCGGGTTGGTCTCGTCGTGCACGAACACGTCGTCGGCGTGGGCTCTGGCATCGACGACTTCGAGCGACAGCGTCCGGCGATCGAGACGCAAGCCTTTGCTGCCGCCTTCACCGAAAACCAGCGGCTCGCCGTGCCGTACGTGCAACTGCGAGTCCACCGCGCGAGCCTTGTCGGTAAAGTCACCGAATACGTTGTCGTTATAGACGATGCAGTTCTGATAGATCTCGATGAATGAAGCGCCTTGGTATGCGTACCCGGCTTCGAGAACCTCGGTCAGGCCGGTCTTGTCGGTGTCGATGGCGCGCGCAATGAATCGGGCTCCGGCGCCTAGCGCAAACGCGCCCGCCGAGACCGGCCGATCGATCGATCCACCCGGCGACGCCGGCGAGCGCGTGCCGATTCTCGAGGTCGGCGAGAATTGACCTTTCGTCAGGCCGTAGATCTCGTTGTTGAACAGCAAGATGTTGAGATCGACGTTGCGGCGCAAGACGTGCAGCAAGTGGTTCCCGCCGATGGAAAGGCCGTCGCCGTCGCCGGTGATCACCCAGACGTCGAGCGCCGGGTTCGCGAGCTTGATGCCCGTGGCCACCGCGGGCGCGCGGCCGTGTATCGTGTGAAAGCCGTAGGTCTCCAGGTAATAGGGGAGCCGCGAGGAGCAACCTATGCCCGAGACGAACACCGTGTCCTCGCGGCGCGCGCCGACCTTCGCGAGCACTTGGGTGACTACCTTGAGGATCGCATAGTCACCGCAACCCGGGCACCACCGAACGTCCTCGGACGAGGCGTAGTCTTTCGCGGTCAACTGCGCCGGTGCGTTCATACGACGTCTCTGCGAATCATCGTCGGGCGGCGCACACTCCCCGCCAGTTGCAGCTCTTTCGAGATCGCCTGCCTGAGCTCGGATACGAGAAACGGCTGGCCGGTGACTTTCGGCAGCGGCACGGGATTGATTCCCAGCTGATCCCTGAGCAGCGTCGACAACTGCCCCATGTTCATCTCCGGCACCAGCACCCGCTCGAAGCCGGAGAGCAGCCTGGCGAGATTCTGTGGAAACGGGCAAAGATGCCGAATATGGATATGACTGACGCCGTGCCCGGTCATCGAGCCTACGGCTTGATAGATCGCACCGTAGGTCGAGCCCCAGCCGACGACCGCGACCTTGCCGGTGTTGCGCCCGAGCTCCACCACCTGGTCCGGAATGAAGTCCGCCACGGACTCGACTTTGCGCGCGCGCATCTCCGTCATGCGCTGATGATTGTCGGCGTCGTAGGAGATATTGCCGCTGCGAATGTCCTTCTCCAAACCGCCGACGCGATACATGAGCCCGGCCATGCCCGGCGTAATCCATGGACGCCCGAGAGTCTTCGGATCTCTCAGGAAGGCGGGGGCCACGCCCGCATCGTTCGCTGCCGTCTCCGTGACGCGATTTACTTCGATGGGACGATAGTCGTCGAGCTTCGGCAGCAGCCAAGGCTCGGCTGCGTTCGCGAGATAGCCGTCGGTCAGCAGTATCACCGGCGTCATATGGCGGATGGCGATCCGCACCGCTTCGATCGCAACGTCGAAGCAATCGCCCGGCGAGCGCGCCGCCAGCACGGGCACCGGCGCGTCGGCATTGCGGCCGTAAACGGCTTGATAGAGATCCGATTGCTCGGTCTTGGTGGGGAGGCCCGTCGAAGGGCCGCCCCGCTGCGAATCGACGATCAACAGCGGAAGCTCGGCGCTGATCGCAAGGCCGATGGCCTCGGTCTTCAAAGCGATGCCGGGCCCGGAGCTCGAAGTCACGCCGATCGCGCCGGCGTAAGATGCGCCTAAGGCGGCGCAAACGGCGGCGATCTCGTCCTCGGCTTGGAAGACGCCGATGCCGAGGTCGCCGAGATTCGCGAGACGATGCAGCAAGGGCGACGCCGGCGTGATCGGGTAGGAACAGAAGATCAACTTGCGGTCGGCGAGCTCCGCCGCCGCCGCCAGTCCGAGCGCAAGCGCCTCGCTGCCGCGGATGCCGCGATATTCGCCGGCTGCGAAGCTCGCGCGAGCGACTCGAAACCGCGGTATCGCCGCCGACAGCTCCGCCGTTTCACCATAAGCGTGTCCGGCCCGCAGCGCGGCGAGGTTCGCCTCGCGCAGCGTCTCCTGCTTCGCGAAACGCTGCGTCACCCACTGCTCGATCGTCTCCACGTCGCGGCCCAACATCCATTGAAGTGCGCCCAGGGCCCAGAAGTTCTTGCAGCGGCCCGCATCGCTCTTGCTCAAGCCGAAGCTCTTCACGGCTTCGAGCGTCAAGGTCGTGATATCGAGCGGCACCACCTGAAATCCGTCCAAGGCGCCGGATTCACGGGGGTCGGAATCGTAGCCCGCTTTGCTCAGATTGCGTTGCGTGAAAGTATCGGTGTTGAGCACGATCAACGCGTTCTCCGCGACCAAGGGCAGGCTCACCTTGAGCGCCGCGGGATTGAACGCGACCAGTACCTGCGGGGCATCGCCCGCGGTAGTTATCGGACCGCCGCCGAGATTGATCTGGTACGCGGAAACGCCATAGGTCGTGCCCGCCGGCGCCCTGATCTCGGCGGGGTAGTCGGGGAACGTCGCAAAATCGGAGCCTGCGGCCGCGGTCGCGGATACGAACTGCGTACCCATGAGCTGCACGCCGTCGCCGGAGTCCCCGGCAAGACGGATGACGATAGACTCGGTTGTCTGTTTGTCGCTCATGGCTTCGTTGAGTGTCGGGCCAGCATGGTCGAAAGCTCCACTCTATGCCGGCTGAATGGCGCATCCTACTCCGGTTTGACGTCGTACAAAGTAAGTTAGCTTATATCCATATGAGCGAACACGCGCCCGAGGCGCGGTTCACACCCGGCGTCGGCTGGCGACAACTCCACGCCAGGCGCTACAATGGCCGCGCTCCGGCACACTCAGCCTCTTCGAGGAACCGCCCGCATGACCTTTGTCGTCACCGAAAGCTGCATTCGATGCAAGTACACAGACTGCGTGGAGGTCTGCCCGGTCGACTGCTTTCACGAGGGGCCGAACATGCTGGTCATCGATCCCGAGGAATGCATCGATTGCACGTTATGCGAGCCGGAGTGCCCGGTCGAAGCGATCTACTCCGAGGACGAGATCCCCGAGGGCCAGGAGCGGTTCCTCGAGCTCAATTCCGAGCTATCCAAGCAGTGGCCGGTGCTGGCCCAAGCCAAGGACCCGCCCGAGGACGCCGACGACTGGAAAGACGTCAAGGACAAGCTCGGGGAACTCAAGCGCTGAGCGGACGGCGACTCGGCCGAGCCGCTATTGCGCAAGCATCCGGTACATGCCCTCGACATTCAGCGGGCGCCACTCGTCATAGCTGAGCCAATCCTGATACGCGGTCATCGTCACCGAGCTCCGTAGATCGGCAAGGCTCTGCCCGCGGGCGATCCCGGCTGCAACCTGGTCACGCAGCTCCTCGATGTAGCGCCGGTGCGCGCTAACGTCCTCCAAGCTCCCGACGATCCCGTGACCGGGCGCGACGATATCGACGTCGAGCATCTCGACAACGCGGATCGCGTTGAGCCACGCGTCGAGCTGGCCGGCAGCCATGGTCCTGAACGGAAGGCGGCCGACGCTGATGAAATCGACGACGAACGCGGCGCGCTGCGCCGGGAACACGATCACGCTCATATCGTCGGTATGCGCCATTCGCCCGACGTGGATCAGCTCGACTTCCGCGCCGCCGAGCGTGACCGTCATTCGGTCTTCGTAGGTGAGATCGGGAGCGCGCACGTCGCCGACCGGTCCACGCTCGACCTCGGCGCCGCTGAGCGCTCCATCGCCGTTCGCATCATAGAAGTCGAAGTTGCTGGACAGGCCGCCGGCTTCATCCCGCTCGAGCCGGCCGTTGCCATTGGCATCTTGTCCCGATACCTCCGGCGGCAAGAGCGTGTCCGCGGGCGGCAGCTCGAGATTGCCGAGCATGTTCTCATGGCCGACGAAAGTCGCGGTGTCGGCGAACACCGAGCCTCCGGATGCATGGTCCCAATGGTGGTGGCTGTAGAGGACGTAACGCACGGGCACACCGAAGCGATCTTGAATCTCCTGCTCGAGCCATGCCGAAAAATCGGCGTTGATCGGATCCGCGAGAATTACGCCTTCGCCCGTGACCAGGAACACCGCGCGGTGCCCTGCGTTTTCCGCCCAGAAGAGGTTGTCGGCGATCTCGGTTATCGCGCGAGCCGGCGCCTGGGCGACGACTTGTGTCGAGCAAAGGCCAAGCAGCAAGGGAACAGTGAGCTCGATGATCTTGGTCCGCATGTCTATTCTCCGCTTTTTATTTGGAGCCTACGGCTGCAGCAGATAAGAGAACTTGACGAACAGCTGATCGCCGTCGCGCTGCAGGCCGTCGGTGCGCACGAGCTCCGTGCCCGTCTCGGTCTCGACGATCTCGAAGTTGCTCGAGTTGCTATTATAGCCGACGTACAACGCCGACCATGGATTGATCACGTAGCGCACCAGCACATCGTAATTGCGGTTCTTGTCATGTTCCAACGAGGTCAAGGCCGCCGAGCCCGGATCGATCTCCTCCTGCTGGACAATGAACCGCAGCGACCACTCCTTGGTGAATTGGTAGTTCCAGCGGCTGCGTAGGATCTTGTTGCTGAAGATCGACCCCAGCCCGTTACGCTCCTCGAGCTCGGTGTATAAGTAGGTGTTGTCGACGCGAAGCCGGTCCATCGGCCGCCAGAAAACCTCGATTTCAGCGCCCGTCGTGTCGGCGAGCTCCGGCTCTGAGCCCGCGGCCGGCGAGAGATTGATGTCCGTGCCCCACTCCAGCGTCGCCGAGAAGCCGAGCCGGGCGTATCTCTGGCTCGCGAGCGTGACCACCCAGGTATCCCGATCGTAATCGCGATTGTCCGTGAGCCCGGGGGAATCCTGGGGCCGCAGGCGCTCCTTGATCATGTCGCGAGCGATCGTGAGCTCGGTCTCGCCGTCGAAGCTCCAAGTGACGTCCGGCGTGAACTGCGAAAACAGGCGCAATCCGCTCTGATCGTCGATGTGCGTGAAGAACGCGGTGGGGCCCCAACTGTTGATCGCGGAATCCTCGGGCCAAAATAGATAGTTGACGCGCAAGTGCGCGCCGTCCGTGTCGGGAGCGTAGTTCCTGTTCAGAAAGCCGAGGTCTGTTCTGAAGCCCGCCGTGGTCTCGATCATGTGGGCGTGCACGGTCAGATCGCGGCCGCTGCGATCGAAGCGCACGTTGCGCTGGCTTCCGGAAAGCCGGCTGCCGTCGCTCTGGCGGCTTTCCGTCTCGACGAACTGCAAGTCGGTCGACCAGTTCTCGTTCAGCTTCAGGCGCGTATCGACACTCGTTACGGTATTGAAGGCGTCGCCGAACTGGCGATCCGTGTAGAGCATGCCGACGCGCGACTGGTCGCCGAAGTCGCGAAACACGCGCAGGATGCCGATATCCGCCACCTCGCCGACAAGCGGATCGGTGAGTGCCCGTCCCTGCCCCGGCGCCTCGTCGTCAATGAGCATCGCGCCGATGCCCCAGTCGCCCTGCCGGCCCGTGAATTTCAACCCGTGCTCGGGGTCGGCGATGCGCCTGGTGAATACCAGCGCTGCCTCGGTCGCGAAGTAATCGGCGTTCTCCAGAAAGAACGGCCGCCGCTCGGGGAAACGCACCTCGAAGCGCTCGTTCACCGTGACCTGCGGCTCGTCGGACTCGACCTGGCTGAAATCCGGATTGAAGGTCGCATCCAGAACCAGGCTGTCGCGGAACACGAACTTGGCATCCAGGCCGAAGTCCTCCTCGGTATCGGCGTTGAACCCGGGACCGCCCGCAAGGCCCGGGTTGAGGACGTCGAAGTCGCGCACGAAGGCGAACGGAATCAGCAGGATGTTGCGCCCCGGTGAGACGTCGCGGACCCCGGTGAGCCCGGCCGCCTGATTCAGGCGGCCCTGAATCGTGCTCGTATAGGCCGGCCAGTGCGATTGCTCGCTGAAACGTGGAATCTGGCGCTCGAACATGATGCGCCAGTCCTGCTCGGGCGTTTCCGGGAAGCGCAAGGTGCGCATGGGGATCGCCATCTTGACCATGTAGCCGTCGTCCGTCAGCTGTCCGTCAGTATACCAAACAGCCTCGTAGGAGCTGTCGAAACCCGGTGTCTTGGAGACCTCCAGCCAGCGGCCGTCCCATTGCACGCCCAAGGGAGAGGATCGAAACGCGTAGCCGGAGCGTTGATCGTTGAAGGTATCGAGCAGGATACCGACGGTGTCGTCGTTGTCGACGTTCTCGCGGGGCGAGAGATTCGCACGCACCTGTGCAGGATCGGAATCGAAAGCCAGGAACACCGCGTAGAAGTTTCGCTGATCGTAGGCGACGTAGACTTCGGTGCGCTGACGCGACGGCGTGCCGTCGTCGGGCACCCGCTGGGTGAATCCCGTGATCATCGCCATCCTCGAGGCGATCTCCGCCGAGGGCCGCATGCCGGCGAAGTCGGTCAGCTCGGGCTCCCGGTCGGTAAGGGGAACGACGAGGTCGCTGACGCGTTGCGCGGTGGCGACGCCGGCCGCAAGAAAACACAGGGACAAGGACACCAGAAATCGGCTCAGTACTCGACGCTTCATGCAATCCTCGACACGGTAGTGGCGTTGCGGCTCACGTCCCCGAGCTCCCCAAAGGGGCCTGGCCGAGGACTGCGAGCGACGACCGGCGCGGGCGCGGGTCAGCCGGCCGTACTATATATAAAGATAATGCATTAGGCCATGCATAAAGGAAGTAAGGCTGGCGAACGGCCACCCCGCGGAGCTCGGCGGGCGGCCGGTAGACGGGTCAGCGTTCGTTCAAACGCTGGCGGACGACGTCCTCGAGCTCGGTGAGGCCCGTCCGGCGCCCGGCCTCGACCGCGGCGTCGTTGTCGGCGCCGTTCAGCTTCGCCCTGAGCGCGAGCAGCGCACCGGCACGGTTGCCGCTGCCGCAATGCACCAGCACGGGCTTCTCGAACCGCGCAAGCAGGCGGTCGAGCTCGTTGGCATTGTCGTAGCTGATATCGCCAGCCCCGAGTATCGGCAGGGAAATATACGTCATGCCCAGACCTTCGACGGCGTCACGCTCGTCGATCCCCCGATCCTCGTCGGCGCCCCGAAGATCGATGACGGCCTCGTAACCGGCGGCGTCGATCGACTCGAGCATCGACCGATCGGGCTGACTGGATCCGGAGACCCCCTCGATGAAACGAGCTGCCTCCGGGGCCGCCGGAACGCTCTCCTGAGAGGCCGCGGGATGCGCCAGGAACAGTACAAGAAACCAGGAACCTACAATGTGTCTGGTCGCGACTGCCGCCCGCATCGTGCTACCCACCCTGTTGATTGAACGGACGGGCAAAAGATACGCCCAACAGGACTGCGAGGGCAACTCGCGAAGGGTACCGCCCGGCCCGGTTACGCCGGCCCAACTACGACATCGGCATAACGAACGTTTATAGTAGACCGCCGTCGAGCAGCCTTCCGGAGAAAAATTGATGTCGGACCGAGAGCGAGCCCTCGAGCATTACCAGCCGGTTGCCGGCAACGGCCTCCTGCACCGTCGCCTGTTTCTCGCCGGCGGCGCCGCCGTTGTCGGCGCGGGCAGCCTCGGCCTGCTGACCGCACGGCCGGCGCGCGCGCAGTCGCCCCCCGGCCTACCGGAATGGATGAGGGCGCCCGGGGCCGGAATGAGCGGCTACGGCAGACGCTCCCGGTTCGAGGAGCACGTGCAGCGTTACGTCGGCTCGGCGCCCGGAACCACGGGGTCGGGGTCGTCGCGTACCCCGCTCGAGCAACTCGAAGGCACGATAACGCCGAACGCCTTGCACTTCGAACGGCATCACAGCGGCATTCCCGAGATCGATCCCGAGCAACACCGGCTGCTGCTCCATGGGCTCGTCGAGCGGCCTCTGGTGTTCTCCATGGACGCGCTTCACCGCTATCCGATGGTCACGAGAATTCAGTTCATCGAGTGCTCCGGGAACAGCCGCCCGAATCTCTCGAGCGAGCCTCCCGCGACGACTTGCGGCGATATCCACGGCATGGTCTCGTGCAGCGAGTGGACCGGCATTCCGCTTTCGGTGCTGCTCGAGGAAGCCGGTGTGGACCCGCAGGCACAATGGTTGCTGTGCGAAGGCGCGGACGCAGCCGCGATGTCCCGCAGCGTGCCGCTCGCCAAAGCCATGGACGATACACTCATAGCGCTCTATCAAAACGGTGAGAGCCTACGCCCCGCGCAAGGCTATCCGGTGCGCCTATTTCTGCCGGGGTACGAAGGCAACATCAGCGTCAAGTGGCTGCGACGCATCAAGCTGACACGCGAACCGACGATGACGCGCGATGAAACATCGAAATATACGGATCTGCTGCCGGGCGGGAAATCGCTGATATTCACGTTTCCGATGGGCGTCAAGTCCGTGATCACGTCGCCGTCGGGCGGCATGGCGATGCAGGGACCCGGCCTTTATCAGATCTCCGGCCTCGCCTGGTCGGGCTCGGGGTCCATCCGCCGCGTCGAAGTCTCCGCCGACGGCGGCGAGACCTGGGCCGAAGCGGCGCTGACCGAGCCCCTGCTCTCCAAGGCGTTGACGCGCTTCCGCATGGCGTGGCGGTGGAACGGCGGGCCGGCGTTGCTGATGAGCCGCGCCGTCGACGACGCTGGAGCGGTGCAGCCTACCCGTGCCGCCCTGCTCACAGAGAAGGGCTCGCAAGTCTCCTATCACAACCACGCGATCCAAGTTTGGCAGGTTGCGGCCGACAATCAGGTGACGAATGCCTACGCGTAGGCCCGGTGTGCTCGTCGCATGCGCCACCGCGTTGATCGGCGCTGCGGCGGCTCAGGAAAGCCCCAATCTCGGCGTCGAAGCGACCGCCGAGGAAATTGCAGGCTGGGATATCAGCATCGCACCCGACGGCGAAGGCCTGCCGCCCGGTTCGGGGACGCCCGCGGCAGGGGCTCAGGTTTATTCGCTCAAGTGCGCGGCCTGCCACGGCCCCCAAGGCGAAGGCCTGCTGAACGACCGGCTCGTCGGCGGTCAAGGCACGCTGGATACGTCCGCCGCGATCAAGACCACGGGCAGCTACTGGCCTTACGCGACGACGATCTTCGACTACGTGCGCCGCGCGATGCCTTACCTGCAGCCGCATTCGCTCACCGACGACGAGGCCTACGCGCTCACGGCACACCTGTTGCACTTGAACGGGATCATCGGCGCGGACGAGGTCGCGGATGCCGAGAGCCTGCCGCGCGTCGAGATGCCGAACCGCGACAATTTCATCCGCACCTATCCGCCTTCCGAGTAGCCGAGTGCAGTTGCACGGGCGACCGCACGCTACTCGCTTTCCGAGGCCTTGCGCATCGTGTGGAAACGGCTGACGACGTCGGCGTAGAAATCCACGAATGCCTTATCGGAGAATTGCCGCGGACGCGGCAACTCTACGCCCAAGTCCTCGACGATATTGCCGCCGAAGTCGAGCATGATGAGTCGGTCTCCCAGGGTCACTGCCTCCTGCATGTCGTGCGTGATGAACAGGATCGTCTGCCGGGTCTCCCGCCAAATCCGCAGCAGCTCCTGCCGCATCTGCTCCGCGGTGATCTCGTCCAGGTGACTGAAGGGCTCGTCCATGAGCAGCACGACGGGCTCGATGCTCAATGCGCGCGCAATGCCGACGCGCTGCTGCATGCCGCCCGAAAGCTGGTGGGGGTACTTGCGGCGGACCTTGCTCAAGCCGACGAGCTCGAGGTAACGATTCAGCCGCCCGTCGAACGCCTTCGGCTCGACATCCGCCGGACGCACGAAGCGCAGGTTGTCCTCGACGCTCAACCACGGCAACAGCCGGGCGCTCTGAAACACATAGCCCAGACGCGCCACGTCGGCCGCCACGCGAACGTCGACACTGCCCCGCGTCTGCCGCTCCAGTCCGGCGATGATGTTCAGCAGCGTCGACTTGCCGCTGCCGGAAGGCCCCACGATGGTGACGAACGACGTCTCGATGACATCGAAGGAGATGCCCGGCAGCACGCAGAGCTCCCGCTCCCCGTCCGAGAAGACCTTCACCAGGTCGCGAATCGAAACGACCGGCCGTCCGCTCATATCACGCGCTCCAACTTGGGGCGCCAGCGCCCGAAATGACGCTCGAGAGGAATCAAAAGGCCGTATTCGATCAACAGCATCACCACTCCGAACAGCAGCGCCCATGCCATGATGCCGCGCACCGAGAACAGCTGAAACTCGTAGCGCATCTGGTAACCGATGCCGCTGGTCGCGCCGAATACCTCGGTGAGCACCGCGACCTTCCACGCGACCGTGAAGCCGATGCGGATCGCGGCCATCATGAAAGGCAGCAGCGACGGCGCGACGACCTTGCGTATGAGGCGGCCGCGCCCGACGCGATATACGCGGCACATCTCAAGCATCGGCTTGTCCAGCGCCAGCACGCCTTCCTTGATGTTCACCGCGACGAACGGCAGCGACGCGAGCGCGATGGCGACGACCGGAGCCGTCAGGCCGATGCCGAAGATCATGACCGTGAGCAAGGCGTAGATGAGCCCCGGCAGCGACAAGCCGAGCACGATGAGGTCCTGAAAGAAATCGTTCCAGAAGCGGCGGCTGCCCATGAGCAAGCCGACGACCGTGCCCCCGACCAGGCCGGCGCCGAATCCGATCACGATGCGGAGCATGCTGTCGGCGAGCTGATCGAAGAACAAGCCGCCGGCGAGCGCCTCGAGGATCTTGTCGAAGACCCGTGCCGGCGTCGGAAACAGGTCGATATCGACCGCGAGCGCCAACAGATGCCAACCGGCAACGACGACGGCAAACGTTACCCAGCGACGGTTGAGCACGACGCGCGAAATCGCCCGCCCGAGCCGGGTGCCGGCGCTGGTCGCGGTTGCGACGTCGGCCGCGGCGCTACTCATGCTCGCCTCCGCTCACAGGACGTGCTCCACGGTGGGGCGCCAGCGGCCGAAGTGGCGCTCCAACGGCGACAGAATCCAATATTCGATCGCCAGCATCGCGCCGCCGAAGATCAGCGTCCAAGCCAGCATGCCGTGGACGGAATAGGCGTCGAAGCTCGCGCGAATCTGCCAGCCGACGCCGTTGGTCGAGCCGAACACCTCCACCAGCGTGTTGACCTTCCAGGACATCGAGAATCCGAGCCGGATGCCGGAGAAAATGAAAGGCAGCAACGACGGCACGACGATCTTGGCGACCACGTCCCGGCGCTTGGCGCCGTAGACCCGCGCCATCTCGAGCAGGGTCTTGTCGAGCGACACGACGCCTTCGCGGATGTTCACCGCGACGAACGGAAACGCGGTCAGCGCGATCGCGAGTATCGGCGCGCCGAGGTTCCGACCGAACAGCATCACCGCGATCAGCGCATAGACGAGGCCGGGCAAGGCGAGGCAGAAGACGACAATATCGTGCAGGTAGTCGTTCCAGGAACGGCGGCTACCCATCAGGATACCGGTGATCGCGCCGACCGCGAAGGCAACACTGAAGCCCGCCAGTATCCTGACCATGCTCGCGCCGAGATCGTCGAGGAAATCGAGCGAGGACACGATACTCCAGATCTCGACGCCCACGCGGGAGGGCAGCGGAATCACGCGTGTGTCGCGATACACGGCGAGCGCGTGCCAGGCGCCGAGCAGCAACCCGAAAGCCAGCCAGCGGGGGTGCCAGGCGAACTGAACGAGCGACCGCCCCAGCTGCGCCATGATCGAGACCGCGCTCTCAGCGCGTCGCGCTGGGCGGATCGACGGCAATGAACGTCGGGTCGGGCGCGTCCTCGGGCATGAATCCGCCCTCGCGCATGAGATCGAAAACCTTGCTCTCGGTCTCGATCCAACGCTCATCGAGATAGACGGTGTCGGGCAGCCAGTCGTGCGCGTTGAGGTATTCGATCATGACCTGCCTTTCCGCGGTGTAATCTCCCGAGCGCGGGTCCAAGCCGAATTCCTCGGGATACCGGTCGATGATCTGCTGCTTCTCGGCCCGCCAGCCCTGCAACGCTTCCTCCCACATCGCCAGAAAGAACTCGACTTCCACGGGATGACCATCGAACCATTCGCGTCTGGCGAGAAAGATGTTGCCGGGCACGCCCTTGTGGCGTTTCTCGGGATCGAAATGATCGCGATAATATTCCCAGGTGCCGCCCACGTCGTAGAGTAGACGCAGCTCCCCGCGCGCGACCTGGGAGATGACGGCCTCCACTATGATGATGCCCGCCTCTATCTCGCCCTTGCTCAGCAGCTCGCCGAGGGCGAAGTGCGAGTTGACAATCATGTCGAACTCGGTCGTTCCCACCGACAGGTCGACGCCTTCCGTGGCCGCGAGCATGACGCTCCAGATCATCGCCGAGGAAAGCGGCCCCGTGACGCCGAAGCGCTTGCCGCGCAAATCGCGGATGGATTGATAGGGCGAGTCCGCTTTGACCCAGATCGGAACGCGTCCGAGATTGTAGACGCCGAAAACGACGTATTCGTCGTCGCTTTCCTGCATCATCGCGGGTATTTCGTAATCCCCGGTGGAGGCAATGTCGGCATGCCCGCCGGCGAAGAAAGCGGCCTCGTCCCAGGTCTCGATGAAATCGATGCGCTTGCCATAACGCTGCTCGTACTTCTCGATGATGCCGGTATCTCGCATGTAGCGCACAATGGCGTCCGGCGCAAACACGAATCGCACCACGTCGGTGTCGTCCGACGACAAGCTGCATGCTCCGAGCAAGATCGTGCCGCAGAACCACGGGACGACCCCGCGCGCGCGACCTCTGTTGCTATGCATTGTCGAGGGCTGTCCTCATGAGACGTGGTGCCAAGCCAGCGCTCACCGCGCATGGCATCATGGAAACCGCTTCCTACAATATAGAATTTCTGCTGCAATTCAACATTCACAACGTCAGGAGAGGCCGCGCGTGATCATCGATACTCATTGCCATTTCATCCCAAGCCACTACATCGAGGAGGCCCGACAAGGCAGAGGCATCGATGGAATCCGCCTCGAGGATCAAGGCGACGTCGAGCGCATCGTGCATCCCGAGCTAGGTATGCAATATCCGCTCAAACCCGAGTTCCACCGGCAGGATGCGAAGCTCGAAGCCATGGACGGCTTAGGGATCGACGTCTCGGTGCTGTCGATCGTTCCGCTGTGGCTCATGCATTGGACGCCGGCGGACGTCGCGATCGCGTTCTGCCGTCGCGCCAACGACGACCTCGCCGAGATGATCGCAGGCTGCGACCGGCTCATCGGGCTGGCGACCGTGCCCATGCAGGCGCCCGACGAAGCGGCCGCCGAGCTGCGCCGCACCGTCACCGAGCTGGATTTTCGAGGCGTGCAAATCGGCACCACGATAGGCGGAACGCCGTTGGACGACGAACGATTCGAGCCGTTCTTCAAGGCGGCCGAAGAGCTCGACGTGCCCGTCATGATTCATCCGGCTTACGCCGGCCGGCCCTCGCCGTTCACCGAGTACTACCTCAAGAATCTCATCGGCAATCCGCTCGCGACGGTCATCGCCTCGAGCCGGCTGATCTTCTCGGGATTCCTCGACCGCCACCCGCGTCTCAAGCTCGTGCTCGTGCACGCCGGGGGCTTCATGCCCTATCAGATCGGCCGTCTCGATCACGGCTACAACGTGCGCGCCGAAGCACGCAAGCGCATTGGCCAGCTGCCGTCGAGCTACCTGCGGCGCTTCTATTACGACACCATCAGCCACGCAACCGCGCCGCTCAGGTTTCTCGCCGATCTCGTCGGCTCCGATCGCGTCGTGTTCGGCACCGACATTCCGTTCGACATGGCGGATGTGAGCTTCGCCGACATTATCCCGGCCACGGGGCTCGGAGCCCGCGCCATCGAGGCGATCTACTCGAAGAACGCCGAGCAGCTATTTCGAATCGGTGAGGCCGTCGGTACCGGCAACGCCACCCGAAGCCTTCGGTTTGGCGAAGCAGGCGAAGGGAATCGCGAACGGGCCGAATAGCAGGCCCATCGTGCCCCAGAAGACGCCGCTGGCGCCTCTGGAGACCGCGATCTTGTGACAGGCGACGATGCTGATCAGCGTAATCACGACGATGACGGCAATCGGAACCAACTCGACTCCCTGGGCGCCGTCTAGGGTCAGAGCGCCGTCAGCGCGACAGGTTGGCGTAGGCGCGATCGAGCAGCCGCATGGGATCGCCCTTGGTCTCGTCCCATTCGGCGGTCGGCCGCGCCGCGACGACCTGCTCCAGGGTCGCGCCGTCCGCGATCAATGTCGCGATTCGCTCGCGCACGACCTTGAGCATCGCCACATAGTCGCGCAGATCCGCGTAGCCGGCGCTCGGCCCGTGGCCGGGCACCACCGTAGTGCCAGCGTCGATCTCCATGAGGACCGCCTCGCAAAACCGGATCACGCCGTCGATGTCGCCGCCGTTGTCGGCGTCGATGAACGGGAAGCCGGCATTGTTGTAGACGTCGCCCATGTGGACGACGTTGTGATCGCGAAATATCACGGCGGCGTCTCCGGTGGTGTGAGCGGGTCCAAAGTGCAACAGATCGATGCGCTCCCCGTTGAAATGCAGCTGCATCGTGTCGTCGAAGGTTGCGACCGGCAGGGCCGCAACCTCGTAAGGCTGCTGGTTGACGCTCGGCCTCACGACGACGTTGATGACGTTCGGGCGCGTCATCATGTCACGCGAGTTTACCTGGGAGATCATCCAGGTGCCCTCCGGCCCGAGCACCTGGTTGCCTTCGGTGTGGTCATAGTGCCAATGCGTGTTGATCGCGAAGTCGATCCTGCCCCCGCCGAGCTCGCGGATTCCGGCCTGGTATTTCGGCACCATGGTCGGAAACTGATCGTCGACGATGAGCACGCCTTGCTCGCCGATGGAGGCGATGACGTTGCCGCCGCTGGGGAAATACATAACGAACAGGCCGTCGCCGAGCTGCTCCGTGCGAATCTCCTCGGCCGCCGCCTGCTCCGCGGAGGTCGTCAAGCCTTGGGCAAGCCCGATCCGAGTGGCGAGCGCCCCCGCGACAATCACGAGGATCCCTATCGCACGCATGGTTTTGCGCTCCGTGACGGCCACGGTCGAAGCTTAAGCGATCGCCGGCCTAACCGATAGCGTAATGCGCAACCGCGCCTTCGTCCCATGCGATGCCGGTGCCGGGACGCGCCGGCACGCGCCCGGTTCCGCCCGCGACGCGGAGCCGCTCGGCAAGGAACGGCTCGGCCCAGTCGACGTACTCCAGCCAATGCGCGGTCGGGCTGGCGGCGAGCAAATGCACGCTGACCTCGGGATACAGGTGCGACGATAGCGGCAGTCCGGCGTCTTGCGCGAGCGCCGCCATTTCGAGCCAACCGCTGACGCCACCGATGCGCATCAGATCCGGCATCAAGAAATCACTCGCCTTCAGCGCGGCGGCGCCCGCCGCCGCCGCGGGCCCGGCGAGATTCTCGCCGAGCTGCACGGGCGTCCTAAGCGCGGCCGCGACGCGGGCACAACCGGGCCAATCGTCGGCGGTCACCGGCTCCTCGATCCAATACAGCCCCGCGGCATCCAGCGCAGGCGCGCGCTCGAGCGCTTCGGCCACGGTCAGAGCCTGATTGAAGTCCGTCATGACGGGCGTCTCGTCCGGCACGGCGCCGCGCACCGTACGAATGGCTTGGAGATCCTCGGCGGCTTTCCGCCTCCCGAGCCTGAGCTTAAGCGCTTCGAACCCTTCATCGAGCAGCGCCGCCGCCTCCTCGCCGAGGCGAGTGGGCTCGCCCAGGCTCAGCCCGTTGCTGTTGTAGGCCGGCACGCGCTCGGCCGAGCCGCCAAGATATTTCGCGAGCGGCACGCCGGCCGCCGATGACAGCGCGTCCCAGCAAGCGACGTCGAGGGCCGAAACGGCCATTGCGACGATGCCCTGAACGCCCAACAGACGGAAGCGCTCGTTGCAGGCGCGGCCGAAGGCTTCGGGATCGACCGTCCGGCCGACGAGCGCGTCCCCTGCGAGCTCGACGCAGCGCCTAATCATCGGCGCGGCATCCTCGAGATAGCAGAAAGCGTGCGCCCGCCCGGTTACGCCCTCCTCCGTCTCCAGATCGACGAGCACGAACGGCGCCTGCTGCATACGCGCGGCGCTGGTGCCAAGTGGCCGGCGCATCGGCACGCGAACCGCGCGAGTCCGCAGGCGCCGGACGATCAGGCGCGGATGAGTCATGGCCCGGGCGCGGCGTGCGGCTTGAGCGCGGCGTAGACGGTATCGTTTACGGGGGTCGCCACGCCGAGAGCACGGCCGAAGCGCGATACCGCACCGCTGAGCCAGGCGACCTCGAGGGGATTGCCGTGCTCGAGATCGTGATGCATCGACGAGGTCATGTCGAAAGGCAGACCGTCGGCAAACTGCAGCCGCTCCTGCGCGTAGTCCGCCCGTAGCGCGATGCCCTTGGCGCGCGCGACGGCAACGGTCTCGCTCATAACCGCCGTCAGAAACCTGCGGCTATCGGCGTCCCCCCGTATCGGGCCCAGGGTTGTGCGCATCAGCGTGGTGGTTGCGCTCAGGCCCACCAGAAACACGAACTTCTCCCAGATCGTCTTCTCGATGTCGTCGCTGATCTCGGCGGTGATGCCCGCTTTGAGCATCGCATCGCAGAGGCGGCGCACGCGCTCCGACGAGCCGCCCGCGCGCTCGCCGATCACTACCCGCTGCATCGTGCCGATGTGCTCGATCACGCCCGGGGAGCCGATCGAGCTCGCAATGAAGGCGACACCGCCGATGAGTCGATCCGCACCGACGATGCCGGCAAGAATATCATCGCGCTCGACGCCGTTTTGCAACGACAACACGGTCGAGTCCGGACCGAGCATCGGCAGAACCGCGTGCCCGGCGCTTCCGGTATCCCAGAGCTTCACCGCGACGATCACGTAGTCGACGACGCCGACGCCGGCCGGATCGCCGGTCGCCTTCGCCGGCCGCACCGCAACGTCACCCATGTCGCGGCTTGCGATCCGCAATCCGTGCTCGCGGATCGCCGCAAGGTGCCGTCCTCTGGCAATGAAGGTGACGTCGCAGCCGCTGGCTGCGAGCCGACCCCCGAAATAGCCGCCCACGCCACCGGATCCCATCATCGCGATTCGCATCTTCAGTCGCTTCCGTCAGAGGAATGTTAGTCGTGCCGCTGCTAACGTCTTTTGCGAAGGCGCCATCATACCGGCAAACGCTTTACGCAAAGTACTATAAATAAGTCATATAGATACATGGCATTTATCAAGTACTCTCTATGATACCGTCGCTGCCGAAATCTGGTAGATTATCGCGGTAGCCGCCACGGAGACCGTCATGAACGCAAGACCAAGACTCATCCGCTGCTGCGCTGCGCTCCTCATCCTCCTGCCGCTCGCGGCAATCGCCGACCAAGACGAATTCTGCAACGGCTGGTACACCGGCTACGTCGAAGGGTACAAGCGCGCGTCGCTCAGCATCTTCGAGCCGAGTGTGCCCTTGTGCCCGCTGCAGCCACGCAAGACGCCGCGCGACCCGGACTCAGACTACGAGCACGGCTACGAGGTCGGGTACGATCAAGGCACAGAAGCCGGCGGACGACGAAATTAGCGCTCCGCGCAGTCAGTGTGTCATCGCGTAGATCACGTAGTTCACACCGAAGCGGTAAGCCAACGCCGTTAGCGGCTCGGGGTAGTACGGGTCGTCGGCGTGCTCCCATGCATCGCCGAGGTCCATATTGAAGTTGATGGCGACGAGCAGGCGACCCTCGTCGTCGTAGATGCCCCGCCAATAGGGCGTCGTGCCTCGCGGGTCCTCCCAGGTGACGCCGCGCGCGACGGCCTGCCTTCCGGGAATCTGCACGCGCTGATCGAGATCGTAGAGCACGTGAAAGATCTCGTCGGTCTCGGAGATGTCGGCGATCGGCCGGTCGGGAAAGACACGCGCCATAGACGCGGCGAACTCGCTCCACTCGTTGGGCCCGTGGAAATCGTCGACGATCAGGAAGCCGCCACGCAGCAGATAGTCGCGAAGGCGGCCAGCTTCCTCGTCGCTGAGGCGCAGAAACCCGACCTTGACCGCGTAGAGAACCGGATAGTCGAACAGGGCGCCGTCGCCCAGCTCGACGTGGCGATTGTCGTCGTTGGACTCGACGCGCGTCAGCCTTCTCAGGCCTTGGGTGAAGTGATAGTCGGCTTCTGGCCAATCCCGAAGCCACGGCTCGTTGCGGTCCGCGCCGTAGTAGCGGCCGAAGGCACCGAAAGCCATCCGCACGAAATGAAACTCGGATTGCCCCTCGGCGGCACGGCTCGGGGGAAACGCCGCCAGCATGCACGCGAGGCCCAACACACAGCATGCGACCCGTCGAAGGAATGCACCTTGCATACGCGCCACAGTGTAGCGCAGTCGCCCCCGGGATCGGCTTCGATGCGGCAAAAGTTTCTCTGCCGGGCGATGCAGTGTTTGTGGTAGCGTTGCGCTTCCTTTCCCTCGCGCCGGGCCGAATCGGCGACCATCGTCTCCAAAGAAACCGGGCTCCGATCATGACTCCAGCTGGCTTCTCGACCGACGCGGTGCCCGTTGCGCCGAGATACTTCATCGTGTTTCTGGGCGCCCTGATCGCTCTGGGGCCGTTGACCATGGACGCCTACCTGCCAGCGATGCCTACCATGGCGCAGGCTTTCGACGTCAGCATCGTGACGATCAACTACACGATCAGCATCTATCTGATCGGTTTCGGCATCGGTCAGTTCTTCGGCGGCGCGATTTCCGATCAAGTCGGCCGTAAGACTGTCGGCTTGTACGGCCTCGGGCTCTACGTGCTCGCGAGCCTGGGCATTGCCAATGCGGGGTCGATCGAAGTCGTGCTGGCCTTGCGAGTCCTGCAGGCGATCGGCGGGGGCGCGGCGACGGTCATCTCGCTCGCCGCGATACGCGACGTCTACACGCCCGCCGAGGCCGGCCAGAAGTTCGCGGCCGTCATGTTGATCATGCTGATCGCACCCCTGGTCGCGCCGGTCGCCGGCGCGTTTTTATTGAGCTTCAGTTGGCGAGCCGTGTTCGCCGGCCTGGTCGTCTATGGGTTGTTGCTGATCGCCTGGTACGGTCTGCGGATCCCCGAGACTCGCGCCGGCCAACGCACGCCCGTTTCAATTCTCTCGACATTCGTGCAGTGCTTCGAAGTCGTTAACCGCCGTATCGGCGAGCGCCGAGTGCCGGTGCGTTATGCAATTGCCATGGCGACGGCTGCGGCCGTGCTCATGATTTTCCTGACCAACGCCTCATTCCTCTACATCGAGCATTTCGGATATTCACCCAACGCGTTTCCGCTGTTCTTCGGCGCTACGGCCCTGTCGTTGATGGCCGCGAACCTAACCAGCATGAAGCTGCTCGGCAAGAAGGATGCCCGCAAGCTGTTTCGTCTCGGCTGCGCGGTCCAATGGACGAGCATCGCTTTGTTGCTTGCGGCAACGTTGCTGGGGCGCGCGTCCGTTGCGGTCGTCGTGCCCCTGCTGATGCTCGGCGTCGGCAGCGTCGGCCTGATCAACCCGACCGGCAATGCGGTCTATATGGGTTACTTCAAGCGGCTCAGCGGCAGTGCCGCATCGGTGTTCACGACGTCGCTGTTCTTCATCGGCTCGGCACTCGGCGCGCTCACGGGCGTGTTCTTCGATGGCAGCCTCGTGCCGATGGCGGCCATGATGTTCGTCGCGACTACTATCAGTAACCTGCTCGCCCACTCCGTCTACCGGGAGCCGATGCCGACGCGCGCCTGAGCAGCGGAGCGAGCAGGGCCGCCCGGTCGCAGATCCTCCGCCCCGGCCGGATCAGAAAATGCCGTAGTCGATGATGTCGTCAAAATAGCCCGTCACCGTCAGCGTGACGACGACGGGAAATTCGTTGTAGTTGAGCCAATACCAACCGTGCTCGCCGCCGAAGGGCGCGACCAGCGATCCGTTGCCGCCCATGCCTTCCTGATGCTCCTGGTAACGCACCCAGAACTCCGAGCTCACGGCCGGATCGTGACCGTGAAAGTCGGAGTAGATATCGCCGCGGTCGATCGACCAGCTGTAGAGGATCACCTTGCCCTCGGTCAGCACGGTCTTGATCTCGGTCTCCTCCTCCGGCGGGATCGTCACCGTCAAGGTCCGGGTCTGCGGCGGCCCCGCCTCGGCTTGGTGGATCGCCGGATTCGGCAGCGGCACCGGCTCGCCGAAATCCGGAATCTCGACGCTGCGCACGGTCTCGTTGCCACCGATGACGTCGCCGATCTCGAGCGTTCGGGTCGCCGGCGACGTCAGAGCCGTAAGGCCGAGCGCGCCGCCGATCCCGGTCGGATCGATGCCGTATTCCGCCGGCAGGATCACGCTTACGAGCAAGGCTGCGGCGCAGACGCCGGCCGTGAGCATACCGAGCATCAAGCGCTTGCTCGACGGCTTCCCGCCGAGCGTCTCTGATCCGAAATCGTCCATGGTCGTGTTCCTGCGTTCGTTGCGGTAACGCGGCGATCGCTAGTCAGCGCCACCGTCCACCGGAAAGTGTAGCGCACGCCATCGCAGCATGCCTCCGGCGAGATTCGCGACGTTCTCGAAGCCCGCGTTCTTGAGAATCAGGGTGGCACGGGCCGAGCGACCGCCGGCTCGGCACACCGTAACCACGGGCTTGTCCTGGGGAATTTCGTTCACCCGATTCGTCAACTCCGCGAGTGGAATATGGCAGGCGTCGGGAACGTGTCCCAACGGGCCGTCGAACTCATCGGCCTCGCGAACGTCCACGATCGAAAGCGTGGCGCGGTGCTCTTCCACCCAGTCCGGCTGAATTTCCCAGAAGCCCGCGAAAGTGTAGTTGAGCGGCGCCCACTGAGGCTCGTCATCGATCGATCCTGCACGCTGTGGCCTGCCGCAGCGCAGGTTCGCCGGCACGGCGGCATCCATCTGCTTTGGATGCGCCAGGCCCAGGTTGCTCATGTAGCCGATGAAATCCGACTCGCTGAGCTCACCGCCGAGGCGAGGATTGAAGCTGCGTTCCTCGGCGACGGAGGTAACGGTCAACCCGCGATAGTCATGGGCGGGATATAGCAGACTGTCGGCGGGCAATGAGAGGATCTGCGACTTCACGGAACGATACAGAGCAGCTGCATCGCCTTGCTGGAAATCCGTCCGTCCGGCGCCGCGAATGAGCAATGCGTCGCCGGTGAAGGCGCAGCTCTCGTCGTCCAATACATAGGTCAGACAGCCGCTCGTATGCCCGGGCGTCGCGCGCACGCCGAGGTAGCGCTCGCCGAACTCGACGCGATCGCCGTGCTCCAGGTAACGGTCGGCTCCCTCGGCGCCGCTGCTCTTCGCAACGAGAATCCGGCTGCCGAAATGTTGCTTCGCGAGCCATGCGCCGGTGACATGGTCCGCGTGAACGTGAGTTTCGAGAGTGTAGCGCAGCCTCAAGCCGAGCTCCTTGATCAACGCAGCGTCGCGTCGCGCCTGCTCGAATACCGGATCGATGAGAACGGCCTCACCGCTGCCGCCGTCCGCAAGCAGGTAGGTATATGTGCTGGAGCGATCATCGAGCATCTGTCTGAAAACGAGCATGCGGCACTACTTCCCTAAAATCGAAACGCAGTTGAACTCGAAAGTCGGATCGGCCGTGTCGGAGTGAGGGCCGCCAGGACACGCATCATGCACCGTAGTTCTTACGGCGCAAACTCCAGCCGATGTTACCGAGAATCTTCTGACCTTGCCCTTGAGTGCCCGCGGTTAAGGCGTTGATTTGCAAAAGCCCCTATGAGAGCCTCGGCTACGGCAAGAGTGGAGCGAGATGATGGATCGCGGCGAGTTCTTGCGGCTGTTCGCATTCGGGCTGGCTTCGACAAGCCTAGGGCACAAGGTACGAGGGCAATCGAGTCGGGCCGGCATGCACGCTAGAGCGATTCCAGCGACGGGCGAGCGGATACCCGTCATCGGCTGCGGGACTTGGCGCGGATTCGACGTCCGCGCCGGCCGGCGACAGCGCCTGCGGGAAGTGCTGCAGGTGTTGTTCGATGCGGGCGGCACGGTAATCGATAGCTCGCCGATGTACGGGGCTGCCGAAGCCGCGGTCGGCACATTGCTCGCCGACATGAACGCCCACGATCGAGCTTTTCTCGCCACCAAGGTCTGGACGCGCGGGCGTGCCTCGGGAGAACGTCAGATGCTCCGCTCGTTCGAGCTGCTGCAAGACGACGTCATCGACCTCATACAGATTCACAATCTCGTCGATTGGAGGACACAGCTCGCGACGCTGCGCGAGTGGAAAGCCCAAGGCCGAATCCGCTATCTCGGCGTCACGCATTATACGGCCAGCGCCCACGCTGAGCTCGAAGCGGTGATGCTCGCGGAGCCGCTCGACTTCGTACAGCTCAACTATGCGATCGACGATCGCAACGCCGAGGCACGATTGCTGCCGCTCGCGGCCGAGCGCGGCATCGCCGTAATCGTCAATCGGCCTTTCGGCGGTGGCGGCCTTTTGCGGCGACTCGGCGCTCGAGCGCTGCCGCCGGTGGCCGGCGAGCTCGGTTGCCGATCCTGGGCTCAGCTGCTGCTGAAGTTCATTCTGGCGCATCCCGCCGTCACTTGTATCATTCCGGGAACGGGCAACCCCGCGCACATGCGTGACAATGCCAACGCCGGCGACGGGCCCATTCCCAACGCCGAGCAGCGGGGACGGATCCTCGCCGAGATCTAGCTCCTTGGAGTAGCACGATGAGAACAACCTCGAGCCTCTGCGGTCTAGCGCTGCTCCTCAACGCGGCCGCCGCCCAGGACCTTGCCATCACCAACGCGCGAATCATAGACGGCACCGGGCTGTCGATTCAGAACGGGTCGGTCATCATCCGCGACGGGCGGATCGAATCGGTCTCGCCGGGCTTTGCCAATACGCGGGGCCTACAGACGATTAATGCCGCGGGTATGACGGTGATGCCGTCGTTCATCGACGCGCATCGGCACGTCATTCGAGGCGACGCCGAGGTCTGGTTCCGTGAGGAGGCGGCTGAGCGCTTGGAGGAGTATCTCGACAGCGGCTTCACGACCTTGATGTCGGGCGACGGACCCGTTCCCGGCATTGTCGAGCTGAGGCAGAAAATCGAATCCGGCGAGCTCAGAGGCCCGCGTGTCGTCGCTTCCGGCCGCGCCGACCCGAGAGACTATCCGACACCTGAGCTCGCCCGGGCCCGCGTGCGCGAGCTCGCGGCGCTCGGCGTCGAAATCATCAAGGCCGCAATCGAGCCCGAGGACAAAGATTTGCTCGCGGCGATCACCGACGAGGCCGGCCGCCATGATCTCGATGTCATGGTGCATGCAGTCACGGTCCCCGCGATGCATGCCGCGATCGACGCAGGCGCCGCCAAGCTCGTGCATACACCTCACGGCAGCTTCATGACCGAAGCGGATGCGCGTCGCGTCGCGGACGCCGGCGTGGAGAACCTGTCGACGGTCGGCTTTGCCGTACCGGTGTTCGGCGTCTTCAATGACGACAATATCCCGACGTTCCGCGACGGCAGCCCCTGGCCTTCGGGCATCTTGGGCACGGGATCGAACGCCGCGGGCGAAAAGGTCGTCAACGGCCGCACGCTTTGGGACGCCGGCGTGGTTTACGGCTTCGGCACCGACACCAACTATCACCCGCGCGACGGGCTCGCCCACGAGCTGCGCGCGTTGAGCCCGATGTTCTCGGCCCGCGACATCCTCAAGCTCATGGGCCCGAATACGGCGGCCTTCGTCGACATGAGCGACGATCTCGGCACGCTTGCGCTCGGCAAGATCGCCGATATCATCGTCGTGGACGGCGACCCGCTGGAGCTGATCTACAACCTCTTGAACGTCGAGGTCGTGATCCAGGGCGGAGAGGTCGTCGTCGACAAGCGCTAGCCGGCTACTCTCCGAACGACATGCGCGCGAGATAGAGCAGCGCGAGCCCGGCGACGAACGCGACGAGATACAACATGTTCTCGTGCACCCTCGGATGGCCTCGGATCTCCGGTATGAGATCCGAGGCGGCAATGTAGATAAAATTGCCCGCGGCGATCGGCACGAGCCAGGTGACGTCGATCGCGAACGACACCGCGTAGGCGAGCATGCTCCCTACGAGGAAGGCAAGCGCCGAGAGCACATTGAACAGCAGCGCCTGGCTCTTGGACCAACCGCCGTGCACGAGCACGCCGAAATCACCGAGCTCTTGCGGCACCTCATGAGCGGCTGCAGCAAGCCAGCTGATGACGCCGAGCCGGACGTCGATCAGAAAAGTGCCCGCGATCGCCAAGCCTCCGAGGAAGTTGTGCAAACCGTCGCCGATCAGAATCAGGTAAGTCAGAGGCTTCTTGCAGTCGACCTCGGCTCGATGACAATGATGCCAATGCAGGAACTGCTCCAGGACGAAAAATGCGCAGAAGCCGGCGAGCACGAGCACGCTGACGCGGGAGAAATCCCCGAGATTTTCAATGCTCGCAGGAATCATGTGGAAAAACGCGCCGCCCATCAGCGATCCGGCCGAGAACGCCACCAGCGGAAGCAAGAGCTTTTGCATCGTGGCATCGTCGAGCAGCATGTGCACCGCACCCACCAGGGCGATCGCGCTCATCAGGATGCCACTCAAGAATATGAGGATGAAGAGACCCGCGGGTTCTTGCCCAAATGCGACCAAGGCATCGATCATGGAATGTGCTGTCGCAGTGGAAACGGCTTAGCGACGCAACGGCAAGCAGTCGTAGCGAAGAATCGTTTCGCCGAGCGCCAGCCAATAGCCCTTGACGACCGCGGGACCCATGAACGTCGCGGGATCCGTCATAGTGATCTCGAAGTCCAAGCGCGACTGATCGTCGCTCAGGCTGAAGCGCTCGACGATCTCGAGCGCCTCGCTCTGAGGCGTGCCGATATTGTCGAAGTACGGCCAATCGATATGTGAGGTCCTCACGACGAGGTTGCCGTTCTCCCATGCGCCTATCGAGTACCCGAGCCGTGATGCCGGCACATCCTCGGGGCGCGAGGGTTGATTCATATGAATGGTGCGTTCGATGTCGTAGAACTCCGTGCGCAGCACGATCTCGCTGCCGCGGTCGACGAACTCGAACGGGTGCGGATTGACCATGATTCGCGGCATGCCCTCGGGCTCGCAGCGAATCGCGAAGTTATCCAGCATATCCCAGTCCGCGCGCGCCGCAATCGCGCTCTCGGTGAACGGCTGCACCTCCCACTGCGCCTGAATCGCGTCTCGATCCGCCGCCGGAATGCTCCAGACGCGAAAGATGCCCTTGTTCTCGGCGGCGGCGTCGACCACGCGGTCCCGGGCGGCGGCGCGCTCAGCCTCGGTGCGCAGCGCGAAGCTGCGCCCGTCGCCGAGGTCGATGTCGGCCGCCAGCAGCATCCGCTCTTCCCGCGTCGACCGGCGGCCGGATACCGTCACGGGCTGCCCGACTTCGAACATGTCCCGCAGGATGCCGCGGCGTTGAAGGTTGTAGATCGAGTTGCACTCCAACACCCAGGTTTCCCGTGTTCCGTCTTCGGCCGTGACCTCAACCCGCAGCGCGACATGCGGGTTTCGCCAGCTTACGCCGGCGAGCACGCCCGTTACCTCGATGACCTCGTTCCCGTAGTATGCGACGGAATGGTGCGCCGTCGCCGTCACGGGCAAGACGCCGGCCATCAGCACCAGGTTCAATGCAAGATACGTTGCTGAGCGCATCGCCACTCCCCCAAGTCCCGAGGATTTTCATCCCGAATGAGCTCCGGCGCAACCGCCCGCGCGAGCGGTCCGGCGCTAACGCGCGTAAAGATAGACGGCGCCCGACTCGGGCGCGGAATTGTCCGATGGGTCGCCATCGAGCCCGCTTGCGGCGCTTGCCTCGTTGTGCGCGGCGATCGCGATCAGCCGACCGTCGCCGCTGACGGCAACGGCGCTGCCGAACTCATCGCCCGTCTGCGCATTCGGTGCCTTGACGTAAGCGCGTTGCGCCCACTCGCCGCCGCTGCGCGTATAGACGTACACGGCGCCGGATTCCTCGGCTCGATTCTCTCCGGAACGCCACGGATCGAGGTTCGGGACGATCATCAGCGGGAAGGGCTCGGGCCCGAATACCCCGCTTGCGCCCTCGTCCTCGAGATAGGCGGCGATAGTGAGCGTATCGCCGTCGCCGCTGAGCGCGAGCTTGACGCCGAAGGAATTGTACGGGCGCGGGTTCGAGGCTTTCAGGAAGGCCTGCTCCGCCCACTCGCCGTCCCGCCGGACGAACACGTAGGCGGCCCCGATCCAGACATTCGCGCCGATATCATCCATCGAGTCGTTCTCGCAGCCGGGCGGATTGACGCCAGGCGACAGACAATCCTCGTCGCCCGCGCCTGCCGCGATCGTGTTGCCGTCATCGCTGATGGCGACCGAGTAACCGAGCTGGTCGGTGCGCTCGATACGGGATCCCTTGAGATAGGCGGTCTCGGTCCACACGCCGCCTTCGCGCGAAAAAACGAAGATAGCGCCCGCGGCGTCGCGGGTATTGTCATCGGGTCCGTTGATGATCCGGGCACCGCCGTCCTCGTCGTAGCTGCTCGCCGCCAAAGTGTTGCCGTCTGCGCTCAGGGCGACCGAGAAGCCGAACAGGTCGCCCTGCTCGGAGTTCGACGCTTTGAGATAGGCCTGCTGAGACCAGCGCTCACCGCTGCGGCTGAATGCATAGACGGCGCCCGACGACGTCACCGAGTCGTCGCTTTGGTCACCATCGATTTCGCGCGCACCGCTGTCCTCGGTGATCGCACCGACCGCGAGGGTGCCGCCGTCCGGGCTCAGCGCCAGCGAGTAGCCGAACTGATCGCCGTCGCCGAAGTCGTCGCCTTTGCCGGCACGGCCGGTGTTCGAGGCTTTGATGTAGGCCCGATGAGCCCAGTCGCCGCCCGACCGCGTGAAGACGTAAACGGCGCCGGCTTGAGGCACGGAGTCGTCGCTCTGATCCGCGTCGATGCCGGTCGCGCCGCTCGATTCGAACTGCGCGGCGACGGCGAGCGTATTGCCGTCGGCGCTCAAGGCGACCGAGGAGCCGAAATGATCGCCGAACGCCGGCGTGGATGCCTTCAGATACGCCTGCTGCGCCCAGGTGCCTTCCCCAAGCGCGAAGACATAGACGGCGCCGGCGCCGAACGTGGAATTGTCGCTCTCATCACCGTCGATTCCCGCCGCCCCACCGCTCTCGTGCGGCGCGCCGATGACCATCGTGTTGCCGTCGCGGCTGATCGCGACCGAGTTCCCCGTGTGCCCGGTGTTCGCGCCGCCGCAGCCGAAATGATCGTAAGCTTCTGCATTCGACGCTTTGAGATAGCCGACGTGCTCGAGTGGAAACTCGGGGTTCGCGAGCGGCACGTATTGAGCGATCGTGTAAATCGGCACACAGCCCAGTGCCCACGCCGCCGCGCGGCAGGATCGAGCCGTCAGACCTCGCGGAAACGGCGCTCGCCATACACCGGCGCTCATGCCGCGGAGCCCGACAGGATCTCGGCAGGCACGGCCTGCGGCGAGCGAATGTGCAGATCGCGCTGCGGATACGGTATTTCGATCCCCCGCTGGTGAAATTTGTCCCAGATCCTGAGCAATACGTCGCTCCTGACGTTGCGCACGCCGCGATGGGCGTCCTCGATCCAGAACCTGAGCTCCAGATCGACGGCGCTCTCACCGAAACCGATGAGCAGACAGCGGGGCTCCGGAACCTTCAAGACACGATCGGTCTCGCACGCGGCTTCGATGCAGAGGTCCATCGCCAACCTCACATCCGATTTGTAGTGGATCCCTACTGGCACTTTCTGCCGTGTCTGATTGTCGGTGTGCGTCCAGTTTTCCACCGCCTGCGTGATCATCGTTTCGTTGGGGATCAGATGCTCGATGCCGTCGCGCGTGACGATCGAGACATAGCGCCCGCCCAAGGCCGACACCCAGCCGTAGGTCTGACCTACCGCGATGACGTCGCCCGGCTTGATCGACTTATCCAGCAGCAGAATCACACCGCTGATCAGATTGCTGATCACTTTCTGCAAGCCGAAACCTATGCCCAAGGCGATCGCGCCGCCGAACACCGCCAGCGCCGTCAGATCGATACCCACGCTGCGGATCGATACGATGATCGCGATCGAGATGAGCACGATCTTCAGCGACTTGGTGAACAGCACTTGCACCGACGGCGAGAGGTTCCGGCTGGTTCGAATTCGTGACTCGAGCAGGCGCGTGAGATAAATCGCGCCGGACAACAGAATCGCCAGTGCGAGCGTCGACTTGACCACTGTATAGAGCGAGACGCGCAGATTCCCGAAGCTCACCGCGGCCGCGTCCAGGACGGCAATCGTCGGGCCCAAGAGGTT
Organism: Gammaproteobacteria bacterium; assembly: GCA_036396795.1. Classification (GTDB taxonomy): domain Bacteria; phylum Pseudomonadota; class Gammaproteobacteria; order Steroidobacterales; family Rariloculaceae; genus JAHEEM01. The sequence continues at coordinate 10,932 of DASWKF010000012.1, read as the reverse complement.
CAGAATATTGAGAGCCGCGATCGACCAGGCCGTCCACGCGATGACGCGCGACCAAAGCGGATCTCTCGCGAGCCGCGAGACCAAGCTGATGATCGCCCACGCGGTCAAGAGCGTCGCGACCAGCTCGAGCAGGTAGCTCGGCCATTGCGCCGTCCGCGCCGCTAGAGTCGCAAACCACTGCAAAGTCAGCCAGACCAACGGAAACAGCAATGCCAGCACCGTGTTGACGGCCCGCGCCCAGCCCGGTCTGATCTGCAAGCGCTCTATCCACGGTCTGATTTTTTTCGCCGCCAACAGCGAGGCTCCGAGCAACGCGGCGGTGACGACGAGCTGCACGGCGTTGTTCAAGACGAAAACATTCGCCAAGATCCAGGCCCAAACCTGCTCGCCGAGGGCAGTGAGCCCTCCCACGGTGAAGAGTTCATTCATTGCGGCATACCTCACGGACGTTGATGCGGTCCAAGCCGGCATCCTATCAGTCCGGCGGAGAAGCGGCGCGAGAGGTTTACAGCGGTTGGCAATCGAACCGTGGCAGCGTCTCTCCGAGCGCGAGCCAGTAACCGCGCAGGACAGCGGCTTCCGTGAACGTCGACGGATCCGTAACCGTGACCTCGAAATCCAACCGTGATTGATCATCGCTCAGTGTGAATCGTTCCAGGACTTCCACGTCTTCGCTGAGCGGCGTCCCAATCGTATCGAAGTAGGGCCAGTTGATCCGTGTCGTCTTGACGAGGAGAGCGCCGTCGATCCAGGCGCCTACGGAGTAACCCAGCCTCGACCACGGCGCATCCTCGGGCGGCGACTCGCGGCCCATGTTTATGGTTCTCTCGATGTCATAAAGCTCGGTTCGCAAGGTGATCTCGTTGCCGCGGTCGACGAACTCGAACGGGTGCGGATTGACCATGATGCGCGGCATGCCTTCCGGCTCACAGCGGGTCGCAAAGTTATCGAACAGATTCCACGAGCTCCTGGCGGCGACGGCGCTTTCCGTGAATGGTTGCCGGGCAAGCTGCGCGACGGCGGCGGCGGCATTCGCCGCGGGCACGCTCCAGACGCGGAAGATGCCTTTGTTCTCGGCGGCGGCGTCGACCACCTGGTGCTGCTGATCGACGTAGCTCTCGGCGGAAAACCAGAGAGGAAGCTCCTCGCCGTCTTCCAACCACATGCTCATTGCGAGCAAAGCTTGCGGATCGCGCGTTCCGCGCCGACCCGAAACCGTCAAGGAATCGCCCACGGCGAATAACTCGCGCGTCACGCCGCTGCGTTGCAGGTTATAAATGGAGTTGCCTTCCAGGTGCCAAGTCTCCGGAAGCCCCCGGTCGTTGACGACCTCGACGGTCCAGCGGACGTGGGGATTACGCCACTCGACGCCCGTCAACGTGCCTGCGATCCGGACCGTCTCATCGCCGTAGTAAGCGACCGAGTGGTGTGCGAACGCCGGGGCCCACGACATCGCGAGACCCGAACCAAAACACATGATGCAGCGCCGAGCTTTATACACGGTTCTTCCGAGAGACCTTCTTGCGGCCGATCAAGCCTACTTCAGGCGCGGCGCGTCCGCCACACCCGGTAGCCTTCGAGCGCGACCAGCACGCCGAGATGGATCCAACCCGGGATCGGATCGAAAGCGGTCAGGATCCAGTGCGCGAAGGTCAGCGCCGCGGCGGCGTAGACGCCGCGATGCAGCCATTTCCATCTCCCGCGGAGTTTCCGCACGGAAGCATCGTTGCTGGTGGCCGCCAACGCGAGCATGACGAGCAAAGCCAGCCAGCCCGTCCACATCCCCGTCGCGAGCGCGTCCGCGGCGATGCGCTCAACATCGCCTTGCCGTTCGAGATAAACGGCCGCATGCATGAGCGAGTAACCGAAGGCCGCGACGCCTAGGTAACGCCGGCGGGCTTTGAGCCATCGCGTCCACGCGGCCCGCGGGAAAGCGAGGCCCAACGGCGTCACCGCCAGAGTCGCGATCAGCAGCCGCGCGCCGAGCTCGCCGGTGGAATGCAGAACCTCGCCGTAGAAAATGCTGCCCCGCGCGTAGCCGTAGACCGTGATCGCCGCAGGCAACGCGAGCAGCAGCCAGAACGTGCAAGGCGCATTCAGCCAACGCGCCACGGCGAGGCGTTGCAGGATCGGCTCCTCAGCCGAGACGTCCAGAGCGAGCGAATCGCAATCAATCCAGAGTCACGTAACTCTCGAGACGAGCCACCTCGTTTTCGTCGACATACTTGCCGATCTCCCGGCGGAACTGCTCGATGCTCGTGTAGGGCCGATACTCTTCGAATTCATGCACCATGCGCGCCGTCATGCCCGGAATCGTCATGAAATCCTCGCTCGAGGCCGTGTTCAAGCTCATCGGCACGAACACATACTGCTCGAGGCGGGCCACTTCGTTCTCATCGACGTATTTGCCGATCTCGCGCCGGAACTGCTCCAGGCTCGTGTACGGACGATACTCCTCGAACTCGTGAGCCATCCGCGCCGTCATGCCGGGAATCAGCATGATTTCGTCCTCGCTCGCCGTGTTGAGATTGATCTGACGGAACAAATGCCCATAGAGCTCGGTGCGCTCGGCCTCGTTCAGAGACCCGGCCACGACCTCGTTCAGAGCCGTCGCGTTGAGGAACGGGCGGCCTTCCTGCATCGCGCCGGCCAGCGCGTCGGTCACGTGCGGCAACGAGCGCAGCGTTTCGCCGTCTGCAAGGTTGGCGTCGACGAGGCCCTGATTGTTTCCCACCTGCGCGGCCGCCGCCGCCACAACCCCCAGATACAATGAGAAGATCTTAGCGAAACGCATACTATGGCTCCTTCGAGTTTTGCCTCTTGTGACGCAAATGAGAATCATTCGCAGAAAGAGTGTACCATTGATTCCCATGCCCGTTGGACGTCATTTCGCGGTTTCGATGGCGCTTGCGCTCGCCGTCGCCCCGCCGCTCGAGGCGGATGAGGCCGCCGACGGCGCCGCGCGCAAGCAATTCACCTTCAGCTGGCAGTTCAGCGACGAAGACGCGATGCGGCCGCGCGGCGGGACGACGCGCGGACCGGCCGTGGAGCTTGCGGCCGCGCCGTCGGCCGAATGGCGCGCTCTGCAGGAGCCCGGGCTGAGCGATTTCGAGCGCGATCGACGTGCGATTCTGGCGATGGCCGGGCCCTATCGCACGAGCTTCGATTTCCTCGAAACCGTGCAATTCACCCCGGACGCCGAGCCCGTCCGCCCCTATCAGTCATGGGGCACGGAATACGTCTATGTCGCCGCCGACGAGGGCGATTTCATCAGCCTGCAGCACGTCATCGTGATGTTCTTCGAGGACGACGAAGGCACCGTCTCCGGTCCGATCGTTACCAAGCACTGGCGCCAGGACTGGCGATTCGAGGACCGCGACCTGCACGTCTACGTCGGCCGAAATACTTGGGAGCGCCGCCGTCTCAGCGCCGGCGAAGCAACCAACGCGTGGACCCAGGCCGTTTTCCAAGTGGACGACACGCCGCGCTACGAAGCCTCGGGCCGCTGGGTGCACGATGGGAACTACTCCGCGTGGACCGGCAATTCCACCTGGCGGCCGCTGCCGCGGCGCGAGGTCAGCGTTCGCGACGACTATGACGTGCTTGCGGCCGTCAACCGCCACACCATCCTTCCGCGCGGCTGGGTTCACGAGGAGAACAACCTCAAGCTCGTGCTCGACGAGCGCGGCGAATTAGCCGCCCAGAACGCTTATCTTGCGCGCGAGCTCGGGGTCAACCGCTACGAGCGGATCGAAGGCTTCGATTTCTCCGCCGGCGACGAGTATTGGATGCGCACCGCGCCGTTCTGGGCGGAGGTCCGTGCCGCCTGGAATCGTATCTACGAGCAACACGAGCGTTTCGGCTTAGCGGCCGACTATGAAGGCGAAGCGCTGTTCCAACGCCTGTTCGACTACGCGGACGGTATCGAGGAGGGCTCCTACGATTCCGCCGCCGGGACGGCATTCATCGACGCGACGCTGGACCGGTATCTGATCCTGTCCCCAAGATAGTACCGCCGCTCGCTCCATGAGCGGCGTGCTCATGCATTACGCCAGCGCGGTACCGAACAAGGCCAGCAGCCGGCTCCAGGCTCTTTCGGCCTGGGCCTGGTGATAGACCGCCGAATCCGGCGGGCACCAGCCGTGCAAGGCGCCCTCGTAGACCTCGATCTCCGCGGGCAGCCCGGCGGTCGCAAACGACTCTCGCAGCACGTCCTTGGCTGCGGGCTGCTCCTCGTCGTCGTTCGCCGCGATCGCAAACAGGTATTGCGCGCGCATTCGCGGCACCAGCAGGTGCGGGCTGTCCGGTGCATCCGTGACGAGCCCGCCGCCATGGAACGACGCGCCGGCACCGATACGATCGGGGCGCGCCGCCGCGGTGCGCATCGTGATCGGCCCGCCCATGCAATATCCGGTCGTGCCCATCATCCGGTCGGGATCGACGCTGGCCTGCTCGTCGAGGAAGCTTACGAAGGCCTGCGCGTCGGTCACGTGCGTCGTCGGGCTCAGCGTGCGCATCAAGGGCATGATCGACTCGCGCACGCTCGGATCCTGGAAGGTCGCGCCTTCTGGAGCGACGGGCGCGCGCCGCTCGCGGTAATACTGGTTGACGACCAGCACCGAGTAACCCGATTCGGCGAGGCGCCGGCCCATCTGCCTGAAAGCCGGGCGCAAGCCGAGCGCATCGGGCCAAACGAGGACGCCCGGATGCCTGCCGCTGGCCGGGTGCACGAAAAACGCATCGGCGACGCCGTCCGGCGTCGTGATCTCGACCTCAGCCTCCGCCGTCTCCTGCGCATTCGCGGCGCGCGGCAGCAGCATGACCAACCCCGCACCCGCCGTCATTGCACCGAACTCCCGCCGCGTCAGATCGCCACCGCGGCGCAAGTGCTCGTTCATATCGTTGATTGTTTTGTCGTCGCACATCGTTGCCTCCGCACGCATGCTTCCCAGGAGTTGCTTTGATAGCCGTGATACTAGCTCGATTGGGGCCACTGCGCAGCAGCGGCATTGCCGCCTCCTGCACGCCCGCAACTCCATGAGTCATGCGAACACATCTCAATTGCGCCAGAAACCGGGCGTGAGCAAGACAAGAAACGTGAAGATCTCGAGGCGCCCGAAGATCATGGCGAATGCAAGCAGGAATTTGCTCGGTGAGTTCACATTCACGAAATTGGCCGCGACGTCGCCGAGACCCGGGCCGAGGTTATTCAAGCAGGCGGCCACGGCGCCGAAGGCCGTGATTTGATCCATACCGCCCATCATGAGCAGAACCATCGTCACGGCATAGACGCTCACGTAGATGGCGAAGAAGCCCCACACACCTTCGATGACAGAAGCCGGGACGACTCGTCCGTCCACCCTAATCGGGAGCACGGCCCGCGGATGGATAAGTCTGCGGATCTGGGCAATCCCTTGCTTACCGACGATGACGAACCGAATGACCTTCATTCCCCCCGCGGTGGACCCTGCGCATCCGCCCATCATGCTCGTGAAGATCAGTACTGCGGGCAATGCCAGCGGCCACAGGGAAAAATCATCGATACCGAATCCCGTGCTGGTGATCACCGACGCCGCTTCGAACGCCGCAGCCCGAAAAGCGCCCGTTAGTGTCGACTTGGCGCCGGTCCCATATAGAACGGCCGAAATAGCGCCGATGAGGAGAGCCACGACGATCAGGAACACGCGCGTTTGTGTGTTGCGGAGATAGCCTCCCAGTCTCAACGCCCGCCAGGCGATGAAGTGCTCGTTGAAGCTAATGCCTGCAAGCAGCATGAACACTATCCCGACCGCTTCCACAGCGGGACTGTTGAAATACGCGAAGCTCGCATCATGGGTCGAAAAACCGCCTGTTGCGAGCGTCGCAAAGCTGTGCGTAACGGCATCAAAGGCCCCCATGCCGGCAAGCCAATAGCATGCCGCGCACGCGACGCTCATCCAAATGTAGAGCACGCACAGCGTGCGGGCCGTGCCCGCTATTCGTGGCGTGATCCGCTCATCCTTGACAGGGCCGGGCGTCTCGGCGCGATACAGCTGCATGCCGCCGATTCCCAGCATCGGCAATAGCGCGACGGCCAGGACGATGACGCCGATTCCGCCAAGCCACTGGATCTCCTGTCGATAGAAGAGTATCGACTGCGGCAGCGAATCCAGCCCGACGATCACCGTCGCCCCCGTCGTCGTATATCCCGAGGCCGATTCGAATAAAGCATCCACGAAGCTCATGTCGAGCACCAGCATGAAGGGCACCGAGCCGAGCAGGCTCATCGCGGTCCACATGAGCGCGACAATCACGAAACCGTCGCGATTGCGTATGACATCCTGGCTCTTGTGCAGCGGCAGCCAGAGCAGGAGACCGGCGGAGAAGAAGATCAAAAACTCGATCGAATAATTGGCTGCATAGCCGTCGAGGGTCAGAAGGGAGATCGCGAGCGGTGGGAGTATCGTCGTGCTAAAGAGCAGGAAGAGAACTCCCAAAGTGCGGATGATGACGGTAAGACGCAATGTCGTACGGTGGGGCGCTGAGGAATTGCAATTGTTTCTCCCAACGCCCCTCCGCGCACCTAAAAACCACGCAAAAAACTTACGCTTTTTTTACGTTTTTTCGGCGTAAAGTGTCGATACCATGACACCGTCAATGCCCAGATGGTTGTCCTCGATGCTCCGGCTTCGCGGATATGTCGCCGCGATAGCGGCGGTCGTCGTCGCCATGGCCGCCGCTCTGGTGTTGCAGCGTCTGCCGAATATCGACTTGTCTCTGTTGTTCTTGCTCGCCGTGTTGATCGTTGCGGCCGTCTGGGGATTGTGGCCGTCCATTTTCGCGAGCCTGGCGGGTTTCTTGACTCTGAACTTCTTTTTTACGACGCCCTTATACACGCTGACGGTCGAAGAGGAAGGCGATCTCGTGAACCTGTTCTTCTTCCTCGCCATGGCCGCACTGACAGGCAATCTCGCAGCGCGCATGCGCAAGGAAACGGCCGCGAGCCGACTGGCGCTCAACCGCGTGTCGACCTTGCTCGCCTTCAGCCGCCAAATGGGAAGCGCCGTGACGGCCCAGCAAGCGCTGTCGGCTCTCGCGGAGGCGCTCCAGCGGCTCTACGAAGCGCCGGTGGCCGCCTGGCTGCGCGAGGAAGCAAGCGGCTTGCGGCTCACCGCCGACTGCCCGGGCGAGCCCGGTGTCGAGCTCTTCGATATGAGCCGGATCGACGCGTTGTCGCGGGAGGAAAAAGCGTTGCCGACGAGCGATACCGACCGGATTTATCTCCGGCTCGCCGCGGGCGGCCGGCGCGTCGGGCTCGTCGCAATCGCCGCCGCCGCCGCGGGTGCCGAGCAGAAAGCGCTCACGGACGGTCTCTGCGAGCTGGCGTCGATCGCTATGGAGCGCACCGCGCTCGTCAACGACCTCAAAGAAGCTCAGCTCATCTCCGAGACCGAGCAAATGCGCTCGGCACTGCTGTCGTCGGTGTCGCACGACCTCAAGACGCCGCTCGCATCCATCGTCGGTTCCGTCAGCAGCGTGCTCGAGTACAGCGATCGGTTGAAGCCCGAAGATCAGCGGGAGCTCTTGCGCACCGTGCTCGACGAGTCGCAACGACTGAACCGCTATATTCAGAACTTGCTGGACATGACCCGGTTCGGCCGAGACCGCATCGAGCTGCGCCGAGAGTGGGTAGACATGAACGACCTGATCTCCGCCGCGATCGAGCGGCTCGGCTCCGCTCTGGATCACGTGGATCTCCGAATCGAGGTGGCACAGGAAGGGTCTTTAATTCAGGTTCACGGCGCCTTGGTCGAGCAGGCGCTCGTCAATGTCCTCGATAACGCCGCGGATTTCTCCGATCCTGGAGCGACCGTGCTGGTGCGGTCGTATTCGGGAGGCGATGCGAGCATCATCGAAGTCGTCGATGAGGGACCCGGAATCCCGGACCAGGACCGCGCGAAAGTCTTCGACATGTTCTACAGCGCGCAACAAGGAGACCGGCGTCGCTACGGCGTCGGCCTGGGTCTTGCGATCTGCCGCAGCATCGTGCGCGCGCATGGCGGATCGATGGCGGCGCTCGCCGGCGCGAACGGCCGCGGAACCTGCATGCGCATCACTTTGCCTTCCTCGGAGAATCCCGTTGGCGAGGCCCGTGCCTAAGATGCTCGTCATCGAGGATGACGCGCAGATTCGGAAGTTTCTGCGTATCAGCCTCGAGGCGAACGACTTTTCAGTCTCTGAGGCGCGGCTCGGCGAAGACGGCATCGCGGCCTGCGGAGAGACGAACCCCGACGCGGTGATTCTCGACCTCGGGCTACCCGACATCGACGGGCACGAGGTCATTCGCAGAATCCGGGAATGGAGCAGCGTGCCGATCATCGTGTTGTCGGTGCGGGCGGACGAAGCCGAGAAAGTCGAGGCGCTCGACGCCGGAGCCAACGACTACGTGACCAAGCCCTTCGGCATCACCGAGCTCATGGCGCGCCTGCGGGTCATGTTGCGCTCCAGGGCCGGCAGCGAGCGGGGCAACGCCGGCCGTTACCGGCACGGCGCACTGGAGGTGGATCTCGTCAAACGGCGTGTATTTCGAGACGGCGAAGAACAGCATCTCTCACGCAAGGAATACGACTTGCTGCGGTTCCTCGTCACGCACGCCGGGCAAGTGCTGACGCACAAGCAGATCCTGCAAGAAATCTGGGGACCGACCCACAGCGAGGATACCCATTATCTGAGGGTGCTCGTCGGCAATCTTCGGCAGAAGCTCGGAGACGAGCCGACCAAGCCGCGCTATATCCATACGGTGCAAGGCGTCGGCTACCGTCTGCGCGAACCCTAAGAATCACGGTTCCGAGCCCGTTCGAAACGGACCAGGAGGTGCGTGATCACGTAAGCCCCCTGCAATGCCAGCCGTGATCAGCAACTATAGGCGCGCGCAAGCCCGGGCCGCCTGCGCCTGGCAGCCAGTTGACGGGAAATTGAGTGCGCCGTAATATAAGTCATCTATTTCATCCTTATAAAGTCGTGTCTTATATAGCAGCAGATCGCCAAGAAGGACCGAGACGCTAGCTCGAGGGCGCGAGAAGACTGAAGTCGCGCCTCATTCGAGCGCGATGCGGACACCGATGGATTGTCGAGGCGAAATGCGCACTGTGAGGTGTCCAATGCGGCAATTGAGCAAAATCCTATTCGTAGCAAACGGCGGCGAGGCCGAGCAAAGCGCCCTGGCCCAAGCCGCCGCGCTGGCCGAAACCAGTCGCGCCGACCTGCTCACGGTGATCGACATCTCCAACGGCCGCGACTCCGTCGGTATTAGATCGAACGAGACAGGCGAATCCCCGGCCGACCAAGCATCGCTGGACGAGCAACACCTGCGCGTTACGGGGTCGCCGGTGTTGAAGATGGAAGGTGGCCCGCGCGTCGAGTTCGACACCGATGGAAGCCTCCAGCACGCGATCGAGGCGACGAAAACGCACGATGTCGTCATCAAGCCCGCCGGCAGGCGCAGCTTCAAGCTATTCCAACGTTGCGCGGAGGAGGATCACCGGCTGTTGATGCGAAGCACCTGTCCCGCTTGGATCGTGCAGCCACCCCGAGGCCGGCTGCATGATCAACCATCGAAGGTGCTGGCCGCGCTCGATCTCGACTCCATGGGATCAGGAGCGTCGGCTGCCGCGGTCCTCGCTCACGCCGAGGCACTGGCGCGAAGGAAGAGCGCGAGCCTCGAGGTGATATCGACGTGGCGAATCCCCCATGAGCTGGAGCTGCGTGGGCGGATGAACGTAACGCGGCTTCTCAAGGAGATGAAGAAAGCCCACAAGAAACAGTTGGAATCCTTGGTCAGCCAGTACCGGCTGCCGCGGGGTAGCGTGCATTTGATTCACGGTGATGCGCATGAAGCAATTGCTGCGTTCGTCGAGCAGAACCGGATCGATCTGGTCGTTCTGGACAACGCGGAACGCACGGGGCTGAAACGACTGTTTACCGGCACTACGGCCGAGAAGCTGCTGGCCAACGTGACCTGCTCGGTCCTGGCCCTGAACGAGCACGCGACCGCCGCTCGATGGGTGGGACGCCAGCCATTCGCGGCGATGGGCTCGCTCCACGCTTGACCGGCTGTCGCCGGTCCCGACGAGAAAAGCCGGGAGTCACTCGCTCGTCATGAGGAAAGCCGCCAACAACACCCCGACAGTCTTATGCGCGACCAACGGGTGACGGAGATGCGCGGTCGGGTTGACCTCGTAGTGATTTCGCCGGCCTTCCCGCGTCCTCGTGACGGCGCCGACCTCGACTAAGTGCGCGACGATCCTCATGGCGGCGCGCTCAGTGATTCCGACTTTTTCGGCGACTTCGCGCATCCGGGCGTCCGGGTCGCGCGCCAGGCAAAGTAATACGTGGGCGTGGTTGCTGAGGAAACTCCACCGGCTTGATGGTACTGACGATTCGTGTGGTTCAGACACTTGCAGTTCTCCAGAGCGAGCACCGGCATGCATTGACCGCGTTGCTATAGTGGCTGATAATACATGACTTATAAGACCTGCTATCTATTACTGGCTTTTATCGACATGAATAGAATAGCTCGATTACGGATGCCTGACAACATATGGATGACGCTGTTCCGCGCGTACCCGGCAGGTACGCGCCCGGACCGCCGGCGCCGCTCGGGTGCCCCATCCCAGATTCCCTGACTCCCGGACGCACCAGCGCCGCTGGGCGCCCAAAAACCCGGCCCTAACTCGACGGATCTCGATGCGTTAACACAGCGCTTGCCATGAATCACACCTATCCCCTAACCCAGCAGATCGGCGACAGCTTTCTCGGAGCATCGCCCGACTGGTACAAGCTGACCATCGCGGGCTTCCTGGTCGTGAACCCGGTTCTGCTGTTCATCGTCGGGCCGTTCGTCACGGGATGGCTGATCCTGCTGCAGTTCATTTTCACGCTGGCGATGGCGCT
>DASWKF010000011.1:0-5676 GCA_036396795.1 Gammaproteobacteria bacterium | reverse complement strand
CTATCTGCAGCCGAAGCGGGGCGTGACCTATCTCGACACGTCGAGCGAACCGGCCCAGGCCAAGATCGCCGAAGTCCAGAAGGAGATCGGCAAAATCCGCGGCATGTGAACCGGCCGCGGGCCCGCGGAAGACCGGGAGCGCGCACCTCTGTCACCTCGCGTCACTCCGGCAGCTTGGTCTCGCGCAGTGGTGCCGCCAGCCGCTCTTGAAGCTCGGCACGTGTGAACATGGTGTTGGCAAAGACCGACCAACGGAGGTTCGGCGCGGTCGACAGCAGACGTTCCACCAGTTCTTCCCCCTGAGCGGTTCGACCGGAACGCACGCTACTCGCGATCGCGACGATATAGGCGGAAAGAAAACGCGGGTTGGTTTGGATTGCATGCATTGCAGATTCAACAGCCTCGTCGTATCGGCCAGCGAGAAAATGGGCTCGGCTCATAGCAGTGAGCGGCATCACCCGAGACGGGTCGAACGGATTGAGTCTGAGTGACTGTTGCGCTTGCTTGATCGTTTTGACGACATTTCCCATCATCGAATGCAACACCGCGCTGGCGCTCAATGCAATTGCCGAGTTCGGATTCAGTCTGATGGCCTGATCCAAAGTTCTACGTCCCAGGTCAAACTCGCGTGCGAGCATACTCAGCGTGTGTCCGGCCGCGGCTAGCGCGAAAGCGTCGTCGGTGTTCAATGAGATCACCGTCCGAGCATGCTCGATGGCAGCTTCGCGCGCGGCCTCGTCAAGACCACCCCACATGAGACGTTGGGTCATGATGGCTGCGGCGAGCCCATGCGCCGCGGCAAAGTTTGGGTCCATCTGCAGCGCGCGATCGAGGAGGTCGTTCAGCTTCGCGTTGTCGGCCGGCGCAAAGCTCATTGAGAGGGGCAAGGCCCGCAAGAAAAGATCGTATGCATTGAGGCTTTCAGGCCGTTTTCGTCGGGAGCGCTCGATTTCGGCTCGCTGAATGTTCGGTTCGATCGCGCCGACCACGCCTTCGGCGATCCGGTCTTGAAGATCGAATACGTTCTCTAACGCGCCGTCGTAGCGCTCGGCCCAGAGATGATTGCCGGTCCCAGCTTCCACCAATTGTGCGGTAATGCGCAGCCGGTCGCCGCCTTTGCGGACGCTGCCTTCGAGGACATATCGCACGCCGAGCTCGCGTCCGACCTGGCGGACGTCCACGCTGCGGCCCTTGTATGTGAAGCTTGAGTTGCGGGCGATGACGAAGAACCAATGGAAACGGCTGAGCGCGGTGATGATCTCTTCGGCGATGCCGTCGGCGAAGTACTCCTGCTCGGGGTCGTTGCTGATGTTGTCAAACGGCAGCACCGCGATGGACGGCTTGTCGGGCAGCGGCGGCGCGGCAGATGTCCGGCGGTTCATCCGGTCGGAACCGCCCGTGAATCGAAGGCTAAATGCGCACACTGGCTCGCCAATATTCTTGACGCGTTGAGGACCGAGGTCGTCGAATTCGGCCTCCAGCTTGCCTCTGACCTGCTCGTGGACACTGCCCGAGATCACGACGCCGCCAGATTCCGCCAAACCCTCCAGCCTTGCGGCCACGTTGACGCCGTCGCCGTAGATGTCGTCCTCTTGCACGATCACGTCCCCGAGGTTCACACCGATGCGAAATACAATTCGGCAATCCTCGGGGATGTCGGCATTGCGCCTTACGATCCCCTTCTGGAACGCGACGGCGCAACGCACCGCATCGACGACGCTGGCGAACTCCGCCAGCAACCCATCCCCGGTGGTCTTCACCACCCGTCCCCGGTGCTCGGCTATACAGGGCTCGATCAGCTCGGTACGGTGGGCGGTGAGCGCGGCGAGCGTACCCTCCTCGTCCTCGCCCATCAGCCGCGAATACCCCGCCACGTCGGCGGCAAGGATGGCCGCGAGGCGGCGTCGGACGGGTTGCGCGGACATCGGACGACCTACTCCGCCATCCCGGCCGCACGCAGCCCGTCGAGCACCACGTCCTTCATCGGCCGGCCCCAGATCCTCCGGCGGTCGACGATCCCGGCGATCTCGCCACGATCCGCCTGCCCGTACAGCGCCCGTGCCTCGTCTCTGCGTCCGAGGAATCCGAGAGCCGACGCCCGGACGAGTCGCGCCTCCACGTAGTCCGGCCGCTCCGTCATCGCCTCGCGCGCCAGTCGCTCGGCGTCCTCATACTGCTCCATGCGAAGATGGGCACACGCCATGTGTGTCTGCCAGACGTAACGACGCGGGTCGCGCGGGTTCAGCGCGAGACCTTCCTTCATCCGTTCCAGTCCCTCTTTCGGGGACATCCCTAGGATCGTGAGCGCGGAGCCGAGGATGATCCGGGCTTCGGCGTCGAACGGGTTGATCTCGACCGCCTTTCGCGCCGCCGAGAGGGCGGCTTCATTCTGCCCGTTGAGATTGAGCGCTCGCGCGAGCTTGGTGTAGGCGTCAGAATCCGAGTCATCCAGCGCGACCGCCCGCCGTGCGGCGTCGAGGGACAGGCGGGCGGACTGCGCGGGGTCGGCGGTGAATTCCAGGCGCACATCCCGGTTGTGCAGGTAGGAGAGCGCTACATGCGCCTTGCCGTAGCCGGGATCGAGCTCGACCGCCCGCCGCAACAGTTCGTGGGCGCGGGCGTTGCCCTCCCTGGTGCCCTCGTAGACGGCGGCAATCCCGCGCACGTAGCATTCCCAGGCATCGAGGCTGTCGGGACGCTTCGCCGCCGAGCGCCGGAGCTCCGCCTTCGACAGCTCGGGCGCGACCACGCCGGCGATCCGCTCGGTAATCTCGTCCTGGACGGCGAACACGTCCGCCATCCGCCGGTCGAACCGCTCGGCCCAGACGTGGTGGCCGGTCGGTGCATTTATCAGCTGGGCGTTAATGCGAACGCGGTCTGCGGCCCGGCGGACGCTGCCCTCGATGACGTAGCGCGCGCCGAGTTCCGCGCCCACCTTGCGGATGTCGGGAGACTGGCCCTTGTAGGCGAAGGTCGAGTTGCGGGCGATGACCGGGAACGACTTCCACAGCGACAGCGCCGTGATGATGTCCTCGGTCAGCCCGTCGGCGAAGTACTCCTGCTCGGGGTCGCCCGAGAGGTTCTGGAACGGCAGCACCGCGACCGCCGGGCGGCGGAACAGGGCATCGGTGGCCGATGCTCCCTCTTCATGCGAAGTGTCCAGGGCGATCCGGAACACCCGCACCGCCTCAGCGATGTTCTTGAGCGACCGCTCGCCGAGGTTGGCGAAGCGGAGCGCGAGCTTGTTCCTGACGCCGGCATGGACCATGTCGGAGACGCAGATCCCGCCCGGCTCGGCGAGCGATTCGAGGCGGGCTGCGATGTTGACGCCGTCGCCGTAGATGTCGTCCTCTTGCACGATCACGTCCCCGAGGTTCACACCGATGCGAAATTCGATTCGGCACTCCTCGGGGATGTCAGCATTGCGCCTTACGATCCCCTCCTGGAACGCGACGGCGCAACGCACCGCATCGACGACGCTGGCGAACTCCGCGAGCAACCCATCCCCGGTGGTCTTCACCACACGTCCCCGGTGCTCGGCGATACAGGGCTCGATCAGCTCCGTGCGGTGGGCGGTGAGCGCGGCGAGCGTCCCCTCCTCATCCGCCCCCATCAGCCGCGAATAGCCTGCGACATCGGCAGCGAGGATGGCGGCGAGGCGGCGTTGGACGTGGCCGACGGGCATCGGTTGGCCTTATCCCTCCGGCAACCCGGCTTTGCGCAAGCCATCGAGGAATGGTGCAAGCCGGTCTGGTGCAATGCCCGAGTATTCGTCTGCTACCAGACTCACCGTGAAGTCGGGCTGCAGTTCAAGTACGCGTCGTGCAACCGCGGCCGCATCCGCGACTTGACCCAGCCACACTTGCGCAGCCGCCAACATGGCATGGAGATGGCTGAATCTTGGATTGCTCTCGATTGCGCGTCGGGCGGCCTCGGCAGCCTGCTCGAAGCTTCCGTCAAAGAGATGTGACATCGCGAGCGCAGCGTGCGCAGCATATGCGAACGGATCAAGGGGGTTCAGCCTCAGGGCCTTCCGAGCACATTCAATGGCCAAATCGGTCCTGTCGAGCAGTGTGAATATGGCCGCCCCCTGGCTCAGCGCGAAGCTGCACGATGGGCTCAGGTTCAGAGCGCGATCGATCAGGCGCGACGCGGACTCGTGGTCCCGTTCGCGCGACGTAGCAAGCGCGAATGCGGCCATCGCGAGCGCTGTTGCATCGTCAGTCCCGAGCGAGGTCGTCGTCCTCGCGTGGCGTATCGCCAAGCTGTCGTCCTCCGCGCGGCGACGGGCGCGGTAAAACCGAGCATGGAAGCACCAAGCTAGAGCCGCATGTGCGAGCCCATATGTCGGATCGAGCTCTATAGCTCTTTGAAACAGGGGAATCGTCCTATCGGCGTCTTCAGGCATTCGAGAGTAAAGTAACGGCCAGGAGCGAAGCACGATGTCATAGGCATCGAGATTTTCGGGCCGCTTGCGGCGGGCGCGCTCAATCTCCGCGCGGCGTACGGAAGGCTCTATGGCGCTGACCACGCCCTCGGTGATTTTATCCTGCAGGTCGAATATGTCTACCAGCGCTCCGTCGTATTTCTCCGCCCACAGATGATTTCCTGTCGCCGCTTCCACGAGCTGCGCCGTAATGCGCAACCGATCAGCGCCTCTCCGCACGCTGCCTTCAAGAATGTAACGTACCCCTAACTCGCGTCCGACTCGGCGAATGTCCACCGACCGGCCCTTGAAAGTGAAGCTCGAGTTGCGGGCGATAACGAAGAACCATTGGAACCGGGAAAGACCGGCGACGATCTCCGCGAGCGGCGGGCGCCCGTCGACTTCGCTCAGGACGGGTCGTTTCGGGGGTCGTCGCGCGGCTTGTTCCTGCAGAATCGATTGCTGCCTCGGCGCCGATCCGCTCGTCCGATCGGCACCCTACGGGTTCTTCACGACGACTACATGCCGTCCGGATAGACGGCGATGAAGTTGATCTCGATGTCGCCCACGCCCACCAGGTCGGCGACCGCGACCGTCGTGCTCGCCGCGGCGGCGAGCGAGGGCGCGAACTCGCGCTTGGCGTGCGAGACCGCCTCGAGGTCCTTCATCGAGCGCAGATAGGTGGTCGTCGAAACGACGTCCTCGAGCGTCAAGCCGCACTGGGCGAGGACCTGGCGCGCCCACTCGAAGATGCGCCGCGTCTGATAGGCCACGTCGCCGACTGCGCGCGGGTCGCGCTCCCAGCTCGCGAGGTCCCATTGGCCGGTCATGCCGGAGACGAACAGGAACGACCCCGTCCTCACCGCACGCGCGAAATTGCGCCGCTTCTCGTCGGGGACCAGCACCTGCTTGGGCATTCCCGCCTCCGCTCCGCCGGCTCAGGCGAGCCCGAGCTTGACTCCCAAGGTCGGGCCGACCAGCGCCGTGCCGTACTTCTCGCGCAGCTCGGCGATCCGGGCCGGATCGTCGCCGAGCGCCGCCATGTCGCGGAACTGCGCGTCGAGCCCGCCCGGCGTCATCACGTTGCACACTATGACCGGCTTCTGGTCGCGGCGGACGTTGTCGAAGGTGTGCGGGATGCCGGGCGGCACAGTCGCGAAATCGCCCGGGCCCAACTCGAACAGCTCGTCGCGCACCTGGACGGTCAGCACGCCCTCCAGCACGTAGAGCGTGTCGTCCTGGTCGCGGTG
>DASWKF010000010.1:0-10039 GCA_036396795.1 Gammaproteobacteria bacterium | reverse complement strand
GCTTACAATCGCGCTAATTCGAACTGACGGCTTTGACTTGCGTCAAAGTGTCATGATCTCAACCATTCCGGTATCTTCGATCTCGCGGCAATCGCGTTGCCCGTTGGACGCCCGGCCACTACGTCGATGGTCCTCCTGCAGATCGGTTCAAGCCGATGAAGCTGGCGAGCCGATGCCGGAGCGGGCGCGCCCACGGTCCGCCGAAGCCAACGATCAATAACACGATCAAGGCGGGCCATCCCCACCAACCGACTCGGGGAACAACGACGTTCCCGTAAAGTATGGTGAGATAAAGCGCCGCAGGCGCATAAAGAGCAGCCACAACGGCGGATCGCAACGCAAAGCCGCCGAATCCCACACCGAGTAGGCCGAGGCCGGCGAAAGTCGGGAATAGAATTCCGGGACCGGGAAATACCCGCGCTATGGCGACGATGAGAAGCAGGTGCCGTTCCAGCCATTCGCGCGAGCGGCCGGCGATGTCGGACTTCAACCACCTCCGGAGTCGCGGTATCCGCCGCGCCGCGACGCCCATGCCGAAGATTCCCCAGTCCCCGGCGATAAGACCCATCGTGAGCACCAGAACAACGATTTCCATCGACAGTCCGCGTTCGGACACCAGATATCCGCCTCCGATCATCGCCGTCTCCTCATGAAATAGGCTCACGAGGAACAAGCCGATGCAGAGTGCCAGCGAGCTGTCGGCAAGCGACTCGACCAACATTTCCGCAAATTATGGCGCAGCGGTGAGGGCGGCGAAACCCGGTTGAGAAGCGAACTGCAATCTTGTGTACAAGGTGCCATCGCCGCAATTGATGACAGCGCAAACGAAAAAGGGTGCGGGAAATCCGACCAAGAGAACGCCGCGGTTCCGTCGTGAAGCCGGGTCAAGCCCCCTTTCATCTTCGGTTCTGCGGCGCCAGTTGGGCGATGGCGTCACGGACGGATTCGACGATGCACTCGTGTCGCGGTTGTCCATTGGCGACAGCGAGCAGTCGCGCCGCATCGAGCGCCGCTCCGAACCGTACGGTGATCGGACG
This sequence comes from Gammaproteobacteria bacterium, assembly GCA_036396795.1. GTDB lineage: Bacteria > Pseudomonadota > Gammaproteobacteria > Steroidobacterales > Rariloculaceae > JAHEEM01. The sequence goes on along the minus strand of DASWKF010000010.1, from coordinate 9,002 downwards.
ACGGCGCGGAAACCGTGTCCCCGGCGGCCAAGCTTCGAACGCACCCGAAACGCAGGCCGGGACGATAGCCACCGGGTTCCGTTCGAGCACATACGCAATGCCCTGCCGGAAGGGGAGAAGTCTGCCATCTAGGCTACGTTCGCCTTCCGGAAACCAGACAAGATTCTTACCGCGTGCTAGGACGACCGATGCGAGCGCCAAGCTTGTGATCATCGCCCGGTCGGGATCGACCGGGATCACCCGGGCCACGCGGCTGAACAGGCGCTGCCAACGATTGGCGAAAAGCAAGCCGGTCCAACCACCCCAATAAGTGTCCCGAAGCCGACGGTGCGGCAGCGCCGCCGCGATGGCAAACGGATCCAAGTAGCTCGCGTGGTTAGCGCACAGCAAGAACGGGCTGGGCGGCAGGAGATTGGCATCGACCACCTGCAGCCGGAAGGCAATCCTCATGAGGACGCGCAACCCCGATTCGAGGACGGCGCCAAGGATCGCGTCCCCGATTCCGGATGGTGCAAGCCAGCGCTCCTGCTCCGGCGTGGCCGCCGGTGCTTCCGCTTCGCGCTGTCCGGCTGCGGCCGCCTCGCGCAAAAGATCGCGCAGCGTCGCGATGCGCGCGATCTCGGCTTCGCGCAAAGTGATCCCGAGATCGCGCTCGAGCGCGAGCGTGATGTCTACCCATGCGAGCGAGTCGATGCCAAGATCGAGCTGCGGACTCGTATCGAGATCGAGCTTTCGGTCACCATATCGGGCGGTGAGCCAGCGCCACAGCGCGCCTCCAGCAGGTCCCGCGACGAGGGCCGCATCCTCCGCAGTCGGTACTGTCACCTCCTGAGGTCTACGGGCTTCGAGGGCCTGATCGTAGAGCGCCGGCAGGAGATGGCGCTGGATTTTGCCAAGCGGTGTGCGCGGCAGAGGTTGGCGTGTCACGGCGAAACCGCTGAGCCGCGCATGGCTCGGCAGGTCGCGCGATTGGGCGGCCAGCGTGTCGCGGATGAGGGTTGTGAGGCGTCCCGCTCCGTCGGCGCGCGCACGCTCCAGGTCGGGAACTACGAGACCGACGAGCGCACCGCCGCGCGCGAGGACAGCGACTTCACGGATCAGCGGGCGCCCCAGGTAGGCCGCCTCGACGATTTCCGGCACGAGCTTCTTGCCGCCCGCGAGCACGATCGTCTCGGTCACGCGCGCCACGACGTGCAGATACCCATCGGCATCGAGGCGGCCGAGATCGCGCGTCCGTAACCAACCGTCAGGGGTAAAGGCCTCCCGCGTCGCTCCCGGATCGCCGAGGTAACCCGCGAAGACCCCACGCCCTCGCGCCTCGATCTCGCCGATGCCTTCGGCATCGGGCCGTGCGATCCGAATTTCGATCCCGGCTAGCGGCCGTCCCGCGCTGCCGGGACGCGAGGTGCCGCGGCGATTGAAAGTGAGGATTGGCGACGTCTCCGTCAGACCGTAGCCGGACAGGACCTCCCAGCCGAGATCGAGGAGGGTATCCTCCACGTCGCGGTCGAGCGCGGCACCGCCCGACACGAGAAGACTGAGCCGCGGTCCGAGCTTCCGGCGCAGCCGGCCAAAGATGGCCCGTCCAATCCGCATGCCGCAATGGCGACGCAGCCAGCCGGCGAATGCGAGCCCGATCTTGACGACAGTTGCAGAGGCACGTGGGCGCGCCGACAACACCGCACGCAAATTAGCGACGAGCGCGGAGTAGAGCCGCGGAACGGCCACGAGGATGGTCGCACCACTCGCGGACGAAGCAACGGCGAGATCAGGTCCGGTCGCCCCGGCGGGGAATACGACTGCCGCCCCACACGCGAGCGGAGTAAGGAGGCCGACGGTCAAGGGATAGACATGGTGCAGCGGCAACGGCAGAAGTGCGCGGTCGCGCGAATCGACGAGCCGCTCGGCGGCGAGCGCGGCGACGTTCGACATGAGATTGGCATGGAAAGCGGCACGGCCTTGGGGGTACCCGTCGTACCCGACGTGAAAACGATGACGGCGCGATCTTCCGGCTCGAGGCGTGGCAAGCGACCGGCGTCGGGCGAGCCCGCCAGGTCGCGCCACCCCTCAACATTTGCGTCTGTCTCCGAGACGTCGAGTAGGATTGCTCGGCAGCTTGGCACCAGCGTCTTGAGACGTGCTGCGCTAGCCGCGCTCGTGAACATGAGCCGGCACGCGGCGGTTTCCAGCATGAAGGCGAGGTCTTCGTCGCCGGCCCGAGGATCCAAAGGTGCAGCCGCTGCGCCTGCCGTTACAATGCCGAGGAAGGCAGCAACCCAGGCCGCGCAGTTCGCGCCGACGATGGCCACCGAGTCGCCGCGGCCGATGCCGCGTGCAGTGAGTCCGGTGGCAATGGCAAGGGCATTCGCCGCAAGATCGCCATAGGACCAAGACTCAACGCCGGACTTGCCGACGGTGACGAGTGCAGTCGCCGGTCCTCGATCCGGAAATTCTTGCACCATCGCCTGAAGCGTCGCATTCCCGCCCAAGGCCCGACTCTCCTTTCGTTTAGGTCGCTCGGGACATTCGCGGTGCCGAAAGCGCACGCCAACGATACTACGGTCGTCAGTTCGCACCACGCCAACAGCCGATCTCGAAAAATACGAGGGTCAGGCCAATTGCACTGTTGACCTGCATCAAGGGCGCGATCGCGCGCAGACAATAGGGTGGCAAGCATCGTCGCGCCGGGTGCGGCGCAACGACAGACTAGGGGTCCTGCGTGTTCGCGAACCTGCTCGTTCCGGTGGATGGATCCGAAGGCGCGCACAAAGCCGTGGTGGTTGCGGGCGACCTTGCCACGCGTTACGGCGCGCGGATTACCGTGCTCCATGTCCTCAAGCGCGTTGGCACCGCGATAGTGCCCGACGAGCTCGAGCCCTACCTTCGCGCCGAGCACGTCCGCATGACCGAGAGCGACTTCCTGCGGCGCGGCGCCGAGGAGATCGTTGAACGCGAAACACGGTACCTCAGGCAGACCGGGCTCAGGAACGTGGAGGCCGCAATCGATGTGGGCGATCCGGCGCGCGTCATCGTCGAACGCGCGAAGCGGGACGGCGTCGATCTCATCGTCATCGGCAGCCGCGGACGGAGCGACATCGCCGCGCTCCTGCTCGGGAGCGTATCTCACAAGGTTGCGAATCTCGCACCCTGTAGCTGCATTACGGTGCGTTAAGTGGAGCGGTGATGGCACTAAACTAGGAGGACACACCATGCTTCGAATCGATCTCGACAAAATCTGCTTCATCGTGGTGAAGGCTCGCGAGTTCGAAGTCCCGGAAGACGTCGTCGAGGAGGATCCTGGGTCGAACCCGTCCGACGAGGAATTCCGGTCGGTTCTCGCGGCTTATCCCGATGATCCGACCTACGAGGAGCTCAAGAGCTTCCTTGAGGACCTCAACGAGGACGAGCAGACGGACCTGGTTGCGCTCTCCTGGGTGGGGCGCGGTGACTATTCAGCCAAGGAGTGGAGCAGGGCGGTCAAAGACGCGCGCGAACGCCGCCAGGGTTCGACGGCGGACTACCTTCTCGGAACGCCGCTCCTGCCGGACCTGCTCGAGGAGGGACTCGCGACGCTCGGGCTCTCGTGCATCGATTACCAAGTCGCTCACGTGTGAGACCGCGAACCGACCCACGAGCGAGTTGAATGGATCAAGGCCGCTCGCACAAGCGCAACCTCCAAAAGGAATTCCGCGACCTGAAACGCAAACGCGCGTGACCGTCATGCAGAGTGTCGGCGCTTGAGCCTTGCTTGGCCGCATGGGGAGCTGAAACGTGCTCGCCTTCATCCTTTTCTTCTTCTTGCTGCTGCTGTTTCCGATCCTGTTCGGACAGCTCCTGCTCGCGAGCCTAGCCAAGCTCCATCTAAATCCCGAGGCGGCGCTCCTCCTCGTGTTCGCCATCGTGTTCGGTGCGCTGATCAACATTCCGCTGAAGCGCATCGCCCGCGACGACGAGGTCGTCGTGCGCCCCTTCGCCGTCTTCGGCTTGCCGTATCACTTCCCGCAGTTCCGGCGGAGATACCGGGAAACGGTAATCGCGGTGAATGTCGGCGGATGCCTCGTCCCGGTGGGGCTCGCGCTTTACGAACTGATCCACCTCGCCGCGCAAGGGCTGCTCCTCCTCATGGCCGCTGCAGTCGCCTCCGTCGTGAGCACGGCGGTCTGCTATTACCTGGCCCGTCCCGTGCCGGGCGTCGGGATCGCGATGCCGGGCTTGATCCCGCCCTTCGTCGCTGCTGCGGCCGCACTCATCCTCGCGCCGGGAGCGGCGGCGCCTGTCGCGTTCATCGCCGGCGTTGCGGGGCCGCTCGTTGGCGCCGACTTGCTTCACCTTAAGGACATCGTGAAGCTCGGTGCCGGGATGGCCAGCATCGGCGGTGCCGGGACGTTTGATGGCATCGTGCTGTCGGGGATCGTCGCCGCATATCTCGCGTGAGGCAGGCTCGCAATCGCGCGTCATCACTCGGATGCGCGGCCGGCGCCCGGGAGACGGCCCGAGATCGATGCACATGTCGCTTGATCTATCTCAACACAGATGACAGGGGCCCATGCGTTAAGTCCGTCGATCCTCATGCGTGAAGAGCGGAGATCGGCGATGCCCGAATATGAGGTGGACGTGCTGCCGGGAGAGGTGCTGCAGTGGATTCGCGAGGATTCTCGCCGAAAGTCTCAACGGTTGTGGGTCCGCGCTTCCAAGGAATTCCGGCTCGAGGACGAATCCGTTGCGGCAAGGACCGGCGAGGACGAACTCGATCTCGTCGCGGCGACAGGACTGTTGGAGATATCGCCCCAAGGCGGACGAGGGGGCTGGACGCTGCAGCTGCGGGCAGAAGGTACGGCGGAGCTGCGACCGTTTGAGGAAGATAACGGCGAAGAGGACCGTGACGACATCACGGTCGATTCGTTCGAGTCGGAGTTCCTCGTGCCGGAGCACGGCGAGGTGGAAATCACGCTTCTCGCCGACGACGCGGCGGCACGCCAGCGATTTCAACGCTGGCTTCGGCGCCGCCGTGCGTCCGCGCAACGCTGACCGATCTCGCGATCCGCAGACAGTTCAACACGCTGCGCGGCAGCCCTGCGCCGCGCAACGACCGTTGCCGACCCTACCGCGGTCGGCGGACGACGGCTCGACACTCGATCAATGCGGCCAGGGCGACGCCGCCTCGAGAATTTCCCCGGCCAGATCATGGGAGTAACGGGCGATATCGTCGACGGAGAGGAGCCCTACCATACTTTTCTGCCGGTTCAGCACTGCGAGCCGCCTGAGTCGCTTCGACTGCATGAGGCGGGCGGCGTCGATGCAGTCCTCATCCTCGAAGCACGACGTGACGTCGGAGCTCATGGCCTCCCGGACCGTCATGGCCGCCGGGTCTCGGCCATCGCCGACTGAGCGGCAGCAGACATCCCGATCGGTCACCATGCCGATGAGCTTGCCATTCTCCCACACCGGAAGCGCTCCGATGTCCATCCTGCGCATCATGCGCGCGCACTCCTGCAGTGTCGTGTTGGGAGCAACGGTCTCGACCTTCGTAGACATCGCATCCTTGACGAGCATGACATCTTCTCCTCGGATCGCATTGGTTGGCGGAACCAGATTCCCTCAAGCGTCGCATCATTCCATTGATTCAGGTCAACAAAGGATCGTCGGACCCGTTCGAGGCTGTGTAATAGTTTTCCCGACGGCACGACGGCGAACCAAGATGACCGACACGACCCGTATTCAGATCGATCTCGCGCCCGATGAGCTGCAGGCGCTCGATCGCTGGCAGGCCGCAAATAGAGTCCCCAATCGCAGCGAGGCCGCGCGGCGCCTCATCGGCCTCGGCCTGAGCATGGCCCGAGCCTCGAGCAGCGAGGCCGACGTGGACGCAGCGCCTGATTAGGCGATTCGCCGAGTGGTCCGCCGACGCGGACGCCGCTCCGGCGATGCCGACGGTCGCAGCATTGCCCGAGTCCCGCCGATGAAATTGATCTTCCTGGGGACGCGGGCCAATACCGACGGACGAACGCGGCGTCACCGCCGGCACAGCGCGCTGCTGGTCTGCTTCGGACAGGCGCGCGTCATGATCGATTGCGGCGCCGACTGGCTGGGTCGCATCGAGCAACTAGCTCCCGATGCGATCGTCGTCACGCACGCCCACCCCGATCATGCCTGGAGTCTCCTGAAGGGAGCACTCCGTCCTGTTTTCGCCACGACCGAGACCTGGCGCCTGCTCGCCGGCTATCCGTTCGCGAATCGCCACGTAATCGCGCCGCGCTCGCCGACGAATGTCGCGGGCATCGTTTTCGAAGCCTTCGCCGTCGACCATTCGGTCCGTGCGCCGGCGGTGGGCTACCGGGTATCTGCTGGCGGTCGCGCCCTGTTCTATGCGCCCGATGTGGTCGCCGTTCCTGAGCGCTGAGCGGCACTGGCCGGAATCGATCTGTACGTCGGCGATGGTTCGACCTTTATGCGACCGATGGTGCGGCGGAAGGGCAAAGTCCTGTTCGGCCATACGACTGTTCGTGCTCAACTCGGCTGGTGCCAAAAAGAAGGTGTGCCCTGCGCCGTCTTTACCCATTGCGGCAGCGAAGTGCTCTCCGACGCCCGGCGGCTCGGCCGCGAAATCGAAGAGACGGCGCACCTCCTCGGGGTGAAAGCGCGCTTCGCTTACGACGGCCTCGAAATTGCAATGAGCCAGCGCCGTTTCGGCGGCGGGATTCGGCAGCGCGCTATCGCCAAGCGACGATATGGGGCGACCTTCTCGGCGGCGCATCCGGGTATGCGCTCGGATGGCCGACGATGATCGGCAGGACCGGCGTCAGCTCCGCAGGAATCCCGAGCTCCGTCTTTGTTTCGGGCAGGTTGAGAAGGGGCCTCGACCAGCCGATGCAGCACGATCCAAGACCCTTGCAAAAGGCCGCCAGCATCAGATTCTGGCCGGCAAGGCAGCAGTCTTCCGCCGGAACCAGGCCACCCTCGCCGGCGCAGATCACGATCAGCGCGGGTGCGCCGTAGAAAATATCGAACTGCGGATCGGAGAGAACATCGCGATAGCGATCCATGCGGGGATCTCCGGCATATGCGCACAAGAGGTGTCGCTTGGCGCGGTCCGACAGGCTCCGCAGGAGCGCCCGGTCCTGCACGATGATGAATGCCCAAGGTTGCGCGTTCATAGCGCTGGGCGCTTGGATCGCGGCGTCCAGCAACTCCCATACGACGTCTTCCGTCACCGGCTCGTCCGTGTAGGCGCGGACCGAGCGCCGCCGGTAGATCGCCTCCATTAGATCCATGGCTTGCTGCCCGCCCGTCGCACTCGGAATCGTTCGACGTCCCCCGATTCTTCACGCGGCATCGGCGCCTCCAGGCTTTCGCTCGTTCCGCAGCCTAGCGAGGCTGCGCTCTGCCGCGGTTGATCTCTGTCAACACCAATCCGACCGGTTCCCGTTAGGTTTGCTCGACCGATACGCGCCGAATATCGAGGAGGCGACCGATGTTGGAATGGCTTGCTTCGGTTGAGGTCAGGGCGTTGGCCAGCAAGGCGCGCGCCGCCCGCGAGGCCCGCGATCGGGTGCTCCCCGGCATTCGCGACGCGGCGTTCGGCGAGCCGAAACCGGCGCGTGGTGAGCACAATCCCGCGGCGGCTATGGGGCTCGATGCGCTTCTCGAGAGCGATCCTCATCGAAGGGCGCTCGCAGAGGCGCTGTCGGCCCTGCCGCCGCCGGCGCGCCGCGAGCTCTGGGCGCTCGTTCTCATCGGCCGCGGGGACTACGGTCTGAAAGACTGGGATCGCGCGATATCAGAGGCCAACCGACTTTCGGATACGGACGCGCGCCTGTTCATGGAGCAAGCGGACCTGCACGAACATCTGATGAAAGCGGTGTACGAGATCGAACGCACGTCGGGCGCGATGCGGTGAGAAGCACAAAGGGAGCAGCGCCGCGATGAGCGAGATTCGAGAGAAGCTGCGCAAGGCCATCGATCAGCAGCGCCACTTGGAGTCAAGACGTTCGCACCGGCCGACCAACTCGATGGCCGAGGCGGCATTCCGGCCGGTGCGCGAAGCCGCGGAGGAGCTCAAGGACGAGCTGTCGCACATTCCGGACCTCAAGATCACGGTCGCGCCGGACAGAGTATGGATCGAGCTCTATGACAAGCACTTCTGGTTCAGCTACGACGCCGATCGGGGCGCGTTCGTCGGGGACGAGGTGGACAGCCTGTGGATAGAGGGCGGGCTGCGCGAGGAGACGTTCCGATGGGAAAGCGCCGAGCAGTGCATCGAAGCGATGATCGGGTCCTGCGCGCGTTATGTGGCGCTCGCGGAAGCCATTATGCGGCTGCGCTCTCGCCGATAGCGACGGTGCCGGCCGGGCGAGTGCGACGGGCCTATGGGGTCGGGCGGCCTGCGGATAGTGAGCGGCGCTCTCCCAAGTTCGAAGTGGATGGAGGAGCTTCGCGTGGCGCAACCACTATCCCCGCGGCGGTCGGGATGCGCCGAGTTCCTGCAATGGGCGCTACCAAGGATGGGCCTCGCGTGGCCCGGCTTTCGCCGCGTGCACCGTCAGGTCTGCAAGCGCATCGGTCATCGGCTGCGCGAGCTTCACCTTGGTGATCTCGAAGCCTACCGCCGCCGCCTTGAGAGCGATCCCTTCGAATGGCGAGTCCTCGACGGGTTCTGCACGATCCCGATATCGCGTTTCGGGCGCGACTGGGCGGTGTTCGAATGTCTCGGCAGGGAGGTGATGCCGCGGCTTGCCCAGGCCGCCGCGACGCGCGGCGCGAGCCGGATCGAAGTCTGGAGCGTGGGCTGCGCCCGCGGCGAAGAGCCCTATACGCTCGTCGCCGTTTGGCGCTACATGGTCGCGCCGTCGGTGCCGTCGCTGTCGCTATCCGTCCTCGCGACGGACATCGATGCCGACCAGCTCGATCGCGCGCGCGCCGGCCGCTTCAAGGGTAGCAGCCTGAGGGAGCTGCCGCTTGCCTGGCGCGATACGATGTTCGAACGCGCCGGCACGTATTATCAC
>DASWKF010000009.1:0-7068 GCA_036396795.1 Gammaproteobacteria bacterium | reverse complement strand
CGATGCATCAGTCGAACTTCAAGGACGGTGCGATCAACTACATGACGTATCTCTATAGTCCCTTCCGGTGTCAAACGTGCATCGATGGATCGGCCGAGTTTTCCGACGTCTCGGTCAGCGATGCGTGGACGCGCGATTCGTTCGGCAATTACCTCTTCTCGTCCCAGTCCAAGCTGCTTGCCCGCACCGAGCTCGGTGTGCGTACCATGCACGAGGCAATCGCTTCCGGGACGCTCGTTGCGAAAGACGTGAGCTCCGACAGGTCGTACAAGACCCACAAGCTGCATACCGTCAAAAAAGGCCGAAACGCGCCCCTGCGCGTCGCTCGCCTGCAACGGAAAGGGGCGCCCGCTCCGAAATACGACCGCATTCCGCCAAAGCCGACCGGCAAGGAGCAGGCCGCCGAATTGGCGGAGTCCTTCATCATGTGGCTCGGTAGACGCCGGTCTACGCGTTATCCCCTCTATCGGTTTCTGACGTCGAGATACGGTTGGCCGTTCATATTGATCCGGCAGCGGATCAAGAAGCTCAAGTATCGCGGCAAGGAGCCGAAAGCCTAACGCCTCTTCCAGCTGCCGCTCCACTGCATTCTCAACTCCGGCTCGAATGCAGCTTCCGGGTCTTCCTCCTCGCTGACGGATGCTTTTCTGGTCAAGAAATCCGCGACGAGCCCGTAGAAAGGCTCGAACAGATCGGGACGATAGTAGATACGTTCCGAGCCATAGAACGATCTCGCGCCGCAATAGTGACCGGTCGCACGGAGGGTGTGGTATTCGACCGGCCCCTTCAGTTTCCGGACGATGTCTCGCATGTACGCTAGCTTCGCAGCACCTTCCTTCTCGCCATCTATGAGCAGAATCGGCTTGTGATTCGGCGTCGCGAGCTCGGATTCCGCCAGCAAGCGAATATTCCCGAGCGAGAAGAAAAACAGGGCGGTCCCACGGGAAATGCACGCACCGAGCCGCCGATCCGCCGAGAATCGAGCTCTTTCCCATAGCGGCATCAAGAGGTCCTCGCGATCGGGATAGCGTCCGGGCCCGACCAGGATCAGCGCTTTGACCCGGTCATCGGCAAGGCCGCCTTCCAGCGTCTGGTTTGCACCCATCGAGTGGCCGAGAACGAAAATATCGTTCGACCAAATTCCGGCGATGCTCTCGATGTGATCGATGACGCGGCTGAGGTCCGATGCCGTGCGCCAAGCTTGCGGATCCTCGACGTCCGGCGGAGCACCGCTGTCTCCGAAACCTCTTGAATCCGGCGCGACGACCAGCCAGCCATCCTCGCTCAGGCGGGCGGCCAGTAGGCGAATGAGCGCAGCCTTTCGACCCCATGAATAGCTGCCGTGCTGGATGACGACCGTTCCCCGTGGCGCGCCCACAGGGCGATACAGCGCTGCGACGATCTCTACGGCACCCGTTCCGGCCGGCGGAACTCGGAACGTCTCCGGCTCGGGGATCCGTGTCGCCCTGATCCTCTTCCAGTGCCGCAATGCGTCCAGGTCTTTCAAGAACAAGGACAGTTGGCGGATTGGCTCAAAGATTATTCTTCGGTAGCCTACCGGATCGATTTTTAGTCCGACCGCGCCGAGACTCGCTGCGGCGGCAAGCAGCGCAGATAATGCAAGTTCCACAAACACCACCTAGATCGGTTGTCGGCGGACAGTCCGCTGATCGTTATAGTTAGCGTATTTCTTTTCACCTTAGCGGGCTGCGAAGTGGCGCACAATGGTGGAATCTAACCTATGCCGCGCCATGAGCCTCATTGGGACCGGAAGGAGATGCCTTCGGGCCGGCGGGCCTACAATTGTGCATTGGACTTTGCCTCGACCACTATCACGCCGTCGGCGAGCGGGTGTTCGCTGGCTGCTGGCGGGGCGCGCTCCAGCAGGAAAAAAATTCCGCCGATCGCGGCGGTGAAAAATATTCGTACGCGCAGCAAAATCGTCACCAGCACGGCTTCCGGCAGCGGCACGGACACCGATATGAGCAGCAGCGTGATGCCGGATTCGAGCACGCCGAGACCGTTCACCGAGATCGGGACTGCCGCGGCGAGCAGCACCAACGGCGTTACGCTGACCACGAACGCGAAGCTCACTGAGGCGCCGACGGCCCTGGTTGCCAGCCAAACCGTCAGCCCGGCGAGCAGATAGAAGGCCACCGAAATCGTATAAGCCCAGAGCAGCACACCCACTTGGTTTCTGTATCCTCGCACCTGTTGCTGACTTTTTCTCAGCGTATCGATCACTTGTTTGACAAGTGCGCGTTTCGGCGCACTATTCGGGAAAATGGTGGGTGATGAAAACAGCAGCACGAACAGACCGAAGTAAACCGTAATCGCGCCGATGACCACATAGTTCAACGACGGCGCGGCTTCCGTGACAGAAGGATAGAGCCAGACCAGCGGCAACAGCGTCATCATCCCTCCGAATCCGATGAATCGCTCTATGAAGGTTGATGCGATCGCCCGCTCGGTTGTGAGTGCGAGCCGCTGCAGCAGGTATATGCGAACGATGTCGCCGCCGACCATCGACGGCAGGAAGTTATTGAAGAAGGTGCCGATCAAGTAGAATTTAAACAACGGAGCGATTCCGACATGGCTCCCCAGACAAGTGAGCAGCGCCTGCCATTTGATCGTCGAGAGCAACAGGCCGATATGAGGGACCACGAAAACCGCTGCGAGCCACGCCAGATCGACCGAGCGCAGCTGTCGCAGGACCGCATGGTAATCGGCTTCGACGACCAGCCACGACAGCAAGCCCAGGCCAAGGCACAACTTCAATAACCAGAAGACCGTCTGTTTGCTCATGACGCGATTACTTCCATGTAGTCTTTTCGGGGAACAGTTACTGCCGGCGTCGGGGCAGAGTCGGCTGCCGGGCGAGCGCCAAACACCACCCAACGCAAAGGCGCTTTCGAAGGAGAGCGGCATGGCTTCGGGGAGATACCGCCATAGATTCCTTCAGTTAGCGGCGATGACGACTTCCGCTCGCGCGCCAACCTGTCCGTCCGGTATCGAATCGTAGCTGAGCTCGACGAAGAAACGCTCCTCCGGCTCCGCGATGGAATCCACGACGAGCGGTATGTGGATCGTGCGGCTCTGCTCGCCGTCACCGAACGTTTCGATGCTCGCGCCGAAGCTCGCGAAGTCCTCGTCGGCGACGGCCGTATCGCCGACCGTCCACCACGAGACGCTGCGCTCGCCGCTCGTCGAGCCGGTGCGGAGAATGACCAGCGATGCGATCGCCGAGCCCTCGGAAACCGTCACGCCCTGCTGGGCGAACTCGAAGCTCTCGACACCGGCCGGCGAAGCCGCCTCCGGCTCGCTGTCGTCCGCGGATTGCGCATCGGTGGCCTGCGCGGCGTCCGCGGCCGGTGCGGTGTCGTCCAGCGGGGGTGCAGCCGCCGCCGGCCCGGGCGTCTCGCCGTCAACGCCCGGAGCGTCGACGGCATCGCCGGCAGAAAGCTGCGGCGTTGGCGCGTTCCCGGCCTCGGCCACCATGTTGAGGTCACTTTCGGGCGGCATTTCTCCCGCCGGCGGAGGTTGAGGCTCGGGAATCGCTCGTGCCGGCGGTGGCGCGGCCTCGGCCCGAGTTGCCTCGCCGGTTGCTGTCCCGGCTGCGGTGACATCGCCCGGCGCCTCCTCGGCCCGAGTCACCTCGGCCGTTGCCGCCTCGACCGCGGGCTCGTCGCGCGCCGCATCCTGCGGTGCGAACATCGCTTGCAGGCGCTGCATCGCATCGTCCAGCCGATTTGTGCTCGACGACGGAGCGAACAGCATCGGATAACCGAGGTAGGCGAGACCTGCCAAGATGGCGATCGCCGGCGCGTAAACGATGAATCCCCACCCGCGCCGCCGGTCCACGGGCTCCGTCTTCGGTTTGCTCGGCGCGAGACGCACGCTGGCCTCGACGCCAAGCTCGCTCAGCAGCTCGCCGACGGTCGCGGGGCGTTTCTCGGGCGACGGCGAGAGCCCGCTCCTCAATGCCCTCCACGCTCGCCGCGAGACCTCGATGCGTTCCGGCTTGAGGCCGCAGCGTTGCGCTTCCTGCGGCAGGCTGCCGCCATAGGGATGCCGCCCGGACAGAAGCTCATAGGCTAAGCAGGCCAATCCGTAGACGTCGTCCCGGTCGCTGGCCGTGACCGCATTTGCTTTGAGGTTGTCGGCATAGAGCGGGATCGGCGGAACGATCGAGATGGGCGCGAAATCCAGCACCTTGACCACGAAGTCCGAAGTGACGAACACGTTCTCGAGGCTGATCGCGCCGTGTGCCTTATGACGAGCGTGCGCATACCGCAAAGCCTCGCCGACGCCGTGCAGCACGGCCCGCGCCTCGTCGCGGTCCAATAGCTCCGAGGAAAGCTCCTCGGTAATGGAGCGCAGCGAGGCGCCGTCCAGGAGCTCGGTTGTCCAGAAATAGCGATCCCCATCGCGACCGAAATCCAGCACGTCGACGATGTTGTCGTGCTGCCAGGCGCGAAGGCGGGCGAACTCGCTCTTGAATCGCTCGACGAGCCATTCGTGCTCACCGAGCTCGCTCCAGAGGATCTGCACGGCGACGTGGCGATTCGGCGCGCGCTCCGCGACCGTCGTGTCCTCGGCGCGATATACGGGCCCGAACCGGCCGCTGCCGATGTGCGCACCCAGGCGGTAACGGCCCGCAATCAGCTGCTCGGGCGGCGGCGCCTCGGGCTCCGGTGAGACCTCCGTCTGGACCTCCGGCGGAACGCGCCGAACGCTGCCCGGGCGAGCATGCAGGATGTAGCGCTCGGCGACGAGCCTTCTGTCCTCGTCGCCGTCATCGCTGCGCGCAGGGCCGGCACGGCCGTCCTGCGGCGTCGTCGGGTCGGCCGATAGGTCGGACCGATTTGGCCGGGTGGGGTCGCTCATGCGGCTATAGTACCTTGCCGACGGGCTCGCGCCACGGGTCCAGGCCCGTCCGGTTGACCGGTTTCCCGGCCGTCCCTAAACTCCATCGGCTCTACGGGCGTGGGGCCATAGCTCAGCTGGGAGAGCGCTACAATGGCATTGTAGAGGTCGGCGGTTCGATCCCGCCTGGCTCCACCATTTCCTTGGCGAGCAACCGGCTTTATCGAACCACGAGTCCCCATCGTCTAGAGGCCTAGGACACCGCCCTTTCACGGCGGCAACCGGGGTTCGAATCCCCGTGGGGACGCCACCTACCCAAAGGTGCCGCAGCACGTAGTGCTTGCGTCACTCATTTTCTCTCTCTCGTATTCAGCATCCTCGTAAGGCTCGATTACGAAACGTTCGAGCAGCCAGGCGATACAGCCGATCGCGATGACCACGCCGAAGATGATGTCCATCGGTCGCTCGTCCTCTAGCGGGCTGGACGGCGGCGTGTTCGGGCCGATCTGGTGCGCGCCCGGGCGGTATCGCAGGGATGCCGGACAGTGGAGACGCTCCAGCCTGCTGCCGCAGGGCCGCATGAACCAGGAATCACCGACAGAGCCTTTGACAATGCGTGTTTTTATGTAGAAACTAACGCTTCTAATCCAAATTCTATGCTGAAACTATGAAGCGCACAAGCTCAGGAAGAGGCTTTGGCGGGCGCCCGCCCAAGTTCACGGAGCCTAGCGGACCGGTGACGGTCACGCTGCCGAACCGGACGCTGGGCCAATTGCAGAGCATTGACAGGGACCGGGCGAAAGCCATCGTCAAGGCCGTCGACACCGTGGTCGAACGGGGCGTGGCCCGGTCTCAGCATGCCGAAGTGGTTGAGATGGCGCCGGGGACGGGCGTCGTGGTGGTCCCGCCCAGCCGGAGCCTTGACAGCATCTCCTGGCTGAAGATGATCGAGGTGGCACCGGCGCGTTTTCTGCTGACCATTACGCCCGGCACGCCGATCGAGAAGGTTGAAATCGGCTTGATGGACCTGGTCGAGGATGCGAAGGTCTCGGTGCCTGAGGAGGTGCCGATGCTGGAAGCACTCAGAGGAGAGATCACCCGGCTCCGGCGGAGAGAGAGGCTTTCGATCGCGGAGATTCTCTTCGTGGTCATGTGACGGGGAAGCGGGAGTCGCTTCGTGCCATCAGACGTTCAAGCGTTGGTTCCTTCGCGCGTCCTGGACTGGGACAAGCTCATGCAGATCGCGCGTGAGACCGGAGTGCAGTACCGCCAGGCGAAGCCGTTTCCGCATATCGTTCTCGATGGACTGTTTCAGGAAGGATTGCTCGATCAAGCTGTCGCAGAGCTGCCCGGCGCCACAGCGGGTTGGACGAGCTACGACACCGCCAATGAAAGGAAGCAGGTATGCTCTGACGTAGCGACTTTCGGACCTGCCGCCGAGGCAATTGTCCACGCCCTGAACAGCGGACGGTTCGTACGGTTTGTCGAGAAGCTGACCGGCATCCGTGGGTTGATTCCAGATCCACATCTGCGCGCCGCCGGCTACATGAAAGTGCCGCCGGGAGGCCATCTTGGTTTGCACTACGATTTTGCTACGCAAAAAGACCTGAAGCTCGAGCGCCGTGTAAATGTGCTGCTCTATCTCAATCGCGACTGGCAGAGCGAGTGGGGCGGCCAGCTCGAGTTGCATTCCAACGATGACCTGAACAGTCCTTCGCATCGCGAGGTCGTTGTCGAGCCGATCTTCAATCGCGTAGCTATCTTCGATACGCCCAGTGCGCTGCACGGGCATCGACGTCCGATTGCTTGCCCGGGGGGGCGCGCGCGGCTCTGTTTGTCATGGTACTACTATACTGCGGCGCCCGTGCTCGGTTGGGGTGCGCGCGAGCGGGGTGTGTCGTTTCCGGGACGTTTCGATCTACGGCGAACAACGACTGTCCTGGCAAATATGCTGGTACCGCCGGTCGTGTTCGCGGCGGCGCGGGCGCTCGCAAGCCAGGCGCGCGCCGGCAAGGTGCGACTGGATCCGGGTCGCCGAATGGAGGATCGAGCTCAATCGGTGGACGATGTTGCCGATGTGTCGTCGGAGCCGGACGTTCAACTGGCGCTCAGCGCCCCGACGCCGGAAACCGGTCCGCGCTGGCGCCCCAGTGACCTGCTCGAGTATACAAACGACGTGATCATCGTTTGGGAGATGAGCGG
>DASWKF010000008.1:0-34922 GCA_036396795.1 Gammaproteobacteria bacterium | reverse complement strand
TGGAGACTTTGCAAACCGCGAGGGAGGCGTTCGCGCCCGAGGCGATGGTCGAGCTGGAGCGGGCGCGCAATCTGGTCGTGCTCGGTCAGGCGGACGCCGCGCTGCGAGCGCTCGAGGCGGCCGATCATTTGGAGTTGAGAGCCTTGGCATCGCTCGATGAGGCGAACGAGCTCGAGCCGTTGCGATCCCACGCAACCTATCAACGCGTCTATCGCAGCGTGCGGCGCCGTGTCTTCCCGTGCGAAGGCATCGCCGCGGCGCGGGATTTCGATTTCTGGATCGGCACCTGGGACGTGCGGCTCGCGGACGGCACGCTCGTCGGCCGCAACAGGATCACGAAGCAAGACGGCGGTTGCACGATTCTCGAGAGCTGGGAAGGCAACGGTGGCATGACGGGCACCAGCCTCAACTACTATCAACCGAGCCGCGATCAATGGCGACAACTGTGGGTCGGCTCCAACGGCACGCTCATCGATATCTCCGGGGGCATGAACGACGGCGTCATGCGTCTCGAGGGCACCATCGAATACGTGGCTCAGGACCACATTGAAGCCTTTCGCGGCACTTGGACGGTCCTCGAGGATGGGCGCGTGCGGCAGCATTTCGAGGAGTTCAATCTCGTCGCGCAGGCCTGGCAGACCTGGTTCGACGGCTATTACCGCCTGGTAAGCGCCCCGTAGGTTACAATCGAGCTAATGCACAACCGTGCCTACAAGCCGCGCGTGCCGGACAATCCGCTCGTTCAGGTGCTCGCCCTCGCCATCGCGGCCATCGTCTCAGTCGGCGCCATTTTGCTCGGTGCCGTTCTGCTGTCCTTCTTTCTCGGGCTGGCTGTCATCGCGGGGTTAGTCTTGTATATTCGCCTCTGGTGGCTGCGCCGCAAAGCCCGGAAGGGCGGCACCGGCGGCGGGCGCGGGCCTGGCGAGTTTGTCGAAGTGGAGTACACCGTCGTTGGGGAGCGGCCGGTGCGAAACGAGGATTCGACGAGGAGAGACTAGCGGGTGTTCAGGGCCAAGCGACGCAAGCGGCGAGCACCGTCACTGAAGCGGCGCAAGTCCAGGCTTGTGCCCATCAGCCTGTTCATCGTCGTGTGTCTCGGGCTCGCTTGGTTTTTCGAGTTGCAGGCCACGACGACGATTATCCTCGTCCGCCATACGGATACCGAAGACGCTTCCACTCTCACGGATAACCCGGCGCTCAGCGGTCTCGGTCATCGCCGCGCGATGCTGTTGGCCGATGCCTTGATCGATATCGACGTGATCGCCGGCGTCGATGCGATCTATGTCAGCGATCAGCGGCGCACGCAGGAAACCGCCGCGCCGCTGGCGCGGCGATTGGATATCGACATGCAGATCGCCGACCCGTACCAGGTCGAGGAGTTCATGGCTACGGTGCTGCAGGAGCACAAGGGAGAGATTGTGCTGGTCGTGACACACAGCGACATCCTCGCGCCGCTCGTCGACGAGCTGCACGGCAGCAAGAACATACCGGCGCTCGACGGCGACAACTACGACAACATCTATATCGTGACCATCCCCTGGTTCGGTAAGGTCAAGACGCTGCGCGTGCACTACGGCATGCTGCCGCCGCCGGGCATGGACACGTTCTCCAAGCCGCTTTCCGATCATCTCTAGAGACTTTCTTCGCGGAGCTTGCGCCGGACGGGCCTAGCGCAACGTTTCGCAGCGCATCGGCAGGTCGGGCGGCAGCCGCTCACCGGGAGCCCGCGACGGGATCCGGCCACCCTCCAGCCACGAGACAAGCTCCGCGCCGCAGCCGTCACCTGGAGAGGGCTCCGCCTGCGAGATGCAGTCAGCGCTGGCCGGTGGGCAATTGAGGCGCACGTGCATATGGTCTGCGTGCCCGAACCATGGCCGCAGCCTGCGCAGGAAGCCACGGTCCTGCCACTGCCGCTCGCACATCGCCTGCTTGATCAGCGGGTTGACGAAGATGCGCGCGACGTTGGGTTCGCTGGCCGCCAAGCGAAGCAGTTCGACGTGTGCGTCGCCGAAGCGCGGGTCGAGCTGTCGCTGCTCGTGATTGACCAGCCCCGGGAGCTCGAGGGCCTCGCCACGTTCCCCCTGCGGCAGCCGGGGCAGATCGAGGCGAAAAAAGATATCCACGTCGAGGCCGGCCTGGTGACTCGCGTGGTCGTCGATCATCGGACCGCCGCGCGGCTGGCTCATATCGCCGACCGGCAGCAGGCCGAGACCGGCAGCGTCCGTCTGCTGCGCGAGAGACTCGACGAAACGAACGAGCTCGGGGTGGCCGTAGTGGCGGTTACGCTCGAGCCTGATCGCCTGGTAACCGCGGCCGTCAGGCGGTAAGCGCGCAGCGCCGATCACGCAGCCAGCGGCGTAGCGGCCGATCGCCTCAGGCTCGCCGGCGGCAGGGCCGTCGACGTTGTCCCAGGCATGCGAGTGAAGCGTGCAGGCCAACCACAGGCTTGCGGTCCCCAGCACCAGACGGAGCCCGGCGCGCGGCAAGCTGGCCTGGTGCCGGTTCAGCAGGATCATCTGAAGACGCCTCGAAACGCAGTCGTGATACCCAGTGTACAAGAGAGCGATTGAGTGGGTGACAGCCGCGCGTCGATTGCGACTTGGCAGGCCCGGCTCGTGTGCTCGATAATAGCGCCCACCAAGCGTGGGGCCGTAGCTCAGTTGGGAGAGCGCCGCGTTCGCAATGCGGAGGTCAGGGGTTCGACCCCCCTCGGCTCCACCAATCTTTCCGTCGCAGTGAGAGTCTCGTCCTCTGGGTGAGCGACCTACCCGAAATGCAACGCAACGGCGTCGAGGCGAACGCCGTCACGCCCTTGTCGAGGCTCAGAGAATTTCTCCAGCTGGAGGCGAGCGGTGGCAGCATTCTCATGCTTGCGGCCACGGCCGCGCTGATCCTCGCAAACTCGCCATTGGGCGAGTATTACGTTCGCTTCCAGCAAATCCCCGGCTCGATCCAGGTCGGCACGTTGACGATCGCCAAGCCGCTGCTGCTCTGGGTCAACGATCTGTGGATGGCGGTGTTCTTTTTTCTCGTCGGCCTCGAGATCAAGCGCGAGTTTCTGGAAGGCCAGCTTTCGAGCCGCGCCGATATTCTGCTGCCCTCGGCCGCGGCAGTCGGCGGCATGGTTGCGCCGGCCGTCATCTATGCCTCCTTGAACTGGAACGATCCCGTCACGCTCAGCGGTTGGGCGATCCCGACGGCTACCGACATCGCGTTTGCGCTCGGCATCCTGGCGCTGCTGGGCGCGAGGGCGCCGCTGTCCCTCAAGGTGTTGTTGACGGCGATCGCGATCATTGACGATCTCGGCGCCATCGTAGTCATCGCGGCGTTTTACACCAGCAACCTTTCCATCAGCTCGCTCGCGTTGGCGGCAACGGCGATCGCCGGCCTGGTGGCGCTCAATCGGTTGCACGTGAGCCACGTCGCCGCGTATGTCATCGTCGGTGTGATCTTGTGGGTTTGCGTCTTGAAGTCCGGCGTGCACGCGACGCTTGCGGGCGTGATCACGGCATTTGCGATACCGCTCCGGGTTCGCGACGAGGACGGACACTCGCTGCTTCGGCACCTGGAGCATGCGTTGCATCCTTGGGTCGCATTTCTCATCCTGCCGATGTTCGCCTTCGCCAATGCCGGCGTCTCGTTCGCGAACCTGGGTCTCGCCGACGTGCTGGAGCCGGCAACGCTCGGAATCGTGCTCGGCCTTCTGGTGGGCAAGCAGATCGGCGTCTTCGTTCCCCTTTGGCTCTGCATACGGTTCGGGCTCGCGCCGATGCCTGCGGGTGCGAGTTGGGCAAAGCTCTATGGGATCGCGCTGTTGTGCGGCGTCGGATTCACGATGAGCCTTTTCATCGGCGGCCTTGCCTTCGAGGCGGCGGGTTTCGACGCCCCGGTGCGTCTCGGCGTGCTCGGCGGCTCCGTGCTGGCCGCGGCCGCCGGATACGGCGTTCTTCGGTGCGCCGCGCGCGCCTGTTAGAATCGCAGGCATGCGGAAATACATCATGCTCTTCATCCTGCTCGCGGCGGCCGGCGGCGCCGGTGCCCTTTGGTACCAGGCCGGCAGCGCCCCGGGGCCCGTCGTGGAATTCCTGCAACCGACCGTGATCGGCCGCACCGGCGAGCTCATCGTCGCCGTCGAGGCGCCGAGGGGCGAGCTCAACTCGCTCGAGGTCACGCTCGAGCAGGAGGGCACGGTGATGCCGGTTTTCAGCCTGACGCCGGATTCGGCCGCCGAGCTCGAGCGCGAGGACGAGAATCGCTTCGTTCTCAGGCAGCCGATCGGCCGGGAGCGCTTCGAAGCGCTGCGTGAAGGCGTGGTGAACGTAACCGTGACGGCCGTGAGGCCGGTGCTCTTCGGCTACCGTGAAGCGACGACGGTGTCGGAAGGCGCGATCGAGGTGCGCTTGACGCCGCCGATCGTCGGCGTGCAATCGCAGTTCCACTATGTCAACCACGGCGGCTCCGAGATGGTCGTCTACCGCGTCACGCCCGCGGGCTCGGAGTCCGGCGTGCGAGTCGGCGACCGCGAGTACCCCGGGTTTCCGGCTGCCGGCGCCGGCGTCGAGGGCGCGGACGCGAGTCTGCACGCCGCCTTCTTCGCACTGCTGTGGAACCAGGAGCTGAGCACGCCGATCTCGATCTATGCCCGCGACCCATACGGCAATGAGAGCAGCGCGACGTTCGCCTATCGCGTGTTTCCCAAGCAGTTCCGCGCGAGCCGCATCAACATCGATGACAATTTCATGTCGCGCGTGGTGCCGGCGATCCTGCAGAACTCGGCCGGCTTTCGCGTCGATGACCCTGCCGACATGCTGAGCTCATATCTGCGCATCAACGGCGACCTGCGCCGCGAGAACGATGCCTTCATCGCGTCTCTGAGCGAGGGCACGTCGTCGGAGATCCTCTGGCGCGGGCCGTTCAAACAGCTCATCAACACCGCGGTCGAGTCGGGATTCGCCGACGCGCGTGACTACGTCTACCAAGGTGAGGTGGTCGACCACCAGACCCACCTGGGCTTCGATCTCGCCTCGACCGCGGCTGCGCCCGTGCTGGCTGCCAACTACGGCCGGGTCGTGCATGCGGGCTGGCTCGGTATCTACGGCAACTGCGTGATCATCGATCACGGCATGGGCTTGCAGTCGCTCTACGCGCACCTGTCCTCGATCGACGTCCAGGTCGACCAGACGGTCGATGTGGATCAGCAACTCGGCCGCAGCGGCGCGACCGGTCTCGCCGGAGGCGACCACCTCCACTTCACGATGCTTCTGCACGGCAACGCGATCACGCCGATCGACTGGTGGAGCGGCCAGTGGGTCGAGGATCGCGTGATGCGCAAGCTCCGCGACGCAGGCTGACGTCCCGCTCAGCCCAGCCCTCGAAATCTTCCCGCGCTCCCGTTCCCCTCAGGCAACGCGGCTAGGGCGGTGTGCTGCATTATGTTAGATTACCCATTATCAGGGATTATTCCAGTTGATAGAATAAATGCGGGCTTGGACGTCTTGAAGAGGCGAATAACGATGAGTACAGAGGCCTATGTCCATGTTGTCCCCCACGAGGATGAGCCCGATGTCTGGCGCCTGTCCGTGAGCTACGGGGATACGCTTGCTCAGATTCGAATTCACGGCAATCTGTGGGGTAAAGGCTCGGCCAAGGCGCAGCTGCCGTTCGAGCTCGAGAGGTTGGCCAAGGAGCTCAGCACGATCTCGGTGACGCCTTCGGCGATTCATTGGCAAAAGCTCGACTCGCGACCGCCCAGGCGGCCGACGCAAGCACACAACGGCGCAGAGCGAGACAGCAAGTAAGAGACGCGGGGTTTCCCGCCTGCGCATAGTCCGGCAGCAGATCCGCCGGGCAGGCGAAACCGCGCGCCAGCGTTCCCCGACCCTTGAATTCGGCCGCTGAGAACCCATCTCCGAGCTATGCAAACCACGCCGGGGATCTACCGCAATGACTGAGCTTTCGAACGCCCCTGACGAGAGCCGGGAGCCGCCGGCGTCGCGCCTGACAGACGACGTGCTGCTGATCTTGCCGGTCCGCAACGTGGTCGTCTTTCCGGGCGCCGTCACGCAGGTCGCGCTCGGCCGCGAGCTTTCGATCGCGGCGGCCAAGGAAGCCGTCTCGACCGAGCGCAAGCTCGGCATTCTGCTGCAGCGCGAGCCGAGCGTGGACACGCCGGCGCCCACCGATCTCTACGACATCGGCACCGTCGTCAGCGTCGCGCGTTACATGAAGGCGCGCAACGGCATGCACCACTTGATCTGCCAGGGTGAGCAGCGCTTCCGCGCGCTCGACTTCATCCCGGGGCTGCCTTTTCTCGCGGCGCGCTACGACACGCTCGCCGAGCCCGAGGATCACACGCCCGAGACCGAGGCACTGATGGCGCACGTCAAGCAGCTGGCCGCGACGGCCATCGAGCTGTTGCCGCAGGCGCCGCCGGAGCTCAGCACGGCGCTGACGACCATCGAGTCGCCCGGATTGCTCGCCGATCTGATCGCCGGGCTCATCGACATCAGCCCCGCCGAGAAGCAAGACATTCTCGAAATCATCGACGTGCGGACGCGCTTGCAGAAGGTCGCCGACCTGGTCGCGCATCACGTGCAGGTCTTGAAGCTGTCGCGGGAGCTCGACGAGCAAACGCAGGAAAAGCTCAGCGCGCGGCAGCGCGAGTATCTGCTGCGCGAGCAGATGAAGACCATACAAGAGGAGCTCGGCGAGGACGACAACGGCTCGGAGCTCGCGGAGCTGGAGCGCTCGATTCAGGACGCGGGCATGCCCGAGGAAGCCGAGCTGCAGGCGAAGAAGGAGCTCAAGCGGCTCAAGAGCATGCCCGATGCCGCGGCGGAGCATTCGGTGCTGCGCACCTATCTCGACTGGCTCGTCTCCTTGCCGTGGAAGGCCGATGCCGAGGCGGACATCGACATTGCACGCGCCCGCGAGATTCTCGACGAGGATCATTACGGTTTGCCGAAGGTCAAGCGCCGCATATTGGAGTACCTCGCGGTGCGCAAGCTCAATCCCGAAGGCCGAAGCCCGATTCTGTGCTTCGTCGGCCCGCCGGGTGTCGGCAAGACGTCCCTGGGCCAAAGCATCGCCAGGGCCCTGGGGCTCAAGTTCGCCCGCGCCAGTCTCGGCGGCGTGCACGATGAGGCGGAGATTCGCGGTCACCGGCGCACCTACGTAGGCTCCATGCCCGGCACGATCATCCAGAGCATTCGCAAGGCCGGAACGCGTAACCCCGTTTTCATGCTCGACGAGCTCGACAAGCTCGGCGTCGGCTTTCACGGCGATCCGTCGTCGGCGCTGCTCGAGGTTCTCGATCCGGAGCAGAACTCGACCTTTCGCGATCACTACCTCGACGTGGCGTTCGATCTGAGCCGTGTGTTCTTCATCGGCACGGCGAACGTGCTCGATGCGATTCCGGGCCCGTTGCGCGACCGCATCGAAGTCATCGAGCTGACGGGCTACACGGTCCAGGAAAAGCTCGAGATCGCCAAGCGCTATCTGGTTACACGGCAGCTCAAGGCCAACGGCTTGAGGGAATCGCAGGCGCAGATCGACGATGAGGCGATTCTCGGTCTGATCGAGGGTTACACGCGCGAAGCCGGAGTGCGCAACCTCGAGCGCGAGATCGGTGCGGTGCTGAGGAACGTGGCCATGAAGATTTCCGAGGGCCGGACGGACTCGGTCGCCGTCGGCATCACCGACCTGCACGATATTCTCGGCGCGCCGCGCTTCGAGAGCGAGCTCAAGCTGCGCACGAGTGTACCGGGCGTCGCCACGGGCCTCGCCTGGACGCCGGTCGGCGGCGAGGTGCTGTTCATCGAGGCCACGGCCGTGCCCGGGAAGGGCACGCTGATCCTGACGGGCCAGCTCGGCGAGGTCATGAAGGAGAGCGCGCAGGCGGCAGTCAGTCTGGCCAAGGGGCGCTTGCACAGGCTCGGAGTCGAGCGGACCTTCCTCGAGGAGAACGATCTGCACATCCACATCCCCGCCGGCGCGATCCCCAAGGACGGGCCGAGCGCGGGCACGGCGATGTTCGTCGCCGTCGCTTCGCTGCTCACCGGCCGCACGGTTCGCAACGATGTGGCGATGACGGGAGAGATCAGCCTCAGGGGACTCGTGCTCCCGGTCGGCGGAATCAAAGAGAAGGTACTGGGCGCTCACCGGGCCGGGATCCGCACCGTGCTGTTGCCGGCCCGCAATCGCAAGGACTTGGACGATGTCCCGGAATCGGCGCGCGAGGACCTTCAGTTCGTCTGGCTCGAGACCGTCGACGACGCGCTGGCGGCAGCGCTCGAGCCGGTCGCCGGCGACGGCACCTCGACGGATTCCGAAGCTGCTTGAGGGTGTTACATTTGGTTTCGTAATGAAACCTTAAATAATTTCCCGTAAGTTACTAAGAAATCGGGGATTGCGGGGCATCCATGGGTAGCAAAGGACAGACGGGAATCCGCCGGATCATCAGCGCGGGCTTCAATTCGGTAGCCGGCCTCAAGGCGGCATGGCAAGGCGAGGCGGCGTTTCGCCAGGAATGCGTGCTGCTGGCGGTGATGTTTCCGGCGGCCTTCTGGGTAGGCGGAAACGCGGCGGAATGGTCGCTGCTGATCGGCAGCGGCCTGATCGTTCTCCTCACCGAGCTCTTGAACACCGCGGTCGAGGCGACCGTGGATCGCGTCGGCACCGATCATCACAGCTTGTCGGGCCAAGCCAAAGACCTCGGCTCGGCGGCGGTGCTCGTCTCCCTGCTGCTGCTCGGCGTCGTCTGGGGGATGATCGCCTGGCAGAACTTCGCCTGACGGCGCCGCACGCTCGTGCGGACTCAGGCGGTGAGCAGCCGTGCGATTTGCAGGCTCGAGGTGCCCAAGATGCCGCCGAGCACCGCGCCCGCGGCGACGTCGGTCGGATAGTGCAGGCCGAGAACGACGCGGGAAAGGGCCACGAGCAGCGTAAACGCTACCACTAGCGGGGCCAGCTCCGGGACGTAGTGCGTCAGCATCAACGAAAACGACACGGCGTGCAGCGTGTGCCCCGAAGGGAAACTGTACTTGTCCAGCGGCGCGCAGGCGCAGTGAATGCCGGAATACGTCACGAACGGTCGTTCGCGAACCGCGTATTGCTTGATGATCTTGTAGCCGACGACGCCGATGCCGCCGGTAGCCAGCATGTGGACGGCGGGCAACAACCCGTAGCGGCCGTTGAGCCACACCTGCAACGCGATCAGCGCGTACCAGAAAGCGCCGTCGCCGAGGCGGCTGACGACACTGAAGAGCTGGCGGACAGCAGTGCGCCGGCTGCTGCGGTTCATATACCGGCAGAGCCTGAGCTCCAGGCGGTCGAAGCGCCCGAATGAGGCTGCCAAGAGTCTAGCCATTGGGTACTCGTCCGGTATCCATACCAGGCGCCCAGCATCGAGCGCGGGCATGACACCAGGATGGCAGTTTTATGAACTTTTTTTGTCTTTTTAGGTGCTTATGACATATTTCTCGATCTGGGTTACATTTGCCGCTTAACCTGTATTCGCCAGCCGCCCCATTGACCAACGACGAGCGCTACCGCGTCCTTTTTCTCTGCACCGGCAACTCGGCACGCAGCATCATGGCGGAGTGCATACTCAATCGAGAGGGCGGCGACCGCTTTGTCGCGTTCAGCGCAGGGAGCGATCCCAAGGGAGCGATTCATCCGCGGGCCAAGGCTTTGCTGGAGCGCAAGAACTACGTCGTCGATGGGCTCCGCTCCAAGAGCTGGGCCGAGTTTTCTGAGGCGGGCATGCGCCCGGTCGATTTCGTCATCACCGTATGCGATCGAGCGGCGAAGGAAAGCTGCCCGGTATGGCCCGGCCGGCCGATGAGCGCCCACTGGGGCGTACCGGATCCGGCGGCCGTGGCGGGAACCGAGGCGGAAGAAGCTCTGGCTTTCGCCGAGGCCTATCGCATGCTCTGGAAGCGTATCGGCATCTTCGTCAATCTGCCGATGGCCTCGCTCGACAGGATGAGCCTGCAGCGACGCCTCGAGGAGATCGGCCGCGCGAAAGCCTAGGGGCTCGCGGGCGCGGATCGAGCCTGTTTCCAAACGGCGCAATATAGCTCGAGCAGCTTTTGCGCCATTGCGCCGCTGGACCAGTGCGTTGCCACGAAGCGCTGCCCGGCCTCGCCGAGTCGTTTTCGCAGGGTCTGGTCGCGCAGCACTCGGACAACCGCATCGGCGAACGGCTGCCTCTCCTCCGGCGCGACGATCGCGCCAGGCTCGCCGTGCTCGAGTAAATCCTTAGTGCCCAGGACCGCGGTCGACACCACCGGCGTTCCGGAAGCCATCGCCTCGAGCAAGACCAAGCCCTGGGTTTCGGTCCTCGAGGCGAAGGTAAACACGTCGGCGCTCTTGTAGCAGTCGAGCAAGGATTTTTCGCGCTCGAGGTAGCCGATGAACATCACGCTATCGTCGAGGCCCTGCTTCTCGGCGCGGCGGCGCAGCGAGCCGAGCGCCGGGCCGTCGCCTGCGACGATGAAGAGCGCATCGGGCACCTGCCGTCGCACCTCGACGAACACGTCGATGAGGAACTCGATGTTCTTCTCGAATGCAACTCTGCCGACGTGCAACACCAGCGGGCGCTCGGGCGGAATCCGATGCGTGCTGCGAAACCGAGAGCCGTCGCCGGAGCGGAAGATATCCAGCTCGAGGCCGGTGCCGATGATCTTAAGCGGCGCCGTGACTCCGTATTCCCGGAGCACGTCCGCCATCGGCGCCGAAGGAGAGACGACGGCGTCGACCGCATTGCATTGCGCTTTGGAAACGGCGCGCGCGATCGGGCGAAATGCTCGGCGGGGCACGAACGGCATGTAGTGATGGAAATATTCCTCGAAATACGTGTGATAGGTCTCGATGACCTTGACACCCAGCTCCCGGGCCAGCTTGACGCCGGTCCGGTGGGCGAGAAACGGCGTTTGAATATGGATCAGGTCGAACTGGCGCGCGAGAGCGCGGCAGCTTGCTTTGAGCCGGCGCGGTCGCATGAGCCGGTCTTCAGCGTCGAAGGGCACCGTCCACGCATCGACGCGCGTGACGTCGCCGTCGTCGTCGAACGCCTGCGGATAGCGCGGCGCCACCAGCAGCGTGCGGCAACCCAGCTTCGCGAGCTCGCGGCGAAAGGTCTGAATGGATGTCGACACACCGTTGATGCGCGGGAAATAGACGTCCGACAGCATCAACACTCGCGGCAGCTCTCGGTCGGCGGTCACGCGCGCACCTTGCCCACTGATTGTTAAGAAACGATGACAACTTTTTGCCGTCGCCGGAGTACGCCAGCTTGTAACAAGAATATCAAGCTGCGGTGTTACAAGGCGGTCTCGAGATGGAGCCGTCCAATTGAAGATCGCCATCGCTACCGATGCCTGGAGGCCGCAGGTCAACGGCGTCGTCACGACCTTGAGCACGACCCGAGATCGCCTCGAGCAGGCGGGACACGAGGTCCTGGTGCTCTCGCCCGACGGGCACCGTACCGTGCCCTGTCCGATGTATCCGGAGATCAGATTGGCGATCTTTCCGAAGCGGCGCGTCGAGGCGCCGCTTCGGGAATTCGAGCCGGATGCCATTCACATCGCTACCGAGGGCCCACTGGGGGTGTGTGCCCGACGGTTCTGCACCGCTCGAGGGCTCGCGTTCACCACGTCCTATCACACGCAATTTCCAAAATACGTTCGCGCGAGAGTGCCGATCCCCGAAGCCTGGTCGTATGCATACTTGCGCCGCCATCACCGCGCGGCGCGGCGAACCCTCGTCGCAACCGCGCACCAGCGTCAAGAGCTGTTGAACCAGGGATTCGAGAATGTCGTCATCTGGACGCGCGGCGTCGACGCCAAGCTGTTCTCGCCATGTCATCGGCAAACGCTCGACGCGGGCGGACCGATTTTCCTCTATGCGGGGAGGGTCGCCGTTGAGAAGAATCTCGAGGCGTTTCTTCGCCTGGAGCTACCGGGAACCAAGTTCGTCGTCGGCGACGGACCGGATCTCGCCAGCCTGCAACGGGAATTCCCCGAGGCGCGCTTCGTCGGCTACAAGTTCGGCCTCGATCTCGCCAGGTATCTCGCTGCCGCGGACGTATTCGTGTTTCCGAGCCGGACCGACACCTTCGGTCTGGTCATGTTGGAGGCGATGGCCTGCGGCACGCCGGTCGCTGCATTTCCGATCACCGGCCCGATCGACGTCGTCGCGGACGGCGTGACCGGAGTGCTCGACGACGATCTGCGTTCGGCATCAATCGCGGCATTGGAAATCGACCGCCGGCATTGCCGTGACTACGCGATGGAACGGACATGGGAAAAGGCGACCGAGCAGTTCCTGTCACACCTCGTCGCCGCGAAGTCGGGTGAGGATCTGGGCGCTTGCGTTGCCGCAAACCCCGCATAAAGATCCGGCTCGATCCTCGGGGGCACGGGATCGAGCCGGGAGCACACGGAGGCTAAGGTGCTTAAGGTGAGGATGCCTGCGATACTTGCTGATTCCAAGAGTAAAGCTACGGTAGCTGTGCCAGATGACGCGGATTTGAATCTTTTGTTGTCGTTCGATGAAGGGCATGCGCCGCGGCCGCTTGCAGCGATCCCGATTGGGTAGCCTAGGGTCCGGTCGGAATCCGTACGAATCAAGCAAAAACAATACGCTGGATGAGCTAGCTCAGCGTGAATCTCGGCGTCTTCCGGTAATCGAGCAGAAACAATAGACCGTCTCTCGGCTTTGCGTTAGGCTCGACTCAAAACACGGCGCGATTGCATTCTCGCCAACAACTGGCCAGGCGGATTTTCATGGGGAACGACAAACAGGGCACGGATAACGCTCGCTCCGAGCGCTTGGATTCATCGCGCGACCGCGACGACGGGGCGAGGTCGGTGACCGACCTCATCGATATCATCGAAAGAACCGCCTTCGAGCGCTATCTCTCGGATCGCAAAACGCGGGCACAGCTTCGCTGGTCGGAGGCTTCTCCTTCTCGGGCCGAAATCTAGAAAGCTCCCGGAACCCATCTCGAACTGGCTCGAAAAGCTGCGTCACGGTGAGATCGTGATCATCGACGGCGGAACCGGTAGCGAGCTCAAACGCCGCGGCATCGAGCACGATCCCGTCTACTGGAGCGCCGTCACTTCGTGTGACCACAAGGCCGTTCTGCGCGCCGTTCACGGCGACTACATTCGTGCCGGTGCCGAGGTGATCACGGCCAACACTTTTGCCACGGCACGGTACGTGCTCGCTGCGGCGGGCTTGAGCGCATGCTTCGCCGCGATCAATCGTCTCGCGGTCGAAGCGGCTTGCGAGACCCGCGATGCGCTGGACCGGCACGTCGCTATTGCGGGCTCGATCTCCTGTCTTCCACCCCGGCTCGATGCCCGAGCTTATCCAACGCCCGACGTCGAACGCGACACCTACCGGGAGCTCGCCGATTTTCTTGCCGAGGCGGGGGTCGACCTGCTCGCGCTGGAGATGATGCAGGATCCGCATCACGGCGCGATGGCGGCTGCCGCGGCTGCCGCCACGGGTTTGCCGTTCTGGCTCGGCGTCAGCGCGAGACTGATCGAAGGCCGGCTCGTCGGTTTCGATTGCGCCGAGACGGCGCTCGAGGACACGCTCGATCGTTTGCTCGAGTTCGGGCCGAGCGTCGTCAACGTCATGCACACGCCGATGGATGCCATCGGCCCGGCGCTCGCGCTCGTCCGGGAGCTTTGGTCCGGGCCCACGGGAGCCTATCCGGAGCTCGAAGACGCGCCGGCACGCATCACACCGGAAGCGCTGGTTGCGGCGGCGGAGACATGGGTGCGCGACGGCGCGCGCCTGCTGGGAGGCTGCTGCGGCGCCGGGCCGGAGCACATCCAAGCCTTGAGCGACGCCCGAGCGCGTCTCGCCGGAGCACGCGGCTATAATAGGAATCTGCTCGACTCAGCTCAGGAAACAAACTCATGAGAATCATGCTGCCGGCAGCGGTCGCCGCGCTGGGCGTATTCGCCGCCAACGTAGGCCAGAGCCAAGTGCCGATGACTCCAGACACGCCCTTCAAGCTCGCGACCTTCGCGACCGACGGGCCGGACCGCCTCGGCATGCTGATCGGCGACCAGCTCGTCGACTTGCATCAGGCGAACGTCTACGTCGTCGAGGAAGCGAGGCTCACGGCGGTCGAGCTTCCCAGCGACATGAGAACACTCATCGAGCGCTCCGAAGCCTTGATGCCGCGGCTGTTTCAGATCGCAAACTTTCTCGGCGGCAGAATGGGAGAGATCGATTTCGCGATGAGCCCGGCCGACGTCTCTCTTCGCGCGCCGATCAAGTATCCGTGGAATTTGCTCGCGGCCGCTCAGAATTACCGCGCCCACGCTCGTGAGATGGGCGGCTCCACCGAAGTCGATCCGGACGAGAGGAACCCGTATCTGTTCGCCAAGTCGCCGCGCTCGACGATCATCGATCCCGGACAGACGTTTGTGATTCCGCCCGGGCGAAACACGATCGACTGGGAAGGGGAGTTCTCGGTCGTGCTCGGCCGCGAGGCGAAGAACCTCACGCTCGACGACGCGATGGACTACGTTTTCGGTTTCACCGTCGTTTACGACTTGAGCGATCGGGCCGCGCAGATCCCAACGGAAGGCCCGTACGACCAAGACTGGTTTCCCGGTAAGAGCCTGGACGACGCCGCGCCGATGGGTCCGTATCTCGTGCCCAAGGAATTTCTGCCGAACTACGGCCGCCTGCGTTTGATCACGCGGGTCAACGGCGAGGTCATGCAGGACTCGGATACTTCCTATCTCATTCACGACGTCGAGCACTTGTTGCGCTACGCGACTTCCGTCATGACACTCTGGCCCGGCGACGTGATCGCGACCGGCACGCCCTCGGGCGTCGGGCACGGACGCAATCCGCGCGTGTACCTCAAGCCCGGCGACGTCGTCGAAATCGAGGTGGAGGGCATCGGCACGCTCGTGACGCCGATACAGTGAGTCTACGGCTGAGCTTGGCGGCGCTCGCGGTCTGCGCCGCGACGGCAGGCTATGCGCAGTCCGACGATACTACGGCACCCGAGGATGCCGCCGCCCTGACGGGGCTCAAGGCGGAAGCCGTCGATGCGGTCGAGGCGCGCCGCAAGCTCACGCAGGAGATCAACGACAGCCTGTTCTCTTTCTCCGAGCTCGGATTCCAGGAGTTCGAGACGCAGCGTTACCTGACCAGGCTGCTTCAGGCCAACGGCTTCGAGGTCGAGCAGGGCGTTGCCGGGATGCCTTCGGCCTGGTGGGCGCGCTGGGGTGAAGGCCGGCCGGTCATTGCGCTCGGCTCCGACGTCGACGGGATCCCCAAGGCGTCTCAAGTTCCGGGCGTCGCCTATCGGCAAGCGCTCGTCGAAGGCGCGCCGGGGCACGGCGAGGGGCATAACTCCGGACAGGCCGTCAACGTCACGGCAGCTCTCGCCGTCAAGGACATCATGCAGCGCGAGAATCTCGACGGCACCATCGTGCTGTGGCCCGGGATTGCCGAGGAGCTGCTCGCGGCCAAGGCGTGGTTCGCGAGGGACGGGCTTTTCGAGGACGTCGACGCCGTGCTGTTCACCCACGTCGGCGACAATCTCGGCGTGAGCTGGGGAGCCGCCCGCGGCACGGGGCTCGTCTCGGTGGAGTATTCGTTCGAGGGCGTTGCGGCGCACGGTGCCGGTGATCCATGGCGCGGCCGCAGCGCGCTCGACGCCGTCGAGCTCATGAACGTCGCTTGGAATTTTCGCCGCGAGCATCTGCATCCGCTGCAACGCTCCCACTACGTCATCGTCGACGGCGGCGATCAGCCGAACGTCGTCCCGCCCGCGGCGACGGTGTGGTATTTCATTCGCGAAATCACCGCCGACGGCATTCGCGAGAACTTCGAGACGCTGCACCGGATCGCCGAGGGCGCCGCGCTCATGACCGATACGACTCTGAGCCGCCGAATCATCGGCGCCGCCTGGCCGCGGCATTTCAACAAGCCGATTGCGCTTGCGATGGGAAGGAACATTGCAGCCGTGGGCTTGCCGCAGTGGTCCGACGACGATCAGCGTTACGCGCGGGCGTTGCAGGAATTGCTCGAGGTCGAGGAAATCACCGGTCTTGCGACAGAGCTCGAAGCCGTCGAGGAGCCCGCCGAGGATCCGGTGTCCGGCGGCTCCGACGACATCGGCGACGTGTCCTGGAACGTGCCGACGGTCACGCTTCGCTACCCGTCGAACATCGAAGGGTTGCCGGGACATCATTGGTCGAGAGCCATGGCGATGGCGACGCCGATCGCTCACAAGGGCGCGACCGCCGGCGCGAAGGTTCTCGCGGCGACGATGCTGGATCTGATCGAGAACCCGGCGCTGCTCGAGGAGGCCTGGAGCTATTTTCGCGACGAGCAGCTCGAGGACACGACCTACGAGCCCTTCATCGGCCCCGATGATCCGCCCGCGATCGAGAAGAACCGCGAGACCATGGCCGAGTTCAAGCAGCGACTCGCGGAGTACTACTACGACCCTGCGCGTTACGAGACTTATCTAGAGCAGCTCGGCGTCGAGTATCCCCAGTTCGAGCGGCCCTAGCAGGCGCGGCCAGTCAGGCTACCTGTTCCCGCTATAAAGGCCTATCTCCACGCTGCCGTTGCCGCTGCAACTGCTTTCACCGTAGCGAGCGAACTTCTGGCCTCTCTGCCCCGAATCCACTTCTCCGGTGTAGATGTTTCCTTGCGAATCGACGGCTAAGGCATGTATCCAATGGAACTCGCCGACCTGGCGGCCGGACCGGCCGATCCGATCGAGCTCTTGATAGTTCTCCCGATTGACGATGTAGAACGTTCCATTGGCCAGATCCCCCACGTACAGGCACGTTTGCCCGGGATCCGTCGACAACGCCGCTGAGACGGCAGTGCCATTCGCGTAGCTCGGCGGGGCCACATGAATTTCCGCGACAAAGCCGCACTTGCCGGGCTCGGCGTTCGGATTCGAGCACGGCCCACCGACCTCGTCGACGTCGAAGATCTGAATACGATTGTTGCCGCGATCGCAGGCGTAGAGCAGGCCGTCCGAGCTCACGATCGCGCAGTGCATGGGGCTGCGGAAGAACATCGGCGTCATGTTGCCGGCCTGCAAGTCGGCGGCCCACGGCCCCGCGTCATAAGGGTCGATCTCGGTGCCTTCGGGATCGTCGACAGGGTTTTGTCCATAGGCGCCGAAATGGCCGACATATTGGCCGGTTTCGGCGTCGACGATCAGAATGCGCCGGTTGCCGTAGCCGTCGGCGACATACAGGTGGTTGGTGCTCGGGTCGACGCTCATGTCGGCGACCAGGTAGGGCTGCGGCGTGCCGTTGGGGCCGCCGTTGGTGTCCTCGCTGTTCGGGCCCTCCATCCCCGCGTAGCCGATCTGATAGACGAACTCGCCCTCGGCCGTAAATTTCAGGACGTGCGAGTCGTCTCCGAACGTGGCGGCCCATGGGAACTGCCCGGTCCAGCTCGTGCCGTTGCCGGAGATGTACACGAAGTCGTTGTGGTCGACGAAGATGCCATGCTCGCGGCCGGGCCAAACGCAACCGTCCTCGACGCGGCAGTTGTTCTCCAGAAATCCCGGATCTTGAGGCCCGCCCCAGCTATCGAGGAGATTTCCCTCGGTGTCGAATTTGAGCACGGAAGGCGCGGGCACGCAGCAACCCGCCGATTGCTCCGCAAAGGGCCGCGGATTGCCGAGGCCGTCGACCGGGACGCCGTCGGCGTTGGTGCCCGTCACTCCCAAGCCGGCGACGGCACTGGGTTCCAGGGACCGGGGCCGATGATAAACCCAGATGTTGTCGTGCTGATCGACGGCGATCCCTCCGACCTGGCCGATACGCCAATTGTTGGGCAACGGCTTCGGCCAGCTGGGATCGACGATGAAGCTCGGCGCCGATGCGCCTTCAGCGAGCCTCGGAGCCGATCGCGCGGCTATGCGCTCGATGACTTCGCTCGAGAGCAATGCCGATGCCTCTTCCGACTCTCCGTTCATTTGGCAGGAGGCCGCGAATACGCCGACTAGGAATGTCAAGAGACCGGTGAGCAGCACACGTGTTCTGGTAGCCATTTCCCCCCCCAGGATCACCTCGAATTCGCGGCGGCGGAGAATGAGATCGATTCCGCCTCGCGCCGTTCGAGGTTTGTCACCGAAACGTCAACATCATACTACGGTAAAATCAGGGCTGCCCGCGACCTTGAGCGATTGGGCCGTGAGTTTCGTTGAGTCTGAGAAAGTGTCGGACGCCAATATCATCGGGGGTTTGTCGGGCGGAGCCATGATCGGTTTCGCCAGCGTGCTCCTGTTGCTGATGATCGGGCGCATAGCAGGTATCTCTGGAATTCTCGGCGGTGTGATCACGTTCGGGGCGGCGAAGGACGTGCCGTGGCGAGCCGCCTTCATTGCAGGCTTGATTCTCGGTGCGGCGCTCTACAGGCTGATCTGGGGGCCCTTGCCGCTGCAATTGCAGGTAGAGGGGACCGTGCTCGCCATCGCCGGCATCTTGGTGGGTGTCGGCACGCGAGTAAGCTCCGGTTGCACGTCCGGTCATGGCGTCTGTGGGCTGGCCAGACGATCGAAGCGATCCGTCGCCGCCACGTTCATCTTCATGGGCGCGGCCATGCTCACTGTCTATGTCACCCGGCAGGTGATGTCATGAATACGATCCTGGCCGCATTGGTTTCGGGGGTAATTTTTGGTCTGGGGTTGTGCGTGTCCGAGATGGTTAATCCGAGACGGGTAATAGGGTTCCTCGATGTGTTCGGAGCCTGGGACGCAACCCTGCTGGCTGTCATGGCCGCAGCAGTGACGGTCACCGGCATCGCGTTTCCGTTGGTGCTGAAACGAGCGAGACCGGTATTGACGGAAAGGTTCGTCGTGCCTGAAAAAACCGACATCGATCTACGGCTGATCACCGGCAGCGTGCTGTTCGGCATTGGTTGGGGGCTCGCGGGCCTGTGTCCCGGGCCGGCGATTGCCGCGTTGGCGTCATTGTCGCCATCCATCCTGATGTTTGTGGCCGCCATGATCGGCGGGCAGTGGCTAGCTTCCAGGTTCGAACGACAGGCGAGCACTCGAGGGTAGCCGGGTTGACGCCAGCCAGGCCCAAAGCGCCGCTCCGGCGCCGACCAGCAGGTTGCTCAAGGAGGCGGCGACGAAAACGCCCGTGATGCCGAACAGCGCCCGTCCTGCGAGAGCCAGCGGTATATAGATCACGACCATCCGCGTGACCGAGATCACCGTTGCGGGCAGCGGCCGGCCGAGGCCGTTGAAGGCGGCGTTGACGATCATGATGATGCCGGCCGCGCCGTAGCTCAGCGGCACGATCCAGAGATAGGTCGCGGCGACACGCACGACCTCGGCCGATCCCGAGAACAGGCGCGCGAGCGGGATCGCGAGAGCGCCGACGGCGAGCGCGAGTAACGTGCCGAGAGCCAGACAAAAAACGAAGCAAAGCTTGAGCGCAAGCAGAATTCGGTCGCGCCGCGCGGCACCCAAGTTCTGTCCGACGAACGGTCCGATGATTCCGGACATCGCGTAGAAGATGATCAGCGAGAACATTTCGATGCGGATTGCGACGCCGAGCCCAGCGACCGCATCGGCGCCGAAGCTCGCAACCAGCGCGACGATGACGCCGTTCGCTACCGGGATGATGACGTTCGTCCCCGCGGCGGGCAGCCCGACATGCAGGATGCCCGCCCACGATGCCCAGAGCCGCTCGGCAGGAACCCGGATCGTGGTGAGCAAGCCGAGGCGCGCATGCAGGATCCACAGCGACCCGACGAGCATCACCGCGCGCGCCAGCACGGTCGCATAGGCGGCGCCGGCGAGTTCCAGGCGCGGGAAGCCGGCCAGACCGAAGATCAACAGCGGATCGAGCAAGACGTTGAGCACCGAGCTTGCGATCAGCAATCGTCCGGGAGTTTTCGCGTCGCCCGTCGCCCGCAAGGTCGACATGGCCACCATGGGCACGAGGAAGAATACGAGACCGGCATACCACGGTGCCATGTACTCTCGAACGAGCGGCAGCAGCTCGTCGGATGCGCCCAGAAGCCGGAACACGGGTTCGATGCTCAAGTATCCGAGCAGCGACAACGCGCCGGTGATCAGCGTCGCGAGAACCAACGCGTCGGTCGTGAGGCGCCGCATCTTTTCTTCGTCGTCCCGGCCTGCAGCGCGGGCGATGACCGATGACGTGCCGGCGCTCAAGCCGATCGCCACGCTCATGAGCGTCATCACGACCGGAAACGTGAAGCTCATCGCCGCCAGCTCCGCGGTGCCGAGCCGGCCGACGAACCAGGTGTCGACGACGTTGAAGCTCATCATCGCGAAGATGCCCCAGATCGTCGGCACCGTGAGCTCGCGCAGGCGCTGGCCGACCGGCCCCTGCGTGAGCTTGGCCTTGGGGGAGCTCAATGAACCGGCGGATCGATGACGGCGTAGCGCACGAGGTAGTAGCGATATTGGATTGCGTTGCGGATATTCGCGGCGATGATCCCATGAAGCTCCGGATCCCAATGGCCCCAGCGCTCCACGAACGCCTCCGCGCCGCCCGCATCGCCCTCGTGCTGGATTGCGAGCACCTCGGTGAGCAGGTTGCCGACGACCTCGTCATACAGCTCGTAGTGGATTTGCATGCGCCCGGAAGCCTCGTCGAATTCGAGCAGGCCGTTCTCGAGGTAGTAGTTCCATTGCATGAGCTGCATCGTCTGATACGGCTGCGAGCGGCGCGGCTGATTGGCCTGGAGCACGCGCAGAATGCCGCCCGCGTGCAGCGACCGCAGCTCCGTCGTGTCGAGATAACCGATATCGCGCAGATAACTCGCCGTATAGAGCGAAACGAGGTCGGCCTTCATTTCCTCGAAGAGATCGGCGAACTGTTGTAAGGCCTGATCGAGATCGCGGCCGTCGCGCGTGACATCCACGCCGAGGTAGTGTCCGACCTCGTGCCACAGAGTGCGCTGAAAGGTGCCTTCCAAGGTCAGGTCGTCGCGGAACTGCGGACCGGTTGCCGCGGCGAGGCGCCGCCGGCCCTGCTCGAAGATAGCCGCATTGGTCATGATGTTGTAGCGCAGCAGGATTGTTCTGCCGTACTTGCGCGAATGATTCGCGTCATTGGGCAGTATCGTCGCCGTATTCGCGCCGCGCGATTGGCCGAAGTCGGCGATCACGTGGTAGACGCCGACGGGTATCTCGGTGCGCACGCGGCGGTGAGCGTCGTACGGCAGCCGGTCCTCGATGGCCTGCAGATTCGTCAGCGCTCGAGCCAGCGAGGCGCTGCGCTCCCGATCGCGCAGCAACACGTTCATGCCGAAAAACGTCTTCACGCCGAACAGCGCGTCATCGTAGGTCTCGTAGCTGCCGATCTGCGCGTTCAGCGGGCCGAAAGTGCCCGTGACCCAAGCGGCGTCGCCGCCCTCGTAGTCGTCGCTGAGCAAATCGCGCGCGCGAAGCCTGAGGTAAGCGGCGAAGTCCGAGTCCGTCGCTTGCAGCAGATCCGCCGCTTCCCACAGCAGGTCATAGACGCGCAGCAGCGAAGGTGCCCAGGCGACCGAGTAGGGCACGGCATAGATCGCGCTTTGATCCGGCGATTGAACGAGACGCGCGAGGCGCTCGCTCAAGCCGGGATGCAAGGTGCCGAGAACCGGGTAATCCTGCAGCGAGCCGATGTCCTCGCGAAGGTTCGCGACTGTCGCACGTCTGACGACGGTGCGCCCCTCGAGCAAGTCTCCGGTATCGTTGCGGATCGCAATGAACGCGTCGATCTCTTCAGCGGTGATGCCTTCTGGGTAGACGGCCTTGCCCGGCGTTTCGGCCCGGGCCGGCAAGAACGGCAAGCGCTCGTTCTCCAGTGTCGTTGCGATCGGCCCCTTGAACAGGCGGTAGAGCCTCTGGAGATTGTCTATCGCCATCGGCGAATCGGTCGTCACGAGCTCGTTCAGGGTCTCGAAGGCCTCGAGCGCCTGCGGATGCATCTGATCCTCGTAGAGGCTCTGAAGAATGCTGCCGGCTTCGATCAAGCGCTGCACGGCTTGGAGCTCGGCGCCGCTCAGGGCCGTCAAATCCGGCGCCAGGGTGATCTCCAAGGCGTTGTCGAGCAGAGGCTGCGAAAGATCCGTTCCCCAATAGCCTTCGCCGAGCTGCCCGAAGACCACGCCAGTCCAACCGAAAGCAACGG
Organism: Gammaproteobacteria bacterium; assembly: GCA_036396795.1. Lineage (GTDB taxonomy): Bacteria > Pseudomonadota > Gammaproteobacteria > Steroidobacterales > Rariloculaceae > JAHEEM01. The sequence goes on along the minus strand of DASWKF010000008.1, from coordinate 12,744 downwards.
CGGCGGCCAGGGTGCTGCCGCGGAGACGGGCTGACGGGCTTTGCGAGTTCACGGTATCAGTGTGCCGCCTGGGGGGGGCTTGTAGGCCGCATCCCGAGACATTTTCGATCATCATACGATAAATGCGCTCGCTAAGAACTGCAGAAAGGGGACGAATTGAGTAAACTTTGTTTTCCGCACACGCTATCGACATAACAACAATAGCGAACATAAGCTGGGAGACTACGCCGCATGTCCACGAGATATTCCGCCGAATCGCCGCATCGCATCCGCCGCCTGCTCGCTTGCACAGTGCTTCTCGGGGGCTGTGACGCCGGAACCGAGATGGCGTCTGCTCCGGCGGCGCCGGCCACCGGGCCGGCCACCGCGCCGGCCACCGAGGCGGCGGCCACGACCGCCGGACCGGAGGCCCGGAACATGAGCCTCGTCGGGTCGCACGAGCTGCAGGGGCGCTCGGCGTATCAGCCCGTGCCGCATACCTATGCCGGGCGGACGATACTTTTCGTCGGCCATCACGCCGGTGAGGCGCTGAACCCGATGACCGGGCAGGTCGAGGTCAACGGCATGTCGATTCTCGACGTCACCGATCCCGGCTTGCCGGTGCTGTTGCGTCATCAGCCGCCGACGGGCACCGAGGCGAGCGGCACGCAGCACGTGCAGATCTGTGACGGCGCGGTGTTGCCGAACGCCGATCCCGAGAAAATCTATCTCGCGCGAACCAACGGCTTGCTGGGTTACGAAATCTTCGACGTCACGGATCCGGCCGCGCCCGTGTTTCTCACGACCGTCGCCGAGACCGGATACTCGTCGCGCGGCGAATCCAGCCGCGGCGACCGGGAAACCCACAAATTCCAGTGGGAGTGTGAAACCGGCATCGGCTACTTCAACGGAACGCCCGAGGGCTGGCGCGTGACGCGATTGCTCCAGACCTTCGACCTCAGCAATCCCGAAGCGCCCAGGCATATCCGCGACTTCGGGCTCGACGGCTGGCAGCCCGGTGCCGGCGGGCCCATGCCCGAGGAATCCGTTTCGGGTCTGCATCAACCCTTCGTCGTCGGCAACCGCATGTATCTCGGCTACGGCAGCGGCGGGAACGGCGTGCTTCAAATTCTCGACCGTGACAAGTTCTTGAACGGCGACCCCGACGCGGACGATCCGTTTGCGCCTCTACCTGAGAATCTGCTCTATCCGCAGATTGCCCGCTTGGACTTTCCGCGCTACTGGGGCGCGCACACGGCCAAGCCGATTTACGATGTTCCGATTGCCGACTATGCCGACGATAGCGAAAATTCTTCTCGCGATCTCCTGATCATCGTCTCCGAAGCCGGCGGCGATGCCGCACGTTGCCAGGGCACGCGGGACGTCACGTTTATCGTCGACATCTCGCTGGAGGACAAGCCGTTTCCGATCTCGACCTTCCAAGTGCCGGAGGAGCCGGGCGATTTCTGCAACCGCGGCGGCCGTTTCGGTCCCCACTCCGTGCACGACGCCTACAACCCGGCCTTCGACAAGACGCTCGCCGTGCTCTCTTATTTCAATGCCGGTATTCGCGCCGTGGATATTCGCAATCCCTTCAATCCTGTCGAAGTCGGCTATTTCATCCCCGAGGTCAACGCCAACACGGCGGAGTACTGCACACCCATCGACGGAGTGGAGGAATGCAAGGTCGTCGTGCAGACGAACAACGTCAATATCGACGATCGCGGTTATATCTACGCCGTCGACCGCGCAGGCACCGGCCTGCACGTCGTCGAGCTGCAGGGCGACGCCAGAGCGATCGTCGGCCTCTAGCAAAACGATCGTCGTCGAGCCGAGCTCGCGAGGGGCGCCGATGCCGCGACTGAATTTCTTGGACGAAGCCGAGCTCTCGGGAGAGGCGAGGGCATTGCTGCGAAACGCGGAATCGGCGGGCTCGCCGGATCCGCGCGTCCTCAGGATCCTGTTCAAGAGTCCCGCCGGCGTCGCCTGGTACAAATATTGGCTGGAGCTTTCCAACAACGGTGAATTGCCGAAGGATCTGAAAGAGCTGTGCCGCGTGAAGATCGCGTTCGACCATGAGTGCGGTTACTGCGGCACGGTCCGTTCCTCGGCAGCCAAGGCCGCCGGGCTGACGGAAGAGAAGATCCAAGAGGTTTGGAATTTCGAGACGAGCCCGTTGTTGTCCGCGCGCGAAAAGCTTGCGCTCCGATTCGCGGATCATCTGAAGCACGATATCGGCAAAGCCGACGACGATGCGTTCTACAAGGAGCTCGAGCAGCATTTTTCGGACGCCGAGATCGTCGAGCTCGGTCTGTGGTGCGCCGAGAACGTCGGCGCCGGCAGCTTCGTGCGCACCTTGAATATCATCAGCTGGACCGAGGCCTGCGAGCTCAATCCGGAAACGGCAAGGCATGCGGCGCCAGAGCGCGCGTCGGCATAGAGGACGTGGTGATAGCCAGATCGGGCCTGAACGGCGCAGGTTTTCTACTCTCCGGCATCCTATTCGTCACGGCGGCGTTCTGCGGCGCGAGCGCGCGCGCCGACCTCTACACCTTGCGTGTCGGCTCGGGCCATCCCGCGGGCGCGACGGTCTACGCGACCGGCATGCGGGATTTCCTCGTGCCGGAGCTCAAGCGCCGCGTCGCCGAAGAAACCGATCACGAGCTCAGAATCATCGAGGGTTACGCGGGCTCGATCGCCTCCGTCGCCGAAACGCTGGAGGCCGTGCAAATCGGGATCCTGGATATCGGCGGTTATTGCACCTGCTTCGAGCCGGCAAAGCTGTTCCTGCACAACTTCCAGTATTTCGTGCCTTTCGGCCCGCAGGACGCGCAGCTCGCCATACGCCTGGCGCGGCAGGTTTATGACGCCCATCCCTGGCTCGACGAGCAGCTCGAGCAAAGGTACGGCCAGCGCGTGCTGGGCCTCAACGGATTCGACAACTATCATCTCGGCACGGTCGGTGCCTGGGATTCGATTGACGATCTCGCCGGGGTCAAGATCGCGGGCGCCGGGCCGAACTTGCCCTGGCTGGCCTATGCCGGCGTGATCCCCGTGCAATCGGCGCTGCCCGACGGCTACATGGCCATGTCCACGGGCGTGTATTCGGGCTGGCTCATGTATCCGTCGTCGTACTTCGCCTACAAGTACCACGAGCCGGCGCCCTACTACACGCTGATCGGTTTCGGCGCGATGGGCGGAGCGGCGATCGTGACGATGAACACCCGCTCTTTCGACCGCCTTCCGCCCGACGTGCAGGTCATCGTCGCCGAGGTCGGGCGCGAGTATGAGGTCGAAACCGCGCGCCTGCTCGATGAGCGGCAGATCGCCGGCTTGGAGAACTTGCGCGCCGCCGGCGCGACCGTTCGCACATTGCCGCAGGAGGTTCGCCGCGAATGGGCTCGATCGCTCGTCGATTTCCCGAACAGCATGGCCCGAGAGGCGAACTCCCGCGGCATGCCGGGTACGGCGGTTCTGCGCACCTATATCGACGCCGTGACCCAAAGCGGCTTTGAGTGGCCGGTTCAGTACTCGATCGAGTGACTCGACGCCGTCTCTGTATTCTCAAGGAAGAAGCTGGAAGGGAAGCACATGGTAAGAGCTGCAATGATCGGCCTGGGCTGGTGGGGCCGCCATATGGTCAAGTGCGTAGAGGGAAGCGAGAAGCTGACGATCAACCGGCTGGCCGCGCGCGCACCCGCGAAGCACCAGGACTTCGCCGATGAGACCGGTATCGCACTCGTCGACGACTACGAAAAGGTGCTCGCGGATCCGGAGGTCGACGCCGTCATTCTCTGCACGCCCCATTCGCAGCACGAGGGTCAGGTGCTCGCGGCACTCGATGCCGGCAAGCAGATCTTCTGCGAGAAGCCGCTTTCGCTGACGAAGGCGAGCGTCGAACGCATGGTGGAGGCCTGCGAAAAAGCCGGAATCGTCATGGGTGTCGGTCACGAGCGGCGTTTCGAGCCGACGATGGAAAAGATCGCCGAGCTCGTGGCCGGGGGCGCACTGGGCGGCACGCAGATGCACTGTGAGGCGAACTTCTCGCACAGCATCTTCACGACCGTGCAGGCCGACGAGTGGCGCGGTTCGCACGAGGAGGCGCCGGCCGCAGGCATGACGGGCATGGGCGTGCACCTCACGGATCTGTTCATCTCGATGTTCGGCCCGGTGGAGGCGCTCTGCGCGCAGAGCGCGCGGCGCAAGCTGCGGTTGCCGACCGGCGACGTCGTCAACGTGAACCTGAAGTTCAAGAGCGGCGCAACCGGTTTCGTCGCCGCAATCTCGGCGACACCGTACTACGGGCGTTTCACGGTGTTCGGTGACGACATGTGGGTCGAGGCGCGCGACGATTCGCATCCGCAGCACGGCGGTCAGACGCATCTGATCACCTGCGGTAAGGACGAGGTTCAGCACAGCGAGACCTTCCCGCCCCTCGATCCGGTCCGCGCCAATCTCGAGGCCTGGGCGGATGCCGTCGAGGGCCGCGGCGAATACCGCTTCACGAATGAGCAGCGGATCCACAATGTTGCGATCCTCGAGGCGATCGCCAAGTCGGTGAAATCAGGGCGCTGGGAAACCGTGTGAAACCTGGCTCGCGAGATCTGATCGGCCGAACGGCACGCGCGATTCACGTCGTGTCGGCCGGCTGGGTGCTGGTGCTCGCCGTGATCATCTTCATCGACGTCGGCGGCCGCTATCTCTTCAGCCAGCCGCTGCTGGGCGCCACCGAGATCATCAAGAACTCGGTCGTCTCGATCACGTTCTTGCAGATTCCGTTGGCGATCTATCGCAACGGCATGATTCGCACGACCTTGCTCTACGATCTCGTCGGCAGCGACTGGCAGCGGGTGTTGCGCTCGATCGCCTCGGTGCTCGGGCTGCTGTTCTTTCTCGGCACGGCATTCAGCGCCTGGGGGCCGGCGCTGGAGGCGCTGGGCGTAAGCGAGTACGAAGGCGAGGGCGCCCTCCGGGTGCCGACCTATCCGGTGCGGTTCCTCGTCGTCGTCACCTCATTGTTCGCCGCCTACGTTTATTGCTATCTGCTCTATCTCGACTGGACGGGCCGCCTCGAGCGGCACGAGCAGGACATCGTCGGTGTCTGAGGTATCGCCAGGGAGCCCGGTGCCATGACGGGGATGGGCCCCGAAGTCATCTTCTATTCGCTCGCGATCCTGCTGGCGCTGGTCGTCATCGGCGTGCACATCGGCGTCGCGCTCGGCGTCGCCAGCGTCATCGGCGTCTACCTGAGCTACGACGACATCGATATCGCCTTGTCGATTCTCGGGTCTACGGCCTACGACGCGATCCGCACCGACGCGCTCGCCGTGATCCCGCTGTTCATGCTGATGGGCGAGATCATCAGCCGCTCAGGCGCGGCGACCGATCTCTATCTGCTCTGCAATCGCGCCATGCGCCGCTTGCCGGGGCGGCTCGCGGCGGCGACCGTGCTCGGCAACGCAGCGTTCGCCGCGGTCTCCGGCGTGGCCATCGCCTCGGCCGCGACGTTCAGCCGCATCGCCTACCCCGAGATGCGGCGGCTCGGATATCAGAAGTCGTATGCGCTGGGCGTGATTGCAGGCAGCGGCAGCTTGGGGATGCTGATCCCGCCGAGCGTGCTCATGATCGTCTGGGCGATCCTGACCGAGGGCTCGGTCGGCGCGCTGTTTCTCGGCGGCGTGCTGCCCGGCATCCTGCTCGGCTCGGCCTTCATCGCGTACTGCGCGATCGCCGCGGCGCGCAATCCGGACCTCGCGCCCCCGGTCGATGCTGAGCGTGAGGCGGCCCGCGACCCCCGCGAAACGCGGTCCGAGCTCGTCAGCGGCTTAGGCATCGTCGCGCTGATCCTTGTGGTGCTCGGAGGCATCTGGCTCGGCGTATTCACGCCCACGGAGGCGGCGGGGTTCGGCGCGCTCGGCAGCCTGGTCGTGGGCTGGGCCAAGGGCCTGAGAACGGCGGAGTTCATCGAGGCGATCTACAATGCCGGCCGATCGACGGCACCGATCATGTTCCTGCTGATCGCGGGGTCGATGTATTCGCGACTGCTGGCCGTGAGCGGCGGCATCAATCTCATTCAGGACCTGTTCACGGGCTTGGGGCTAGGCGCCTTCGGCATCATCGTCGTCATGACCGTCGTGTGGCTGCTGCTCGGGACTTTGATCGATTCGATCTCGGATATCCTGCTGACGATCCCGATCTTCGTGCCGATCGCGCTCGCCGCCGGGTTCAACGAAATCGCCTTCGCGATCTATGGTATTTTGATCATCGAGGCGGGCCTGCTGACGCCGCCGATGGGGCTTTTGATCTTCACGGTCAAGGCCTCGGTTCCCGACGCGACGGTGACCTTGCAGGAGATCTTCAAGGGCTCGATCCCCTATTGGATTATCATGATCGGCGTCGCGATCTCGATCCTGCTGATCCCCGGGATCGCCGCCTGGTTGCCCGCGATGATGTTATAGGAGAGCTGCCATGAAACAGATAAACATCGGTCTGATCGGAGCCGGCTGGTGCGGCGGAATCCGCGCGAACACCTGCGCCGCGAGCCCACTGGTCGCGGAGCTGCACCTCGCCGAGATCAATCGCGAACGCCTCGATGAGGTCGCCGCGCAGACGCGACCGGCGTCCGTGACGGGCGACTATAAGGAAATACTCGCGCGCGGCAACGTCGATGCGATCATCATCTCGGCGACGCCGGAAACGACGCATTACCCGATGGCGAGGGATGCGCTTGCGGCCGGCAAGCACGTATTTCTCGAGAAACCACTCGCATTGACGCTGGACGAAGCCGACGAGCTCATTGCGCTGGCCAGGAAAAAGCAGCGCAAGTTCGCGATCGGCTATTCGCAGCGCTTCAACCCGAAGTTCGCCTACGTCAAGAAGAGCCTGGTGGAGAAATCCATCGGCGATCCGGTCTGCGTGCTCGTGAGCCGCCATATCACGCGCGGGCTCGGCAACAAGATCGGCGGGCGCATCAAGCTGTCGCCGGCGGCGATGGAAGCGACCCACGATCTCGACTTCGTGTTCTGGTGCATGGAGCCGGCGCGGCCCGTGCGCGTCTATTCGCAATCGAGCTACGGCGCGATGAAAGACGTCACCGGCCTGGAGGACGCCCAGTGGCTCATGGTGACGCTCGACAACGGGGTGGTGTTGACGATCGGCGCCGGCTGGACGATGCCGCCCGGCTACCCGAACTACTCCGGCACCTGGATCGAGGTGACCGGCACCAAGGGGATGTTGACGATCGACGACACGCATCGCGACGTGATCTTCAACACGCTCGAGAAGGGCATTCAACTGCCGATGTCGTCGATGCCCGGTGAATCCGTCGGCCACGTGTTTGCGGGCCCGATGCACAACGAGACCGTGCATTTTCTCGAAGCGATCGCCCTCGATCGCCCGGTGATGGCCACCGCCGAGCAGGCACGCAACGTCATGGAAGTGTACATGGCCGCCGACCTTTCCGCGGAGCGCAACCAAGCCGTGGCGCTGCCGCTCGAGGGTCGCGCATCGTCGACTGCCGCGGTCGCCTGATATTGTTCCGCGAAGCCGACTCGATTCTCGTCGCGGTCGTCCTGCTTCTCACCGTCGCCGCGCTCGCCTTCGGCGGCCCGCTCATCGACGAGCCGCCGTTCATCTTGAGCAGCGACATCTCGCCGCTCGATCCGGGCTTGTTCCCGACGGTCGTGCTCGTCGGGCTCGCGGCCGTGTGCGGGCTGTTCCTGATCAACCGGGCGCGGGAGCTCGAGCAGGCGGGCTCGCACCCGATCGCGGCGGCGAGCGTTGCGGACGTCGCCGGCGGCCTCAAGCGCCAACTCTCGTTTCTCGTTGTCATCGTCGTCTGCGCGCTGTTGCTCGAGCATGCAGGTTTCCTGATCACGATGTTTCTGCTCATGGCGGCGACGTCGCTTTTGGTCGGTAACGACAGCCTGCCGCAGATCCTGAGCATCAGCGTGATTTTGCCGCTCTCGCTCTACGTGCTCGTGACGCATTTTTTGCGCACGTCCTTACCCGAGCTCGACGCGATCGAAACCGCGCTCGCGCCGATACTGAATCTTCTGCCGGGCCTTTAGGCTTGGGTTCGCGCCGTGCTTGAGTCGCTGCTCGCCGGATTCGAAGCCGCCCTGCGGATCGATACTTTCGTCTGGATGACCGGCGGCCTGCTGCTCGGCATGCTCATGGGAGCCTTGCCGGGCTTCACGACGACGATGGGCATGTCGGTGCTCATGCCGATCGCGTTTCTCGTCGGTGATCCGCTGATCGGCATTCCGTTCCTGATCGGCGTCTACAAGGGCGGCATCTACGGCGGCAGCGTGCCGGCGATCCTGATTTCGATGCCCGGCACGGCGGCGTCGGTCGTCACCGTTTTCGACGGCCATGAGCTCGCGAAGCAGGGCAAAGCGCGCAAAGCGCTTGAGATGGCGCTCTTCGCATCCGTAGCCTCGGATTTCTGCAGCGATCTCTTGACGCTGGTGATGATCATCCCCGTCGCCGCGGTGGTGCTCGGCTTCGGTCCGCCGGAGATTGCGGCGATCATGTTCCTGAGCCTCGTGATCGTCTCCGTGACCTCGACCGGGCCGGCGCTCAAGGGGCTGATCATGCTCGGGCTGGGCTTGTGGTTCGGTTTCGTCGGCGCCGATCCGTTCTCCGCGATGGCGCGCTATACCTTCGGCACCTCGGAGCTCTATGACGGCTTCCATCTGATCCCTATGCTGATCGGCTTGTTCGCGCTGCCCGAGATCTTCAACGCCGTGCGCATCGGTGAAACGCGAGGGGGCCGCGTGGCGAGCCTGGTCGGCGAGCGGCTGAGCGGCGCCGAGCTCAAGAGGTCGGTGCGGACGATCGTTCGCTCGACGGGCATAGGCACGGTGGTCGGGCTCGTGCCGGGCCTGGGCCAAACGGTCGCGGCGATGATGGGCTACATCGCCGCGAAAAACGCCTCCAAGCATCCGGAGAATTTCGGCAAGGGCGAGCTCGACGGCGTCGCCGCGGCGGAAGCCGCGAACAATGCGGTGAACGGGCCGACGATGGTGCCGCTGCTGACGCTCGGCATTCCGGGCGACAACGTCACCGCGCTCTTGCTCGGCGCGTTCATGATGCAGGGCTTGCGGCCGGGGCCGACCTTGCTCGAGAGCAGCGGGCCGATCGTCTTCGGCATCCTCTTCGCCATGTTGCTGGCGAATATCATCTTTCTGATCGCCGGTTACCTCACGATTCCTCTTTTTACGCGCGTCGTGACGATCAGGAAAACGCTGTTGATTCCGATAACGATCATGCTGGCGTTCGCCGGGACTTATCTCGCGCGCAGCAATCCGTTCGATATCTTGACCTTGATCAGCTTCGGCGTCGTCGGCATCGTCGCCAAGAAGGCCGATTTCGACGTCATGCCGATGGTCATGGGCTTCATCCTGGGCCGGGAACTCGAATACACTTTCGGCCAGACCATCTCCTTGGCAGGGGACAGCCTGTTGCAATACGCCTTCACCGAGAGACTCGGCATGACCGCGATCGTGATCGCCACCCCCGTGCTCGGCACCTTGCTCGGCCGGCGCATGAACCGCCTGCGCCGGCAGGATCTCGCGCGGAGGGCGCTGTGATGGGCAGCCGGCGCGTCGGCCTGTTTTTGGCGCTGCTGTTCGCCGCGGCTCAGGCGTCGGCGCAATATCCCGCGAGACCGATCACGCTGATCACGCCCTACGCCGCCGGCGGCTCGCACGATCTCAATGCGCGCGTGTTCACGACCTTCATTCAGCGTCACCTCGGTCAGGCGATGATCATCAAGCTCGTCCCCGGCGAGGCGGGGCAGAAGGGCACGCTGGAGGCGATCCGGGCGCCGGCCGACGGCTATACGCTGATCTTCACCGACAATTATCGCGATCAGCTCTATCAGCACACCTTCGCCAACGAGTTCTACGACACCAACGCGGACCTGATCAGCGTCGCGCGCATCAACTACGGTCAGGTCGGTCTGGTGGTTCGCGGCGACAGCCCATATCGAACTTGGGCGGACCTCGAGGCCGACGCGCGTGCCAGGCCGGGCGCGCTCAAGTTCTCGCACAGCGGGCTGTGGGCCGCGTTCTTCGTCACCGCGAGCCAGATCATGCAGGATCGTGACTTGAGATTCCGTCTGGTGCCCTATCGCGGCGGCGGCCCGGCCAAGGCGGCGCTGTTGGCCGCCGACGTCGACGTCTCCGCGGCCTTCCCGGCGACGCTCGGCGCCGACATCGAGGTCGGGGCCGTGCGCGTGCTCGGGACGGCGGGTACGGAGCGCACGCTAGCCGGCGTGCCGAGCTTCGCCGAGCTCGGCATCTCACAGAGCACGGGCTTCATGCACCGCGTCGTCATGGCGCCGACCGGTGTGCCTGATGACAGGCTCGCGAGGCTGCGCCGTGCGTTTGCCGAGCTTCAGTCCGATCCGGCCTACCTGGCGGCGATGGCGCAGCTCGGCGAAAACACCGAATACATGGACGGCGTCGAATACGAAGCCGAGCGCGTCGCACAGAGCCGCGAGTACGAAGCGCTCGCCCATTCGCTCGCCGGCAGATGATGCGCGCCCACGAAAAAGTCGGCGTCGTCGGCTTAGGGATCATGGGCGGCGCGATTGCGAAGAATCTCATCGTCGCCGGCAACGCCGTCTGCGGCTTCGATCCGGACACTGCGCGCTGCGAGGAAGCCCGCGGCCATGGCGTCGAGGTCCTGACCTCCGCCGGCGCAGTGGCCGCGGCAGCCGACGTCGTTCTGACGAGCCTGCCGAGCGTGCGCGCCTTGGAGCAGGTTACCGCTGAGATCGTGGGTCTCGCCGAGCCCGAGCGCCGCGGCCTGATCGTCGCGGAGCTCAGCACCTTGCCGCTTCAAGCCAAGCTCGAGAGCCGTGACCGTCTCGCCGAGGCCGAGGTCGTGCTGCTCGATTGCCCGCTTAGCGGCACCGGAGCGCAGGCCGCCGTCGGCGACGTGGTCATCTATGCGAGCGGCGATGAGGCGAGCTGCAAGGCTTGTGAGGCCGTGTTCCTCGGCTTCGGGCGGTCGTGCCCGTATCTCGGCGAGTTCGGCAACGGCACCAAGATGAAGCTCGTCGCCAACCTGCTCGTGGCGGTCCACAACGTCGCGACCGCGGAGGCGATGCTTCTGGGCGTGCGCAGCGGCCTGGATCCGAAAGTCATTCAGCAAGTCGCCGGCGCGGGGGCGGGCGGCTCGCGCGTGTTCGATCTCAGGGGGCCGCTCATGGTCGAGCAGCGCTACCAGCCCGCGACCATGAAGCTCGAGATCTGGCAGAAGGACATGCAGCTGATCCGCGAGCTCGCCGAAGCCACCGGAACCGCGACGCCGGTGTTCTCGGCGAGCGCGCCGGTATATACCGCGGCGGTCGAAGCGGGCCGGGGCCGCGAAGACACCGCGGCGGTGTATGAAGTTCTGAAAACATTCAGTAAGTAAGCGCGCGGCATCAAGAGACTCGGGGATGAGTGAGGAGAACGACAAGGGCGCCGATTCGGATGATCGGCTCGAGAAGCTCGAGCTGGCTCTTCAGGAAGCCCAGGCGAAGCTGGCCGATCAGAGCGTGCGCCTGGACGCGCTCGGCAGAGGCCGTGAAGAGTCGATGCGCCTGCTGAGCCGAGCGCGCGCGGAGCTCATGCTCGTGAGCGCCGAGCGGGACAGGCTGCAACAGCAGCTCGCCTCGATCGAGGGCATGCAAACCGAGACGATAACATTGCCGGACGACCAGGAAGTGGGGCCGGATATCCATGCCTTACTGCCGAGCATCGACGAGCTGATGTCGGGCCTCCACCTGATGCTGAATGAGAGCAAGGCATCCGGCCGTCTCAGCTCGCTGAGGGGGCAGCCGGCGGAGGCCCCCGACGCCGAATGGCAAGAGATGATCGCACCGGAAGTCATCGCGCCCGAGGAATACGGCAGCAGAACGCGGGTGTCGCGCTTGCTCGTCTACATGAATCTGGAGCATCCGATCAAATTCCCATTGCACAAGGGAGTCATGACGATCGGGCGCTCGGAATCCGCCAACATTCGACTCAATGGTACGTTCGTGAGCCGCATTCATGCCCGGATAATCTGCAGCGACGACGAGGCGATAATCGAAGATGCCGGCAGCAGAAACGGATTCAAAATTAACGCGGTAGCCGTCAAGCGCCACACCCTGGTCCACGGCGACGTGATCGGGATCGGCAAGCTGCACTTTACGTTCGTCGACACCGAGCAACGAGACTGAGCCGCCGGCTCACGGCCCGACATCGTCGTTACGACAGAGTATCTCCGTCGTCCAACCGTAATCCATCCGGTCGCCGATCCAGCGGCGCATTGCCGTGTTTCGGTCGATCTCAAGGCCGTGCTCGCGGTTGATGCGGAAGAGCGGTAACGTCGCCGGCTCGTCTGTTGAAATGTTCCCGCTGAAACATTTCTGCAAGTGACGGTCGAGCCGGCCCGCCTCCGCCAGGCGGGTGCCGTCGGGCTCGGAGAACACGAACAAACCGTCGTCGGTCACGCGCAGCCCGTAGCCGCCCTCGTGCACGAGGCGGTGATGGAAGCTGCACAGCGTGATGAGATTGGAGAGCTTGGTCTCGCCGCCGTCGGCCCAGTGCTTGACGTGATGGCCTTCGGTGAAGCGCGTGTACGTGCGCCCGGGAAGCGGCAGCCGCCGTCGCGGGCTTTGAGCGCTCGTCGGATGGCAGGCGGGATCGCCCGGGTCTTGCGGCCGACGTTGAGCGGCTCACCGTCTTGATCCTCGACGATACCGACGAGCGAGCCGTCGCAACCCAG
>DASWKF010000007.1:0-60564 GCA_036396795.1 Gammaproteobacteria bacterium | reverse complement strand
GCTGCCTGAGATGCTCTGCAGGCTGCTGCCTGAGATGCTCTGCAGGCTGCTGCCTGAGATGCTCTGCAGGCTGCTGCCTGAAATTGACACTAGGTCTGAAGTAGCTAGAGCAGCAATTAGGTTCTCATCAGCCACTAGCTCGTCATACCCTAGAATCACGCCTCCGGGCGACGGCTGAATGCCGGGCAAACTTAATTGGCTCCCAGGCTCCAGTGAATACTCAGCGTATAGACCGGTAACGTCGACCTCGAGATCTCCTACAGATACGTGGCCAAGCGGATCCTCCGATTGAGCCAGATTGCCGTGAACGAACACGGTGGTGGCTCCAGGAACGGAGTAGTCGCCAAAAAACTCAACGCGGGTTGCTTGGAATCCGTTTTCGGACGCTTGCGCCTCCACATACGCGAGACGACCTACAAGTCCTTCGAACTCCGCACCGTTTGAAAAAAGTAGCGACGCATCAAAGGTTTGCCCCAATACGGTTACTGCTCCATCCGAAACGCCTTCAACTGGCCCATAAACAACCAAAGGAGAAGTGTCCGTACCATTGGGCAGGTGATCCCGAACAACAGCGATCGTGGACTCCCGTTGGGCAACTTTGTTTCCCAGTTCACCGTATTCTCGAATGGTCAGATCTGGCACATGTGTTGAACGATCTGCCGTACGCCCAAATTCCAGGCGCCATAGAGGATCCTCCTTAATCTCAACCATTCCGAAGTACGATAGCGCCGGCTCCTGGGCCAGAATGTCCGAAAATGCCGTTTGCTGGAGAACTGGCCCTCGATCTGACCATTCAATGGTGGCGGCATCATTGGCCGAATGTGATACAGGGGCTGCTGGAGACCCATCAATTTGCTGAGAAACATTCTTGTTCTTATTGACGAACATGAATGCGTCAGGCGAATTGATCCGCGTCGGATCGCTACGCAAGGCAAGCGCACCGAAGGCGCACAGCGAGACAGCTCCCGCGACAACCCGAAAAAATGCTAAACCGAATTTGGCCATCTTGGATTCCACCTGTGTTCTTCTGGCACTAAGTTCCTTCTGGTTTTGCCTAGTGCAACAGAGTTGAGTACTAAAACTTCAAATTATTCTTGCTGCTCTTTGTAGCCGTCTTCGAACGCCAGTTTCTCGTCCAGAAAGTGATAAATCCCCACACCAGTAATCAAGCGCTTGGTTGGAATTCTCTCCTGTTGTTGTCCTTTATTACGGATCCGCCCTTCTTGCATCGCTAACCAGTTATCCAAAGTTTCCAAGAGCTGTTGGCTCTTTTCCCGAAGGTAGATGTTGAATTGCTTGTACTGTTGTTCTGAAAGCCCTATATCAGTTTCAACGTGCCTTTCCATACGCCCCAACTGGGGGTCATCTACTTGGTTGTTGAAGTCCAAGGTGTCCGAAATTCTCGCGAGCACTTTCCCGAGCCTCTCGATAGCTGCCGGATCCAGTTTGCTCGGAATGTAGGTCCTGCCCGTATTCCTTATCAGTCCGTCGTCGTCGACTTCCACAAGGCCAGTTCTCAACAGCTCGTCCAGCATTGCGCGAGGCGCCATATCTCCGCTGTGTCGCCTCACGAGCTCGCAGAAGCTGGGAGCGTCAATGTCCGGGTTATCTTCATACGGCACGGGAAGAGGTAATCCGTATGGCCCCGTGAAGTCTGGATCCTGATTCCAACCGGCGATTACCCTTCCAACTCGGCTGAGGTTTGTTCCTTGTTTTCCGATGGCATCTTCGTGCCTTAATCGATAGACCTCCTTACGAGATAGCCCTGTAAGAATCGCAACTCTTGTATCCGACTGACGGCGCCGTGATAGCTTGAACTCACGACTATTGGCCGCATCAATGAAAACCAGGCGAACTAGCTCACAAGTCTCTGTTGCTGTTACCCCGTTGCGGATAAGAATCCGCACGAGTGGATTTAGGAGCCTGCGGTAAGCCTTTTTTAGTTGTTGCCTTAGTTCCTCGGGCCCCATGGCCTGACATAATACCCAGATAGGGGAAGATATTCCCAAAAAGCGTTGAAAATCAAGTTATGGAAAGTACTGATAGCTACGACGCGAGGTAGGGCAACACGCCGAGCCCAATAAAACCGTTTAGAAACACTTACTTAGCTTGACAAAGCTACAAGAGAGGTGGGGTCTGCTGGAAGGTGAAACAGCACTTTAGCGCGAGAAGCTCGCGCAGATTATTTGGGCTTGTCCTCCTCATAGTAGTAGACGCCCACACCTAACCTGCCGTCACCTTGCGACCCACTGTCCACGGCAGAAAACATGTCATCCAAATCCTCGGTAAAACTCTCGATCCTTCTGCGAATGAGCGGTCGCAGTTTTCCTCTCGTAGCCTCCGAGATATCGTCGCTTTGAACAAATCTCTCGATTCTGCCCTCCGACTTTCTGCCAGGATCGCTATTGAACGCGATTGTTGATGCAAGTCCGAATAAGTTAAAGGAGAGGGAAGTTATCAGTTTGTCGTCAAAAGCATCAGGCACAGCGACTCGTTTTAGAGCGTGGATTAGCCCGTCTTCCTTAACACTCGCCGCGCCTAAGCGAAGCAGTTCCACTTTCAACGCACCGACGGGGAGGTCTCCCGCACACAATCTCGCGAGATCTTCGAATGACGGCCCGGTTTCGTCCAGATGAAGGGCCAACGGTTGGCCATCGGCACTCAAAAAGCGCGAATCGGTGTACCAATGATGAAGGATGTCACCGATCGGACTAAGATCTCGTCGCGGAAACTCGTGGTCGGGCTGCAGTGTTTCGCGAATTCTCTTTACTTCCTTTCTCGGGATCCCCGTCATCGCTGAGATTCTTGAGGTATTCGTCTGCCGGCCTCGTAAGCCAAACTCGAGAGCAGCAACGTCCACAAATGCAGTGCGTGCGAGATCATCGAACTCGCCGTAGCTGACGCCGGCACGCAGCAAGAATTTGGCGACCGGCACCAGAAACGAGTAGCAAGCTCGCAATATTCTGGCTTGTGTCGTTGCCATGTCTCCAACCCGCGTTAAGAATCTCGCGCAACAAGAAGAAGCAATTCGTCCTCGGCTAGTACCTTGATACCAAGCGCGGTTGCCCTGGTGAGCTTGGATCCCGGGTTCTCTCCCGCAACGACGATATCGGTCGACTTTGAGACACCGCTCGTAACTTTGGCTCCCAGTTCGAGTAGCCGCGCTTTGGCTTTCTCTCGGCTCATACTCCGCAACGAGCCGGTTAGCACTATGGTTTTTCCAGAGACCGGGGATGATGCAACCGTTCGGGCGCGTCGCGGCGCTTTCCAGGCAAGCTCTAGATTCCTCAGGTCATCTATGACCTTCCGGTTGTGATCCTCTTGGAAGAACGCTCTGACGTGCGCGGCGATCACCGGACCGACATCGGGAACTTCCAATAGATCCTCCTCGGTCGCTTCCATCAAGTCCTCGAGCGATCCGAAATGCTTCGACAGTGCCTGAGCGGTTGCCTCGCCCACATCTCGAATACCGAGCGCCAACAGAAACTTTGCAAGCGTGGTTGACTTGCTCTTGCGTAATGCTGCGAGGAGTTTCTCCGCGGACTTCTGCCCCATTCGATCGAGCCCTTGAAGGTCCTCGGCGCTGAGCCGATAGAGATCCGCTGGAGTTTCGACTAACTTGTTATCGACGAGCTGGTCGATGAGCTTCTCGCCCAGGCCTTCAATGTCCATCGCCGAACGGGATGCAAAATGTCGAAGCGCTTCCTTTCGTTGCGCGGGGCAGTAGAGCCCTCCGACACAGCGCGCGACCGCTTCCGATTCGGCCCGGACAACGTCGGAACGGCACTCGGGGCATCGTTTGGGTAGCTTCACCCGTTTGGCATCCTTCGGGCGGCGTTCGACGATCACTTTCACAACTTCTGGAATGACGTCGCCTGCGCGCCTCACAATCACGGCATCTCCAATCCGTATATCTTTGCGCTTGATCTCATCCATGTTATGCAACGTGGCGTTGCTCACGGTGACGCCGCCGACGAACACGGGTTTCAACCGCGCCACGGGCGTCAAAGCCCCCGTGCGGCCGACCTGAAACTCGACTGCATTGATCACTGTAAGCTCTTCTTGAGCCGGGAACTTGTGCGCGATCGCCCACCGGGGCGCGCGCGATACGAAGCCCACGAGCTCCTGCCAGTGCCGGTCATCGACCTTATAGACGACTCCGTCGATCTCGTAGGGTAGTTTGTCGCGTTTTTGTTGAATATTCTCGTAATAGGCCAAACAGCCCAGAATCCCGCCTACCACTTTCCATTCGGGGCAGATTCGAAGGCCCCAGCCCTGCAGCCGGCCGAGGACCTCGCTGTGGCGCGGCGGAAGCTCGCCACCCTCGATGAGGCCGACACCATAAAAGAAGGCGTCGAGTGGCCGTTCCGCCGCGAGCTTCGGGTCCAATTGCCGCAGAGAACCCGCCGCTGCGTTGCGTGGATTGACGAACGGTTTCTCGCCACGCTCCAACGCCTTGCGGTTGTACTCGAGGAATCCCTGCTTGGGCATGAAGACTTCGCCGCGCACTTCGAGCCGTGCCGGGATGGCACTTCCGCGAAGATGCAAGGGCACGGCCGGGATGGTCCGGATGTTATGCGTAACGTCCTCGCCACGATGGCCGTCGCCTCGAGTCGCGCCGCGCACAAGGATGCCATCTTCGTACAGAAGGCTCACTGCCGCGCCGTCCAGCTTCGGTTCGGCCGCGAAGTCGATCTCGGAAATGCTCACGTCCGCTTTCGCCAGCCGTTCCTTGAGACGCCGTCCGAAATCCATTACCTCCTGCTCATTGAAAGCATTGTCCAGAGACAGCATCGGTATCTCATGCCGTACCTCCGCAAATCCGCTCGCCGGGCTGCCGCCAACTCGCTGCGTCGGGGAATCCACGGTAACCAGGCTGGGATGCTCGGTTTCGAGCGCCCGTAACTCCCGCAGCACGCGATCGTATTCAGCGTCCGGAACCTCCGGATCGTCGAGAACGAAGTAGGCGTAGTCGTACCGACGGATCGTGTCGCGAAGCCCAACCAGCTTGTCGCGAACGCTTGTCGCTGAAGGCATGATCGATCTCGAGGCTAGTGTCGACTGTGCTGATGACGATACTGGATGATCTCTTCGCGGATGAATCGCTCGCGCTGGATGCTCCACGAGCTGCCGCGCTCATCGAGCAGAATGCCGTCGAGCGACTGAGCTAGGTCCCGGGCCGATTCGACCATTGCGTCAAAACGCTCCACGGGATCTCCCACACCCGGCAGTGTCATGAAGAAGCTCAAACCGGGAATGTGGACGCCCTGAAGACGCGTCAAATCGAAAGAGCCGGGCTCGGTCAAGCTTGCAACGCTGAAGAGGCCGTCGCACTCTCCATCCACCGGTATCGAATGGAAGATGCCGTATTTACCGTGCGTCAGGCCGGCGCGCTTCAGCGCTAGCACTGCATCCTCGCTGCTCATTTGATTCTGATGTCGCTGAATGACACGAAGCGTCACGACTTTCTCGGGCGGCAGGCGCTTCGGTGCCGGTTTCTTGGCGACGGCTGCGGCGGGGATTTCGGGCTCGGTCGCGGACTCGGGACTCGCCTGCGCACGCGGATTCCTAAGCGCACGGAGTCTGAACAGCGGCTTCCGGCTGAAAAAATATAAAAGGCCGATCAGCGCAACGCCCAACCCCAGCAACACCCAGCGCAGTTCGCTCATAGCAGAACCACTTACATCGCGGCAAGCTGAACTGCCTCATCGATGTCGACTGCCACGAGCCGCGAGACGCCCGGTTCGTTCATCGTTACGCCGGTGAGTTGATTCATCACCTCCATCGTGCTCTTGTTGTGCGTGATGAGAACAAACTGAACACGCTCCGACATATCCCTGACAATTTCGGAGAAACGCGCGACGTTGGCGTCGTCGAGTGGCGCATCGACCTCGTCTAGAAGACAGAACGGCGCAGGATTGAGCTCGAAAATCGAAAATACGAGGGCTACGGCCGTGAGCGCCTTCTCACCGCCGGAAAGTAAATGAATAGTGCTGATTCTCTTGCCCGGCGGACGAGCCATGACGGTGACGCCGGCACTCAGCAGGTCGTCGCCGTCGAGCTCCAGATAGGCATGCCCGCCACCGAACAGGCGCGGGAACAAACGAGCAAGGCCGGCATTCGCCGCGTCGAAGGTCTCCTTGAAGCGCGTGCGCGTCTCCCGGTCGATCTTGCGAATCGCATTTTCCAGTGTCTCGAGCGCTTCCGATAGATCCTGAAACTGAGCATCGAGATATTCTTTGCGCTCCGACTGCTCGCGGAATTCATCGATGGCGGCGAGATTGATGTTGCCGAGGCGCTGAATGCGACGCTCCAGCCCGTCGAACTTCTCCTCCCACACGACCAGCGTGGCGTCCTCGGGTATCGCTTCCAGCGCCGTCTCGAGGTCGAAGCCGGTCTGAGAGAATTGATCCCTGACCGTTTCGGCGCGTACCTGAACCTCCCTGACGGTGAGCCGCGAGCCGTCGAGCACCTCGCGAGCCTCACTGACGATTTGTTGTTGGTCGGCGCGTTGCTGCTCCAAATCTCGCAGCCGCATGTCGACCTCCTCCATCGCGTGCCGCGCCGCCGCAAGGTCATCCTCGACGCCCAAACGCGCATCCAGCAACTCCACCAAGCGCGCCTCTTCGCGTTCCGCGGGCTCGGAGGACGTCTCGAGCTGGCGGGACAGCTCCCCCTTGCGTTTGAGCAAGTGCTCCTGTTGAGCGCGCACGCGTTGGAGCCCGGCAGCCGCGGACTCCTTGGAGCTGCGGCGCGACTCCACCTTGATCGCAATTTCTTGCGCTAGGTCGCGATCCTCCTCGGCCTTCGCCCGGGCATCGAGAAGCCGTTGGCGATGCTGCTCCCGCGTTTCCTCGAGCTCTTGGCGCGCCGCATCGAGCTGCCGGCTTCGGTCGGCGACCTCATTCAGCCGGGCACGGCTTTGCAGCAGCGCTTGCCGCACGGCCTGTCTCTCGGCATCGAGCTCCGATATCGCTCGATCCAGTGCCGCGCTTCGCGAACGAATCTGCTCGAAGCTCGTGCGCGCCGTCTCGAGCGTACCCTTCACCTGCGCGTAGCTCTGCTGCTGTCGATTCGCCTGCTCCTGGAGCCGGCCATGCATCTCCTCGAGCCGCCCGAGCTCCGTTCGAGTGTCGTCGAGCTTCGCCTCCAGCGTCCCGATCCGGCGAGCGCCGGAGTCGACCTCGACCAGCAGGCTCTTGATCTCCTCGCCCCGAGCGATCACGCCGAGTTGAGGATCCTTGCTACTGCTGATTCGAACCCAATTTCGGCCCAGCCAAATGCCGTCTTTGGTGACGACGGACTCTCCCGCTGCAAGGTGCTTGCGAACTTCCCTCGCCTCTTTCATGCTCCTTGCGGCCCTGACGCCTCGCAAAAGCTGCACGACCGAGGCGCCCTGAACGAACTCGTGCAGCATCGCGCTCTGCGAGGCTTCCGCGGTGTCGTCGCCGCCCGTTGCCAACAAGACGACGCCGGCGTCGGCCGCCGGATTCAAACACCCGACCAGCGCGTCGATGTCATCGACGCATACGGCTTGAAGGTAGGCGCCGAGGACGGTCTCCACGGCTCGCTCCCAGCCGCTCTCGACGCGCAGGCTCTCGGCCAGGCGCGGCCGGTCCTGGAGCTGCTGCGACGCCAGCCACTGCGTGGTGCCCTCCGAGCTCTGCCCGAGCGATGCCTGCTGCAACGCTTCGAGGGACTTGAGCCGGCCACGAGCCTCCTGCTGCCCGCCCCGAACTTGGTCCAGCTCGGATGTGAGCTGCCGATCCTCCTGCCGTAGTGCCTGGATGTGCTGCCAGGCGGCCGCGAGCTCCTTGGCCAGCCCGTCCGTCGTGGCTCGCAGCCTCTCTTCGTCGGCGACCAGCCGTTCGAGCTCCTGCTCCACGGTTTCGGTCGTCAGGCCGGCCCGCTCCGTGGTCAGTTTTTCCGCTTCGCGCTCGAGGCGGTCGCTTTGCTTTGAAAGTTGCTCGATCCTGGTGTTTTCGACCTCCGTCGAGCGCTCCGCCTCGGCGAGATCCTCGCTGACCCCCTGCCAATCGACGCGCCACTCCTCGACGGCTTGTTCCGCTTGCTCGAGCGCAGTCTCGGATGCCTTCAGCTCGGTGTGGGCGCGCTCCAGGCCCGGATTGAGCTCCTCGAGCAGGCGATCGAACTCATCGATTTGCGTCTGGTCGCTTTGGATGTGCGTCGATAGCTCGTGAAGTTGCTCTTCCGTCGCAGCCAGATCCTCATGCTGTCGTTGACCCAACTCCTTGCGATGCTGAATCGACTGTTCCAGGCGGGCGATCTCGGCGCCGACTTTGTAGTAGTTCCCCTGAACCTCGCCGAATGCGTCGTTCTTCTCGGTCAGCTCCGAACGAAGCTTCTCTATGCCTGCCTCGGAGGATCGTTGCGCGGCGATCGCCGCATCGAGCCCGACCTGGTGCTCGTTGAGCAGCGACTCCTTCTCTCTGAGCGAGCCGTTGAGCAGCCGCAATCGCAGAGCCAACAGCTCTGCGTTGACGCGCCTTTGGTCCGCCTTGAGCGCCTTGTATCGCTCCGCGCTTCGAGCCTGGCGCTGCAGGTGAGCCAACTGCTTGTCCACCTCCTCACGGAGATCGTTGAGGCGGTCCAGGTTCTCCCTGGTATGGCGAATCCGGTGTTCGGTCTCGCGGCGCCGCTCCTTATACTTGGATATCCCGGCGGCCTCTTCCAAAAACGCCCGCAAGTCCTCGGGTTTGGCCTCGACCAATCTCGAAATCATGCCCTGCTCGATGATCGAATAGCCGTGAGAGCCCAGCCCCGTGCCAAGCAGGATATGCGTGATGTCTTTGCGCCGGCAGCGTGCGTTATTGAGGAAATACTGCGAAGTTCCGTCCCTGGAGACGACTCGCCGAATCGCGACCTCGCTGTATCCGGCGTACGGTCCGGCGATGGTGCCGTCCGAGTTGTCGAAAACCAGCTCGATGCTCGCTTGCCCGACCGGTTTGCGGCTGCCGCAACCGTTGAAAATCACGTCCGCCATCGAGTCTCCGCGAAGCGTCTTCGCGGAGCTCTCGCCGAGCACCCAGCGGATGGCGTCGATGATATTGGATTTGCCACAACCGTTCGGTCCGACAATCCCCATTAGATTGCTCGGGAAGGAGATGACCGTGGGATCCACGAAGGACTTGAAGCCCGAAAGCTTGATCTTATTCAGGCGCATGAATACCCATGAATGTACAGCAAAACTCCAGCCGCATTAGCTGCATTCGCGCGGCTAGTGTAAAGTAATTCGATCCATAAAACGACGTTCCACGGGGATTCCCCGGCTGGGCCCTATCAAGAAATTTCGCATGCGCCGCGACTCCGCCGTCATCGATCCACATCCGAGCATCTTGCGATGGCGAGCGGCGCGTTTGAGGTCCGCCGCGACGGCAGCGAGCTGATGTCCGGCGCGAAAGGACGGGCTCGTAGATCTTCATCGAGCCGGCTCGAGACCTTTTCGAATCCTAAGGTCGAACGCGATTACACGATTTCGATCGAGATCCCGGAGTTTACCTGTCTCTGTCCCATCACGGGCCAGCCCGATTTCGCGGTGCTCAAGCTCGAATACGTACCCGATAAGCTCTGTATCGAACTGAAATCTCTAAAGCTTTATATCTGGTCTTTCCGCAACCAAGGCGCCTTTCACGAGGACGTTACGAACCGCATCCTCGATGATCTGTGCGGCTTGCTCAATCCCCGGCACATGCGGCTGACGGCGAGGTTCAATGTTCGCGGCGGGCTCCACACCACGGTCGTCGCCGAGCACGGACAGCCCGGCTGGCAGGGCACGGCGATCACAAAACCCTGAGAGATCGCCATTCGCGCCATAGAGGCTTCCGCTGGGGCGCGGCGTCTGTATAATCGCCGGTTTTCTGAAGCGTACTTGGAGGCCGGTACGATGCCTAGAGACAAGGCAGCCGCCAAGAAAAGGAAAGCTAGCGGCGCAAGGAAGACTGTGAAGAAAGCCATTCGGAAGAAACCCGTAGCGAAAAAGACCGCTAGATCGACTGTTAGCCGTAAGAAGGCGGCAAAAAAAGCCGCCAAGACGGCCGCTAAGAAATCGTCCAAGAAAACGGCAACGAAAACCGCCGGCAGCAAGAAGAGCACCCAGTCGAAGAAAAGTCGGAAAAGGATCTCGAACAAGAAGAAGACTGTTTCCGGCAAGAAAGTGCCCAGTAGGAAAAAGACGGCCGCCAAGAGAGCGCAGCAGCCTGCGAGCGCCTCGCGCCACGGAACCACGATGGGACGGGCTTCGAGTAGCAAGGCATCCTCCAGCGGCCGCGCAAGACCGCAAGCGAAAAGAACGCGCACGCGCCGGACGGATCTCCTCAGCGCGCCGAAGGGAACGGCCGGGCCTTATCAGCTGAAAAGAGGCGAAGGCTACATGAGCACGCACCAGCTCGAGCATTTCCGCCAACTGCTCTGGGCCTGGAAGCGCGAGCTCATGGAGGAAGTCGACCGCACCATGCTGCACATGAAGGACGAGGCCGCCAACTTCCCGGATCCCAACGATCGAGCGACGCAGGAGTCGGAATTCGGGCTGGAGCTCAGGACGCGCGACCGGGAACGCAAGCTGCTGCGCAAGATCGACTCCGCCCTGCAAAGAATCGAAGACGGAACTTACGGTTACTGTGAGGAAACCGGAGAAGAGATCGGGCTCAGGCGGCTCGAAGCAAGGCCGGTCGCCACGCTTTGCGTGGAGGCTCAAGAGCGACGCGAGCTTGCAGAACGGCAGTTTCGCGACCGCGAGGACCAGTACCGCTAACCCCGACCGGCGGAAGCCCTCGGAGAGAAGCCGGGGATGAGCTACGTCGGTCGATTCGCGCCCTCCCCCACGGGCCCGCTGCACGTCGGGTCCATGCTGACCGCGCTGGCAAGCTTTCTCGAGGCCCGTTCCCGATCGGGTGAATGGCTGGTGCGCATCGAGGACATCGATCCGCCTCGCGAGCTGCGGGGCGCCGCATCGGAAATTCTCGCAACGCTGGAGCGCTTCGGCCTCGAGTGGGACCGCAGCGTGCTCTACCAAAGTACACGGCTCGAGGAGTACGAGGCCGTCGCGCTGGCGCTCGTCGAACGAGGGCTGGCGTTTCGCTGCAGCTGCACGCGGGCGCAGCTGCGAGAGCTATCTCCCGGAACGGAGGATCATCGCTACCCGGGCACGTGCAGGAGCCGCAAGCGCCACCGGCGAGCCACTGCCATTCGCGTTCGCGCCGACGCCGATACGGTCGAATTCAGCGACCGCCTTCAGGGGCGGCAATGTTCCAGGATCCGGGACGAAAGCGGTGATTATGTAATATTTCGTCGCGACGGCCTCCCCGCCTACCACCTCGCCGTCGTCCTCGACGACGCCGCACAAGACGTCACGGACGTCGTTCGCGGTATCGACCTGCTGGAGTCGACAGCGTTGCACATTCACCTCCAACAGACCCTGGCGTTACGATCACCTTCGTATTGCCACGTTCCCGTGATCGTGAATGCGCAAGGACAGAAGCTCTCGAAGCAGACCGGAGCCCTGCCAGTGACCGCGCGCGAGCCGGGACCGCTTGCGCTCGAGCTGCTCGGCTATCTCGGCTTGACGCCGCCGCCATCCCTGCAGGGTGCCGGCGTCGAGGAGCTGTGGAGCTGGGCGACGCACGCTTGGGACATAGCCCGGCTACGCGGGAAAACGCGCCTGCTGCAAGACACCGCGCGACCTTGATCCGGCCGATTCAAACTGGGGTATCATGCACGACGCAAGCAGGGCCCAAGCTGCGCCTCATTAGGTTGTCGATAACATGGCTGACGGCAGAGTTATCAAGAAATACCCGAACCGGCGTCTTTACGATACTCAAGAAAGCCGCTATATCACGCTCAATGACATTTGGCGTTTGGTCATCGATCATCATACGTTCGACGTCATCGACAAGAAGAATGGTGAAAACATCACCTGCAGCGTTCTTCTACAGGTGATGGTCGAGCAGGTTCAAAGCGGGCAAGGCCTAATCAGCCGCGAGGTCCTGGCGCAGATGATTCGCGTCCACAGCGGCGAGCTACCCGGTTATCTGCGGCATTACCTCCAAGAAAGCCTGTCGTTGTTCGTCATGCAGCAACGCCGGCTGGACGAGCTTCTCGACGGCGGCCTGGCCGCTGATTCCGTGAATGCGTTGACCGATATGGCACAGCAGAACCTGAGCCAATGGATCGACCTCAACAAGCGCCTGCTCCGCGCGGTGGCACCGGCTGAAAGCGTCGAATCGGAGACCCCGCGGGTGCTGGCTCAGGCCTAGGAAGAGAATTGACGGACCGCGGCGGGGCGAGGGCGATTGACAGATCCGCGTCAGACACGTTATGCTGCATTGCAGCAGAGTGTTACTCCCCCAACGCTTTGCGCCGGCCGACACGGCTGGCTACTTAAAAGCCCCCAGGGTTCCTGGGGGCTTTTTTTATGCGGGTTTCTTGAGCGGCTTCGGGGACTTAGGCGGCGTCGAAGTCGCGCATGCTGAGGCGCACCCGGCCCTGCCGATCGATCTCGAGCACCTTCACCCGAACGACATCGCCTTCCTTGAGCTTGTCACTGACGCGCTCGACGCGCTCGTTCGAAATCTGCGAGATGTGGACCAGCCCGTCCTTGCCGGGAAGTATGGAGACGAACGCCCCGAAATCCATGAGCCGCACGACCTTGCCTTCGTAAATCCGCCCGACCTCGACGTCGGCAGTGATGAGCTCGATCCGCTTTTGCGCCTCCCGGCCCGAGTTGCCGTCCACCGAGGCGATGCGAACCGTACCGTCGTTCTCGATGTCGATCGTCGCGCCGGTCTCCTCGGTCAATGCGCGGATGACGGCACCACCCTTGCCGATAACCTCGCGTATCTTCTCGGGATCGATCTTCATCGTGATGATGCTCGGCGCCCAATCGGACATTTTTTCTCGCGGCGCGGCCAGAACCTTGGTCATTTCACCGAGAATATGGAGACGGCCGTCGCGCGCTTGGGCGAGTGCCGCGGACATGATCTCCTTGGTGATGCCGTCGATCTTGATGTCCATCTGCAGCGCCGTGATGCCTTCATCGGTTCCGGCGACCTTGAAGTCCATATCGCCCAGGTGATCCTCGTCACCGAGGATATCCGTCAGGACGACGTATCTGTCGCCCTCCTTGATGAGGCCCATTGCGACACCCGCCACGGCGGCCTTCGTCGGCACGCCGGCATCCATGAGCGACAGGCTGGTGCCGCAAACACTCGCCATCGAGCTCGAGCCGTTCGATTCGGTGATCTCCGAAACGACCCGCAGCACGTAAGGAAAGGTGTCCATGTCGGGCAGCACGGCCTCGATGCTGCGTCGGGCGAGCCGGCCGTGACCGATCTCGCGGCGTTTCGGCCCGCTCATGAAGCCCGTCTCTCCGACGCAATACGGCGGGAAGTTGTAGTGCAGCATGAACGGATCCTTACGCTCGCCTTCAAGGGCGTCGATGATCTGCGCGTCTCGTCCGGTACCGAGCGTCGTCACCACTATCGCCTGCGTCTCGCCGCGGGTGAATAGCGCCGACCCGTGCGCCCTCGGCAACACGCCCACTTCGATGGCGATCGGTCTGACGGTCTTGGTATCGCGGCCGTCGATTCGCGCACCGCCCGAAAGAACGCGCTCTCGCACGATGGTCTTCTCGAGACGGGAGAACTCCGCACCGACGTCCTCGACGCTCCACTCGGAAGAAACCTCGTCCGCAAGCGCCGCAATGGCTTCCGTTCTGATCTCTGCAAGGGCGGCGTAGCGGCTCTGCTTCTCGGCGATCCCGTAGGCCTGGACGACTCGATCGCTCGCAGCCGCCTGGACCGATTTCGCAAGCGTCTCATCGCGTTCCGGCGCTTTCCACTCCACGGCCGGCTTGCCGGCCTCCGACATCAAGGCCTTGATGGCCTGGATCGCGACCTGCATCTGCTCGTGACCGAAAACCACGGCGCCCAGCATGATGTCCTCGGATAGCATCTTCGCTTCCGATTCGACCATGAGCACGGCCCGCTCGGTGCCCGCGACCACGAGGTCGAGCAACGAGCTCTGGCGTTCGGCGGCGGTGGGGTTCAGGAGATACCGTCCGTCCTTATAACCTACCCGGGCGCAGCCGATGGGCCCCAGGAAAGGCAATCCGGAAAGCGCCAAGGCGGCGGACGCGCCCAGCATCGCCGGCACATCGGGATCCACTTGAGAGTTGACCGACATCACCGTCGCGATGACTTGAATCTCGGTCTTGTAGCCGTCGGGAAACAACGGCCGTATTGGCCGATCGATCAGTCTCGAGGTCAGTGTTTCCTTCTCCGTGGGTCGTCCCTCGCGCTTGAAGAAGCCGCCCGGGATCCGGCCGGCCGCGTAAGTCTTCTCCTGATAGTTCACGGTCAACGGGAAGAAATCCCGGGTCCGAGGCTCGCCCTTCTCCCCTACTGCAGTGACGAGCACGACGGTATCCGCCATATTGACGACGACGGCTCCGTCAGCCTGCCGCGCAATGACTCCGGTCTCCAGCGTGACCTCTTGGCCGCCGTACATAAAACTCTTGCTAACTTTCACTATCCCTTTCCTACAATCAGACGGGCCCCCGCGGCCCAAGGCAGTTCACTTGTGATTGGTTCCTAGAACGACACAGAGCCGGCAAGCCGACTCTGCGCGAAAAATCTGTATGACTCAACGCCTCAGCCCAAGACGGCTGATGAGGTCCTGATAACGTACCTGGTCGGTCCGTTTGAGATAGTCCAAGAGCTTTCGGCGCTGATTCACCATCTTGAGAAGTCCGCGGCGAGAATGATGGTCTTTCTTGTGACCTGAGAAATGCTCTGAGAGCGAGTTGATCCTAGCTGAAAGCAAGGCCACTTGGACCTCGGCCGATCCGGTATCGGACGGACCACGCTGATACGTCGCCACAACCTCGGATTTTTTCTCCGAACTCAATGCCATGCCCATCTACCCCAAGACCGCCCCAGCGGGCCCTGTCTTTTCAATGTCATACCCTGGGAAGCGGCGTATTCTACCCCCATCGGCCGCTCAGCACCACGGCCCAAGGCCCGGAAAAATCCGCCTGGGCAGCAGCTCGCGACGCACCGAAACTTCGCCGATTCCAACCAAGCACTCCTCGGGAGAGTAAAGCCGCACGCGGCCCTCCGGCCAGCTCGGCTCGGCCGCCACGGCTTGGCCCTGGGCCAGTCGCCGGCAGGCCTCCGCCGAGACGACGAGCCGCGGCCAGTGCGGCAGCGCGCTGTCCACAGGCAAAAGCGCAGCGTCCAGCGCCTCGAGCCCGACCGCGCCGCGCTCGCTCAAGCTGTCCAATGGAATCATGCCCGATTCTTCAAAAGGTTCGACCGCAAGCCGGCGAAGTCCGGCGACGTGCCCGAGGGTTCGGAGCGCGCGTGCCAGGTCCTCGACAAACGTGCGTATGTACGTTCCTTTCGAGCAACGTACGCTGAACTCGAGCATCGGCCAATCGAACCCGAGTCGCCGGGCATCGAATATCTGCACCGTTCGGGGTTGCCGAGGAACGACTATGCCCTGACGCGCCAGCACGTACAGAGGCTTGCCCCCGCGCTTCAGAGCCGAGTACATCGGCGGTGTCTGCTCTATGGGGCCGATCATCGCCGCCAGCGCGGCGTCGATTTGCGCCGTGTCAAGGCTCGATCGCTCGACCTCGGCGGTCGGCGTGCCGTCTGCGTCTCCGGTGTCGGTAGACACGCCGAGGCGCGCCGAGACTCTGTAGACCTTGCGCGCGTCCAGCAGGAAGGCCGTCAGCTTCGTGGCTTCACCGAAACAAATCGGCAGCATGCCCGTCGCCAGCGGATCGAGGCTTCCCGTATGCCCCGCCTTGCGGGCGTTGAACAATCTCTTGACGCGCTGCAAAGCTTGATTGGATGTCAGCCCCGCCGGCTTGTCCAACAGCAGAACGCCGTGCAACGCCCGTCGTTCCGGGCCTGGGCTTTGAGCGCTCACTTGCGCCTATTCCGTCGAGTCGTCGGGCTCATCGGCGATGCCGCTGCTGCTCGCGTTGGCATCGTCAATGAGTTGCGAAAGCCTCAAGCCCTCTCGCGGCCCGGTATCCTTCACGAACTTGAGCTCGGGCACGCGCCGCATACGAAGCTCGCGACCGAGGCGCCTGCGCAGATAGCCGCCGGCCTTCGCCAGCGCCCGTTCCACGGGCTCGACCTCCTCGTCAGGCTGAAGCGTACTGAAATACAATCGAGCCACGCTGAGATCGTTGGAGACCTCGACGGCGCTGACTCGCACTCCCGCCAGACGCGGATCGTTGGTATCCGTGCACAGCAACTCGTTGACGGCTCGCTGCAGCTCGGCGGCTACGCGCAACTTCCTGGGGTACTCGCGCGGCATGGTGAGCTTTAGAGCGTGCGGGCGACCTCCGTGCGCTCATAGCACTCGATCTGGTCGCCGACCTTCACATCATTGTAGTTCTTGACGCCGATACCGCATTCCGCGCCGGCGCGGACTTCGGAGACGTCGTCCTTGAACCTCCGCAAAGACTCGAGCTCGCCTTCGAAGATGACGACGTTGTCGCGCAACACTCTGATCGGCCTGGTTCGCCGCACATAGCCGTCGATCACCATGCATCCGGCAACGTTGCCGAACTTCGGTGACCGGAAAACCTCCCGGACCTCGGCCAGCCCAATGATCTGCTCGCGGACCTCCGGCTTGAGGAGGCCGCTGACCGCGGCTTTCACATCGTCGATCACCTCGTAAATGATGCTGTAGTAGCGCACGTCGACGCCGGTTTCCTTGATGGCTTCGCGCGCCGCTGCGTCTGCGCGCACGTTGAATCCGATCACGATCGCCCTGGAAGCCGCAGCGAGCTGAACGTCGGACTCCGTGATGCCGCCGACGCCGTGGCTGATGACCGACACGTTGACCTCGCTGCCGGAGATCGCCTGGAGCGCATCCTTGAGGGCCTCGGCACTCCCGTGCACGTCGGCCTTGATGAGCAGCTGCACGCTTGCCGCCCGACTCTCGGATAACTGGCTGAAAACGTCATCGAGCTTGGCCGCCTGCTGCTGAGCAAGCTTGATATCGCGTTCCTTGCCCTGGCGGAATTGCGCGACGTCGCGCGCCTTGCGCTCGTCCGCTACGACCAGGACATCGTCTCCGGCTTGCGGCGTCCCGGAAAGACCGACGACCACCGCGGGAATCGACGGCCCCGCAGACGTCATCGCCTCGCCGCTCTCGTCGAACATCGCGCGGATGCGGCCGTATTCCTGCCCGGCGAGCAAGGTGTCGCCGAGCTTGAGGCGACCCTTGTCGATCAGCACCGTAGCCACGGCACCGCGCCCGCGCTCGAGGCTCGACTCCAGAACCACGCCGCTCGCGGGACCCTCCGCGACAGCCTTCAAATCGAGCACCTCCGCCTGCAGCAGAATCGCATCCAAGAGATCGTCGATACCCTCTCCGGTTTTCGCCGAAAGATTGACGAACAGGTTTTCTCCGCCCCACGCCTCGGGAATGACCTCATGTTTGGTCAGCTCGTTGCGCACGCGATCGGGATCCGCATCCTCGCGGTCGATCTTGTTTACCGCCACGACCAGCGGAACGCCAGCGGCCTTCGCATGCTCGACGGCCTCGACGGTCTGCGGCATGACGCCGTCGTCAGCCGCGACCACCAGCACGACGATGTCGGTGACCTGGGCGCCGCGGGCCCGCATCGCCGTGAAGGCGGCGTGGCCGGGCGTGTCGAGGAAAGTGATAGCGCCCTTGCTCGTGGTGACGTGGTAGGCACCAATGTGCTGAGTTATGCCACCCGCCTCGCCAGAGGCGACGCGGCTGCGGCGAATGTAGTCGAGCAGCGAGGTCTTGCCGTGATCGACATGACCCATGACTGTGACCACAGGCGGTCTGAAGATCTCGTCAGCTTGCACAGCCGCTTCCGCAACGGATTCGCGCAGCTCGTCCTCGAGCCCGGTTTCCTTGAGCGGCTTCGCCGTGTGCCCCATCTCCTCGACCACCAATACCGCCGTATCCTGGTCGATCACCTGGTTGATCGTGACCATCATGCCGAGCTTCATGAGCGCCTTGATGACTTCGCTCGACTTGATCGCCATGCGCTGGGCCAGGTCGCCGACCATGATCGTCTCAGGGATCTCGACGTCGCGCACGACAGGCGCCGTCGGGCGTTCGAAGCCGTGTTGACTGTCGACGGTGACTTGATGGACGGGTCGGCGACGGACCCGCTTCTTGCGTCGCCGCGCCGTGACCCCTTCGGCGACGTGCAGGGTGTGGTCGCCGCGCGCGTCCTCCGGCTGGCGCGCCTCGGTGCGCGCTCGATCCCGCTCGAGGTTCTCTCGAGCTCGTCGCTCGTTTTCCTCCGCGGCGACCCGCCGCTGCTCCTCGGTCTGGCGGCGAGCCTCCTCGGCCTCACGTTGCTGCGTCTCGAGCTCCGCCAGGCGGCGGGTCTCGGCTTGGTCTCGCTCGGCCTGGGCCTGAAGCCGCTGCTGCTCCTCGGCGAGACGCTGCTCATCCTCGCGCGCCTCGGCGGCGAGGCGCTCCTCTTCGGCAAGGCGCTTCGCATCGAGCTCTTCCTGCTGCCTGCGAGCTTGCTCATGCAGAACGTCGCGCTTGATGTAGGTGCGCTTGCGGCGCACCTCCACGGCGACCGTGCGTGACCGCCCCTGACCGCTGGCTAGTCGCAGCTCGCTTTGCGATTTTCGCTTGAGCGTGATCTTGCGCGGCGCGGAGGCCCCGGGGTCCTTGCGCCCGTGCATCCGCCGCAGATGCGTCAAGAGCTCGAGCTTCGCATCCTCGCTGATCGTGTCTTCGGCACCGGCAACCTTGATTCCGGCTTCGTCGAGCTGGCTGAGGAGCCGCTCGACGGGCACCTTGAGCACTTTCGCAAATTCCGTGACGGTGACATCCGACATTGGGCTCTCCCCGATCCCTAGCCTTCCTGCTGCTCGCCTTCGAACCAATGCGCGCGAGCCGCCATGATCAGGCCCGCGGCGCGCTCGGGCTCGAGCATCTCGATCTCATCCAGATCACCGACGGCCTGCTCCGCCAGATCCTCGCGCGTGACGATTCCGCGACTTGCAAGCTCGAAGGCCAGCTCCTTATCCATGCCCTCCAAGCTGAGCAAATCCTCGGCAGGCTCGGCCTGGTCGATGACCTCCTCGGTAACGATCGCCAGTGTGATCAAAACGTCTCGCGCGCGGGCGCGCAGTTCGTTGACGATCTCCTCGTCGAACTCTTCCACGTCGAGCAGCTCGCCGGCGGGCACGTAGGCCACCTCCTCCAGCGACGAAAAGCCTTCCTGAACCAGGATGATCGCCACGTCTTCGTCGACGTCGAGATCGTTCATCAGCTTCTCGACCAACTCACGCGTCTCTTGCTCGCTCTTCTCCTCGGCATCGGTTTCGGTCATGACATTGAGCTCCCAGCCGGTCAGCTCGCTCGCGAGGCGGATGTTCTGGCCGCCACGGCCGATGGCCTGGGACAACTTATCCTCCTCGACAGCTACGTCCATGCTGTGCGCCTCTTCGTCCATGACTATCGAAAGGACGTCCGCAGGCGACATCGCGTTGATGACGAATTGGGCCGGGTTCTCGTCGTAGAGGATGATGTCGACGCGTTCGCCAGCGAGCTCGTTCGATACGGCCTGAACGCGCGAGCCGCGCATGCCCACGCAGGCACCGACGGGATCGATACGCGCATCGTTGCTTCTGACGGCGATCTTCGCCCGCAGGCCCGGATCCCTGGCCGCGCCGAGAATCTCGATAAGTCCTTGACCGACCTCGGGCACCTCCAGTTGAAACAGTCTGATCAGAAACTGCGGCGAGGTCCGGGTCAGAAACAACTGCGGGCCGCGCGGCTCGGCACGAACCTCGCGCAGGATGCTTTTGACCCGATCCTGCGGCTTGATCGGCTCGCGAGGAATCAGATCCTCACGCGGAATGAAACCTTCGGCATTGCCGCCCAGATCGACGTAGACGCCGTTCCGATCGACGCGCTTGACGATTCCGCCGACGAGCTCGCCCGCGCGGCTCTGGAACTCTTCGATGACCTGCTTGCGCTCGGCTTCCCGGACCTTTTGAACGATGACCTGCTTGGCGGTCTGCGCGGCGATACGCCCGAACTCTACCGATTCCATCGGTTCCTCGACGTACTCCCCGGGCCGAGCATTTGGGTCGACATCCAGAGCGTCCTCCAGCCGCAGCTCGCGAGCCGGTTCTTCGAGCTCGTTGGACTCGTCCGCGAACACCATCCAGCGCCTAAACGTCTCGTACTCGCCCGACTCCCGGTCGATCGCCACGCGCACGTCGATGTCATCGCCGTGCCGCCTTTTGGTCGCGGAAGCCAGGGCAGCTTCGATCGCCTCGAAGATCACGGATTTCTCGACGCCCTTCTCGTTCGACACCGCGTCGACGACCATCAAGATTTCTTTGTTCATGTCTGCCAAGCACTCACAGCAACAGTTAATACTCAGGAACGAGGTGTGCCGCGACGATTTCCGCCAGCGGCAAGCGCCACCGCTGCCCGTCGACATCCAGCAACACGTCGCCGCTTTCCACGCCGCACAACCTGCCGGCAAAATTCTTCCGCCCATCGAGAGGCCGCGCCAGCCGAATCTTCGCGCGATGGTCGACAAAGCGCTCGAAGTGCGTCGCAGTGCGCAACGGCCGGTCGAGCCCCGGCGAGGACACCTCGAGCGTGTAGCTGCCGGGAAGCGGCTCCTCGACGTCGAGGAACGCGCCGAGCTGCCGGCTCACGCGCTCGCAGTCGTTGATGTCGACACCCGATGCTTGATCGATGTACACGCGCAGCAGCCCGTTGCGTCCGACCC
The DNA here is from genome assembly GCA_036396795.1 of Gammaproteobacteria bacterium. GTDB lineage: Bacteria > Pseudomonadota > Gammaproteobacteria > Steroidobacterales > Rariloculaceae > JAHEEM01. The sequence continues at coordinate 39,770 of DASWKF010000007.1, read as the reverse complement.
GCGCCTCGAGGTCGACGAGCTCGTAGCCCAAAGCTTGCAGCGGCGGCTCCAAGAGCTGAATCAACCTCTCTTTCTGCAGTGTCCCCACCGATAAACATGGACCGGGAACAAAAAATGGGCCCAAGGCCCATTCTCTTCGTTCCCCATCCTCCTCTTAACACAGACTCGCCGATGACGAGCGGGGTGAAAATAAAAAGCCCCTTACGGGGCCCCAACTTAAACCCAGGTCTTAAAATCCACCGGTATCTACATGATATATAAAAGTATCACCTAACACCGAGGCGGACTCGTTAGCCGACTCCGAGGCGCATTTTAACTAAATCGAGAGCGTTTCGATAGCGGCTTGGGGCCGGTGGCGCAAGCTGTGCGCTTACGGCTCCGGTCGGCTCGGGTCCATCGTCACTTGAATCGATCTCAAATAGCCTACGAGCCGATCGACGATCAGCTTGACCTCTTCCTCGGCGACGTTGTCGGCGCCCTCGTCCACCCAGAATTCGTAGCCCCAAACCGGCATGTAGCGCGTGCCGTGAGCGATGACGAACGATCGCCCATCGATCGTCTCTCGAATCTGCGCCGCCGGAAACTGGTTGCCGTAACGCCGGTAGATCAGTGTCAGGTCAGGGACCAGCACGGCCAGGCTACCGGCAACCGGGCCGTCACCCTGTCCCGCAGTCCCGTGACAAGCCGCGCAGAACCGCTGAAACAGCTCTTCACCGCTCAACGTCGTGTAGCTCTGAGCGGCCGCAAGCGGAGAGAAACCGAGCATGGCCAACGAAGCCGTGAGAAGGCGTGCCTTTCTGATCATGCCGCCGTTGCGCTCATTCGTCGGGAAGTGCAAAGGCCACGAGCGCATCGCCCTCTTCCGTGAACGTACGGCGATTCCCGCCCGCGGCAATGAGAACGTATTGCTTGCCGTCGGCCATATAGCTCATCGGCACGGCCATGCCCGCATACGGCAGGCGGGCCTGCCAGACCTCCTCGCCGGTGCGCACGTCGAGCGCGCGTATCTTCTTGTCCATGGAGGCGCCCATGAATATCAGCCCGCCCGCCGTCGTGATCGGACCACCGATGATCGACGTGCCCCAGCCGAAGAATTGCGGCATCGTGATCCCGTAGCGGCGCACCTGACCAAAGGGGATTTGCCACTGAATCTCGCCCGAATCCATATCGATCGCGGTCAAGGTGCCCCAAGGCGGCGGCGTGCAGGGCACGCCCAGCGGCGACATGAAATTCACCGTACTCGTGTAGTAGGGCGTCCCGGGCATGGGATCGCCGCCCCCCGAGCGGTAGCTGCTACCCGGCACGCTGCCGTCGGCCTCGGGCATCGGCGTGATGCCGCCGTCGGGATTTGGAATCAGGTGGTGCACCGTGCCGATCGTCATCGACTTGATGATCAGCAGGTTGGTATTCGGGTCGAACGCGGCGCCACCCCAATTGCCGCCGCCACCGAACCCCGGAAAGTGCAAAGTCCCCTCGACGCTCGGCGGCGTGAACATCCCTTCGTAACGCAGCTCATCGAAGCGCGCGCGGCACCACGCCCGGTCCAGCGGCGTGAGACCGTACATGTCGTCGCGGGTCAGCTCGGTCGAGGTGAACGGCTCGGGCCCCAAAGGGAAGGGCTGGGTTGCAGAAGCCTGCTCGCCGGGTACGTTCGACGGAGGGACCGGACGTTCCTCGATCGGAAACACCGGCTCGCCGGTTTCGACGTCGAACACGAACAAATAGCCCCATTTGGTCTGTTGGATGGCGACGTCACGTTCGCGGCCGTCCTTTTGAATCGTGACGATCAAGGGATGGCCAGGTAGGTCGTAGTCGTAAATATCGTGATGAACTGTTTGGAAATGCCAGGCCGGCTCTCCCGTCGCCGCATTCAAGGCGACGACCGCCGTGGCGTATGGGATCGGGAACTTACGTGGCCCGCCGTAGAAGTCCGACGACGCGCTCGTCGTCGGCAGAAACACCAGCCCGCGCTCGACGTCGGCGCTCAAGGTCGACCAGACGTTGGCGGCGCCGGTCTCGTGGATTCTATCCGGCGGAATCGGGTTGAACTCCCAGACGAGCTCGCCGGTTCTGACATCGAAGCCGCGCACGAAGCCGTCGCTCGCGTCCACTGGACTGTCCTCGACGCCCACTGCGGAAATCACGACGTCGCCGACGACGATCGGCCCCGAAGTCGTATGTCGCGACCCGACGCCGTTGCCTTCGTAGTCCCAGTGAGTCGCATAGCCCGGGTGGCCGTCGGCTGCGCCGAAATCGGAGCAAGACGCCCCGGTATCACCGTCGATCGCATACAGGTTGCCGTGGATGTCGCCCTTGAAGACACGCTTGTCGCAGAGGGCGCCGGGGCGCGGAGCCGTTGCTTCCCAATACGCCACGCTGCGGCAGCGCACGATCTGCCGGTCCTCCGCTATCAAGCCGAGCCCACCCTCGTCCGCATGCGGATCGAAACGCCACTTCTCGGTACCGGTAGCGGGATCCAGCGCGATGACTCGATTCATCGGCGTGCAGTAGTAGAGGCTGTCGTTGGCATGGATCGGCGTGACCTCGAGCCAGGCCGGATCTCCCGAGTGATGCACCCAGGCGATCTCGAGCTCACCCACGTTTTCCGTATTGATCTGATCCAGGGGCGAATATTGCCCCCCGCCCGGCGCGCCGCCGAAAGTGGGCCAATCCGAGCGCGACTGACCCAAGGCCACCGAACCGAGGCAACTCAACGCCACCGCCAGCACGCCGCGATAAGAGATCATTCCTGGAACCCCGCGCTTGTGTTTGTGTTTTCCCGAAGTCTAACCGCCGCGGCCCGGAATATCGACATGACGGCCAAAACGACCTCAATTCACGAGCGGCGTGCACTCATAGGGTCTGACCTGCTCACCGGGGCGCCACATCCACTGCTTGTCCAGATGGACGGGCTCGGTAAAGGTCGCCGGGTCGACGACGGTCAGCTCATACTCCAAGCGGCTGCCGTCGGCGCTGAGCCTGAACCGCTCCGACATTTCGACATCCCGGCTTTGCGGTATTCCGGTATCGTTGAAGAACGCCCAGTCGACGCCGCGGGTGACAACATGGAGCTCGTCGCCTTCCCAGCGAGCCGCCGAGTTGCCCAAGCGGCTCGGCGGACGGCTGAGCACCGTTTCGTCGTTCACGTGAAACGTCCGCTGCGTATCGTACTCCTCGATGCGCAGCTCGATCGTGCCCCCACGGTCCACGAGCTCGATCGGGTATGGCTGCGACATGATCCACGGCATGCCTTTGGGCTCACAATCGTCGATGAGCTTCTCCGCCACCGGATCGAAAGTATCACGGATCGCGCGCGCCGATTCGGTCAGAGGGTAGCTGTCCAACCATAGATTTCGGCTCGGGCCCGTGAAATGCGTGCTCCAAACGCGGAAAATGCTGCCGCGATCCGCCGTGCCTTCGGCGAGCCAGGCCTCCGACGTGCCCAAGGTCGACTCCGTCCAATACGGCCGGACTCCGGGCCGCAGCACGACCTCCCGTCCGTCGGGCAGCATCACGTTATTGGAAAACATGGCGTGAACGCCGTCCTTAGCGGCGCCGCCCGCGAGCCGGATACGGTCGCCGACTCGAATGACACCGGCGTCGATCTCCATGCGCCGCAGGATGCTGACCGAGTTGGTCTCGATTCTCCAGACTTCTCCGTTATCGCGCCGAACGGCGAAACGCACGTGGGGATTGCGCCATGACATCTCTGTGACGACGCCCTCGATCTCGGTCATCACCGTCATCTCGAAATATCCGGAAAAGGCGTGATGAGCCGGAACGCCCATCGGCAACAACATCGATCCGCAAACCGCCCAGAATGCCTTGGGAGTCTTCATCGCATTCCCTCCCGAGTCTTGCGATCGCCCCTCAGATGATTCGGCTACTCCGCCAGTTGCATCTCGGCTGAGGGCGGGTGTGCCTCATCCGCCAGGGCGTAGCACTCGTATTCCAGCAGGCGCATGCTGTCGTCCACGCGCCGATAAAGTGGCATGCGCATCTGCCATGGGCGCGTAAAAACCTCGGGATCCTCAATGGTGGCCTCGTAGAGCATATGGTCCGGGCCCGTGCGGGTATAGCGCTCCACGACGTGCAAGGATTCACTGTGAAAATTTCCGGACCGATCGAACCAGGTCTGATCCGTGAAATGAACCGAATCGACGACCAGCGTGTCGCCTTCCCAATGACCGCGAGAGTCTCCCATCCACCACTGAATCGGCCCCTCCGGATGCTCTCCCGTCATGTGGACATTGCGGATCGAATGCACCCACTCGTAGATCATGACGATCTGATCCGGTGTTTGCAGAATCTGGAAGGGATGCGGCATGTAGGTGATGCGCGGAACGCCGACCATTCTGCAGTTGGCTTCGGGATCGTCCCTGAGGCGGTTCTCGTAGTTTTGCTGCCGCTGCAGCAAGGCCGCGGGCCGATACGGCAACTCGCTACCGACGACGACGCCGTGGCCTGCGGGCACACCGTTCGACGCGGAATGGTCCTGAATGTCCCAAACCGCCGTATTGACGGCCTGCCAGATTCCCTCGAGATCGGGCTGACCGTGGGCGTTCCGCGGAGCTCGGTATTCTTGTGCTGGACCCGCCTGGGGCAGCAGCAGGCAGATCGATCCGATGAGCAGAGCAACGGACATGACCGTGCTAGCTGATTTCCCCACGTTGGTGTCTCCTCTTTATTTTAGAGAGCGTCGCAGCCGCGACACTCCGCAGCGATCAGTTACGGCTACCGGCAAACAGCGTGCGTCCGTCGGGCAGAGTCACCTCTTCCGCGGCTATCGTGTTCGAGCCGTCCCTGGCCGGGAGGCCCATGATCGTGACGTGAGTGCCGACGGGTAAGTCGTCGCGCCGCCAGCCGCGGCGATAAAGCGCATTCGCGCTGCCGAACTCGGCCTGCCAGACCAGGGTTTCACCGGACTCGCTCTCCACCTCGACCTGGAGCCAGGCGTGAGGATTGCGCCATTCCATGGCGACGACGGTGCCCTCGATCTCGATCTCTTTGGACATATCGAACTGCAGCGCGACGGAATGATGCGCGCGCGCGGGCATGCCCGCGGTCAACACGATCGTTGCGCCGGCAATCCCAAGGAGCAACCAACCAGACTTCCACGCCCTCATCTTCCTGCCTCCTCCAACTCGGCGTTCTCGAGATCCCACGCCGCGCTGAGCCGTCGCGCTTCGTCACCCGTGATCCCGGGATAGATCTTGTAGCCGATATTCATGAACTGCTGCATGGCCAACTCGTTATCCTCGTAGCAAGCCTCTTCCCAAATCTCGAAACCCTCGCGGGTATCCCGCCGATAGGCAAGCGCAAGCGTGAACGGCCGTGTATAGACGTTCGGGTCCTCGATCGTGACCTGCCAATGAATGGTGTGCGGATCGATCATCGTGTACCGCTCCACCATGACGGCTTCGTCCGTATAGAAACGGCCGCGCTGATCCAGCCATACTTTGGCGTTCTGATTCCGCGTCTCGACGACGAGTGTGTTGCCCTCCCAACGGCCGACGGAGTCGCCGTTGTAGAGCCTGATGTTCTCGCCGATATGCTCGCGGCCGTCGACCGGAATCATGCGATAGGCGTGCGCTTCCTCACCCTGCACGAAAAAATAGCCGGGACTCTGCATGAATTGATAGGCGCCGGTCATGTACATCGTGACTGGGATGCCGCTCAGCCGGCAGATCGCATTGTGGTGGACATACGCGGGCCGGTTGTAGCGTCTCTTCGCTTCCGCCCAACCCTGGATAGGCACGATGCCGTTCGCAGGATCGACGACCGCGCTGGTGCCGCCGGAGTCGTCGATGGTCGGTGGATGCGCTTGCAAGCTCTCGTGAGCAGCCGCGCGGCGCCGCCAGATTCCCTGCATGTCCGGGACGCCGTCAGGCGTGCGCGGAGGATCGAAGTTGCGCGCCGCGCGCAGCGCACAGCGGTGGAACTCCAAATGCATATCGTCGGGGCAAACCGAATCCGTAACCCAAGATTGAGCGACCGCAAGGCCGGGAGCCAAGCTCGCAAAGCCGATCAGCCCGGCTGCAAGCACCAAATCGAAGAGTCGGTTTCTCACCTGGAACCTCCTATTGCAATGCCGCCGCAGTACCGACGGCACGAACTCACGGCGGGCATCCGGCTTGGACGCAATAGACGGGATCCAGTTCCCTAGCCGTCTCCCCCGCGATGGACCGACCCGGTCGTCATGGACCGCAGGAAAGCTAGCCTACCGCCACCCCCCCGTCAAGGCGGCTGCACGGCGATGCTTTTTGGCGCTGAGGACTTTGACAAAATTCGCATTCAGCTTTCATTAAGGATGCCTGCCCTAGGCTGTACCCCAACAGGAAATGGATCCCATTGGAGGTATCCGCGATGATTCATTCGATACGCCGCTACGGACTCGGGGCTGTCGCCTCCGCCGTATTCACGGGGCCGGTCCTCGCTCATCATGGTGACGCCGGCCGTTTCTCCGAGGAGACCGTGACCCTAACCGGCACCGTGGTGGCAGTGCAGCTCGTCAACCCGCACACCACGATCTTGTTCGAGGTGGTCGACGAGCAGGGCAAGAGATCCACTTGGCAAGCGGAGCTCGGAAGCCCGAGACAGCTTTCGATGAGCTTCGGCTGGGACCGTCAGACACTGCTTCCCGGCACGCGGATTCTGGTGACGGGCCGAGCCGTGAAAAGCGGCGCGCCCTACATCAACCTCACCGAGCGATCGCGCATCGTGCTCGCCGGGAGCTGTGAAGAGATCTTTCACTCCGCGACGCTGCCGGAGACATCCGTAAGCTGCACGCCGCAGACCTGAGCGCCCTAGATCGCGACCCGCGCATTCTTTGTTATCGGAGCTCCGCCTCGGCCGCTCACCTGACGGCGCCAACCCCGGGCTCGTCAGGCGGCGGCCGCCTTATTGGCGCAAGCTAAGGCACGGGTCGGAAGTAATAGTTGAACGGCGAGCCGAGCACGCCGGCATTGCCGCGCACGATGAGCATCTGTTCCAGGGCGTGCGCAAACTCGATTCCGCCCATGTCGACGACATCGAATCCGAGACCGGTCACGAGCTCCGCGATAGCGGCTTTGGCATTGGCATCGTCGCCGACGATCGGTATCGTCACGGTGCCGCCGGCAGACGCCGGATTGGCCATGGTTTCGGAGCTCAGGGTATTCAAGGCCTTGACGACCATCGCATTCGGCGCCCAGCTCTGAATCATCTGGCCGGCCGAGGTCTCCACGGCATGATAGCGAATGCCGTCGGCGTCACGGCGACGGCATTCGTCGGATCGAGAATGATCTTGCCGGAAAGGTCACCGAGACTCTTGACGGCGGCCTCGGCATTTGCCCAGGGCACGGCAATCACGACGATATCGGCATCACGAGCTGCATCGTCCGGCAGCATCGCCGTCGCCCCGTTGCCGGTTTGTGCGACCAGCTCCTGAACATTTGCGCGTTGCGGATCGCGCGAACCGTAGATGATCTCGTGACCCAGCTTGGCGAATTGCGGGCCGAGGGCGCCGCCGACGTTGCCGGTGCCGATCACGGCGATGGTCTCGGCCAGCGACGGCAATGCGAGACCGATTAGTGACAGCAGCGAGAGCAAGCGAAGGAGGAATCTTGGATTGTTTCTTCGGCCGATAACAGACATTGAGGATCTCCGTGGAAAGCAGGTTGCAGAATCTTGTTGGCAGCCCGGCTTCGAGCGCTATTCAGCCCAGGAGGTATCCTGGGCCATTGCTACCAGAAGATCGATCAAGCCGGTAAGATCGGTCGAATCGATCGTCTCGATCGCGGTGTGCGAATACCGGATGGGAATGGCGAGCGGCAAGACTTGGCTGCGTGAGTTTCGGAACACGGACCCGTCGTTCCCACCCTGTGTGGCTCCATAGCTCAACCTGAGACCGGCTTGTTCTGCGAAGCTAATGAGATTTCGAATCAGCCCGATGGGTGCGATATGGCTGCTGTCGAGCGCGCGCACGATCGGTCCGTCTCCGAGCGCATGATTGCCGACGCGAGGATCCTCCAGCGGCGACTCCGATGTGACGTAGGAATCGACGGGGACGACCACATCCGGCTCGAGACTTTTCGCCAAGGCGGTTGAGCCTCGCAAGCCGACTTCCTCCTGAACGACCCACGCCAGCGTCAACGTGCCGCTGACCTGGCCAGGTCGAATACGCCGAGCCATCGCAACCTGCGCCGCGCAGCCGAAACGATCGTCCATGGAGCGCGCGGTGAGCCGTGTCCCCGCGAGCCGGCTCATGCGTTTCGGAACCGTGATCGGATCCAACAATGCGATCCCTAACGCCGACGTCTCTTCACGGCTGCTCGTGCCGACGTCGATGAGCACGTCGGCATGATCATAGTTGTCTTCCCGCGGGCTCTCGAGTCCTCGCCACAGGTGCGTAGAATGGATGGAAACGACGCCGTTGACCGGGCCCGCGGCCGTGTGTACTTGGACGAGCTGGCCTTCGTATTGACTGTCGTAGAACCCCCCATGCTTGGCCACTTGAAGGAAACCGTCGTCGCGGACATTGGTCACCATGTAACCGATCTCGTCCATATGCGCGACGTAGGCGATATGCGGAGCTCCATCCCCCACCGTGACGACGAGATTGCCCATGGCATCGATGACCGCGGCATCCCGCGCCCAGGCCGGGAGCTGCGAGAGTATCGTCTCTCGAACTTGCTCCTCTCGCCCGGAGACGCCGACCGCGAGCAACAAATCTTCGAGGATCTCGACTTCGTCCTGCGCGACGGCCAAGCGCGTATTTGCCGATACGACCAGGCAAAAACCGATGAGCAACATCCGCCCTGACCGCTTGAGCCGGAAAAAGCGAGTCAGGTTCATGGCAAAGCCCGGCAACGGTAGCATCTAGAGCGGGCGCAAACGGACATCGCGGAATCTGATGAGCCCCGTGTTGTACTGCAGCGCAATATAACCCGCGGGGTGCTCTGCATCCTCGATATCGACGGTCACGGTGCCGTTGAGCCGCACGGTCAGATGCGGCCCCTCGGCCATGATTTCGAAGGTATTCCACTCGCTTCCCGCCATGATGCTTGCCGCCGGCGGCGCAAGATTCACAATCGCACCCGTGAGATTGTTGGGATTCGCGTTCTGGTCGTAGATATTGATCTCATAGCATTGCTCGGCGTCGACGGCGTTCGGGTCCTGACAGCGAATGAAGATCCCGCTGTTGGTCTCGGGGCTCGCTTGAAACTCGGCACGAATCAGGAAGTCCGTGTAGGCGCCCTTCGTCACCAGAAACCCCGGCTCGCCGCTGTCGGCTTGGACGGCTCCACCCACGATCTGCCAATTGCCGCCGCCGATGGTATTGAAGGCCGTGAGGTCATGTCCCGAAAACAACACCGCCCAGTTCGGCTCCGAAAGCAGCGACGCGTCCGTGGTCGTCATCGGAGCCTGCTCCGCAGCGGGCGGCGCGGGCTCCGCAGGCGTCGGCGCCGGAGTCATCGCCGGTGCCGATTCCGGAATCGCCATGTCGCTCGAACCCTCGCAGCCGATGAGCAACAACCCCGCGCTCAAGACAGCCGTACCAAATAGCCCCCTCATCTGGATCTCCTTTGCCTTGGTCTTCTCGCGTCGGCGCTCAGCTAGCTCGAGAGATGCTCCCGAAAGAAAGCGATCGTTCTCTCCCAGGCCAGCGCGGCGGCCGCCTCGTCGTAGCGCGGCGTCGAGTTGTTGTGGAACCCGTGGTTGGTGCCGGAATACATGTGCATCTGGTAGCGCACGTTGTTCGCCTGCAGCGCGGCCTCGAAATCCGGCCAACCGGCGTTGATGCGCGGGTCCATCTCGGCGTATTGAATGAGCATTGCGGCCTGGATGCGGGCAACGTCCTCGCTCGCCGGTTGGCCACCGTAGAACGGAACCGCGGCCTGCAAGCTGTCGCCGAGCTCGACCGCCAGCGTGTTGGTCATTCCGCCGCCCCAACAGAACCCCGTGGCGCCTAATGCGCCGGTGCAGTCCGGGTGGCTCTGTAGATACCGAGCGCTCGCGAGCATGTCTTGCTTGAGCTGCTCGGGGTCGATCTGAGCTTGCAGCGCGCGGCCCCGGTCGTCGTTGCCGGGATAGCCGCCGACCGGCGTCAAGCCGTCGGGCGCGAGCGCAACGAACCCCTCGACCGCCGCGCGTCGGGCTACGTCCTCGATATGCGGATTCAGGCCGCGGTTTTCGTGTATCACCAGTACGCCCGCAGCGGGACGGGCGTTTTGCCCCATCGGCAGAACCAGATAGCCGCGCATCGTCCCCGAACCGCGGGGCGAAGGGTACTGAACGTATTCGCCACGAATGCGCTCGTCGGTGAACGAGATCATCTGAGCTTCCGCGTAGCTGGGCATCAAGCTCTGGATGAGAGCCGCCGCCGAGGTCGTGCCTACGGCAATCGCCATCGAACGCTGAATGAACTCTCGCCGTTCTATATACCCATGACAGTACTTGTCGTAGAGATCGAACAGGCGCTGATCGATTTTCTTGGCGGTCATTGGGACTCTCCTTGCGATTGTCGTACGAATCGAGCGGCTGGACGGACCACCCAATACTAGCGGAAACGCGCACCGGCGCGCCAGCCGGGGAGCATTCGACGCAGTACGTTGTCGCGCCGGAAAAAATGGTGATACAGCGACGCGCCGACGTGCACTACGATCAGGATCCACACGACCTTCGAGCCGCCGATGTCGCGATGGATGAAATCCAGCGGAATCTCGAACTCTTCCCAAGTCGTATCGAAGCGGCGGGCGATCCAGGCGAATGCGGCGGTATCCCCGAACTTGGGGATTCCGAGGTACTCGGCGTCCCGGTGCGTCCCGAGATAGCCCGTGATGGGCATGACGATCATGAAGGCGTACAGCGCGCCGTGCACGATGCGGGCGGCCCCATGCTCGTACCATGAACCGGGAAGCCGATCCGGGCGCACGTTCATGAGCCTCCAGTAGATCCGCACGAGAATGAGCGCCGCGACGAGGATTCCGGCTGTGATGTGAATCTGCACGGCTATCGAGTTGGCGGTGGTGCCGTCCACCGTGAACCATACGGAATAGTAGGCCGAGCAGTACGACACGGCGAAAACGCCGGCGATCACCCAGTGCAGCGTCTTTGCGACGCTGCCGAAAGCATCCCTCGTGTTCCGAAGCGCCGAACGGCCCACCCCCGGGCCTCCCTCAGCGTTTGATGTCCCGAAGGATGTAACCCCCCGACCGTTCATCGAGCTGCAACTCCACCTGTCCTCGCGTCTGCGCTTCCTCCAGCAGCTCGCTGAAGGAATCGAAGCCGTAGTAACGTTCGTTGAAGCCCGGCCGGCGCCGCTTCAGCGCCTGCTTGACCATCGATCCCCAGAGTTTCTCCTGATCGCCGCGCTCCGCGTTGAGCGCTTCCGCGGTTTCGAGAGCGAGGTCGATACCTTCCTGCGAAGGATCCTTCGAAAGATCCTTCGATGGATCCTTCGATCCCTGAGCCGGGGCTTTCGGCTTTGTCGTGCGATCCCTCATTGGTCGAGGCGCTCGTTGCTTCTGCTCTTGCTCGCGAACGAGGTCGTCGTAATAGATGAACTCGTCGCAGCTGCTGATCAGCAGGTCGGACGTGGAATTCTTGACGCCTACACCGATGACCGTCTTAGCGTTCTCGCGCAGCTTGCCGACCAGCGGCGAGAAGTCCGAGTCGCCGCTGATGATGACGAAGGTGTTGACATGGGACTTCGTGTAGCAGAGATCGAGCGCGTCGACGACCATGCGGATGTCAGCGGAGTTCTTACCCGATTGCCGGACATGTGGAATGTCGATGAGCTCGAACGCGGCCTCGTGCATCGTCGCCTTGAAGTCCTTGTAGCGGCCCCAATCGCAATATGCTTTCTTTACTACGATGCTGCCCTTGACGAGCAGACGTTCGAGGATCTTGTTGATGTCGAATTTGGCGAACTTGGCGTCTCTCACTCCGAGCGCAATGTTCTCGAAGTCGCAAAAGAGCGCAAGATTGTTGTGTTCGGGGCTAACCATTGGAACGTGTCTCAGCATCCGCTGAGGCGCGGCTTCGGCTCACCCTCCGCCGCCGACCGCCTGCCGCGAAGCCGCCGGATCGAAACTGAAAGACCGCTTACCAGCGACCGCCGCCGCCCCCGTACCCGCCGCCGCCGCCGCCGCCGCCAGAACGCTTTTGCTGCGGCTTAGCTTCGTTGACTTTCATCGGTCTACCGTCGTAGTCGACGCCGTTGAGCCCGTCGATAGCCGCTTTCGCTTCCGAGTCCGAGCCCATCTCGACGAAGCCGAAACCCTTGCTGCGGCCGGTGTCGCGGTCCGAAATCAACTTTGCCGATTCGACCTGCCCGAATGCGGAGAATTTCTTGGTCAGAGCTTCCTCGGTCACGGAATACGGCAAATTACCAACATACAATTTCCTGCCCATGATGCCTCCTTACTGGCTCAATACCGTTATGGAGGAACAGGGCACAGCGCCCGTAAACTCGATGAACGGTCTGGATGGATTCGCAATGCTACCCTAAGTCCGGCTGCAACGCTCGAAAATCAATTGCCGAGGGGTCGGCAAACCCGGCCGGTACGGCTGACCCGGCCGGGTGGTCAATCGCCAAGGTTTTCGTACCACCTCAGTTCCTCCGTTGCGCGGCCGATACAGACGAGATCGGGCCGGCCGTCGCCGCTCAGGTCTGCCGCGGCGCAGCTCGAGGCCTGCATGCTCCCGTCGAGCACCTCCTTGTCCCAACTCAGGCCTTGCGGATCCCGAGCGGTATAGATATAGACGCCGCGCCGCTCGTCGCCGCGATCCGCGACCACGAGCTCTTCGGTGCCGTCGCCGTCCAGATCCACAGGCACGACGGCGTGCCCCAAACCCGCGGACTCGTCGATCACCGACCGTGCCCAACCGTCGCGGCGCCGCTGGTAGACCACGACTTTGTTCCCGTGCCATGGCTCGATGGTCGCAAGCAGCTTCTGGCCGTTCAGATCGAGCTCCGCGATCTCGCTGGCGCCGCTCTGCGGCCAGGCGGCCGGGTCGCCGGCGACGATGCGGCTGCGGCGCCATGACCCCTGCTCGAGCTCGTCGACGAATACGCCTGCGAATCCAGCCGTGAGGACGCTTTCGCGTCCACGGCCGGACCAGTCACTGACGAGGAAACCGTGAACGACGCCCGGCGTGGTCGCGATCAGCGTGCGCCGCCACTCCCCGGGCCGGTAATAGACGAGCGGATTGTCGGTGCGAAACTCCGGAGGCTCGGCGGTGGCACCGGCCAGCGGCGCGTTCACCAGTACCTTGTTGCCGTCGCCTTCGATATCCACCCAGCCGACGCGGTGAGAAGTGGGCAGGCGGTCGATCTCGCGCGCAGACCAGGGTCCCCTCGGATCGCCGGCATGCGTCAGGATCGTGACGATCCCGGCGCTGCGCGAGGGCGACTGACTAAATCCGGAGACCATACCGATCTCCGGAATACCATCGCGGTCGATATCGTATGCATCGACGTTCTCTGGCCTGGTAAGATCACCCGTGATCACGTGACGTTGCCAGGCGGGGAATTCGAACCACGCCAGCTCGCTCAGCCCGGAAGCAACCGGAAGCAGGTCCACATCACGGTCACCGTCAATATCGGCGATGACGATTTGATAGCCGTCGGCAAGCCCTGTTGCGACGTCGTGAGCCAGGAAATGCGCGGCATGCCGATGTCCGTTGCTCGCAGCGGCCTCCACATCGGTCTGAGCCGCGCCCGAAGAAGCGATCGCCGATAGGCCGAGCAGCAACGATAAGCGAATGAAAGGTCGATTCACAGCATGGCGCTCCCGTCACTGTGAGATAGTTTGCGGCGATTCTAGCAGCTCGCGAATGCGTTAGTATCTGGTGAGATGAGCGCTACCACACACCGCACCGACATGGCACTCGCCCGCCGCGGATATCGGTGGGATGGCGCGGACGACGCAGACCTCTTGCGCCTGCGCTTCTGCGATCTGCGCCTGCGCGTGCGAGACAGTCTCGTCTGGCCGGAAGTCGAGCGAATGTACTGGGAGCTGGAGCGACGCGGGATTCATTTCCGGCCGCACGTCTGGCTGTCCACGGAGTGGTTCTCCCCGGACGGCGTTCCCGGCATCGCGGTGCCGTTTTACGCGGCGCATCCGCGCCTCGCACGCATCGAGCGCCACATGATGGGCGAGATCGAAGGCGGCACCAGCCGCTGGCGTCTGCGGATTCTCCGGCATGAAGCCGGTCATGCCCTGGACACGGCGTACGGGCTGCGGCGACGCGCCGATTGGCGCGCCGTCTTCGGCCGGGCTTCGACCCCCTACCCCGGCGACTACTCGGCTCGGCCCGGCAGCCGCCGCTACGTGCTGCATCTCGGGCACTGGTACGCGCAGAGTCATCCGACCGAGGATTTCGCCGAGACCTTTGCCGTATGGATGCAGCCCAAAGCCCGCTGGAAGCGCGAATACGCCGGCTGGCCGGCTTTGAGGAAGCTCGAATACCTCGATGAGCTCATGCATGAGATCGCCGGCTGCCCACCTCGCAACCACGACCGCTCGATCATCGCCCCGCTGTCGGATAACCACCGCACACTGCGCGAGCACTACACGCGTCGACGGGCATCGTACGAGACTTACGAGCCGTACGAGCCGTCCGAGCACCGCTACGACGCCTGGCTCCAGCGCGTCTTCATTTCCCGAGCGAGCCGCTCCAACGGCATCCCGGCCAGCCGCTACATCCGCGAAACCGAGCGCCAGCTAAGACGAGCGCTCATCCGCCACGTCGGCGTCAACCCCTATCTGGCGGATCACGCAATCGAGCGACTTCGGCAGCGAGCCCGGCAACTCGACCTCGTTCTGCGCGATTCGCGCCGGCAGAGCTCACGCCCGGTCCTGAGATTGCTCGAACGTGTGATTCTCGATGTATTGAGGCGAAACCGCGAAAAATACGTCTTATGAGGAAATATCGCGTCCTGCTGATGGTGCACGAAACGCTCGTGCCGCCGCAGGATCTGAAAGGCTTGGACGAGTCCGAGATCTCGGAGTGCCGCACAGAGTATAACGCCTACTCGACGCTCGTGAACCTGGGACATGAGGTACGTGTCCTCGGCATCGGCGATCGACTCAATGAGCTGCGCGAGATCATTCAGCGCTGGCAACCGCACATAGTCTTCAATCTGCTCGACGAATTCTCGGGTATCGTCTCCTACGACCACTACGTCGTCGCTTACCTCGAGCTCATGCGGCAACCCTACACCGGCTGCAACCCGCGGGGCATGATGCTTTCGCGAGACAAGGTTCTGACGAAGCAAGTGTTGGCGTGGCACCGTATAGCGACCCCTGATTTTCGTCTGTTTCCGGCGGGGAAGCGTTTTCGGGAGCCGCGGCGCCTGCAATTTCCGCTGTTCGTGAAATCCGCCATCGAGGATGCCTCCATCGGCATTTCGCAAGCATCGGTCGTCGAGGACATGAAAAACCTGCGCGAGCGCGTCGATTTTATCCACAACCATGTCCAGACCGACGCCCTGGTAGAAGAATACGTCGAAGGGAGAGAGCTCTATGTAGGCTTGCTCGGCAACACCAGACTGACGACGCTACCCGTGTGGGAAATGGACTTCGGGACTCTCACGAAGGCTCAGGCGCGAATCGCCACGCGTAAGGTGAAGTGGGATCCCAAGTACCAGCAGAAGCACGGTATCGCGACCGGCCGCGCGCAGGACTTGAGCCCTGAGCAGGGAGCCCAAATCAGCCGTCTCGCGCGGCGGGTCTACCGCGCGCTGCACATGAGTGGTTTCGCGCGGATGGACTTCAGAATGCGCGAGGACGGCAGGGTCTATCTCCTCGAAGCCAATGCTAACCCCGACGTCGCCTACGGAGAGGATTTCGCCGAGTCGGCATCCGTCACGGGCATCGACTACCCATCGCTGATCGCGCGTATCGTCAATCTCGGCCTCGGCTACATGCCGGAGTGGCGCACATTCGAGCCGTAGCCGCTCGCGCTCCCGACGGCGGTGGACGGCCGCTGCTAACGGCTCGCCTTCAGCACGTCGCGGATCTCTGTCAGCAGCCGCTCCTCGGCGGACGGCCCCGGAGGCGCCGCTTCTTCCTGTTTCTTGAGCTTGTTCAAGCCCCGTATCACCAGGAAAATTGCAAATGCGACGATGGTGAAATCGAGGATATTGTTGATGAACATCCCGTATTTGATGATCGGCGCTCCCGCGGCTTCGGCGGCGGCGAGCGAGTCATACGCGTTACTGCTCAAATTGATGAAAAGGTTGCTGAAGTCCAGATTTCCCATGAGCAGACCGATCGGCGGCATGATGACGTCATTCACGAGTGAGCTCACGATACGGCCGAAAGCGGCGCCGATGATGATGCCGACGGCCATATCGACCACGTTGCCTCGCATGGCAAAGGCCTTGAACTCCTTAAACATGGATTTCCCCTCCTCTTAAGTATTGTTTTCTTTCGCCCGGATCTTCTCGGCGGCGGCGGACCGGACCTTTTCGTCAGTCCAAGCCTCTCCGCTCCAACAACGGCTGCACGTCGGGGGCGCGACCGCGGAAATTCCGGTACATCGTCATCGCATCCTCGCTTCCGCCTCTCGACAACAGCAGATCACGAAAGCGCTGACCGCTTTCCCGCGACAAGCCGCCGTTCTCCTTGAACCACTCCACCGTATCGGCGTCCAGGACCTCGCTCCAGATGTAGGAGTAATAGCCCGCGGAATACCCTCCCATGATGTGCGAAAAGTACGGCCATCGATAGCGCGGCGGCACGAGCGCGATATTCGCGCCCGCGGCCGCGAGCACCGTATTCTCGAATTGCATGAGCTCAGCGGCGGAAGGAACCTCGTCGGCGCTGAGCTGGTGAATCGCCTGATCCGCTAGCGACGCGGCGAGGTATTCGGTCGTCAGGTAGCCTTGGTTGAAATTCTCCGCCTCGAGGAATCGCTCCAACAGCTCGGCCGGCATCGTCTCGCCGGTTTGATAGTGACGCGCATAATTTCTGAGGATCTCGGGCCACGTCGCCCACATTTCGTTGACCTGGGAAGGGTACTCGACGAAATCTCGTGGGACTCGGGTTGCGGAAAAAGACGGATAGGTCACGTTGGAGAACATGCCATGCAGCGCGTGACCAAACTCGTGGAACATCGTGTTGACTTCGGCGAACGTCAGCAGCGTCGGCTCGCCCGCGGGCGGCTGAGTGATGTTGATATGGTTGGCGACGACGGTGCGCGCGCCGAGCAATATGGACGGGTCCACGTAGCGGCTCGCCCACGCGCCGCCGCGCTTGTTCGGACGCGCATAGGGATCGAAGACAAAAATGCTCAGCAGCGAGCCATCGTGATCGAGCACATCGAACACACGAACGCTGTCCTCGTAAACAGGAAGATCGAAGCGCTCCTCGAAGCGCAGGCCGTAGAGCCGGCTTGCGGCATGGAAAACGCCCTCATTGAGCACGCGGTCGAGCTCGAAATACGGCTTGAGCTGCGCCTCGTCGAACGCATAGCGCTGCTGCCGGAGCTTTTCCGCGTAGAACGGCCAGTCCCAGGCAGCCAGCTCGAACTGCCCGCCCTCGGCGGCGATGATCGCCCGTAGCTCGGACGCTTCGCGCTCGGCGTTGGCGACGGCGGGCGGCGTCAGCGCGGCCAGGCGCTCATTGACGGCCGCGACGGTGCGCGCCGTCTGCTCATCGAGCACATAGGCCGCATGAGTCGCGTAACCCAGCAGCGCCGCGCGCTCGGCTCGCAAGCGCGCCGTGCGACTGACGATTTCCCGGTTGTCGAACTCGCCGCCGCGGCTACCGCGCATCAGAGAGGTCTCGAGAATGCGCTGGCGCAGAGCGCGAACCTGTAGCGCCGCGAGCAAAGGCTGCTGTGTGGTATTGAGCAGCGGTATGACGTATTGGTCCTCGAGACCCCTGCGCTGGGCTTCGTCGGCGGCCCGTTGAATCTGCGCCTCGCTGAGACCGGCGAGCGCAGCCTCGGAATCGACGACGATGGCGAGGTCGTTGACCTCGTCGCGGACGTTCTGATTGAAGCGGGTCTGAAGCCCTGCAAGCTCGGCATTGACGGCGCGCAGCCTCGACTGATCCTCGACGGAAAGCTCAGCGCCGGCACGAACGAAATCGCGGTAGGTCTCCTCGACGAGCCGCAAGGTTTCCGGATCGAGCCCCAGGGATTGCCGCTCTTCGTGGATCGTTTCGATACGCTCGAACAACGCCGGATTCAGCAGTATCTGATCGCCGTGTGCAGCCAGACGCGGCGCGATCTCCGTCTGGATCGCATCCAGCGCATCGTTCGTGTTTGCCGCGATCATTGCGGAAAAAACCCGCCCGACGCGGCCCAACAGCTCGCCGGACCGCTCCATCGGTATCAGCGTGTTCGCGACCGTCGGCGGCACCATCTGTGCGGCGACGGCTTCGATCTCGGCGAGCTGTTGCTCCATGCCGGCCTCGAAGGCGGGCATGAAATGGCCGTCTTCGATCCGATCGAACGGAGGATACTCGAGATCCAAAGTGCTCGCGGTGAAGAAGGGATTGTCGCTCTGCATGGGCATCGCCGCTCCCCGAACGTCCGCTGCCGCTTCCGGCAGAGCCTGGTCGGAGCCGCTCTGCGAGCACGCCGGCAGGCACATCACGGCGCAGATGAGCATCCTGAGCCGGCGCCGACTCCGAGCCATTCTCAGTTCCTGTAGTCCAGCGGCGGGTCGCGGTCGCCGAGCAGCGCCTCGTAGTGGAAGTCGGCGCCGAGCTGCTGCCGGTGCTCCGCGCGCGCGGCCTCGCGTAGCGCCGGATTCTCGAATAGCTCCACCGCCGCCAAAGTTAGGGTTTTTGCGGCATTGGTGGCGCCCTTGAAGCCGATGCTGGTGCCGCCGGCCGCGGCGGCCTGCCAGCTATGCGCCGAGGTGCCGGGCACCCATGTCGCGATTCTGAGCCCCACCGTGGGAACGGCAATCGAGACGTCGCCGACGTCCGTCGACCCGTAGCCGAGCGTGACCTCATAAGGCTGAATCGCCTCCTGAGAGCCGAGCTCCCGGCCGGGGCTCGTTAGGCTTTCGTAAATTTGCTCAGCAAACGCCTGCTCCTCGGCCGTGTACTCGACACCGCCGACGATACGCAGCTTCTCGTCCATCATCCGCGCCAAGGTCTCAACGACGAGCACCGAATGGTTGCCGTGAATGATCTCCCACTCGACCTGCGTGCCCGTGCCAAGTGCGGCGCCACGCGCGGTATCCTCGAGCCACGCCCAGATCTCCTCGACGACGGCAGCATCGGGGCTGCGCACGTAGTAGAACACTTCGGCAAAATCCGGCACCACGTTGGGCGCAAGCCCGCCGCTGGTGATCACGTAGTGGATACGCGAGTCCTGCGGCACGTGCTCGCGCATGAGGTTGGCCATGTAGTTCATCGCCTCCACGCCGTCGAGCGCCGAGCGCGCCTTGTCGGGGGCTTGCGACGCATGCGCCGACAAGCCATGGAAGCGGAACTTCGCCGAGCGGTTGGCGAGCGTAGTTTCCGCCGAGGCCGAGTTTCTGTCGGCGGCATGCCAATGCAAGACGATATCGACGTCGTCGAAAAGGCCGGCCCTGACCATATAGACCTTGCCGCTGCCGCCCTCCTCGGCGGGCGTGCCGTACAGGCGTATCGTGCCCGCGGTGCCGGAGTCCTCGAGCCAATGCCGCACTGCGATCGCGGCGCTCGTCGATCCCGCGCCGAAGAGGTTGTGCCCGCAGGCATGCGCGGCGGGCTTCTCCGGAATCGGACTGCGTGAGGGGACCGCGGCCTGCGTGATGCCGGGCAGCGCATCGAATTCCGCAAGGATCCCGATGACGGGTCCGCCTTCGCCGTAGCTCGCCACGAATGCGGTCGGAATGCCTGCGACGCCGGCTTCGATCTCGAAGCCCTCGGCCGCCAGCGTAGCCTGCAACAGCGCGCTGCTACGCTCCTCCTGGTAACCGACCTCGGCGTAGTCCCAGAGAGTGCCGGCGATTTCCGCGGTTTGCTCGTGACGCGAGTCCAGGAACCGGAGCAACGCCTCGTCGTCGGCGGCATTCGCGGTGAATGAAAGCGCGAGCATGCTCGAGCTCGCCATCAGCGTGATCGTTTTCATCGAGGTTTCCGTTGGACAGTTGTTTGCCATGACGCCGATATCCACATATGGGAGCTTCGGCACCCGCATGGCCCTCGATTCTAGCATCGGGCAACCCCGATGCGGCGCCTACGTGCAGGTTGCACTCCGGCGGTGCAAGGCGAGGCAGCGGAAGCCCTGCTCCCGCCGCCTCAGTGACGATCCTCAGGCAACAGGACGAACGCGCTTTCCTCTATTGCGGCTCGGAGCGCTCGTACCAAAGATCCCTGTCCAGACGCCACCCTCCTCCCAGTCGCCGATCACCCACCCAGACGTGAGCGAAGCGGCCCGACCCCAATCTGCCGCCGTCATCGCGATCGATGACTTGATAGTTACCGTGGACGAGAATCATGTCGACGCCTTCGAGAGCGTGCGTCACCGTGAGCAGTGTCAGGGGGTTGCCTTCCCGGAAATCCTCCGCCCAAAACGATTCGATGTCGGCACGGCCTGCGATGGTCGGCGTGCCGTGCATCATCAAGCGGGCGCCGTCGGTATACAGTGAGCCCAATTCGCCACGGTCATGGCGGTTGTATGCCAGAGCCCATCGATCCGCGAGCGTCTGAATGTCGCTCTCGACGCGATCGGAGCTGTTGTAGGGCTCAAAGTACTCGCTCCAGAGATCACGGTCGAGACGCCATTCACCGCCCTGTGCCTGTGTCCAGATGTGGGCGAAACGTCCCGCTCCGAGGTGATCACCGTCCTCGCGATTAATCACTCGATAGTCTCCGTGCACGAGCATCATGTCCATCCCCTCGACCGCGTGCGTGACGGTCAGGAGCGTCAGCGGATTCCGGTCCTCGAAGTCGGCGGCCCAGAACTGCTCAATGTCGTCGCGGCCGACAATGGTCGCCGTCCCGTGCATCATGAGGCGCGCGCTTTCCGTGTAAGCCCCGCCCAGCCCGGCACGGTCATGCTGATTGTAGGCCTCCGCCCACTGATCGGCGAGCGCCTGCACGCTCTCTTGCGCCTTGACCGCGAAAACCATCGAGGCACCGATGAGCGCAATTCCCACACGAAGAACATTTGATGCTGTCATTGTCGATTCTTCCCTTTCGTTGATGCTGCCGAACAGCCTGAACGATTGTAGGTCGCTGCCCGGCTGGTGGAAGCTCGTGTTTTCCGAAGGCCGCGCCAGCCCGCGCATGGCAGTCTCGCCACGGTATGGACGAAAGCAGGAAATGTACGGTACTTCGTATAAATACGTATCAATGCCTTTGACTTGGTCGACCATACTAGGCCGGTGGAGTGACCGTCGTGAGGAGTTCTTGATGCACAGATTCGCAGGCTTGCTTGCCCTGGCTACGTGGCTGATCTCTGGATGCACTTATCAGATCGCCTCGAATCCAGAATACGTTCCGGAAGAGCGGCCGCCCTTCATCGCTCAGGGACGCATATTGATCGTGCTGCCGCAAACGCAACAGGCGTTCACGTACCAAGGCAGTCCGACGTCGACTGTCGGTGACTATACGACGATGATCGTGCCGATGGGTGACATCGTCAGGGGTATTGCCGAGCAAGTTTTCGGATCGTGCTTCGCGCACGGAATCGTCTTTGCGGAGAATCGGTTCGTCGAAGAGGAACACGTGATTGCGCTGGAAGGCGACATGCAGGAATTCGTCTACAGCTACACACGCATAATCGACAGCGGCTTTTCGGAAGAGGATCCGGACGTCTGGATAGTACCCGAGGTCGATATCGCGTTTCATGTGCGTGCTTATGACTCGCGGGGGCAATTGATATTGGACGACACTTACGACTCCGGCGTGACCGCGGGAGAACGCTACAGGACGACGTCCAGGCCGGCTGAACGCATCAACCAGGCTCTGCATGCGACTTTGCACGAGCTCATGCTTCAAGTCGCCAACGACATTCGCCCACTGCTCATCGGTGAATGCACTATCGAGGATCTGGAGCCCATTGCCTAGGAATCCGGTAGAGCATGCCTCGACAAGCATTACTCGGAACCCGCAGCAAACAGGAGGATGAAACGATGGACCTCATCAGTTGGAGCCCGCTAAGGGACTTGGACGATTTTTTCAGCCGTTACACTCAAGGACTTCCCGGACCTCGTCTCACGATGCTCGGCGACAACGTCGAATGGCGGCCTGCGGCGACGATCGTGGAGAACGACAAGGAGTACACGATCAAAGCGGATCTGCCGGAAGTTCAAAAGAAGGATATCGAGGTCAAGGTCGAGAACGGCGTTCTGACGATACACGGCGAACGCCGCGTCGAGAAGTCGTCCGAGGACGAGAAACAGCATCGACGCGAATCGTTCTACGGCACGTTCTCGAGGAGCTTCACGCTTCCCGACAATATCGACCACAGCAAAATCGCGGCCGAATGCAAGGATGGCGTGCTCAAAGTCCATATTCCCAAGGCGCAATCGGAAAAGAAAAGCGCCGTGTCGATCAAAGTAGACTGAAACCCACAAAGAGCCGTGCTCGAAGCGCAGCTCGTGCTCCGTGGGTGAGGTGGGAAGCGCAATGCTTCCCACCTTGCTTACGACACTATGGATGAAACGAAGCCTTCCGGCTTTACGACCAGGAGGTCACAAGGCAGATGATCCAATACGCGCTCGGCCGTGCTCCCTATGACGAAGCGCTGCATCACGCTGCGCGAAACGGCCCCCATGATGACGACGCCGGCATTGATCTCCTCGACCAAAGCGCCGAGGACTTCCGGCGTTCCGCCATCGATCACATGCACATTCTCCCGCGGCACCGCATAAGGTTTGATCAGCGCCTCCATCGAGGCTTCGTGCTTGCGTCTCAGTTGTTCCAGTATCATGTTCAGCGGCGTGGAGATTGGAGAAGTCATTGCATCGACCGACACTGCATACGCGAGAGAAGGATCGAACGTATGCAGGACGTGCATTGGCGCGCCTGTCGCCGCGCTCAGGGTCTCGGCCGTTCGAAGAATCTCGTGGTCCAGCGCCGCCGGCTTGTCGTGTTCGTGCATGGGATCGACCGCCGCGATGATCACAAAGCTCTCCTTCGGCCCGTTCGGCTTGACGAGCAGCAGCGGCACGGGGCACTCACGTATCAGATTCCAGTCTGTATTGGAGAAGATCGATCGCCGAAAGGCCGTATGGTAGTGCGTATCCTTGACCACAATCGACGAGCGGCTGCTGACGGCTTTGCGAACGATGCCTTCGTGCAAGGGATGACCCCATTTCACGTCTACACTCACGTCTACACCATCCGTGGAAAACTCCCGTGCCATTTTCGTGAGTCGCTTCATCTCCTTGTCAAGAAGACGTTTGCGCGCCTTTTCGAGGGACTTGCCCTCGAAAGACCACCCGTTGAAGAGGTGTTGGTCGTATTCGCAGACGAACAATTCCAGATCCGTGCCGAGCTTCTCCGCCAGCCAGGCAGCACGCTCGGCGCCCGGCTGCTCCTCCGAGGTTGGATCGATGATCGAAAGAATACGTTTTGACATTGCCGTCCCATGCTTGCTATGCACACCACGGATACTATCGGCATTTGTGCCGGCCGATAATTCGAACAAGACCCTTGTGACTCTCGGAAACTACGTATGAGCACGACGCTGAGTGGGGGCTCTCAGGAAGCGGCTTTCGGCAGCGAATTTCATGCACTGTTGAGCGCGGCCGTGGATGCAATCGTGCTGATCGACGCCAAAGGGAAAATCATCGCCTTCAACCCAGCCGCTGAAAAGCTTTTTGAGTACGATTCCGACGAGATACGAGGCCAGCCCGTTCAGCTATTGATGCCCGAGCCGTACCGCTCCGAGCACGCGGACTATCTCGAGCGCTATCTTAGGACCGGCACGGCCAGAATCATCGGCACCGGGCGCGAGGTTCAGGGGCAAAAAAAATCAGGTGAAGTGTTTCCGATCTGGTTGACCGTCGGTGAGGCCAACGCGGCCGGGCAGCATCGCTTCGTCGGCATCATTCGAGATCTGTCGGCGCAACACGCAGCCGAGCACGAGCAGCGCGCGCTCGAGGCCAGGCTCACCTACGTCGGCCGATTCAGCCTAATGGGAGAAATGGCAGCCGGCATCGCGCATGAGATCAATCAGCCGCTGAGCGCGATCGCGAACTACTCGCAAGCGGCCAAGCGCCTGCTGGCGCTGGAGCCCCTCGATAAGGCAATCCTGAGTCGCGCCTGCGCCGGAATCGCCGAGCAGGTGCAGCGCGCGGGCCAGGTCATCCAGAACCTCAGAAGCTTCATACGTCAACAGGAAATCAAGATGGAGGAACTGCTTCCCAACGAGGTCATCGAGGGCGCGATGACGCTCGTGGAGGTCGACGCCAAGGATGCCGGCATGAAGCTCGTCACCGAGCTCGCCGACGATCTGCCCTCGATTCACGGCAACGCCGTTCAGCTGCAGCAGGTGCTGCTCAATTTGACCCGTAATGCCGTTGATGCTATGAAAGCTTCACCCCAGAAGAACAAAGAACTCAAGATCACGACGAGAAGGTCGACAAGCGGTGCCGTGGAGTTCCGAGTCAGCGATCGCGGGCCTGGGGTCTCGCCGCGGCTCGCCGAAAACATCTTTCATCCGTTCGTCACGACGAAGCGCGACGGACTGGGTGTCGGCCTTGCGATAAGCCGGACGATCGTCGAAGCTCACGGCGGCCAGTTGAATTACCGGCCCAATCCCGAAGGCGGCGCGATATTCGTCGTCACCCTGCCCCCGCCGGACGGGAAATCGCATGACGACTGAGGCGGCACCGCTGGTCTATATAGTCGATGACGACCAGGCCGTTAGAGATTCTCTCGGTATGCTGATGAAGTCGGTCGGCCTCGCGAGCGCAACTTTCGAATCGGCCGTGGACTTTCTGCAGTCGTACGACGCCAAGAAGCACAGCTGCCTGGTCGCCGATATTCGCATGCCGGAAATGAGCGGCCTGGAGCTTCAGGAGGCGTTGCTGCAGCAGCAGGCGACGATACCCGTCGTCTTCATCACCGGGCATGGCGACGTGCCGATGGCCGTGAATGCGATGAAAGCCGGTGCGGCGGATTTCCTGCAAAAACCGTTCCGCGATCAGGATCTCCTCGACAAGATCTACAGAGCGTTACAGTCGGACAAGGCAAGTCGTGTCTCGCGCTTGGAGGCGGAAGAAACGCGTAAGCGCATCGACACGCTGACTCCACGGGAAAAAGAAGTCATGAGGATGGTCGTGGACGGCAAGGCGAACAAGATCATCGCGTTCGACTTGGGCGTCAGTCAGCGCACAGTGGAGCTGCATCGCGCACGCGTGATGCGCAAGATGGGGGCACGCTCGCTCGCGGCGCTGGTGAGCCTCGTAGGCAAGCTCGAGGAGAAGCCTGGCTAAGGAGTCCGGCGTCGGAACACCCGGCCCTAGCCGGCTCTAGCCCCCAGGTTTTCAATTCTCTGCAGCCACTTCGACCTACGAACCGGGCTCAACGACTCGATACCGCCGATCAAGGTCGCCCTCATGGGGCGGATGCCGACGAAGGACAAGATGTTCCGTTCGAGGCTCTTGAGACCGTGGGCGCGGAAGAACCACCGATAAGCGAGCGCGGGCATTCCCATCGTGACGATTACCCGGGCCGATTTCCCTTTCAACGGCCTCTTCGACCCGCCGTCGGGCTCGGTTTGCATCACAAACACGGGTCGAAAGACCTGCTCGAGGAAACCCTTGAGGAGCGCCGGCATCGAGCCGAGCCACAGCGGATAGATGATCACCAGATGATCCGACCAGGCGATGGTCCGCTGCGCAACCTCGATGCTCTCCGGAGGCGTGCCGTCCTCGAACTCCCGCTGGCTGCGCAGCAACGGGAAGCCCAGTCCAGCGACTTCCACCGGCCGAAGCTCGTGCCCGCCCGCCCGCGCCCCTCGAGCATAGGCATCGGCCAAGGCATTGCCGAAATGCCCACCCTCGGAATCGGGATGGCCCTGGATCAGAGTAATCTTCAACGAGGATAAGTGCCCAGCCGTTTCAAGGTATCGGCGAGCTCTTGCCGGAGCTTCTCCGCCTGGTGCTTGGCCTGCTGCCTCGCCTGCCCCGTACGGCCGTAGATTTCGTCAAGCTTTTCGGAAAACGCGTCACGGAGCTTGTGGATCCGCTCGACTTCCTCCCGCCATTCAGCTCGAGCTTCGGCTTTGAGTTTCGCAGCGGTTACGCGAACTCTCTCATTTATCTCGGCGAGTTCCTCGTAAAGGTGTGCGAGCTTCTGGTCGTGAGGCGCTACATCGAACTTTGCGTCGATTTCCCTTTCGGCCTCCAGCCAGTCGTCCACGGGATCGCGATTTCGAAATCTGGACTCCAGCGCCCGAAAGTAGGCGGCCTCGGCAATCATTTTTTCACGCTCGGTGACACTCACGCATGGCTTGGTTGCCATCAGTATCCTCCTGTGACAATTTGGAGTAATCCGGATCTGAGCTTAAGTGCATCCGCCCGGAGTATCAGTTCGTAGTTTCCGAAGGTAGTGTCGGACCGTGCTATTGACTCCAATCGCGGTGAGAGGGAGCTGCCCACGGGCGGAAAAGACTCGATCAGCAGAAATCAAGCACTCGCACGGCCATGATCCCGCACACGTCGTGCTCCAGCTTCGCACCGACCGGGAACGCGGGCTCGATGCCGGCGTGGCCGAGGCGCGCCTGGCTCGGCATGGCCCGAACGATATCGAAGTGGAAGAGCAGCGCAGTCTGGCTGCGATCGTCGGGGCGCAGTTCGCCGATTTCATGATCCTCGTATTGCTGGCCGCCGCCGTGATATCCGGCATATTAGGCGAGGCCGGCGATGCGGTGGCGATCATCGTCATCGTTGCGCTCAACGCCATCGTCGGCGCGACGCAGGAGTTCCGCGCTCAACGCGCGATCAAGGCGCTCCACAGAATGTCGGCTCCCGAAGCCCGCGTCATCAGAAGCGGAAGCAGCATCACGGTTCCGGCGGCGGAGCTCGTGCCCGGCGACATCGTGAAGCTCGAGGCGGGGAACGTGGTGCCCGCCGACCTGCGCCTGCTCGAGGCTCACGGGCTCTCGGCCGATGAGTCGGCGTTGACCGGGGAGTCGATCCCGGTCGAGAAGCACGTTGCCACCCTGGACGATGCGGATCTGCCGCTCGGTGACCGCAGAAACATGGCCTTCAAGTCGACCTCGGTGACGAAGGAGCGAGCGATCGGTGTCGTCGTCGCGACCGGGTTCGCCTCGGAGATCGGACGCATCGCAGGCTTGCTCGCGCGCTAGAGGCGAGATCCTGGTGCTGCTCCTTGCACCGTTCTTGGGCCTACCAATCCCGCTGTTGCCGATACACATACTGTGGATCAACCTCGTCACCGACGGACTGCCCGGACTCGCGTTCTCCGCCGAGATCGCGGAGGCGAACATCATGCGCCGGCCGCCCCGGCCGCCGACCGAGAGCATCTTCGCTCAGGGCATGTGGCAACACATCCTGTGGGTGGGCTTGCTCATCGGCGGCCTGGCGCTGGGCACATCGGCCTGGGTGGACACGGGGAATATCGTTCGCTGGCAGACGATGGTGTTCACAACGCTGGTAATCTCGCAGCTGTTCCAGGCGCTGGCGCTGCGCTCGGAGCGACAATCGCTTCTCGCCATCGGGCTATTCTCGAATCCCTTCATGATAGCCACGGTCACAGCGACCGTGGGCGTGCAATTGCTGGTCGTTTACGCGCCCTCGCTGAACGATCTGCTGAACACCGCACCGCTGTCACCGGCGGAGTTGATCGTCTGCCTCTCGCTCGGCTCCATCGTGCTCCCTGTGATCGAGATACAAAGATGGGCGCGCCGGCGACGCCCGCCGGAAATCCGTGCATCTACGTATTCCTAACGCCGCTCCATGACGCAAGAATGCACCGAAGAGGAGAGTTCCCATGTCGATAGGGTCGATTTGCAACCATAGTGTGGCTACGATTTCGTCCGACGCGGGGATCGTGGAGGCGGCCAGGCGGATGCGCGAAGAGCACGTCGGTGACCTCGTGGTCGTAGAGCTCCGTGGCGGTATCACGGTGCCGATCGGCATCGTTACGGATCGGGATATCGTCGTCAGCGTCGTCGCAAAACAAGTCTCGCCGGCGGATTTGACCGTTGCCGACGTGATGAGCTCGAGTCTGCTCAAGGTGAATGAGCAGAGCGGTGTCGAGCACGCGCTCCAGGAAATGCACCGCGGGGGCGTGCGGCGCGCTCCGGTCGTGGGAGCGCGAGGCGAGCTCGTAGGTATCTTATCGGTCGACGACGTGATCGAGCGCCTGGCCGCGCAGCTCGATCATGTCGCCGGCCTCATTCACGCTGAACAGCAACGCGAAGTCCGGGTGCGCCCATAGCGGGCGCCGACGGGCCACGAAGGTCGCGCAGACGATGGGACGCGGCCGAGGGATCCCGAGCACGTCTTGTGAATGATTTGAGCTGGGCGTAGGCTCTTTTCGCGCCCAAAGAACAATCAATATGGAGGGATCGCCATGGGCCGTATTCTCGCCTTCGTCTATGGTAGTGCGGTGTATGTGCTGATGTTTTTGACTTTTCTCTATCTTTTCGCATTCCTCGCCAACATCCTCGTACCAAAGACCATCGACTCGGGAACGGCAACTTCCTTTGCCGTAGCTTTCGCCATCAACGCGGGGTTGATCATTTTGTTCGGCGTTCCGCACAGCCTGATGGCGCGCCCGGCGTTCAAGCACCGGTGGATCAGGATCGTGCCCAAGGCGATCGAGCGCAGCACCTACGTGCTCGTCTCTACGTTACTGCTGATTCTACTGTTCTGGCAGTGGCGTCCGATGAATGGGATCGTCTGGCAGGCTGACGCCGCCTGGGCGCAGGCGATCCTGTGGGGGCTCTACGTACTCGGCATCGTGTTGCTGTTCGCATCTACGTTCGTTATCAACCATTTCGATCTGTTCGGTCTCCGGCAGATCACGTTGAACCTGCTGAACAGGCCCTACACGCCGCTCGATTTCAAAGTGACGTTCTTCTACAAGTACGTTCGGCATCCGCTCTATGTTGGGTGGTTTTTGATATTCTGGGCGACGCCGCAGATGTCGGTCGGTCACGTGCTCTTTGCAATCGGCATGAGCAGCTACATATTGGTCGCGATACGTTTCGAGGAGCGTGATCTGGTCACGTTTCACGGCCAGGACTACGTGAACTATCAGCGCAAAGTTCCGATGCTGATCCCGCGTCCGGGCAAAGTGCACGAGACGGTGAAAACACCGCGGCCGGATCCCCTGCAGACGGCGTGACGTAGATTCTCGAGCGACCCGCCGGGCTGGGAGAAATCGCGCGCTCACATGATATATTGGCGTGGTGACCGGATTCGTCGAACGACCGAGCCTCTTTGTATTCATCGGCCTGCTGCTGGCGGTGCTCTCGGGAACATCGGCCGCGGAAGAGATCCCGGATCTCAGCGGCGTTTGGCTGGCGACGTCGCCTAGAGGCGGGGGTGGCGAGCGCCCCGAGCTGACGCCCCGGGCACAGGCTGATCTCGATGCCTTCGATCCCCTGAGCGACCCCGTCATCCGCTGCGTGCCGCCAGGTTTCCCCCGGTCCGGCCCGACTATTTATCCGTTCGAGATCGTGCAGACGGACACGCTGCTGGTTTTCCTCTACGAGACGTTCGGCATGATCCGGCGGATTTACATGGACGGGCGCGAGCCGCCGGCATATCTCCCGCCGAGCCTGATGGGTTTCTCCGTCGGGCACTGGGAAGGCGACGAGCTCGTTATCGAAACCACGAACTACGCGCCCGCCCAGCTCACCGGCGACGGCGTTCAGCAATACGGCGACATGGCGGTCCTCGAGCGCTACCGGCTGATCGACGACGGCCTGGGTCTCGAGGGCGAAGCCCTGATCACCGCGCCCGGGACCTTCAAAGCACCCTGGCTGCGAACCTTCACCTGGGAACTCGATCCCGACGGGATGATCTACGAGTCGATCTGTGATCCGGCGAACAGCCGCTTCTGAGCCACGGGCCATGGAGCGTCGAGGCCTGCTCGTCTTGCTTATCCTGATGACCGGAGCATCAGCTGCCGCTCGGGCCCATCATTCCTTCGTGAGCTTGTTCGATCCGTCGACGAGCCTCAGCGTGACGGGTATCGTCACGGAGCTCGAGTTCATCGCGCCGCATTCTTATATACGTCTCGACGTCGTGGACGAGCACGGCGCACCGCTCCCGTGGGAGCTCGAAACGACGTCTCCGGGACAACTCATACGCGCCGGCGTGACGCCGCAAACGCTGCTGCCCGGCGATCGCATCTCCGCCGCGGGCAACCCATCCCGTGACGGGCGGCGTCTGCTGCGCTTATTGACGATCACGATGCCGGACGGGCAGGAGAAGGAGATTCAGTAGTCGCCGGCGTTCATCCGCCCTGCGGCTTGGATCGGCCGAACATCCGATCCCAGTAGCGTCCGATGATGAATCCGCAGACGCCGCCGGCCACGAGCAAGATCAGGTTCCAAAGCTCGCCCATCGCCTCAGTATTGATGTAGGGATCGCGCGCCGGCACCCCCGCTTCTTCGGCAAGACTCTCGTTGATCGCGCTGTCCAGACCCGCGAACGGAGGCTCGTCTTCTTGCGCGGACGATGGCGCAAGGCCCCAGAATGCGACGACCAACAGCGCAACCGTGGACACGGCAACGCTACGCGCGCAAGTCCGTCGCATGCTCATCCCAGATCTTGAGTTCAAAGAACACCTCCGGCCGCTGCCTGAACGCGTGACGCAGCGCGAATCCTGTCACCAGCATTTCCGCGAGCGCGATTGGCACTTGCGTCGGGGCATATGCGGCAAAGATCACGCCGAGATAAGTGCCGAAGGAATATTGGGCATTCGGCGCATGGGCGAGGGCATTGCCGAGGATAGCTCCTGAGGCAACGTAAACGGCGACGTCGCCGATCAAGCCGCCGGCACAGCCGGCGACGAAGATGGGTGCGCCGAGTCTTCTCGCGACGTGGAACGAGCCCCAGCCGAGCAGGCAGCCAAAGAATCCGAGCGCGATCACGTTGGCGCCCCAGGTGCCGAACCCCCCGTGGGCGAAAAAGGCCGCTTGCAGCAGCAAGCTTACGCCCGTCAGCGCGATCGCAATCCAGGGCCCGAGCAAGATCGCGACTAACGGCGTACCGCAGGGATGTGAAGTGGTCCCGGTAAAGGCCGGAATCGGAACCAGCGAGATGAAAAAAATGATCGCGGCGCCCATGCCGAACAGGGGTTTCTTGTCGGGCAGCGCTTCGGCAAAGGCGTTCATGTGGGAAGCGCCCCAACCCACGAGCGTCAGGCCGACGAGCGTGTAAAGGATCGCCGGCAACCCAACGATAATGCCCTCTGCGATATGCATGCCCGAAGCCGCCGGTGAGAAGACCAACAACGTGCCGGCCAATGCCGGGACGAGGATGCGGGTTGCGCGCTTGTTTGGTCCGTTCCTCACGCTGCTTCAAAGGATGCGGAGCTGGGAATTGTAGTGCCACACGCGATACTGGGATAGTCTGCCGCTCCTACCCCCCCCAAGTTAGAGGACGACGCGATCCATTCATGAGCTCGAAAGGATTCTCCGTTCGCACCGACCTGATGATTCTCGAGTACCAGGAGAGCTTGCCTGACAGCGGCCTGCACCATTGGGATGCCCGGATCAAGTTGGCCCTGCTCATGATCGTCGTCATCCTGAATATCGGCATCGCGCAGCTTTGGCTATCAGCTTCATTGTTCGCGATCGGAGTCGCGCTGATCATCTGGTCACGCGTGCCGCTGCGCCTGTTCGCGATCTTCTTTCTCGCGCCGGCATGGGCGACCTTGCTCGTCTTTCTGGGGTTCTCCGTGGGCTTCGGCACGACATCAGTCGCCGATATCGGGCCGCTGACGGTGTATCGCGAAGGCGTGTTGGAGGGTTTTTCCGCCGCGGCGCGCGTTGCGACCGACATGTCTTGGATGGCGCTCGTGTTTCTCACCACTTCGATCGGCGATCTACTTACGGCGCTGCGTTCGTTTCGAGTGCCGGGAGTTCTCGTGGATTCGATTGCGATGGCCTTCCGCTACGCGTTCCTGTTGTTCGACGAATTCCATCGAATGCTCGCGGCGACGCGCGCGCGGGGAGGTCTGCGAAGCTATTGGTCGAAGCTCGAGAGCATCGGAAGAATCCTGGCGCAGATACTTTTGCGAGCCTATGACAGGGCTTCGGCCATTCAGTCAGCTATGCTGGCTCGCGGCGCCGCGGCGGTGCCAATGAGCCAAGACGCCCCACCAGCGGCGCCGGCGATCCCCGGACCGGGAGCCGGTACCGAGCTTCTCGCACCCGCGTCCTTCGACACATCGTTGCCGCTGTTGACCGCGAGCCGGCTTTCGTTCTCGTACACGCGAGACGGTGACCGGCAAGTCACCGATCTGAGCATCAACGTCAACAGCGGCGAAGTCATCGTCCTGTGCGGGCCAAACGGCTGCGGCAAGTCGACCCTACTGAAGCTGTTCGCCGGGATACTGCGCCCCTCGGGTGGCGAGATCCGACTACTGGGCAAGGAGCTCAATCGTGAGCTCAGGAACGAGGCCTTCCGTTACGTTGGACTCCTGTTCCAGGATCCCAACGATCAGCTTTTCTGCACTCACGTTCGCGAGGACGTCGCCTACGGGCCGATAAACATGGGTGTCGCGCCTGTGGACGTCGAGAGACTCGTCGATACCGCGATGGAACTCACCGAAGTTTCGCATCTGGCGTTACGCCCCACGCATCGACTGAGCTACGGCGAAATGAAACGCATCGGCCTGGCCGGATTGATCGCCATGCGGCCGCCGCTGTTGTTGCTGGACGAGCCGAACGCGTACCTGGATCCCGCAGCCTCGCAGAAGCTCGTTGCGATCGTGAAGAATCTGCACACGAACTACGGATACTCGTTCGTGATCGTGACGCACGATATGGACCTCGCAGCGGTGCTCGCCACTCGCGTCGTGGTCATGCAGCAAGGCCACATTGTCGCTGACGGTTTGCCGCGGGAGATTCTCACCGATACCGCGCTACTCCAAACCGCGCGGCTCGAAGCACCGATCCTCACGCGCTTGTTTGCAAGCATCTCCGAGGAGCTCGGCTCTCACGACATCCCGCTCACGGTCCGTGAAGCACGGGAATTGCTGGCTATCTGGCAAAAACCGCGCGGCTGACGCCGGCAGCGTGGAAGCACGTCAATCGCCCGCCGCCCGCCGAATGCTCCCGCTCAGCACGACCTCGTCAAGCGGCGTTCCCCGCTCGAACTGGATTTGAGCTGCCGATATTTGGCCGCTCACACGCGCGCCTCTCTTGATCACGACGCTGTCCGTGCCGATCACGCTGCCGTGAACTTGGCCGTGAATGACTAAGGCTTCGCCGACGGAAAGCTCGCCCTTCAAGATCAAGGTCGGGCCGACGATCGAAGGCTGCACGGAGGCCTGAGCTCCGCCCACGGCGACTTCGTTGGGCCCGAGCCCGGGCGCGCCGGAGCTGCCGGCATCCGGGTCCATTACGAGCTAATGCTTCGCTCTCTCGGCGCCGGTTTAGCGACCGAGAGCTCGGGCTGGCGAGTGCTCATCTCCACCCGGCCGTTGAAAACGGCGCCGTCGCTCATCTGAATACGGGGTGAGGACAGGTTTCCGCTGACGTTCGCGCCGGGCGACAGCAGCACGAACTCGTCACCGCGCACGTCTCCTTGCACGCTGCCCTCGATCGTTACGGATTTTGCGTGAATATTCGCCTTAACGCGGCCTTGCTTGCCGACGGTAAGGTTCTTCTGTTGATGGGCGATCGTGCCCTCTATCGTACCCTCGATAATCAAGTCCTCGTCCGCCGAAAGCTCGCCCTTGAACACCAGGGTCGGGCCGATTACAGAAACTGACCTGGCTCCGCTCTTGACAGGCGCCCTGCCTGCGCTCTCCGAGGCGAGCCGCACGGAAGCCGTCTCTGTGTCATCGTTCCTCTTGAACATCGTGTATTCCTTCTGCGTTCTCTTTGAAGTTCCGCCGTCGTGCAGGCCGCACGCTTCCAAGGATATTGCGCTTTCCCGGGCGCCGAGTCGAGGCCGGGTACCATGGGCCTTCGTAACAATAAATCTTTCAGTAACTTGCAATTGAGAGGTCAGAAGATAGGTGAGCACCTGCTCCGTCGATTCAACCACTCAGGGTCGGGCGCTGAGGCCGTCATAGAGAGCGGGCATGAAGCGGTCGAGGCGCGGACCCCACTGTGCATCGAGATCGGCGGTCGGATTCGCGGCGATGACCTCCTCCAGGGTCTTGCCCTCCTCCACAAGTCTGGACACTCGTTCCATAACCTCGAGAATCATGTCACGAAAGGCGCGCACGTCCTCCCGCGTGGAAACGACGCCATGGCCCGAAAGGATCTTGGTATTCGGCCCTGCCAAATCGATCGCAATCTGCAGCGCATCGAGCGTGCCTTGCAGCGTGCCGCCGTTCTCGCCGTCAATGCCGGGATAGCCGTTGGTCCTAAAGACGTCGCCCATGTGCAGCACGTCGGAGCCGGTGAAATACACGTAACTGTCACCGTCGGTATGGGCCGGTGGAACCGGAATCACGTGGATATCCTCACCGTTCAGATGCAAGCTCACGGCATCCGTGAAGGTAATCACGGGCAGCGCGATCGTAGGCCACGGCGTGCTGCCGCGTATTCCTTGCATCATGCGCACGCGGACGTTTGCGCGGGCCAGGATCGTAGTGCCCATCGCGCCGAAATTCTCGTTGCCGCCCGTATGATCGTCATGTACGTGCGTGTTGATGAGAAAGCGTATCGGTGCATCCGACATCGTTCGAATCGCAGCGACGACCTTCTCCGTCAGCGGCGCAAACTGCGCGTCGACCATGACGATGCCGTCCTCGCCGATCGACAGGCCGATGTTCCCCCCTGATCCTTCGAGGTAGTAGATATTTCCCGAGATGGAATGCACGCTGACCTCGACCGCGTCGAAATCGACGTCGCGTTGAGGCTGGGCGAATGCCTGAGACGCAGCCAGCGCGCAAGCAGCGACAAACGTCAGCTTCGATACCTGCCTCATTCGACGCCTCACTTCAGACTGCCGCGGGTTACGGCGCGCACTCGAAGCCCATGAACGTGAGCTGCGGCGAATACACCCATTCGAGCGTGCCCGAAAAAGGCTCTCCAAGATACTCGAGATCCTCGACCGTGAAATCGATCGTGAGCCCGGTTCGATCCTCGTTCAAGCGATAGGTCTCACGCACGTGCCGCATCGCCCCGGATGGCACGCCCTCGTTCGGCCCTCTGATCGGCGCCCGGTGGTCCGCGAAGCCGGTGGTATCGACGACCAATGCCTCACCGTCCCACCAGCCAATCGAGTGACCCTGAATCGTACGCTCGCCGTTCTCGGGGTTCCCGCGACCGTCCATGTATACGATGCGCTCGACGTCGAAGAACTCGCTGCGCAAGACGACGGTATCGTCACGGATCTCGATCTCGTTCAAATATGGCATCGCCATGAGCATCGGTGTCGGCGGCGCGATGCATTGCGCCGCCGGGCGATCTTCGGGCGTGAATTCCGCTTTGGCCGCAAGAGCTTTTTCCGTCAAAGCGACTTGTGCCCAGCGCCGCGAGAAGTCGCCCGTGTCTTCGCCGCCATCGGGCAGCTCCCAAACGCCCGCGAGGCTCGTGGCACGAGCCGAGTGTGCCGGCCGATCTTCCTCGCGGGGCACGAGCACGCTGCCGTCAGCCTTCTCGACCGACACCAGCAGCACGTGCTTCTTATCGGGATTCCGATTGGGCAAGGCCTGCACGGTGACGGGATCTCCGACGGCGAAGGAATCCCGCGTCCAGCCGCTGCGCGAGAGAATCGGCAGCGCGTCGGTGATGACCTCCCAACCGGTGCGCACGCCGGCATCGTCGACGGTCTCCACGTACAGAAAGGCATGCGGATTCGCCCACACGTAGCGAGTTACCATGCCGCGCAGCAGCGCCACGTCGTCCGAATCGAACTCCGCCCGGCTGTGATGCGCCAAGACGGGCATCGCGCATGCCCAGGCGAGCATGACGGCCGACGCGTGGAGGACCCTCGAGTGAAGCCCTTTGTATTTCATTGATTGCCGTGGAGTATACCGGCAATATCCGGGCGGGAGTTAGAGGCTTGAGCACAGTCGCGGCGCAACACGATCTCGAAACCGGTGCGGGGACCACGAAGTTCCTGTTGCCCGTGACGCTGTGTTTCTTCTTGTCCGGCTGCGCCGCGCTCCTCTATCAAACAGCATGGCTCAGGCAGTTCTCGCTGGTGTTCGGCACCAGCGAGCTCGCGGTCGCGACCGTGCTCGCCGCCTACATGGGCGGGCTCGCGGCGGGCGCGGCGGCCGCCGGGCGCTATCTTGCCCGAGTCCGCCGGCCCGTGCTCGTCTACGGAGCCCTGGAGGCCGGAATCGCCCTCTGTGCGCTGAGCGTGCCGCTGCTCTTGGCGGCGGCAAGCGGTTTCTATGCCTGGGTCCTGGGCGGGCGACCCGCGCCGCCCGATGCCGCGACGCTCGGCCAGCCCATGTTCTATCTCGGAGTTGCGTTCCTGGTGCTGGCGCTGCCGACGGGATTCATGGGGGCGACGCTGCCGCTGCTGACCCGTTACGTGGTCAGGACGGATCGCGAGATCGGCCCCAAGGTTGCCCTGCTCTATGCCGTGAACACCGCGGGCGCGGTCATCGGCGCCGTCGCCGCGGGCTTCCTGCTGCTGCCGGCGCTGGGGCTGCACGCAACCGTGTGGACGGGCGTGGCGCTGAACGCGCTGATCTTCGTCATTGCCGCGTGGTTGTCGCGAGCGTTGCCGGCCGCAGCCGAGAAAGACGGTAGCGCTCTTCCGGCCGTGCAGCCGCCCGTCGGCTTCGTTGCCGCTTGTATCGCCCCCTTGCTGGACAAGCGCCGGACACTCGCCGTGCGCTTGCGGGCGGCGTTCCGAGCACAGCCGGCATGGATCATGCCGCTGATGCTGATCTCCGGCGCCAACGCCTTCCTATATGAAGTGCTGTGGACACGAATGCTGGCGCATGTGATCGGCAGCAGCATCTACGCCTTCGCGACGATGCTGGCGGCATTCCTGAGCGGCATCGCCCTCGGCGGCGGGCTCGCGGCTCGAGCTTCCGTGCGGCGAGACGTCGCGGCATACGCCTTCGCCTTCACCCAAGTCGGCATCGCCGTGCTTTCGATGGGCGTTTACGGTTGGATGGGCGCGCTCCTGCCAACGGAGCAGACGACCGCCGCGCTGACCTCCTACGCGATACTCGTGATGCTGCCCGCGACCGTTTTTATCGGCGCAACCTTTCCGCTCGCCGTGCGGCTGCTGACGCGTGACGAGCACGAGGCCGGCACGGCGACCGCCAGAATCTACGCGTGGAACACGCTCGGCGCCATCGCCGGAACCGTTCTAACCGGCTTTTTCGTCATTCCGCTGCTCGGCTTCGAAGGCGCGATCAAGATCGGCGTCTCGATCAACCTCGTGCTCGCTGCCTGGACCGCGGCGTTCGTCGCGGCACCCAAACCCTCCCATGTCGGCGCGACGGCGGCTGCGTTGTTGCTGGTGCTGCTTTTTTACGCGCCGGCACGGCCGCAAGCCGTGGTCACGCGCACGGGTTACATCCCCGACGCGCTCGAGGCGCCCACCGAGCTCTACTACGCCGTCGGTCGAAGCTCCACCGTCATGCTGCTCGAGGAAGGCGGTTATTACTACCTGCGAACCAACGGCTTACCCGAAGCATCGATCGCCGCGCGCGGCGGCATCGCGAGCGGCGATGCCACACGCTGGCTTGGCGTCATTCCGGTGCTCGTGAGGCCCGAGGCCGAAAGCATGCTCATGATCGGCTTCGGCGGCGGCGTGGCGCTCGAGGGTATCCCGAGCTCGGTTCGAGAGATCGACGTCGTCGAGCTCGAGCCCGAGGTCATCGACGCGAATCGCACGCTTTCAGGCTTGCGCAGCTACGACCCGCTCGAGGACCCACGCGTCAGAATCGTCATCAACGATGCGCGCAACGCGCTGCGTCTGACGGACAAGACCTACGACGCCGTCGTTTCTCAGCCTTCGCATCCCTGGACCGCCGGGGCTTCGCACTTGTTCACGCGCGAGTTTCTCGCCGAGTCCAAGCGCCATCTCGAAACCGGCGGCGTGTTCGTGCAATGGATGAACGCCGAGTTCCTCGACGAAGCCTTGCTGCGCAGCCTCGCGGCGACACTGCTCGCGGAGTTCTCGCAGGTGCGGCTGTACCAACCCGCGGCACGATTTCTGGTGTTCGTCGCTTCGGACGCCACGATGGAGCCCGAGCTCGAGCTCGCCCGTAGCGGCCGACCCCTGACCGCGGACGTCATGCACTACAGCCGTGTCGGCGTTCACAGCGTCGAGGACGCCGTTGCCGCGCTCATGATGGACGAGGCGGGCTTGAAGGCCTTCGCCGAAGGTGCGCCGGCCAGCACCGACGATCGGAATTACATGGCGACGCGAAGCCGCCCACACGCTGACGGGCTCAGCGTCGCACAACTCGCGGAGCTCGCCGCGCCCTT
The DNA here is from genome assembly GCA_036396795.1 of Gammaproteobacteria bacterium. Taxonomy (GTDB): domain Bacteria; phylum Pseudomonadota; class Gammaproteobacteria; order Steroidobacterales; family Rariloculaceae; genus JAHEEM01. Next base: position 1,247 of record DASWKF010000007.1, on the reverse strand, counting down.
CGACCCGCTGCTCGAGCCCGGCAGCTGGATTCATACTCGGCTGCGCAACCAGCTCGACTTCGGCTATCTCGCCGCGCGCCTGGCGGTCTTGGAACAGCCCTCACGGATCGTTCGACTCGCGGAGCTCGCGCCCGACGCGTCGACGCAATGGCTCATCCGCGCACTGCTGCTGGAGCTTGACGGCAGGCCCGAGGAGGCGCTCCAAGGGCTCGTCGCCGCCGTGCGGGCGAACCCTCGAAACCTGCAAGCGCGTTATCGTCTGGTCGAGCGGCTTTGGACTCCGGGCGATCTGAACGCATTGGAAGCGCTTGGCCCGACGTCGGCCGGCCTCGACGGGGCCGTCGCGGCGGTTCTGGCGGGCTGGGCTCACCAGGCGAACCGGGATTGGTTGTCGCTTGCGCGCCTCGACGGAGAGCTCGGGAGAAGCCGCGTCACCGATGCCTGGTATCCACAAGCGGCGCGCCTGCGTGCCGAATGGCGCCTCAACGTCACCCAGGAACGGCAGCGCTACGCCGCCGACGCGTTGAGGCTGATCGACCGGGCACTGCTGCTCGAGCCCGATCGGGATCTCTATCTGCTTCGCGCCACCGCCGCCGTCGTGCTCGAGGACGGCGATCTGATCGTCGAGTCGTGCCGCTATGTCGCGGAAACGATCCGCAGCCGCCTGAGCCTCGCCGAGGAATCGGGCCGCAGCGTGGAGCCGCGAGAGCTTACGGCGATGCGGCAGAATCTGAGCGTCGTCATCGAGCAGCTCGAAGGGTCCCTCGTCGCCCGCGACACCGCCCGGACGCGCGAGGTGCTACGCGCCGCGCAGTCGGGCGTCGAGGCGATCGACGCTTACCGGCCACCTGAAGCGCTCTAGAGCAATCGGCATAGGGGGCGCGGTTACCCGCGCGCCCCTGCCACACCACCGGACATGCGGGTCCGCATCCGGCGGTTCGGCGGGTTGAGCGTCATGCCGTCAGCCGCGGAAGCCCGAGCGAGGCGAAGTAGGCGGTCGGCAGAGCATAGTTGAGCGCCGGCGAGCGAGCCAAGCGCCACGGGCCGTGCGAGCTCCCGGCGGTTTTCGCCGCCAGTTGCTGGCCGATATCCCGTTTGCGCAACTCGGCGAACCGCCGACGTCCGCGTTTCCACTGCTTCCATAGCACCGCCCGCAGGCGGCGCCGTACCCACTGCTCAAGGTCACGCAACACCGAGGGCGTTTCGCAGAAGCCGAAGTAGCTGCGCCAGCCCCGTAAGTACGTGGC
>DASWKF010000006.1:0-1542 GCA_036396795.1 Gammaproteobacteria bacterium | reverse complement strand
GTAGATCGGATGGCCTTTGGTCTTGAGCGTGTCGAAGGAGAAGACCACGTCGTCGGCGGTGACCGGCGTGCCATCGGCAAACCGCGCCTCGGGCCGCAAATGGAAAATGACCGAGCTGCCGTCATCGGCGATTTCGGCGCTCTCGGCCACGAGCCCGTAGACCGCGTCGGGCTCATCCGCTGCCGGCGTCATCAACGAATCGAACAGGAGCTCGAGCCCCTGCGCCGCGTCGCCCTTGAGAATGTAATTGTTGAGGCTGTTGAAGGTGGTCACTCCGCCCCAGCCGATCAGCGAGAAGGTGCCGCCCTTGGGAGCCTTGGGATTGGCATAGGCGAAATGGGCGAAGTCGGTGGGATAGGCGAGGTCGCCGAAGGCCGAGAGCCCGTGCCGGCGCTCGGAGGCGGCGGCTGGGTTTGCGAGCAGCGCAAGAACGAGAAGCGCGCCGCAGCTGATCGATCGCGAGAGCGGCCGGACGCGCGCCATTAAAGCGGCGAGGATCCCGGCAGCCGTGCGGCCAAGGTCTGGTCGAACCACCAGACCTGAAGGAAGCCCGGCGTCAGCGCCGGCAGCACCTTGGGCTGGCCGTAGCGGTCCCAATAGGCGATCCGCACGTTCGGCGAGTACCATTGCGGCACCACGAACTCATTCCACTGAAGCACGCGATCGAGCGCGCGGGTGGCGGCGACGAGCTCGGACCGGTCCTTGGCGAAGATGACGTGATCGACCAGCTTGTCGATCGCCGCGCTCTTCACCCCGATCAGGTTCTGACTGCCTTCCCGGTCGGCAGCGTCCGAGCCCCAGAAATCGCGCTGCTCGTTGCCCGGCGACTCGGATTGGGCGAAATTGCCGACCACGATGTCGTAGTCGAATAGGTTCAGCCGCCTGGTGTACTGCGCGGAATCCACCATGCGGATGGCGCCCTTGATGCCGAGCCGTTCGAGATTGCGCAGATAAGGCTGCACGATTCGCTCGAAGAGCGGCGAGACGAGCAGAAACTCGACCCTCATCGGCTGGCCGGTTTTGACATTGGTGAGGACGCCGTTCTTGACCTCCCATCCCGCCTCCTTCAGGAGCTCCACGGCCTTGCGCAGATTGCCGCGCATGTCGTCGGGATTGGCGTTGACGGGATTGCGGTGGACCTCGGTGAACACCTCTTGCGGCACGCCGTCCTTCACCTCGTTCAGAATCTCGAGCTCACGCCCCTCGGGCGGTTCTTGCGGGGCGGCAAGCTCGCTCCCCTGGAAGTAGCTGCCGACCCGCGCATATTGACCGTAGAACAGGTTCTTGTTGGCCCACTCGAAGTCGAAGGCGAGATTGAACGCCTGCCGCACGCGGCGGTCTTCGAACTGCGAGCGCCGCAGATTGAGGACGAAGCACTGCATGGGCTGCGCCCGCTTGACAGTGACCTCCTGGCGCCTGATGAAGCCGTTGCGCACGGCGGAGAAGTCGTAGGCGGTCGCCCAGTTCTTGGCGCTCGTCTCCTGCCAATAGTCGAGGTTCCCCGCCTTGAAGCTCTCGAACGCGACGGTCTCGTCCCGATAA
>DASWKF010000005.1:0-4655 GCA_036396795.1 Gammaproteobacteria bacterium | reverse complement strand
GAGGCGCGAAGGCGGAGACATCGGTGCTCGAAGGAGTGCGAAGCTCCGACTGAGAGGGCCGATGTCTCCGCCTTCGCGCCATGCGATGACGGGGAGGGAGTTGCATCCCGCTCCCGCGGGGTGCGATGACCTCTGTTTTAGAATGTGGGGTTGATGATCTGGTCCGGGATCCGCACCGTCGCGGCGTCGCGAATCTCGCCCGCGTAGCCCGTCAGCTCGAACATGCCCGCCTGATCGGTAAGCGCACGCGCGATCTGCTCGCGCTCCTCCTCGGTCACCGTCTCGGCATCGCCGGGCGCCACCGCCGACAAGAGCAACACGGCGAAATCGCCGCTCGCGAGCGGCACGGGCTCGACGAGCCGATCGCCCTCACCCGGCTTGCCGAGCCGAAACGCCGTGGCGACGATCTGCGTCGGCATGCTGCCGTCGCTGCGCTCGATCCATGCGGGCTCGTGCCATTCGCCGCCGAGCTCGGCCGCGAGCATCGCGAGTTCGCCCGCTGAATCCAGCCTCTCGGCGAACGCTTGCGCGGCGTCCCCGGCCAAGCGCTCGGCTTCCTCGCGAACGATCTCCTCGACGACGGCGTCGCGCACGATCTCCAGCGGCTGCTCCTCGGGCAAGTGATGCGCCGCCACGCGCAGCACCACGACGTGGTCGTCCGCGAGCTCTATCGGGCCGCTGTTCTGCCCCTGCTCGAGCACTTCCGGGCTGAATGCCGCTTGCACGACCGGCGCGCTGTTCTCGAACGGGCTCGACGAGCCGCTGCGAGTGAAGCCTTGGAATGTCTCCAGGGGCAAGCCCAGTTGCGTCGCCACCGTGGCCAGCTCGTCGTAAGCATCGAAGCTCCTGTCGGCAAGCTCGGTCGCCTGGTTGTAGAACGACTCCTCGGCGTGACGCAATCGGTACTCGTCGAGGAGCTCGTCGCGGACTTCTTCGAAGGAACGCAGCTCACCCTCGCGCAGCTCGTCGAGCCGGATGATGTGGAAGCCGAAATCGGTTTCGACGGGCCCGTCGACGTCGCCGACTTCCATCGCATAGAGCGCGTCCTCGAAAGGCCCCGCGAGCAAGCCGCGCGACACCCAACCGAGATCGCCTCCCTGGTCTTTCGTGCCCGGGTCTTCGGAGAGCTCTTGCGCCAGCGCTTCAAAATCCTCGCCGGCCGTAAGCCGCGCCATCGCTTCCTCGGCGCGCCGCTCCGCCAGCGCCGGGTCTCCTCCGGCCGCGAAGAGGATATGGCGGGCGTGCCGCTGCTCTTCGGTTTCGAAGCGCGCCCTTTCTTCCTCGTAGTAGGTTTCGAGCGCTTCGTCGGTGACCTCGACCGTCGCGGCGAGTTGGTCACTCCGAAGCTCGATGTACTCGAGGTCGACGCTCTCTTCCTTCGAGAACGCAGCCTTGTTGGCCTCGTAGTGCGCGGCGATAGCCTCCTCGGACACTTCCACCGCATCGGTGAATGCGGCGGCTTCGAACACCGCGTAAGCCACTTCACGTCGCTGCTTGTAGAGCTCGACGTAGCGCCGGAATTCCGCCGGCGTGTAGAACGCCGAGTTCGCGATGCCGATTTGGAGCTCGATGAGCTCGAGCTGCTCTCGCTGCATGGCCTCGAAGGCCGCAGGTGAGATTGCCTGGTTCAGCAGCCTCGCCCGATAGAGATCCAACGAGAACTCGCCGTCGACCTGGAATTCCGGCCGCGAGCGTATGCCGGCCATGACACGCTCATCGGGCACGCCGTAGCCGGCGGATTGCACACGCTGAAGCAAGGCCTCATTGCGGATCAAACGCTCGAGCACGGCGCGCCGCAGGTTCAGCTGCAGGTCCTGCGTGAATTCCATGCGGTAGAGATCCGCGTACTCTGCCTGCTGTGCCTGCAAGGCACGCTCGAACTCCACCAGGGGTATCTCTTCGCCGTTGACCCGCGCCGCGAAGGTCGCGCCCGTGAGACCGAAATCCACGCCCCAGAAAATGAAGGTGACGGCGATCAACGCCAGAATGGCTCCGGCGACCCAGCGACCTATGCCATCTCGAACTTGCTGCAACATGGCGACTCACCCTGCTCAGGCTCGCATCAACTCCCCAGACTTGGAAACGACCAAAAAAGAAGGGCAGATTCGCTTCTCTCGAGGAAGTTGAATCTGCCCTATTCTATGTCTGGCGGAGTGGACGGGACTCGAACCCGCGACCCCCGGCGTGACAGGCCGGTATTCTAACCAGCTGAACTACCACTCCGGCTCTCTATTCTCTTGGTGGGTGCTGAGGGGATCGAACCCCCGACCTTCGCCTTGTAAGGGCGACGCTCTCCCAGCTGAGCTAAGCACCCCTGGGACAGAGCCGGTTAGTTTACGGCGTCTTTCAACGCCTTGCCAGCCTTGAACCCAGGCACGTTGCTCGCGGCGATCTTGATCGTTTCTCCCGTGCGGGGATTCCGCCCGCTTCGCGCAGCTCGATGCTTGACACTGAAGGTGCCGAATCCGACCACCGAGACCTGCTGCCCCTTGCGTAATGCCGAGGAGATCGAATTGACGACGGCGTCGACCGCGCGACCCGCATCCGCCTTCGAAAGATTCGCTGCCCCAGCTACCGCATCAACCAGTTCCGCTTTGTTCATTCTGATCCCTTATCCGAGTTAAGAGTTGATCCCCAGGCGCTTCCATAACGCCTACCTGAAAACGTGTCACGAAGTGGCTCGTCACCGCGCGCGCCCCTGTGCGTGAACGATGCGGGACTTCAAGACGCTTGAACTTATACCAAGGCGGATTTTCCGCTGTCAAATGGAGCTTGCTACTAGTGGGGAAGCGCGGCCTCGCCCTTCTCCGCGGCCTCGCCCTTCTTTTCCCGTTCAGTTGTTGCAACTTCGTCACTACGACCGACAACGGGCAAATGCTGCAGCGCGTACTCCAGCACCTCGTCGATCCATTTGACCGGAAGAATCTTCAATTTGTCTTTGATGTTCTTCGGGATTTCAGCCAAGTCCTTTTGATTGTCGGCGGGAATCAATACGGTATCGATGCCGCCTCGATGGGCAGCGAGGAGTTTCTCCTTTAGCCCACCGATCGGCAGCACCTCGCCCCTCAAAGTGATTTCGCCGGTCATCGCGACATTGGAATGAACGGGAATCCTGGTGAGCGCCGACACCAGGGCCGCGCACATGCCGATACCCGCGGAAGGCCCGTCCTTCGGCGTCGCGCCCTCGGGCACGTGGATGTGCACGTCGGACCGCTGATGAAAATCCCCTTCGATGCCGAGCATCTCGGCGCGGCTGCGCACCACGGTCATCGCAGCCTGGATGGATTCTTGCATGACGGCGCCCAGCTGGCCCGTGTGAATCAGCTTGCCCTTGCCGGGCACCGTGGCGGCTTCGATAGTCAGCAGCTCACCGCCGACCTCCGTCCAGGCCAGGCCCGTGACCTGACCGATCTGATCGTTCTCTTCGGCGCGGCCGTAGCGGAATCGCTGCACGCCGAGATACTTGCCGATGTTGCGATGATTGACCTGCACGATGCTCTTGCGCGGCCTCAGCAACAATTGCTTGACCACCTTGCGGCAGACGTTCGCCATCTCGCGCTCCAGATTTCGCACGCCGGCCTCACGAGTGTAATAACGGATCGTGTCGAGAATCGCCGAGTCCGAGATCTTGAGCTCGTTCTCCTTGACGCCGTTTTGCCGCATCTGCTTCGAAATCAGATAGCGCTTCGCGATGTTGAGCTTTTCATCCTCCGTGTATCCGGGCAGGCGAATCACTTCCATCCGGTCCAGCAACGGCGGCGGGATGTTCAGGCTGTTGGCCGTGCACACGAACATGACTTCGGAAAGATCGAAGTCGACCTCGAGATAATGGTCGGCGAAAGTCGAGTTCTGCTCGGGATCCAACACTTCGAGCAGGGCCGACGAAGGATCGCCGCGGAAATCCATCGACATCTTGTCGACCTCGTCGAGCAGGAACAGCGGATTTCGAACCTTGACCTTGCTCATGTTCTGCACGATCTTGCCGGGCATGGAACCGATATAGGTCCTTCGATGACCGCGAATCTCGGCTTCATCGCGCACGCCGCCGAGGGACATGCGCACGAATTTTCTATTGGTCGCCCGCGCGATGCTCTGGCCGAGTGAGGTCTTGCCGACGCCCGGCGGCCCCACGAGACAGAGTATCGGGCCCTTGAGCTCCTTGACGCGCTGCTGCACGGCAAGATACTCGAGTATGCGCTCCTTGACCTTCTCCAAGCCGTAGTGGTCTTCCTCGAGCACCTGCTCGGCTTCCTGCAAATCCTGTAAAACTTTGGTGCGCTTCTTCCACGGCACCTTGACGAGCCAGTCTATGTAGTTGCGCACGACGGTCGCCTCCGCCGACATCGGCGACATGAGCTTCAGCTTCTTCAGTTCGGCCTCGGCCTTCTTGCGCGCGTCCTTGGGCATGCGGGCGGACTTGATGCGCTTCTCGATCTCGTCGATGTCCGCGCCCTCGTCCATCTCTCCGAGCTCTTTCTGGATCGCCTTGACCTGCTCGTTGAGGTAGTACTCGCGCTGGCTCTTCTCCATCTGCTTCTTGACCCGGCCGCGAATGCGCTTCTCGACCTGGAGGAGATCGATCTCGGTCTCCATGACGCCGAGGATGTGCTCGAGACGCTCGCGCGTCTCACTCATCTCGAGGATCTTCTGCTTGT
>DASWKF010000004.1:0-30359 GCA_036396795.1 Gammaproteobacteria bacterium | reverse complement strand
TGGCCGTTTTGGCGCGGTCGGAACTGGGGCGGTCAGCCATGGCCGAACGCCTCAAGAACTCCCGAAAAGGGTCGCTCACGGGAGCCACGGTCTTTAACCTGCGTTAACTGTCTTCGGCTCCGTTTCGAGCCGCTCGTATGGTGCCGGACGGCGTGTTCGCGAAGCCGAGATTTCCTATTGGCCGCATGTACCGTATGAGGTACAATATACCGCCAAAGGAGCGGTGTCGTTGGTTGAGCTCAAGAAACTTCCGGCCGCGTTCTATCGTACGGCAAGCGGGAGGGAGCCGGTACGAGAGTGGTTGAAGGGATTGGACCAAGTCGACCGGCGCATTGTCGGTCAGGATATTGCGACAGCCGAGTTTGGCTGGCCGGTAGGAATGCCGGTGTGCCGTTCCCTCGGTCGCGGCTTGTTTGAGATTCGAAGCGACCTTAGCCACGGTCGTATCGCTCGCATGATCTTCTGCGTCGCTGACGAGCGCATGGTGCTCCTGCACGGTTTCGTCAAGAAGACGCAGAAGACGCCAAAAGCGGACTTGGAGTTGGCGCTGAAACGGAGGAGGGAGATTGGATCATGACCAAGAGGAAGAAGAGGGGTCACATCGGCTCGTCCTTCGATCGGTTCTTGAAGGATGAAGGCACCTACGAGCAGGCGAGCGCCATCGCGATCAAGCGCGTTCTAGCGTGGGAGCTGGAGCAAGCGATGGCCAAAGAAGGGGTCAGCAAGAACGAGATGGCCAGGCGGATGCACACGAGCCGGAGTCAGTTGGACCGCGTCCTCGATCCGAGTAACGACAGAATTCAGCTCGACACCGTCTTCAAGGCCGCCCGCGCGCTCGGGCGGGAAGTGCGGCTGGAGCTCGTGTAGTGCGCTCCCTGGAAATCTCCGAACGCCTGTCGAATGGTCACGGATCCGGCGGGCGCGAGCTGCTCGGTAGTCGCTGCGTCGACGACCGAACGATTGGCAAATAAAACTCTTAGGAACGCGGGAAGACGAGGCGAAGTTGCGCAAAACTCCGGAATTGATTTGCCACGGAGCACACCATATTCTCTTTATCAGTCAATGTGTTACTTGAGTTTGAAGCGCGGACTCATAACCCGAAGGTCGCAGGTTCGAATCCTGCCCCCGCTACCAAACTACACCATCGACACCGCGACCACGGCCTCTGCGGCCTTTGAGCAGCACTTACTCGAATCGTCACCCTCGAGCCGCACCAACAGAACCACCAACCTGCGCGGTGATCGGTCCGCACAGCCTGCGAAGTTCGGCTCGAGCACAGTCCGGTGGTGTGAACTCCGCGGCCGCACTTGCTCCCCCGACGTCCCCCCACCTCTGCTGCAGCGTCCGCCAGGCCGCGCCGACCGCATCGATTCGCGGTCGTCCATCGCCGCCGGGAGATCGGCGCGGGCGCAGAATCCAACGAGCTGATGCGGGTTGTCCGCGGAGTCGCTACGGAGCAAATCCGGAGCGGGCGACGAAAATCGGCCGCCTGAGTGTCGGCGTAAGCGACGATCGAAGGCCGAGTCGATGCTCAGCATGACCGAGATTGTTGGCTTTCCGACGGTTCGGCCTTCCGCTCGAATAGACGCTTGAGCGCTCGGATTTCCTGTTTGAGCTCACCGCCCCGCAGTTGTCGCGACTTTGCCCCGCGGGCCGCTTCAAAGCGCTCGAAGGCCCGCACCATGCGCGCAGCCTGCGAGACGATCAGCCCGTCGGGGCGACTAACGACGCGCGCTGGCCAGTGCCGAATCGTCGCGATGGTTATCTGCGTGCCTGTTCCCACTACCCTTATTTCGGCTCGGAATTACCTGGGCCTCGCGATCGACCCTTCGCGCTTCGCCCTTCGACGATGGCCTTCAGATGATCTGCCCACTTCTGCAGGGCGTCGCGTTTCTCGTCGAAGTAATCGTACCGGTCATATATGGCGTCCATGCCCTCGAGGGCGTGGTTCAGCACCTTCTTCGCTACGACCGGCTGTACACCCAGCTCGGGAAGCTTCGAGCGCAAGGTACGTCGCAGATCGTGAGGCGTGAACTTGCCGATGCCGAAGTGCTTGAGCTTGCGGTTGACGGCCCTCGAGAGTGCGTGCGGTCGTAGGAAACCACCAGCGGGGGAGGGAAAGATCGCGGACTTGTCCAACCCCTTTACGGTCTCCAACACTTCAAGCGCCTTGTCGGAGAGCGGTACCTTGTGAGGTTTCGGCTTCTCCTTCCGATGCTCGGTCTTGATTCTTGATGGTGGGACCGTCCATAGGTCTTCGCGGATTTCCTTCCATTTAGCGCCCGCCACCTCGGAGCGCCTGGCGCCCGTCAGCAGGCAGACCTTAAGAGCCGCGACAGTGACATCGGTCAAACCTGAGGTATCGAGTTTCCTCCAGAACCGCTTGAGCTCGTTGTCGTTGAGGATGCGTTCGCGGGGGATCTCACGACCCCCGCGCTTCCCGAGGGCTTGCATCGGCGTTGCGTCGATGATTCCCTCGTCGAGCGCCCAGCCCCATATCTGTCCGATCGTCGCACCGACGCGATTTGCCATGACGGGCGAGCCGGCTGCAATGATCTCGTCGAGCCGCCGGTTAGCGTCGATCCGCGTAATGGAGCGTATCGCCTTTTCCTTCCACTTCGGCAACAGATGGTTGTCGAGCTGCAACCGCTTGTACTGCGGCGCCTTCAACGCCTTTCGATTAGGGTGTCGGACCCATCTGCCGTCGCTATTCTTGACCTTTGCGAGACAGGTCTGGCTGTACCAAGTCTCTGCGACTTCGCCAAAGGTTGGACCAGGGTCGTCAGGATCGCCGCTTACGATGATGGGTGCCTTGGGATCGGCGCCCTTTTTTACGAGCGCGCGAAATCGATCGTATTCAGCGTGAGCGTCAGCAAGATCGATCTTGCCAACGTCGCCGAGCGCCGTGGTCTGTTGCCGCCCGTTGAGCCTGTAGCGGTACTGATAGACCTTGCGGCCTGAAGGGTAGACGGTCACCAGAAAGCCGCGGCGCGCGATGTCCGCGACGCGATACACTGACGCCTCGGGGCGCAGCGCCTTGATGCGGCTATCGTTCAGTACTACCGGGCGTCTTTTTTTCATGGGCAAAGAGGTCGCAGCGCAAAGGACATGGTACTACTTCAGCACTACTTTTGGCTAGAATACGTTGAAATCGCCTGAAATTCCATGAACGATATAAACACTTATTATTCAGGTGCTTAACCTAAGAATGTGGTGGGAATTCAACCTCTTGGAAGATGCCTAAGTTTGCATGGGGCGCAAGAGGTCGCTGGTTCGAATCCAGTCGCCCCGACCATTTCACCCCTGGCCGGACGCCAGGGGTGATGGGTCCGCGGCGGAGCACGTTCGCGGAACGCTCCTCGAGCCGGCCGAATCGTCGTGCTAACGGCGGCGGTGCCCGCGACTCATCAGCGAGCCGTCGCTATACACAATGTCACCGTCGACGATCGTCAGCGCAGCCTTTGTGTCCCGGATGCTGTGCTCATCGGCCAGGAACGGATTCCGGTCGAGAATGACGACGTCCGCCAAGAACCCTTCCTTGAGCTGGCCGCGTTCATGCTCTTCCCTAGTGAACCAGGCGGAGCCCTTCGTGTGGCACTGCAACCCTTCCATCAGCTCCGCGGTCTGATCCGACGCCCGGCTTCCCGGGAACGCCGCGGCAAACGGGTCGTTCTCTAGTAGTTGAGTACCGTCGAAGGCCTCGCCGGTTACCATGAACTGCAGCGTCGTCCATGGGTTGCCGTGGCCGGCGAACATGCCGTCGGCGCCGCAACCGACGTGAAGGCCGTGCTCGTACTGCGCATCGAATGCGGCTCGATACGGAGGACCGGAAAACTCCCACTCCGGAAACAGGAAGCGGACCGCTTGAATGCCAGCGCCGACGCCGACGGCGGCCATGCGCTCGAAATGCTCGTCGGATGCATCGTTCAGATGATCCAAACCGTTATGCCGGTCCGCATAAGAGGCCCCGACCGCGCAGGGGTCGTCGATCAGGAGAGCGTCCTCGATGCCCTGAATGACTGCCGGTATCTGCTCCGCTTCCGCGTGCTGATGCGTCGACCAATCGTGCCGGCGAAGAATATAGACCGTCGCGTCCCGGATCGCTTCCGTGGTCGGAGACGTGAAGAACTCGCCCAGTCCCATGACTCGATAAAACGGGCCGCCGAGCCGGCTGATCTGAAAGCCCTCCGCCGGTCCCGCGATTTCCGTCGGGCCGACGCAGCTTTGGGTTTCCGCCAACGGTGCGGCGCTCATGACGTTGGCGAGGCGTTCTATGGGGGTCTGGCCAGAGGTGCCGGGCGCGTCGAGCGGCCTGACCAGGAACCGGATGCGCATTTTGAGGTCGCCGCGGATGTCTGCTTCGGCCAAGGCTCTGAAATCTTGAGACTGCCGGAACCCGCCGCCACCCGAATCGCCGATGCCTACCAGGCCCAGACTATGAGACCAGCGTTGGAGATCGAGCGTGCTTCGGATCTGTTCCTCCATCGTATTGTTGGCCCGTGTCCAGGCGTACACCGCTTCGTTCGACCCGGTCGGACCCTCCGTGAGCGAGCCGTCGGCAGGTATCACGGGCAAAGCCGGGACGGGACTGACCAAGCCGTTGAAGAAGTCTCTGGCGAGGCTGTTGACTTGGCCGGGGCCGGCCGAGAGGGCGGAGTTGAACTGGCCGAAATTCGGCCCGGAAGGCGTCGGCAGCCACCGCTGCAGCAACACGACCGGGTGATCCCCGGAAACCGCGTCGAGCTCTTCTATCGTCGGATAGCCGCCGCCGAATTGGAGGCTATTGTGCCGTCCGATCAGCGAGAGCCAAGCGCCCGGCGGCACTTCAGGGTCCGCTGCCCGTGCCGCGATCGCCGCTAGCAAGTCTTCCTTCGAGTAGGCGCCCTCGGCGTCGTGAATCGCATACCCCCAGGTAATCGCGCTTCTATTCCAATGCAGATGCTCGTCGATGATGCCGGGAATGACGACGGCCCCTCTCGCGTTGATAACGGTCGTCCTGCTCTGCCCATAGCCGTTGCGTGTGCCACGGTTTCCGACGGAGACGATGCGGTTGTCGCTGATCACCATGCTGCTGGCGACCGGATTGTCGTCATCCATCGTGACGATGTGCGCGTTTACGATCCGAATGTCGTCCGCGAGCACTAGACTTGAATTGAGGCCGGATATCAGCCCGATCGCGGCCACGGAAGCTTTTAAGGTCGGATAATTCATTAGTCGTCCCCCCGGTGATTAATAATGAATATCGTTGCGACTATTCCCCCTTGCCCATGCTGAACCCAAATTATCGTACACCCGGGAAACTTGCGTGTCCTGCTGGTCCCACCCTGAGACGTTGTGGCAGCGTCACGCCGCGCTCACGGCCACCTCGGAGCACGGACGTGTCGGCCGCAGCCCGAGAGCTGCGCGCAAGTCCTATGCCTCGCTCAAACGGCAGCACCCTGCAAGAATATAGATACTCTTTAAAGATACCTAGTGAGTTCATTGGCTTATTTAATCTTTATGATCAAAATTCTAGACTGCGTTCCGGCCGCCGATTGAATTTTTTTCGAGCTCCGGCGGAGCGATTGCCTTAGCGCAGCCAGGCGGGCACACTACGGACGACAGTTGCGTTGCGTGAGCGATACGGCTGGCAAATGAACTAGACGCGATCACCGAGGCGGGTTTCTTCGAGCATGTTTCTCGAGCACTTCAGGCTGGAGTCCAATCCTTTTGCGGCAAATCAAGTGCGGCCGAAGTTCCAGTCCTGCTCGAGCCGGCTCGCTCTGGTTCGTCTGGAGAGGATCCTCGATCAGGTCATTCACTGCCTGTTCCTGAGCGGGCCCGCCGGCGTTGGGAAATCGGCGCTGGTCGAGCGGAGGCTTCGAGAGATCAAAGACACGACCGTCGTCCTGATCGGGCCGGCGGTCTCCACGCCGGAGAAATTCCTCGAAAAAATTCGGCGTGACGTCGGCTTGCCGCCCATCGACGTGACCACGGTCGAGCTGCGAAACATATTGGAAGTGTTTCTTCGGCACCAGGCCAGCAAGGGGACGAGCGCGATCTTCGTCGTCGATTCCTTGGAGAGACTCGCGGAGCCGGTGCTCAACGAGCTTCGATGGCTGATGGGGCTGCGCTTCAAGAAGCGCTCCGTCGTTCGATCGATACTCGTAACCCGCAGCGAAGAGCTGGTCGCAGAGCTCATGCCCCAAGAGGGCGGGAACGTGCTCACGCCATATATCCATCACCGCTTGGGCGGATTCAATCACGACGAGACCAACGAGTATGTGAAGGCTTGCTTGCATAGCGTCGGCTGCCAGGATGCCGCGGCTTTGATTTCCAACGACGTGATCTTCGAATTGCAGTCCTATACCAACGGCATCGTCGGAGATATCAACGCGTTGTGCTTCGAATCCTTCAACCTGCTGGCGGAGAGATCCAAGCAAACCGACGCGTACGCGGGGCTGGACAGGAGCATCATCGCCGAAGCTGCGAAGGCGCTGAACCTTCGATACGACCCGATGGCGTGGCAGTACTTCGACGAGGCGCTGTCGGCCTCGTCAGTGCAGCAATCCGATCCCGGAGAGCTGACGCTTCATGCCGCGCATCTGCTGGTTACGAGCCGTGGAAACGTCGTCGCGAGCGTCCCGCTGAACCGGCCGCGCATGGTGCTCGGGCGGGACGACGGCTGTGACATCAGCCTCGACAGCCGGTACGTCAGCCGGTTTCAGAACCTATTCATCGAGACCGAAAAAGGTTGGGTTTTGTTCGACCTCAATAGCACCAACGGCTGCTACGTGAACGGGCGCCGTGTCACGCAACATGAGCTGCAAGACGGGGACATCATCGCCGTAGGGCACCATCAGATCAGCTTCGTGGGCCCGCTCTCCCGCAGACCCTCGAAGCAAGCCGACATCTCGTCGACGACCAGAGCGCGGATCGTGGCGGACGACACGCTGATCGAGCGGCCGGTGATGGGGAAAGCGGAATCGGCGTAGGACCCGCCGCGCTTAGAGTTCCCGCTTGACGAAATGCTCCATCTTCTCGATCAAGAGATTGTGGGGGCTCAACTGGCGGTCTTCAATTCCCAACAGGATCGGCTCTGCATGGGTTCGGTAGATGTTGACCTTGGCGTTGAAGACATTGCGCGAGATACCGTGCTTGTCGTTGATCGTGATTCGACGAATGCTGAAGCCGCCGGTCTTCAGACGCGTGCCTGTCAGATAGCATTTGATCGACTCGATTTTTTCGCCTGCGAGCTCCAGGCCGTTGAGCTGGTCGAGACTTTTCGTCGCTTGCTCGACGAAAGCCATCGAGTCCGGCGTCATGACTCCAGTGTCGGTAACCGAGAGAGAGTCCGAGTAGGCCGGGAACTCGCCGACTATGATCTGGCTCGGTAGCGCCCTGTCGATCATCCTCGCGAGCTCCACGGTCACGTCGCCGACAATGTAGTTGTACAGGGTCGGGTTCAGCCCCTCCGCCTGATGGAACTCATAGCTGCTGCCGACGTGAAAGCCGGCTCGCAGCTCGGGGACCGTGTTGTATTTCGCTTTGGTTCGGGCGATGGCGTTATCGGCCAGCACGAGGTGCATCAGATGATAGAGCTTGATGTCCCCATTGAGCCCAATCTCTCTGTTCCAGAGATAGAATCCGTCCCCGGTCGTCGAGCGACCAAAGTCGATGCCGATATCCTTCGCAAGCATCCTGCTCTGAGCGGAGTTGAGTGAATACGACAGGCTGTTGAGCTGCGTCATCTGCTCGAAGGGAGTCAGCAGGCTGAAGCCGACGATATCGAACAGAGCTACGGCGCGGCTGGGCACATAGCTGATGCTGTAGCGCTTGATGAGTTTTTCGATGATCCGGTCCGTCGTTGGGCTGTCGTCGATACCCTGTCGCAGCGTGATCCGCGTAATCTCGATGCCCAGCAGACGGGCGACATTGTCAATCTGCCGCGGCGTCAAGCGGCGGCGGCCCGCGATCAGCGACTTGAAGAAATCCTCCGACGGCCTCACGGCGTTGTGATCCGCGGCCAGGGCCGGACCGGCCTGCTCCGAGTAGGCGGCGACGGCATAGTGTGGGACGAGCAACACCGCGACGCCGTCATCCGTCGGGCACCAGCTCAGAATCACGTTTTGCCCCAGCCCCCAGTGCTTGTGCAGGCATTTGTCGAGGTAGATGAGATTGCTCCGCTGCAGTAAGCTCATCTCGTCAGCCGTCGAGGACAACGCCTCGATATAGCTGCCTGCATTACTGACGCTGAAGATTCCGCTATTTGATGCTTCCACGGCCTTCAGTCACTGATTCTCCTCCCGGCGATACTATCGGCCGGATTTGTCGAAATTGCTAGCTGTAAGCGGGAAAGGCGCCTGCGCGCGTCCGAATCAGGGGCTGGTGGAGGTTGCCGCGCTGGAATAAGGGCACCATAATTCCGGCCCCGTTCTGAACTTGGGACCAACGACTCTTGGCAGACAAACGTAAAGTGGACCCGCGCCGCTATTCGCGCGAGGTGGTCGATGGTTTTTCGCGTGCCCCCGGCCGAGCGATGCTTCGCGCTGTCGGATTCAGCGACGCCGATTTCTCGAAACCGCAGATCGGCATCGCTTCGACCTGGAGCATGGTGACGCCGTGCAACATGCATATCAACGATCTCGCCTCCGTGTCCGCCGGCGGTTGCGATGCGGCGGGAGGCAAAGGCGTCGTCTTCAATACGATCACGGTTTCGGACGGTATCTCCATGGGAACCGCGGGAATGCGCTATTCCCTGATCTCCAGAGAGGTGATCGCCGACTCGATCGAGACCGTTGCCGCGGCGGAAGGTTTCGACGGCCTGGTCACGATAGGCGGGTGTGACAAGAACATGCCGGGCTGTGTCATGGCGATGGCGCGTCTCGATCGCCCGTCGATATTTGTATACGGGGGCACGATCCAGCCCGGCCCCAAGCACCGGGACATCGTCTCGGTGTTCGAAGCCGTCGGCGGAGTCGCCGCAGGTACCGTCAGCGAAGCCGAGCTCAAGGAAGTCGAGTCGACGGCGATACCCGGACCCGGATCCTGCGCAGGCATGTACACGGCCAACACCATGGCGTCGGCCATCGAAGCGCTGGGCTTGAGCCTCGCCAACAGTTCCGCTCAGGAAGCCGTGTCCGAGGCCAAGCGAAGCGACTGCGCGCGCGCCGGGGAAGCGGTCATGAGCCTGGTGCGGCGCGGCATCCGGCCCTCGGATATCCTCAGCAAGGAAGCTTTCGACAATGCCATCGTCACGGTCATCGCGCTCGGGGGATCGACCAACGCCGTGTTGCATTTGCTGGCTATTGCCAACGATGCGCGCATCGAGCTCGGCTTGGACGACTTCACGCGTATCGGCGCGCGCGTGCCGGTGCTCGCAGACTTGAGGCCGAGCGGGCGCTACCTGATGTCCGAGCTGATCAGAATCGGCGGCATTCAGCCGTTGATGAAGTCGCTGCTCGATGCGGGCTTGCTGCACGGAGATTGCTTGACGGTCACGGGAAAGACTCTGGCGGAGAACCTTGCGGGCGTGAAACCGTATCCGGAAGGGCAGGATATCGTTCGTCCGATGGATGCGCCTATCAAACGCGACAGCCACCTCGCGATCCTCTATGGCAATCTGGCGCCGGAGGGTGCGGTCGCCAAGATCTCGGGCAAGGAGGGAACGCGATTCTCGGGCTCGGCGCGCGTCTTTCAATCCGAGGAGGATGCGCTCCAGGCCATCCTGGGTGGTGTCGTTGTTGCCGGCGACGTGGTCGTCATACGCTACGAGGGGCCCAAGGGCGGGCCGGGGATGCGCGAGATGCTGAGCCCGACCGGCGCCATCATCGGCCGCGGGCTCGGAGACAAAGTGGCATTGATCACGGACGGCAGATTTTCGGGCGGAAGCCACGGTTTCGTCGTCGGGCATGTCACGCCGGAGGCGGCCGTAGGCGGTCCGCTTGCGATTGTCGAGAATGGCGACCGGATCACGATCGACGCCCAGGAGAAGAGCATCGATGTCGAGATCCCGGAGCCGGAGATGCGTGCGCGGCTCGCCGCCTGGAAACGGCCGCCGCCGAAAGCCGAGCGAGGATTGTTGGCGAAGTATGCCCGGCTGGTGAGCTCGGCCTCCTTAGGCGCCGTGACGGACAGGCCGTTGGAGCCGGTCTCTTGACGCGATGGGCCTTGAACATTTAAGTTGCGCCCCATGAATACTACCGACCGGAAGATGGCGACCACGATGACGATCATGCGCAAGCGGATCGCCAGCGGGTTGCTCGTGCCTATTCGATAAGTCGCACCAGGCCACGGTCATCAGAAGAACCCGCTGCGGAAGATCCTCAGCGGGTTTTTTTTTGCGGAGCAGAGAAAATGCAGAGCGTAGTTCACAACGGCTTCGGCGACCAAGCGATCGCGACGGCGTTCCCGGAGTCACCGCTAGTCATAATGAAATTCGGTGGCACGAGCGTATCGACGGCGGAAAATTGGCGGATCATCGCCGAGTTGTTGCGGCAGCGCATCGAGGAGAAGCTGATCCCCGTGATCGTGCATTCGGCTTTGGCTGGGGTATCGAATGCGCTGCAAGCGTTGCCGAAGGCGGCGATCGACAACGGCGGCGTCGAGGAGCTCGCCTCGATCAGGCGGCGCCACGACCAGCTCGCCGCGGATCTCGGCGTCGATGCTTCGCTTTGCGACCGTCACTTCGAAACCTTACAACAGCTCATCGACGGCGTTCGTCTCGTCGGAGAGATCAGCCCGCGCGTTTTGGCTCGCGTAATGGCCACGGGAGAGCTCGCGGCGACGGCGCTCGGTGCGGCTTACCTGCAAGGTCTAGGCTTTGCCGTGGAGTGGCGCGACGCAAGGGATGTCTTGCTGAGCGAGGACATGGTCGACCAGAGCGAACGGACCGGATTTCTGTCGGCGACCTGTGCGTTCGATCCGGATCCGCAGCTCGAGGTGGAGCTCAGGCGCTCGCCGCGTTTCATCCTGACGCAGGGATTCATCGCGCGAAACGCGAATGAGGAATCGGTGCTGCTCGGTCGCGGCGGCTCCGATACCTCGGCGGCCTATCTCGCGGCCAAGCTCAGCGCGCGGCGACTGGAGATCTGGACCGACGTGCCCGGTTTCTTCAGCTCAGACCCACAAGCCGTTCCGTCGGCGCGCTTGCTTCGCACGCTGCACTATCGCGAGGCGCAGGAGATCGCCTCCGCGGGCGGTGGCGTCTTGCATCCCCGCAGCATTTCGCCCGTGCGCCGGTACCGCATACCGTTGTTTCTGAAGTGCACCGGGCGGCCAGACTGGAACGGCACGGTCGTATCGGATGCCACCGGCGAGGATACGCCCAGGATCAAGGCAATCTCCCGGCGCACGCGAATCACTCTCATTTCGATGGAGTCGATGGAGATGTGGCATCAGGTCGGGTTTCTCGCCGCGGCTTTTGACTGCTTCCGCGCGCATGGATTCTCGGTGGACCTGATCTCGACGTCGGAGAGCAACGTGACCGTGACGGTCGACATGAGCGCCAACGTCGCCGATCGAATCGCCATCGAAAAGCTCACACAGGATCTGAGCCGGCTCTGCCGCGTCAGCGTCATCGAGGATTGCGCCGCCGTGACGCTCGTCGGCCAACGCATCAGAGCAATCCTTCACGAGCTCAGCCCGGCGCTCGAAGTCTTCGAGGAACAGCAGGTGCATCTCGTGACGCAGGCGGCGAACGATTTGAATCTGACATTCGTCGTCGACACGGAAAATGCCTATCGTCTGGTGCAGCGTCTGCATGAGCTGCTGATCGAGCGATTCGAGGCCGACGGCGTGTTTGGCCCGACATGGGAGCAGCTGCGTGGGCCGCCGGCCGAGGCCGTCAAGCCGAGGGCTCCCTGGTGGGCAACGAAGCGCCGCCAGCTGCTGGAGCTGGCGGAGCAACATGAAGCCGCCTACGTCTACGATCGCGATAGCGTGCGCCGCGCCGTTCGATCCTTGATCGGCTTGAGTTCCGTCGATGCGGTGCTCTACGCGATGAAGGCCAATTCCAATCCTGCGATCTTGAAGCTCGTCCATGAGGAAGGCGCAAGCTTCGAATGCGTATCGCCGGGGGAAATAAGGCGCGTCCAACAGGAGCTGCCCGACCTCGAGCCGGCGCGCATCTTGTTTACGCCGAATTTTGCGCCGCGTCATGAGTATGAATGGGCGTTGGATCAGCAAGTCTGGGTCACGCTGGACAACCTGCATCCGCTCAAATTCTGGCCGGAGCTGTTCCGCGGCAGAGAGATATTCATCCGCATCGACCCCGGCAGGGGCAGGGGGCACCACGAGCACGTCAGGACCGCCGGCGCTCACTCGAAGTTCGGCATTCCGCTATTCGAGCTCGACGAGCTGAACCAGCTCGCTGCGAGCGCCGGCGCCAGCATCGTCGGCCTGCACGCCCATACCGGCAGCGGCATACTTTCGCCCGACAACTGGCGCGATACCGGGCAGAAGCTCGCCGCGCTTCGGGATCGGTTTCCGAGCATGCGCTATATGGATCTCGGCGGTGGCTTCGGCATACCGGAAAAACCGGGAGAGCGCCCCTTGAACCTGGAAGGCTTGGACGAGGCCATCGGCGCCGTCAAGCGCGTGGTGGGGGAGATCGAGATCTGGCTCGAGCCCGGCCGTTTCATCGTCGCCCAAGCCGGCGTGCTGATCGCCCGCGTCACGCAAACGAAGGGCAAAGGTGACATGAGCTACGTCGGTCTTTGCACCGGCATGAACTCGCTGATTCGCCCGGCGCTCTACGGCGCCTACCACGAGATCGTGAATCTGTCGCGGCTGGACGAGACGCCGACGAACGTAGTCACGATCGTCGGCCCGATTTGCGAGACCGGCGACCGGCTCGGCTCCGATCGCTTGCTGCCGCCGACGGAAGAGGGCGACGTGCTCGTGATCGCGAACGCCGGCGCTTACGGCTACGTGATGAGCTCGCAGTACAACTTGCGGCCGCCAGCCACCGAGGTGCTGCTCTGATCGAGCGTCGCCAGCCGCGCGGCTAGCTCCGGTGCCGCCGCTCGAGCTCGGCGACGACGTCCGCCAGCGTAGCCCCGCGCAGCCGCAGCAACACCAGCAGATGGTAGATTAGGTCAGCCGCCTCGGCGACGACGCGCTCGCGACCTTCGGCGACCGCGGCGAGCGCGGTCTCCACACCTTCCTCGGCCAGCTTCTGCGCCGCCCTGAGGTCGCCCGCGGCGGCCAGACGGGCCGTGTAGCTCTGCTCGGGCGGCGCGTCGACACGCACGTCGATCACGGCCTCGAGGCGAGTCAAAAAGCTGAGGTCGGTCACGATTCAGTCCTTTTCTTCGGGTGGGCGCACGGCGATGCCGGCGCTGATCAAATACCGCTTGAGCGCCGGGATCAGGATGGCGGCCGAGTGAAACACGGTCGCCGCCAGGGCGGCGTCGACGTCGGCCGCCTCGAACACGTCTTTGAAGTGCCACATTTCTCCGGCGCCGCCGGAGGCGACCAAGGGCACGCGCGCGAGCTTCCTCACCGCCGCGAGCTGCGGAACGTCGTAGCCTTGGCGTACGCCGTCCTGATTCATGCAGTTGAGCACAAGCTCGCCGGCACCGCGATCCTGAACTTCGCGAACCCAATCCAGCGTGCGCCGCCGGCTCGAGCGGCTGCGCGCCGGGTCGCCGGTGTACTGATAGACCACGTAGTCCCCGTTTTCTGCGAGACTGTCGATGCCGACGACGACGCACTGGGAGCCGAAGCGCGCGGCGAGGGTGGCAATGAGCTCCGGGTTCTCGAGCGCCGGCGTGTTGATGGAAATCTTGTCCGCGCCGAGGTTGAGGATCGCCTCGGCGTCCTCTAGCGTGCGTATGCCGCCGGCGACGCAGAATGGGATGTCGAGCACCGAGGCGACGCGATTGACCCAGCTGCGGTCGACGGTCCGGGAGTCCGGACTGGCCGTGATGTCATAGAAAACGAGCTCGTCCGCGCCTTCATCGCGATAACGAGCTGCCAGCTCGAGGATATCGCCCATGACGCGGTGATCTCGAAATTGCACGCCTTTCACGACCACGCCGTCGCGCACGTCGAGACAAGGGATTATGCGCTTCGCAAGAATGGCTTGATCTCCTCGATACTGAGGTGTCCTTCTAGCAGCGCTTTACCGGAAATCGCCGCATCGACGCCGAGACTCGCCAGCCGCTCGAGGTCGGCGATATCGCGAACGCCGCCGGAGGCTTGCAGGCGGATGCCCGGCCAACGGCGCTTGCACTCGCCATAGAGACTGAAGTTCGGCCCGCTCAGGGCTCCGTCACGCTCGATGTCGGTGCAAAGCAGGTGCTTTAGCCCGTGCGCGGCGAACGTCTCGATCGCGCTCCACAAGCTCACGCCCGAGCCGCGCGTCCAGCCATGGGTGGAAAGCCTTGGCGTGCCTTCCGGATCCAGACGCACGTCGAGCGCCAGTGTCAGGCGATCCCCGCCGTATTCGGCGAGCCAGGCGTTGACCTCGTCGGGCTCGGTCGCTGCGAGACTGCCGATCACTACGCGCTGCGCGCTGTCGAGCGCCCTGGCGAGACTGCTCGCGTTGCGCACGCCGCCGCCGAACTGCACGGCGGCGCCGCTGCGCCGCTGAATCTCCTCTACGAGGGGAAGGATCGCCGGCTGGCCACGCGCCGCGCCAGTCAGGTCCACGACGTGTATCCAAACGGCGCCCTGGTCCGCATACTCGGACGCGAGCGCCACGGGATCGACGTCGTAGCGGGTCTCCTGCGCATAGTCGCCCTGAAACAAGCGCACGCAACGACCGTCGCGGATATCGATGGCTGGGATGAGCTGCATCAAGACATCCTCAGAAAATTTGCGAGCAGCCGCGCTCCAGCCTTCGACGAGCGCTCCGGATGAAACTGCGTCCCGAAGAAATTGTCCTGCTCGACGACGGCGGAGAACGGGATTCCGTATTCCGTCGTGGCTCGCGTATAAGGGCCGGTGGGCAACGCGTAGCTGTGCAAGAAGTAGGCATAGTCGCCGTCGGCCGAGCCCTCTAGCAACGCCGACGGGCGCTCGAGCACGAGCTGGTTCCACCCCATCTGCGGCACGGGCAGATGCTCCCCGCCCGGGAAGCGCCGCGCGACCCCGTCGATGATCCCTAAGCACCGGGCGTCGTCCTCGTCGGAGCCGCTGAAGAGCAGCTGCATGCCCAGGCAGATGCCGAGCACGGGCTGCGTGAGCTTGGGGATGGTCGCCGTGAGGCCGGCGGCGTCCAGACGCCGCATCGCGTCGCGGGCCGCGCCGACGCCGGGGAGGATCACGTGGCTCGCCGAGCGGATTTTTTCCGCGTCTTCGGTCACGGCTGCGTCGAACCCGAGTCTGCCGAGCGCGAAGCGCAACGACGCCAGGTTCGCGCCGCCGCTCGCGACGATGACGGGCGAGGCCGTCATAGCACGCCCTTGGTCGACGGCAGCTCCCGTCCTTCACGGCTCACGGCTTGGCGCAAGCAGCGCGCCAAGCCCTTGAAGCAGCTCTCGATCATGTGATGCGAGTTGTCGCCTTGCACGCGGATGTGAATCGCTGCTTTCATCGTCTCGGCGAGCGAGCGAAAGAAATGTTCGACCAGCTCGGTCGGTAGCTCGCCGACCCGCTCGCGGTTGAATTTGCCTTCGAAGACCAGGTACGGACGGCCGCCGAGATCGAGTGAAACCTGCGCTTCGGCCTCATCCATCGGCAGCACGAAGCCGTAGCGGCCGATGCCGAGCTTGTCGCCGAGCGCTCGGCGTAGCGCCTCGCCGAGCGCCAAGGCGACGTCCTCGACGCTATGGTGCTCATCGACATGCAGATCGCCCTCGCAGCGAACGCTCAAGCTCACGCCGCCGTGCTTGCCGAGCTGCTCGAGCATGTGGTCGAGGAAGCCTATACCCGTGTCGACATCCGCTTTTCCCGCGCGGTCCAGGTCGACGGCCACTCTGATCCGAGTCTCGGCGGTGCGCCGCTCGACCGCCGCCGTGCGCGGCCGGTTCAGAAGCTCGTGCACGACGTAGGGCCAGGATTCGTCGAACTTGCCGCTGTCGGTGATCAAGAATCCGCGAATGCCGAGATTGTCCGCGAGCTCGAGATCGGTTTGGCGGTCGCCGACCATGGCGGAGGCGCCCCGGTCGAGCTCGACACGGCTCAAGTATTCCGCGAGCAGCCCGGCTTTCGGCTTTCGGCAGCGACATCCGTCGGCCTGCGTGTGAGGGCAATAATACTCGGCGGCGAAAGCGACGCCCTGGGAACTGAAGATCTCGAGAAATTTCGCCCGGACTTTGTCGAAGGCGGCCTGCGGGTACCTCGCCGAGCCGAGAGCGTCCTGGTTGCTGACGACGACGAGCTCGTAGGATCGCTTGAGCTCGAGCAACGCCGGTATCACACCCGGCACGAGACGGAGCTTCTCGAGCGAGTCGACCTGATTGTCCTCGGGCTCCTGGATCAGGGTGCCGTCGCGGTCGAGAAACAGGACTTTGGTCGCCATTTGCTTGATCCTTCAGGCGCCGGTCGCCTCGAGCAGGCGGTCGTTGTCCTCCGCGCGGCCTATCGTGATACGCACGCAGTCGGAAAGCTCGGGGGCGTTCGGGAAGGTCCGTACGAGAATCCGCGCGCGGCGCACGCGAGCGACGAATTGCGATGCGTCGGCAACCTGGATGAGCACGAAGTTCGCATCGCTGGGCCAGACTTTCAACACCCCGGGCTGGGTACCCAGAGCAGCCTGCATGCGATCGCGCTGCTGTCTGAGCGTTTCGACGCGCTGCTCGGAGACGGCCAGCGAGGATTGCTCCATGGCCTGGCCGACGAGCTCGATCGACGGCGTCGGAAACGTGTACGGAGGCAGCACGCGCGTCAGATAGTCGATCACGGCCGGCTGCGCGATCACGGCGCCGCAGCGCACGCCTGCCAAGGATACGAACTTGGACAAGGTCCGCAGGAAGACGACGTGAGCGAACTTCGCTCGCAGGTCTTGCAAGCTGGGTTGCCCGGAGAACTCCTGGTAGGCCTCGTCGATTACCACCAGGCTGCGTCCGTCGGCGGCTGCGCAGATCGCCTCGATGTCCGCGGAGGCCATCGCCCCGCCGGTCGGATTGTTCGGCGAGCAGATGAAGATCAGCTTCGCGCCGGCGTCGATGCGGCGACGAATCTCGCCGACGTCCAGCGCAAAGTCGCGCTCGGGATCGGCATTGCGCTCGAGGGGCACGCGGCAGACGCCGGCGCCCTGAATCTCGGCGTAGAGGCGATACATGTCGAAGGTCGGCGGGCAGATGAGGACCTTGTCCCGACCCGCCGCGCAGAACCCCCTGATCAGCACGTCGATGGCTTCGCTGCTGCCGCGGGTCACCAGCAGCTCCGTTTCGCCGACGCCATAGTAGGCGCTGAGGTGGCGAGTGATCACCTCCGGCCGGGGCGGCGGGTAGCGATTCAGGCCGCGTTGGGTGGCATCGCCGGGCGCGCGCCACGGCGACTCGTTGGCGTTCAATCGCAGACAGTCGGGCTCGTAGTCTCCCGGGATGTAGGGTGCCAGTGAGAGCAGCTCCGGACGCGCCAGATCGAGCACGTTGCTCACGGCATCACCCGCGAGATCCGTTTCGCAGCGCGTCGAGGCGGATCGACACGGCGCGGCCGTGCGCGTCGAGCCTCTCCATCTCGGCGAGCACGCACGCGGTCGGGCCGATGGCCTGCAACCCGGACGCGCTGACCTCCTGCACCGTCAGCGAGCGCATGAAATCGCTCACGCCTAGGCTCGAGTGCGACCGCGCAAAGCCATACGTGGGCAGAACGTGGTTGGTGCCGCTGCAGTAGTCGCCGACGGATTCCGGCGTCCACGGCCCGAGAAACACCGAGCCCGCGCAATGCACGGCGTCGACCCAGCGTCGCGGCTCCTCGATCTGCAGGATCAGGTGCTCCGGCGCGTACTGATTGCTGATATCGAGCGCCGTTTCGAGATCGTCGACGACCAGTGCATAGGAGCGCTCGAGCGCGGCGGCGACGATGTCCTTGCGCGTTAGGCGGGTCTGCTGCTCGGCAAGCGCGCGCAGCACGGCGGTGGCGATCGCCTCGCTGGTGGCGATCAGAATCGCCTGCGAGTCGGGGCCGTGCTCCGCCTGTGACAACAGGTCCGCGGCGACGAACGCAGGGACGGCGCTCCGATCGGCAATCACGAGCACCTCCGAGGGACCCGCGGGCAGGTCTTGGGCTGCGGCGAGCGGATCCTGCGCGACTTGGGCCTTCGCCGCCGCGACCCAAACGTTTCCGGGCCCGAACAGCTTATCGACCTTGGGCACGGTTTCGGTGCCGTAGGCCATTGCGGCGATCGCCTGTGCGCCGCCGAGCTTGAAGATCGCCGATACGCCGCAGAGCCGGGCGACGTAGAGCACCGCCGAATCGGCCCTGCCGTTTGCCTGCGCGGGCGTACAGAGTACCCGCATGGGACAGCCTGCGAGCCGCGCCGGCACGGCGAGCATCAGCGCTGTCGACGGCAGGGGCGCGCTGCCGGCGGGGACGTAGAGACCGACGCTGCGCAACGGCCGGGTCAGCCGCTCGCAGACCACGCCGGGCGCCGTTTCGACGCTCACGGGCGAGGTGAGCTGCGCCCCGTGAAATCGCTCGATGTTGGCGGCCGCGGAAGCGATCGCGCGTTTTTGCTCCTCGCCGACATCGGCATCGGCTCGATCGAGCTCCTCGGCGGAAACCGCCAACGAGGACAAGCGCACGCCGTCGAGCTCTTCGGTCAGCTCGATGAGCGCCTCGTCGCCGCCGCGCCGAACGCGCTCGACGATCGCCGCGACCCCCGCGCGAATCCGGTTGTTGTCTTCGAGCGCGGGCCGGCGCAACAGCCGGCTGCGCTCCTCGGTGCTCAATCCTTTCCAGACGTACCGCTGCATCGCGCAGTATCCTAGGCGAGCATCTTTTCGACAGGCAGCACCAGCATCGAGCTGGCCCCGGCTTCTTTGAGATCTTCCAGGGTCTCCCAGAACACGTTCTCGCGACAGACCGCGTGCACGGCGACCTTATCGTCACGCCCTTCGAGCGGCATGATGGTCGGCGCTTCGCTTCCGGGCAGCAGCGCGCGAATCTGCGGCAGCGCCGAGCGTGGCGCGTGCAGCATGATGTACTTGCTCTCCTTGACCTGAATTACGCCCTGGATTCTTTGCAGCAGGCGCCTGATCCAGTCCGCCTTCTGTGCCGGTACCTCTTTTGGCGTCTGGATCAACATTGCTTTGCTCGCCAGAATCGTCTCCGCCTCGCGGAGGTGGTGCGCGCGCAGGGTCGAGCCGCTGGAGACGAGGTCGCAAACGACGTCGGCCTTACCCAGGCTGGGCGCGATCTCGACCGCCCCCGAGAACTCGACGACCGTGGCCGTGACGCCGGCGCCTTGCAGGTGGCTCCGGACCAGTCTCGGGTAGCTCGTCGCGATGCGCTTGCCGGCGAGAGATCCGGGGCCGTCGTAGCAGAAGTCGTCGGGCACGCCGAATGAGAGCCGGCAATGACCGTAGTCGAGATCATAGACCTCGCGAAACAGCGTGGTCTCGCCCTTGTCGATCATATCGAGCCGAGCTTCCCTGATGACGTTCAGTCCGACGATGCCGAGATCGCAGATGTCCTCCTGGACGAGGCCGGGAATGTCGTCGTCGCGCACCAGCAACACGTCGACGGGCATGTTCTCCCCATAGCAGATGAGCTGATCCCTGCCTCTGGAGTAGATCAGCCCGCAACGCACCAAGAGGTCCATCGAATGCTCGGTCAATCGACCGGATTTCTGCACGGCGATCTTGATCCGGTCCGTTGCCTGCTGGGTGGTCATGGCGAATCCTGGGGTGGTGTTTGCCGCTCGAGGACCGTGCCGTAGCCGCCGCTGCCGCTGCTCAGAAATCGCGCCACTCGGCCGATGGTCGTCACGGAAACGCCCGTGAGCTCGTGAATCCGCCGATAGGGCAGGCCGTCGCTCAAGTAAGCGACGACCGACCAGCGGTCGACCAAGGCCTCGAGCTCCGCGGGCGTGCAGAGATCGGTGAGGAATCGCTCGCATTCCTGCTCGCTGCGCAAGCTCAGGATCGCGCGGTAGAGCTCATGCCGAGCTCTTGCAGTCTTTCGCTTGCTCGCATGCTTCGGGTTCTTCACGGCCTGCCACCTGCTAATAACGTAGTAATGTAATATCACGTTACTACAGTCGCCGACGGCCAGTCAAGCCGCCGAGCCGGAGCTTCAACACGGGCCCTAAGCGCGGAGCTGCTCGATGACCGCGTCGCCGAAGGCGGCGGTGCCGACGCGCTTGGCGGCGGGATCTCGCGCGAGATCCGCGGTCCTGAGGCCGGCTCCCAGGCAGCGCCTGACGGCGGCCTCGACGGCGAGGGCGGCGTCCGCGCGCTTCAAGGAAAGCCGTAGCATCATCGCGATGCTCAAGATGGCGCCGATCGGGTTGGCGACATCCTTGCCGGCGATGTCCGGAGCGGAGCCGTGGATGGGCTCGTAGAGGCCGAAGCGGCTGTCGTTGATGGAGGCGGAGGGCAACAGGCCCAGCGAACCTGCGAGCATCGAGGCCTCGTCGGAGAGGATGTCGCCGAACATGTTGTCCATGACCATGACGTCGAAATCGGCCGGCCGGCTCAGAAGGTGCATGGTGGCGGCGTCTATGTACAAATGCTCGATCTCGAGCTGCGGAAACTCGTCGCGGAAAATGCGCGTCGCGGTCTCTCGCCACAGCCTGGACGTATCGAGCACGTTGGCCTTATCGACTGACGTGACCTTGCACCGCCGCGATTGCGCGAGCCGCCCGGCCAGCCGGCAGATTCTTTCGATCTCGGCAACGCTGTACTCGCAGGTATCGAAGGCAGTATCCGCCGTGCGTCCGCGCCTGCCGAAATAAATCCCGCCGGTGAGCTCGCGAACGATGACGATATCAACGTCGCGGAGCATCTCGGGGCGCAGCGGAGAGACTCCGGCCAACTCGGGGAAGCTCACGGCGGGGCGGAGATTGGCGAACAGGCGCAATGATCGGCGCAGGTCGAGCAGGCCTTGCTCCGGACGCAGACCTACCGCGACGTCCGACCATTGCGGGCCACCGACGGCGCCTAGAAAGACCGCGTCGGCGGCGGTGCAAAGTTGCAGGGTTTCCTCGGGAAGCGGCATGCCGCTGGCGTCGATTGCGGCGCCGCCGATCAGGGCGCTCTCGAACCCGATCGGGATGCCGAAGCGGTCGCAGGTCGCGGATAGCACGCGACCGGCCTGAGCGGCGACCTCCGGGCCGATACCGTCGCCCGGGAGAAAGACGATCGAATGCGTCACGCGGCCGTGGTCTCGTAGCGCGCGATGTCTTCGGCGTGCTCGGTCAAAAAACCGAGCTGATCGAGGCCGTTGAGCAGGCAATAACGAGAGAAGCTGTCGACACGAAACGGCGCTGCGGCGTGACCGGGTATCTCCACGCTCAAGCGCTCGAGATCGATCGTGATCTCCATGCCGGGCTCGATGAGCAGTGTCTGATGCGTCGGCTCATCGACGATGACGGGCAGCAAACCGTTCTTCAGGGAGTTGTTGAAGAAGATGTCCGCGATCTCGGTGCTCACGACGGCACGGAAGCCGTAGTCGAGCAACGCCCAGGGCGCATGCTCGCGCGAGGAGCCGCAACCGAAGTTTCTGCCTGCGACCAGAATCGCCGCGCCTTCGGCTTGAGGCTGGTTGAGCACGAAATCCGGATTCGGCCTGCCGTCCTTGAAGTAGCGCCAGTCCGTGAACAGATGCCTCCCCAGTCCCGTTCTCGTCGTGGTCGTCAGGAATCTCGCCGGAATGATCTGATCTGTATCGATATCGTCCAAAGCGAGCACGGCAGTCTTGGAGGTGACGCTGCGTACAGGTTCCATTGCGTGAGTCCGAGAAGCTAGTCCAAAAATTGCCGCGGGTCGCAAATGCTGCCGCGAAGCGCCGAGGCCGCGGCGGTCAGTGGGCTCGCGAGCACGGTGCGCGCGCCGCTGCCTTGGCGGCCTTCGAAATTACGGTTGCTCGTGCTCACCGCGAGGCGGCCGGGTGCGACCGTGTCGCCGTTCATGCCGATGCACATCGAGCACCCGGGCTCGCGCCACTCGGCGCCCGCGGCCCTGAATATCTGGTCCAGTCCCTTGGCCTCGGCTTCCTGCTTGATGCGCTGCGATCCCGGCACAACGAGCATGCGCACGTTGGCGGCGACGTGGCGGCCCTTGACGATGGCTGCCGCGGCTTCGAGATCGCTGAGCCGCGAGTTCGTGCAGCTGCCGATGAAGACGACATCGACCGGTGTACCGACTAGCGGCTTGCCGGCTTCGACTTGCATGTACTGGAGCGCCTTCGCAAACGCCTTGTCGTTGTCCCGCGGCAGCGGCACCGGTTCATCCACCGATATGACCATGCCGGGATTGGTGCCGAAGGTCACCATCGGCTTGATCTCGGACACGTTCAGGCCGACTTGCCGATCGAACAGCGCTCCCGGATCGCCGGGCAGGGCCCGCCAGCGGGCGAGGGCGCGCTCCCACTCGGCACCGGCCGGCGCCAGCGGACGGCCGGCCAGGTATTCGTAGGTCGTGTCGTCGGGCGCCATCATGCCTGCGCGCGCGCCGGCTTCGATGGACATGTTGCAGATCGTCATGCGCTGATCCATGGAAAGCGCCTCGACCGCCGTGCCGCGATATTCGATCGCGTGTCCCGTGCCGCCGTCCACGCCGATCTCGCCGATGATCCGCAACACGATATCCTTCGCGGTGACGCCTCTCTGAAGCTGGCCGTTCAGATTGACGGCGAGAGTCTTGGGCTTGCGTTGCAGCATGGACTGGGTCGCCAGCACGTGCCCGACCTCGGTGGTGCCGATGCCGAAAGCGAGCGCGCCGAAAGCCCCGTGCGTGCTCGTGTGTGAATCGCCGCAGACGATGGTCTTGCCGGGCTGCGTCGCTCCGAGCTCCGGCCCGATGATGTGCACGATGCCGCGGTCCGGGCTCATGAAGTCCTTGAGCTCGATGCCGAACTCGCGGCAGTTGTGCATCATCTGGCGAATCTGACGCGCGGCCGCGGTCTCGCTGACGACCTCGAGATCATTGAGCGAGGTGACCGGCACGGTTGGCGTCGAATGGTCCATGGTCGCGAGCGTCAGATCCGGGCGCCTGACCTTGAGGCCTTTGGCGCGAAGCAGATCGAACGCCTGCGGAGAGGTGACCTCGTGAATTAGATGCAAATCTATATAGAGGATCGCCGGAGTCTCGTCGGTCTCCTGGACCACGATGTGGCTGTCCCACAGCTTGTCGAACAGGGATCTCATCGTGCGAGGCTACAACGCCGCGGGACGACCGACGCCGACGCGATCCACGGGCTCGATGGGCTCGAGCCAACCGCGCTCGTCTGGCGTTGCGCCGTCGAACAGGCCGAAGAATCGCTCCTGTAGCTGCCGCGTGATCGGGCCGCGCTTGCCGCTGCCGACGGTGTGGCGGTCGACCGAGCGTACCGGCGTGATCTCGGCCGCGGTACCGGTGAGGAACACCTCGTCGGCGATGTAGAGCAGCTCCCGCGGAATGTCCTGCTCGCGTACGGTCAGACCGAGAGAAGCCGCGAGCTTGAGCACGGTGTCGCGCGTCAGGCCGGCGAGGATAGAGGCCGATACGGGCGGCGTGAAGAGGACGCCTTCCTGGACGAGAAACAGGTTCTCACCGGCGCCTTCGCTGACGAAGCCGGCGCTGTTGAGCGCGACGCCTTCGGCGAAGCCGAGCCGGCGGGCCTCCAGGGTCACGAGGCTGCTCGAAAGGTAGTTGCCGCCGGCCTTGGCGAGACTCGGAAGCGTATTCGGCGCGACGCGTTGCCACGATGAGATACAGACGTCGACGCCGTTCTCGAGACCGCCCTCGCCGAGATAGGAGCCCCACTTCCAAGCCGCAATCGAGCAGACCGCGGGATCGGTCGGGTTCCCGGCGACACCCATCTCGCCGTAGCCTCGAAAGGCGATCGGACGCAGATAGGCGCCGTCGAAAAGCTCGTTCTCGATCACGACTTCCTTACAGGCGTTGACGATTTCGTCGAGCGAGTAGGGGATGGTCAGGTAATACACCTTGGCGGAATTGAACATCCGGCGAACGTGATCCGTCAGGCGAAAACCCACGAGCCCGCGCGGACTCTTATACACACGTATGCCCTCGAACACCGAGGAGCCGTAGTGCAGAGCATGCGTGAGCACATGCACGGTCGCTTTCTCCCACGGGACGAGCGCTCCGTCGTGCCAGATGAACTTACTGGTCTGTAATGGCATTCGCGAGAAATCCTCTAACTCAGAGCGTGCCGAGCGCGGCTGCGTGGCCGTCGCCGCTGTCCACCGAGGCTTGCCGATGAGCGATTCTATTCATGACCTCGAGATAAGCGAGCGCCGCCGACTCGACGATGTCCGTGCTCACGGCGTGGCCGCGGAAGCTCTGGCCATTATATTCGACGGTCACGGTAACCTCACCTTGAGCGTCGTCGCCGACCGTGACGCCGTGAACCTCGAAGTTCTTGAGCGTCAGCTCGATGCCGGTGGCCTGCTCCAGCGCTCTGAAGGCGGCGGCGACCGGGCCGTCGCCCTCGGCGGCCTGCCGGATCTCACGCCCGTCGACGTGGCGCAGCTTGAGCGCCGCCGCCGCGATACTGCCGGTGCCCGCCGTGATGTACAGCTCCGCAATGCTCCACGGCCCTGCCTTGCCGACGTCGACGTTCATGATGATCGCCTCGATGTCGCGGTCGTACATGTCCTTCTTGCGGTCGGCCAGCGCCTTGAATTCCTCGAAGCAGCGGTTCAGCTCGACGTCATCCAACTTAAACCCCAGTTGCTCCACGCGTTGTCGGAACGCATGCCGGCCGCTGTGCTTTCCGAGAACCAGGTTGGAGTGCGCCAGGCCGACGTCCTCCGGCCGCATGATCTCGTAGGTGGCGTGATGCTGGAGCATGCCGTGCTGATGAATGCCGGCTTCGTGCGCAAACGCGTTCTCTCCGACGATCGCCTTGTTCCTCGGCGTGTGCATTCCGGTGACATTGGCGACGATTCGGCTCGTCGGATACAGCCGCTGCGTGTCCACGCCGGTCTTGACGCCGAAATAGTTCTCGCGCGTCTTGAGCGCCATGACGATTTCCTCCAGCGAGCAATTGCCGGCGCGCTCGCCGATGCCGTTGATCGTGCATTCCACCTGCCTCGCGCCGGCCTGAACCGCGGCAAGACTGTTGGCGACCGCCATGCCCAGATCGTCGTGGCAGTGCACGCTCAAGCGGACCCTCTCGATACCCGCCACATGGGTCTTGAGGTAGGTGAACAAGTCGAAAAACTCGCCGGGAACGGTGTAACCGACGGTGTCCGGGATATTTACCGTTCGAGCGCCGGCGGCAATCGCCGCCTCGACGACCTCGCCGAGATACTCGAGCTCCGTGCGTGAGGCGTCCTCGGGGGAAAACTCTACGTCGTCGCAGAATTCCCGTGCGAGACGAATGCCTTCGACGGCGGCGCGAATGATCTCCTCTTTCGCCATCTGCAGCTTGTGCTCGCGATGAATCTGACTGGTCGCGACGAAGACGTGGATGCGCGCTCGCTCGGCGTTCTTGAGCGCGTCCCAGGCGCGCCGGATATCCTTCTCGTTGCATCGCGCCAGGGCGCAGATCATCGGGCCCTCGATCGAGCCCGCGATCGCCTCGACCGACTCGAAGTCGCCCGGAGAGGCGGCGGGAAACCCGGCCTCGATGACGTCGACCCGTAGGTCACGGAGCGCAGCGGCAACACGGAGCTTCTCGTTGAGAGTCATGCTGCACCCGGGGGCTTGCTCGCCGTCTCTCAAGGTCGTGTCGAATATCAGTACTCGATTGTCGCTCGCTGCGTTCATGGTTTCATACTCCAATCAATGCTCGGCGGACGCACGCCGCCGAGCTACCGCTCCTGTAACCAACTCATTCGTCCTCTCAGTTCCTTGCCTACCGTCTCGATCTTGCTTCGAAGGTCTTCCTCGAGCAGCCGGGTGTATTCCGGAAGGCCCGATTCGTACTCCGATACCCAATGTCGGGCGAACGTGCCGTCTTGAATCTCCTTGAGCACCTGCCGCATGCGCTCGCCGGTATGATCGTCGACGACACGCGGGCCCTGCGTCAGATCACCGTACTTTGCCGTTTCACTGACGAACTCGTGCATCTTTCTCAAGCCGCCCTCGTGCAGTAGGTCGACGATGAGCTTGACCTCGTGCATGCATTCGAAATACGCGACCTCGGGTTGATAACCCGCGTCCACCAGGGTTTGAAAGCCGCGGACGATGAGCTCGGAGAGCCCGCCGCAGAGCACCGCCTGCTCGCCGAACAGATCGGTTTCGGTTTCCTCCGCGAACGTCGTCTCCAGCACGCCGCCCCGCGTGCCGCCGATGCCGTGGGCATAGGCAAGCGCTCGCGCCTGGGCGTTGCCCGTGACGTCCTGGGCGACCGCCATCAGGCAGGGTACGCCGCGACCGGCCTCATACTGCCTGCGGACGAGGTCGCCGGGCCCCTTCGGTGCGATCAGCACCACGTCGAGGTCTGTTCTCGGATGGATTCGTCCGTAGTGGATATTGAAGCCGTGCGCGAACAGGATCGTCGCGCGCTCTTTGAGCTTTGGCTCGATCTGCTCGTAGAGGCCCGCTTGCACCATGTCCGGCGTCAGGAACGCGACTAGCCCGGCCCCATCGACCGCCTCGGCAGGCGTCAGGACCTCGAAGCCGTCTTTTTCTGCCTTCGCCGTCGTCGCCCCGCCGGGACGCAGCCCGATGACGACGTCGAATCCCGAGTCGCGGAGATTCATCGCATGCGCGCGACCCTGGCTGCCGTAGCCCAAGACCGCGATACGTTCACCGGCGAGCGCCTCGGGTTGAACGTCAGCCTCTACAAACAATTTCATTGTGCTCCGCCTCCCTTTAGAAACTGGAAAATTTTCTGCTGCATGCTCGGTTTACCGTCGCTCAAAAAAAAACCCCGCAGCCTTTCGGGTGCGGGGTTCTGGATGGTTCGTTGTCGCTAAACCACGCGCCCGCACCTGCCGCTGCTAAGCAGCAACTCGTCGAGCGGCAGTACGCGGTGATCGTGGTTCATCTCAGTCAGATTTCCAAATTGATCGTGGATCATGTAGAAAATGTCAAGCAATGTCAAACCTGAGCGGTTCGATGGGATTCGGCATGAAGTCATCATAAGCCGCTGATTTGATGCAAATGTTATGTACGTGGAGCGAAAGGACCGGACGCGACGCGGACCTTGTGCCGGGGATCGCGAGCGTGAGTCCACGCCGAAACCGCGTGGCGATCCCAGTGGCAACCGCCTACACGTTGCGCTATCCTCTGCCGAAGGCACCCAGTGCCTAAGGGGATGATCCTGTGTGCGGCATTATCGTGCCTGAATGCAGGAAGCTATAAAAATTTTTGATTGACCTAGAAGAAGGAACTCGGGGGGCAATCGCAAATCTGGGATAGCCAGTGGGACGCAGGCTGCATGGTCCAACCTAACGGATCGGCGGATGTGTTCGTGTTTTGATAAGCACAGTTCTCGCCGGCAAGAGCACATGAGCCGGCGCACGAGCCGGCTGCTAAGAGTTATCTAGAAGATTGATCTCCAGGAGTTGAGGAGCGGGCATGATAGCGAAACGTAACGTGGTGCTTCTGATCGGCACGCTCGGCGCGATTTTCACTGCGGAAATGGTCGCCGGCCAAGCAGTGGATCAAATTGTCGCGGCCGAGAACCGTCGCATTCAGCAGGCGCAAGCGGCACAAGACCAGATCGATGAGACGCAGGAGCGAACCCGCGACATCGTCGACGAGTACAGGGCGGTGACGAAAGAGGTGGACGGGTTGGTTGTCTACAACACCCTGCTCCAGCGGCAGATCACGGACCAGGAGGAAGAGCTCAGCAACCTCCGGACGTCGATCGACAGCGTTACCGTGATCGAGCGGCAGATCCTGCCGCTGCTCACCCGGATGATCGAGGGCCTGGAGCGGTTCGTCGCGCTCGACGTGCCCTTCCTCTTGGAGGAGCGCACCGACCGCGTCGAGAATCTCGCGAGATTGCTCGAGCGTGCCGACGTAACCGCGGCGGAGAAATTCCGCGTCGTCATGGAAGCCTGGCAGATCGAGAATGAATACGGCCGGAACATCGAGACCTATACGGGCGAGCTCGAGATCGACGGCGCCAATCGCGAGGTCGACTTCTTGCGTATCGGGCGAGTGATCCTGGTTTACCAGACACCGGACGGCGCGAGCTCGGGCGTGTGGGATCAAGCCAACCGGCAGTGGGTCGCCGTCGGCGGCAACTACCGCAACTCGATTCGCCAGGGGCTCAGGCTCGCCCGCGGGCAAGCCAGTCCCGAGATCCTGCTGTTACCCGTCGCCGCGCCGGAGGAAGGCTAATGAACAAGTATCGTATCGCGCCGGTCGCCGTACTGAGCGCTTTCATCGCAATGGGCGCAGCGCAAGCACAGGAAGAGGAGGCGACGAGCCTCGACCAGTTGTTGCAGCGCGTCGAGCAAGGCACGGCACGGGACACCCGCGCCGAGGAGGAGCGCTTGCAGCGCTTCCGCCAGGCTCAGGCGCAGCAACAGCAGTTGCTGCAAGAGGCGACCACCGAGAGAACCAATCAGGAACGCCGCAGCGAAACTCTCGAGACCACCTTCGAGGAGAACGAGCTGCTGATCGCGGACGTTCGCGGTCAATTGGACGTGCGCCTGGGCTCTCTGCGGGAGCTTTTCGGCGTGTTGCAGCAAGTCGCCGGCGACGCGCGCGCGCAGTTCCAGAATTCGTTCACGAATGTCGAGTATCCGGAACGGGCGCAGTTCCTGACGGACTTGGCCGCGAAGATGGGCTCGAGCAGCCAGCTCGCGTCCATCGAGGAAATCGAGAGACTGTGGTTCGAGCTGCAGCGCGAAGCGACCGAGCTCGGCAAGGTCAAGCGTTTACCTAGCTTCGAGCTGATCACCACCGACGGCGAGATCAGCGTCGAGGACATCGTTCGCATTGGGGCCTTCAATATCGTCGCCGACGGCCGCTACCTGCAGCACAACCCAGACACCAACTCGGTCTCGGAGCTGCAGCGTCAACCGGTGCAGGGCCGTTTCACGAGCAGCACCTCGGATCTCGTCGACGCCGAGCCCGCCACGTTCGCGCGTTTCGGCGTCGATCCGACCCGCGGCGTGATTCTGGCGGCCTATGTCGACACGCCGAACATTCAGGAACGCATCAACCAGGGCGGCATCGTCGGCTACGTGATCATAGGCCTGGGCATCCTCGGCGTGTTGCTCGCGCTCGAGCGCCTCGTCATGCTCAGCATCGCCGCAGGCAAGGTCAAGGCGCAGCTCAAGCGCGACACGCCGAGCTCGGACAACGCCTTGGGAAGGGTGCTGCAGATTTACCACAGCAACAAGCAGGCGGATACCGAGACCCTGGAGCTCAAGCTGGGCGAGGCGATTCTCAAGGAGTTGCCGCCGCTGCAGCGGGGCATCCTGTTCATCAAGGTCATTTCCGTCGTCGCTCCGCTGCTGGGGTTGCTCGGTACCGTCACCGGCATGATCCAGACTTTCCAGGCGATCACGCTGTTCGGCACGGGCGATCCGCAGACGATGGCCGGCGGTATCTCGCAAGCGCTGGTCACGACCGTGCTGGGCTTGACCGTCGCCATTCCGATGGTGCTGCTGCACACGATCGTCAGCGGACGCAGCCGCGTCATCACTCAGATCCTTCAGGAGCAGAGCGCCGGTATCGTCGCCGAGCAGTCGGAAAAGACACACTAGTTATCGCCGAAAGCGGCGCTGGATCCGGGTCGGGCTCGAACCGGATCCAGGCTGCAGGCACGGAGGTCTAGCGCATGCAATATTTGATCGATGCCTACGAGGCGATCCGAGGTTTCTTGGAGCTCGGCGGACCGATCCTGCGTCTCATCGGCGTGGTCATCTTCGTGATGTGGATTCTGATCCTCGAACGCCTCATTTTTTTCCGCACCGGGCTCAAGGCCTTGATGAAGCAGGCCTACAATGAATGGGAAGGCCGAGCGGAGCGAAAGTCCTGGCACGCTCACCAGGCGCGAGCGCGAATCGTTTCCCGCGTCAAGATGGCGGCGGAGCAGGGTTTGCCGATGATCCAGACGCTGGTCGCGCTGTGCCCGTTGTTCGGTTTGATGGGCACCGTGACGGGCATGATCCAGGTATTCGAGGTCATGGCCTTGTCGGGCACCAGCAACGCGCGTTCGATGGCGGCCGGCGTCTCCCAGGCCACGGTCCCGACGATGGCCGGCATGGTCGGCGCCTTGTCGGGCGTGTTCCTGGTGACCATACTGACTCGCAGCGCGAAACGGAACGTCGGCCTGCTCGACGACGAAATGACGATGGACCATTAATCTGGCCGCGACCCCTATACCTTGATCTACAAGGTATAGGG
>DASWKF010000003.1:0-32547 GCA_036396795.1 Gammaproteobacteria bacterium | reverse complement strand
CTCGTACGGCATGTCCACGTCCTCCGGCGTCATGACCAGCGTTCGTCCGGGCACGTAGGGCAAATAGAGCAGACGGTGCTGGCTCAGATAGATGAGCCCGACGAACAGCGCATAACCGACGCCGGCGACGAGGAGGAGCTTCAACATGACCGCATCTTAGCGGATCACGAAACGGCGCCACCTCTCCTGAGGCTCTCGCCCGCGAATTGCAGTTGCGGGCAGCGTTGGCCTATCCCGACCGGACCGAATTGGGCGAGATAACAGACGGAAGATCTGCTGCTGCTCGGCGCCACGTCGCTGGGCGGAGCCCGTCCGAAGGCTGTCGTCGAGGACGACGATGCGCGAGCTTTTCCGCCGGATGGTCTTCAACGCCGCGATCTCGAATCTCGACGATCATCCGCGCAATCACGCCATCCTCGCGCGCGAGGAAGGCTGGCGCTTGAGCCCGGCCTATGACCTGACCCCGTTCGCCGTCGTTGCCCAGGAGAGAGCCCTGGCACTCGACTGCGGCCTGAGCAGACGCGGGGCGAACAAAGCGAACCTGCTCTCCGGCCATGGCCGCTTTATGCTGAGCCGCGAGGAAGCGACACAGCTATTCGCCGGCATCGTCGAAATCGTGCGAACCGAATGGCAACCGGCTCTGCGCCGCGCGGGCGTCAGCTCGCCCGAGTGCGAGCAGCTCAGCCGCGCGTTTCTGTGCGAAGGTCTCTTCTACGATGGCTAGTGACATCGCCAGAGCCTGACGCCTCTTCGCTGCGTCACAGTTGGGACACGGCGGCGTGCACGGCCTTCGCGACCTCGACGGCGCCGGGCGTATCGGAATGCACGCAGATCGTGTCGGCCTTGATCGGCACGTCCTTGCCGTTGATCGAGCGGATGCAGCCTTCCCGCACGACGCGCATAACCTGCGCGACCGCTTGCTCCGGCGCTACCGCAGCGTGCTCACGTGTGATGATGCAGCGGCCCTGGTCGTCGTGATCGAGATCGGCGAATACTTCCCATAGCACCGGCGTGTAACGCGTCCAGATCGTCTCGTGCAGCGTGCCGGCCGTGCCGTACATCGGCACGCCGAAAGCTGCCGCCGCCTCCGCGCAGGCAATCGCGGCATCCTCCTCGGTGAAGGCCGCCGCGTATAGCGCTCCGTGAGGCTTGACGTGATTGAGCGGCATGCCTTCGATGTCGAGGAAGGCCTTCAAGGCTCCGATCTGGTAGATGAGCGCGTCGCGCAGCTCGTCCCGGCCCATCCGCATGTAACGGCGGCCGAAACCGTCGCGGTCCGGAAAGGACGGATGTGCACCGACCTTGACGCCGTGCTGCTTCGCAAGCCGCACGGTGTCGTGCATGACCGTCGGGTCGGATGCATGGAAGCCGCAGGCGACATTGGCCGAGGTGACGAACGGCAGGATTGCGGCGTCGTCCCCGCAGCGGTAGATGCTGTAGGCCTCGCCCATGTCGCAGTTGATGTCGAGCTTGCGCATCGGATTTCTGCCGGTTCAATTCAAGATCGGGGCCGAACGGCAATTATCGAACGGAAGCATCCCGAGTGTCCAAAAAGATGGACAAGGCGATGGGGGTCAAGACGAGGACGCGGCTATGACGCGCTGCCGGCGAAATCTCCAAGGCGAGGCACGACGTTGGTATTAGGATAGTCATGGGACAGAGGAAAACACCAATGACCAAAAAACGTGAATCGATCCTGCGGCTCAGCCCGAGCTCGCCGGCATCCACGACCGGTGAGGACGAAGCGGCGGGCGCCATTCAAGCATGCTGGGCTTTCGCGCGAGGTTTACGACGCGATCGCGCGCACCGCGCGGGAAGCCGGGCTGCCGTGGGGCGGCACATGTCCGAGCACGTCGGCGTCGCGCATGCGCTCGGCGCGCGCCGGGCCACCATCGATCATCTCGATGGCACTCGTATGCGCGAGTGCAGGGAGACGGGCGGCCAGGAAACTTGATTGGTGCTTCTCCCTTGCACTCAAATGCACATCAGCTATTCTGCGCTCATCGTTGATCAATCTGTCGGCAGAGAACCAAACGCTCGCTTCCACTTCTGCCATGCCATGATGCAGAGGGGATCATGAAACACAAGGCTGTCTTCAACACGTTCTTAATCGCCGCCGCTTATCTGGCGGCTCTCGGATGCCAGCGGCCCGCAGAAGTGGAAAGGACGGCTCAAGCGACATCCGTGCCGACTGCACTCGTTCCGACGTTTCGAGTAGACCCGAACTGGCCACAGGTGCCGGCAGAATGGAGGTTGGGTGAAATCTCGAGTATCGCAATCGACGCGCACGACAACGCGTGGCTCCTTCACCGTCCCTGGACGCTCCCGCCCGAAGAGGCACATATGGCCGCATCCTACGTACTAGGGTTTGACAACGAAGGTAATTTTCTCGATGCCTGGGGAGGTCCCGGGGCTGGCTACGAGTGGCCACAGCGAGAGCATGGGATCCATATCGATCATCTGGGTTTCGTGTGGCTCGGTGGGCATCATTGCCCAGAGAGAAACGACCCCGGCCTCAAGCCGGTGTGGGACGATCAGCTACTCAAATTTACGCTCGAGGGAACGTTTGTGATGCAGTTGGGACATAGCAACTCGAGTCGCGGCAACGCTGACAAGGAGAACCTACACGAGCCCGCAGATGCCGTCGTTTACCCGCCGACAAACGAGCTGTTTGTTGCTGACGGGTATGGGAATCACCGTGTAGCCGTGTTCGACGCCGATACAGGCGCCTTCAAGCGTATGTGGGGCGCGTTTGGCAACGTACCCGAGGACGACGACCACTGCCCCCACATCACCCTCGATGCCGTGCCGGAAGGCCCAGGACCCTCGCAGTTCGGAGTCGTTCATGCCATCCGCGTCTCCAATGATGGAATCGTGTACGTTGCCGATCGTGAGAATCGGCGCGTTCAGGTCTTTACGCTCGACGGGCAGTACCTCGACCAGATCGTCTGGGAAGATGCGCCGTTTGCTCGCAACGTCGCCTTGTCCCCGGATCCGGAGCAGCGGTTCCTCTATGTTGGCGGGGGCAATGGAATCAGGGTATTCGACCGGAACACGCTCGCGTTCCTTACTACTATCGAGGGCGAAGCTGTGATTGAAGTAACCCATCACATCGAGACCGATTCACAGGGGAACCTTTACGTCGCCGCTACGGGCTCGGGATTTCAACGGCTGATCTTTACGGGCTTGTCACCGCTCGAAGGCCAATAACGACGCGGTCAAGCTCCGCGTAGCGGATTTTGCTCTACGAGTTGTCTACTTTTCGCAAGGATAGACAGTCTACACGGGGGTGGAAGATGCAATTGAAATCCTGGGCTCTTGCCGTTGTCTTCATACTCCTAGTTATGCCGGTGCGGGCTCATCATTCCCATACGAACTACAACATGTCGGAATACGTAACCGTCGAGGGCACGGTGGTCGAGATTCATTGGGTGAATCCCCACGCGTTTGTCTACATTGAGGTCGAAGGGACGGATGGCGCTACAGACCTGTGGGCGCTTGAAGCAACCGGACCGGGTGGTTTACAGAGAAACGGTGTCGACCGAAATCTGCTCCAGGTTGGCGACACGGTTACAGCACGGTGCCATCAGCTGAGAGACGGTTCGAACGGATGTCTTCTCGGCTATATGACTGGACCGGATGGCGTCGAAAGACATTGGGACTAGCTCCGCCCGGCGCCCATAGGAGAAATGCAATGCATGCCAACTGCCGCCTCATGATCGTTGCTGTCTTGACGACCCTGGTGACACCAACGTTCGCGCAGGAGTGGGTTGAATACGTGCATCTAACTGATCGTTTCATCGTTCTGTTCCCTGACGCGCCAACCGTTCGAGAAACGACGTATGTATCGGCACACGATGTTGTATTTCCAGCCCGTGAGTATTCTGTTCGGAACAGTCGCGGTCTCTTCAGTATGATCGCAGTCGACTACACGGAAGCCGAACGAAGACACGAAGAACGGCCGGACCAGACTGACGCAAGCTCTGGCGAGCGCTTTTGGGTCATGGACGTTCGAGCTTCGGTTGCCTACGAGGCTCAGAGATGGCGAGAACAGGAAGGCGAGATAACCTACGATGGCTGGGCTGACATCAACAAGGTTGAAGGTCACCAACTACAGATTACCAACCCGGACGAGTCGCGGAGCTTCGTCGGAATATTTCTGAACGACAGCCGGCTGTACGTGCTGAATGCAACGGTTCCTAAGGGTTTCCCGGCGCCGGAGCTCTTTAGGACGTCCCTTCAGTTCCTCGATGAGAACGGCCGGCGCGTTCGCTATACCACGGACCCGAACGGTCAGAGAATCGAAGCACAAGCCAGACCGCTCGACGATCCCGTCGACGGCATGACTCGGATGGTGGTCGAATAGACGTCAGCGACGCCGCTAGTCAATCGGGCACGAAACGCCGAGTCGCCTCCGGGTCGCAGTTGAACGGCGACATATCGGCTGCGGGCGAGTAAACAAACTCGCGCCTGTATCTGAAAGGTTCGGCCAGATACTCGGGATCCTCGAGGACGAACCCGACGACGAGCCTGGTACCGTCGTCCGCCGGCGCGAAACGTTCCACGATGTGTTTTTCCACGCCGGACGGTATGCCATTTTGATACGGGGACGGGTGCTCCGCGAAGTTCGTCGTGTCGACGACCAATACGTCGCCATCCCAAGTGCCCGTCGAATGGCCCTCATGAAAACGCTCTAGCTCAGGCGGATGGGCCCGACCATCCATATAGACAACGCGCTCCTGGTCCATGTACTGGCCGCGGATATGGATGATGTCGTCCGCTTCGTTGAATTCGATCTCCAGCGGATAGTTCGGGTAAACGAGCATTGCCGGCGTCGGGCGACCGATGCAACGGAGCTCGGGGTTGTCCGCGGAGCCTTCATCGTAAGCAGCCTGCGCGGCGCGCGCCGCGTCGGTCAGCACCAGCAGCTCGCTCGTCAACTCATCGAGCCCACCCGGGAAATCCCCGAGCCTGGTCGTATCGGTGAGCCAGCGCCCTTCGATCGTCGTCGCGCGCTGAATGACGGTGGCCTGCTCCGTCGGAGCGTCCGTGGAACCGTGATCGAGAGCGGTCCTGCCACCGGTGCCGTTGACTTCCAAGAGCTCGTCGAGCACGGCGTATGGCCGGCCGTCGCGCGCAGGATTCGCGGTAACGGTGACGTGGTCGCCTACCGCAAGCGTATCTCGGGTCCAGCCCCTGCGCATTAACGAGATCGTCGAAGACGTTTGGACGGTCCAGGTGAGCGGCTCGCCGTTCTCGCTCACCGTCTCGACACCGAAATAGACGTGTGGGTTACGCCACTGGAACTCGGTCACCGTGCCTTCGAGTGCTAGGACCGATTCCATGTCAAGCGCGGCTTCACTATGATGCGCGGCTACCGGCGCCACTGGAGCGAAAAAGGCCACGGCTATCGGGATCAGGATTCTGGACACGATCTCCCTACCTTTCCGGTACATAGTGTTTACTAGACATCCCAGGCGGACAAATCCGCCACCTCCTCCAATCGGCCCTAATACTCAGATGTCTCGGTTTTGCAGGAACGAGATGACTCGTACCGGGGAATGTTGTTGAGTGAGACAAGATTGAAATATCTCGAGCTATGAGCGTATGCTCATGGCTAGCCAGTGCGCCAGAGTTAGGGGGAACGATGGCGGCGAGCAACAAGGCCGTGGAGACCAGCGAGCGTGAGGCTCTGGTGCGCGCGTTCCTCGAGTGTCGAGGGCTGATCGGTCGCTTGGTCAGCCGCATTGTCAGACCGCACGACATCGAGGATATCGTTCAAGAGACCTTTATTCGCTCGTACGAGGCGGCGCGGAAACAAACTATCCGCCAGCCACGCTCCTTCATGCTCAGAACAGCGCGCAATCTCGCCCTGAACCATGTCAAGAAAGCCGACAATAGATTGACCCAATACTTAGAGGATTTGTCCGCGCCAGATGTCTACCTAGCAACCGACACACTCGAGTCGCATTTCGAATCGAGGGAGAGATTCGTGCTCTTCTGCCGAGCTGTGCGCAGGTTGCCCGTGCAGTGCCGACGTGCTTTCATCCTGAAGAAGATGTATGGGTTGAGCCAGAAGGAAATCGCCGCCCACCTCGGGATCAGGGAGAGCACCGTGGAAAAGCACATAGCTAAGGGCCTGCTCATGTGCAGCGACTACATGGAGGCAATGGGTTGCCCTATAGACCGTCAGGCTCATGATCGCAAGATCAAAACGAAGGCGAAGAGTGCTTCATGACCAATTTGGTTTACTTCCCGAGTCGGCGCAAGAGTCGGGAGCAGGCATGCTTTTGGCTGGCCCGAATCGATGCAGGATTGTCGTCTCAGGACCGCGATGCGTTGCAGGCCTGGCTT
Source organism: Gammaproteobacteria bacterium (assembly GCA_036396795.1). Lineage (GTDB taxonomy): Bacteria > Pseudomonadota > Gammaproteobacteria > Steroidobacterales > Rariloculaceae > JAHEEM01. The sequence continues at coordinate 26,193 of DASWKF010000003.1, read as the reverse complement.
GCCGAGGATCCGGGCCACCTGCGGACATTGCTCGCGCTTGGCCGGCTCTGGGACGAGATGGACGTGCTGTCCGAGTTGTCAGAGCTCTTCCCACTCGAGCATTATAGGCCACAGCACGGCTACCGCTATCGTGCCCTCCTGGCGGCTGCCGCCGGCCTCGCGGTGCTCGCGCTCGTTGGCTGGCTGGCCTCGACGCAAGTGGGACCAGACCCCGATTCCGCACCCGTAGCCGCTGCGACGCAGCACAGCTATGAGACCGCCGTCGGAGATCAGTCCTCGGTACGTCTCGACGACGGTACGGTGGTGATCCTGAACACGAACACCTTGATCGACGTCGAGTACTCTGCAGCCGAGCGGCTCGTTTACCTGCGTCGGGGCGAGGCACACTTCGACGTGGTGAGCGATCCCACGCGACCGTTCAGCGTCCACGCCGGAAACCGTGTGGTCCGAGCGGTAGGAACCGTGTTCAACGTCCGATTGGGGTTGCATAGTGACGTGGAAGTGACTGTCGTTGAAGGCGCGGTTCGAGTCATGGTGGCACCGCCAGTATTAGGGTCCGATTACGCAACCAACGACCTCAACTTGAGGAACATCGAGAGAACAGTCAATGCAGGGGAAATCGCGATCGTCGATGAGGGCATGAGCGCAGTGCGCAGGCTCGATCCCGCCGCTATGGATGTGCATTTGGCGTGGCAACACGGCATGTTGATCTTTGAGGGAGAACCTCTTGAGGCCGTTCTGCAGGAGGTTGGGCGCTACACAACTGTGGATTTCGTCTTGACCGACCCGGGACTGCGGAACATCAGGGTCGGCGGCTACTTCGCAGCCGGTGATGTCGACGCTCTATTGGTCGCCTTGCGCGAGAACTTCCAGATCACCGCGCAGCGCTCGAACGAGCGTATTCTGCTCGGACGCGAATAGTCTCCCAGCTTGGGAAGCGCGATGCTTTTCTGCATAGCGGATTTGCAGCGTTGAGCTGTCTCCTAGTACGACGCCATGAAATCGCCTCGGTGGTTGGAGGTACAAGCTTTAGCCGTCGCGCTGTTGATTTCGAGTAGCGCGCTGGCGGACGGTTTCGTGCGCTTCGATATTCCCAGCCAGAGGGCCGATGCGGCTCTCACGGCGTTCGCGCGGCAAGCAGAGATCCCCATCTTATTTCCGTTCGACGAGGTCAGCCTTCGGACGGCGAATCGCTTGGTCGGCGAATATACCGTGGAAGACGGTTTGAAGGTGCTACTAGATGGGACCGGACTGACTGCGACAGTGAACGGTACAGGCCAGCTGACAGTGCAGATCAGCGAGCCACCACTGGAACAGAACCGACCCGTTGTGGCAACACAGCCTCGCAGCGCTTCGATCGCGCGGGCCGAGCTCTCCGAGCCGGCTATGTTGGAGGAAATCGTGATCACTGCGCGGCGCCGCGAAGAGAGCCTGCTCGAGCTGCCGCTATCCATTCAGGCCATTACCGCGGCGCAGATGGAAGTTGGCGGAATCTATTCGATCGAAGACATCACCAACTTCGTACCTAACGTCACGTTGATGGTAACGGGCCGCTCGAACTTGGGGTCAGTCATCATCAGAGGCATCGGCGGTGGCTCGCCGGAGCCGGCGATCATTTACGGAAGTGCCATGTACCTCGATGGCCACTACATGCCGGCGCGGCAGAACGGCTTCATGAGCACGCTCGATATCGAACGCGTCGAGGTGCTGCGCGGGCCGCAAGGCACCCTGTTCGGCAAGAACGTGACGGGTGGTCTGGTGAACATCGTCACGGCCAAGCCGGGCCCCGAGTTCGATGCAAGCGTAACTGTGCGCGTGGCCGACCACGGCCAACAAGACATGCGTGGCATAGTCAATCATCCGATCAGCGATCACATATTCGGGCGAGTGGCCTTCTCCAGCGAGAAGATGGACGGGTACTACTTCAACCACCATCTCAATATCGACGCCGGCGCAACCGACCTACAAGCTTTCAACGGCGCCTTGCGATTCGAGCTCGGTGAGAGCTGGACGCTCGATTTCTCGGCGAATCGCCAGAGGCGCGACGATCAGAATCGCGCTTACCAGTGCAACCCGCAGGATGGCAGCGCTCCTCGTTGGGGTGGAGACATCGGTCATCTAAACGGGATCTACGATGGGTATGAGGCCGACCTTCGGACGGCCTGCGCCATTGACAGCGCGGCGGGATTGTTCGTCACGTCCTCGGATCATGTCACGTTCTCGACATTGGAAGTGGACTCCGTCTTTGCCACGGCCCAATGGAATTCGAATGGGGCGCTCGGCGAGCTGGACGAAGCGACGTTCAAGTTGCAGATGTCGTGGCAGGATACGGACTTTAGCTACTACTTGGACCGCGATCACAGCTTCTACCCAGTCGGCGAGATGGGCCACCCCCGGGGTGTAGAAGGCTGCAACGACGACTACTGCGGTCAGCCCTCTACGACGCGAGGCTGGGAGGCGCTATTCAAGGGACAGGTCAGTGATCGGCTGAGTTTCACGGCAGGCATCAATTATTTCTGGGAGTTGCACAAGATCGGTGACGGAAAATGCCGTCAGCGCTTTATAGGGAGCGGCGCCGGCGATCTGGATCCGGTCAACCCGACGGTCGCTGCGCCGGACGGCGGCGTGCTGCCCAATCCGGCCACCGGTGACATTACGACAGGCGTGGATTGCAACGATGCCAAGTCCGGCCTGGTGGTCGCTCCCCTGCTCGGAGGTCCACAGCCTTTCATCCTTCAGGTACGCGGAGAGAACGAGTCCCTAGGTGTATTCGGTCACCTTACTCACGCGCTGAATGACGACTGGCTTCTCGACCTAGGCACGCGCTGGACACGGGACGACAGAGAGTACTGGAATTTTGAGAACGAGATTGAAGGATGCGTCTCTGTTGACGATCCGCAGCAGCGTTCTCTGGGTGATGTAACCGCCACACCCGATTTGCACTGTAGCTTCACCTATGCTCCGAGTTTCGAGTCCGCGCTAATCAACGGATTCCACAACGAGTTCGCGGATTCCTGGTCGGAGACTACGTCGATGATCAGCCTTACGCGCAAGCTCGAAGGGAATGGCGTGCTGGACAGCGGCATCGTCTATGTCTTGTACTCTGAGGGGTTCCTTTCCGGCGGTTTCAACACCGAGATCAACTCGAACCTGCCGGAGCTGGCGGAAAGCGGCTTCGCCGCTTTTGGGCCGGAGCGCGTCGCGAACTATGAGATGGGCTTCAAGGGGACCTTCTTTGACAGCCACTTGCAGCTTGCGGCAGACGCATTCTTGATGGATTACACGGATAAGCAGGAGAACATCGAGGTCCCAAACGAGGGCGGCGTATTCGGCCCGGATGAGGGGTCTCCACTGGATATCCGGACCAACGTCGCCTCGGCGCGAATTTCGGGAATCGAGCTGGAGTTGCGTGCAAGCCCATGGGACGGCGGCACCGTATCCGCGGCACTAGGCATACTCGATAGTGAGTACTCGTCGTATCAGTACCCCGACCCGATAAATCCGGGGACTATCGTCGATCAGAGCAATACCACGCTGCAGAACCGGATTCCTCAGTGGACGCTGACCGTCGGTGCGGGGCATGAGTTCACGCTGGCGAACGGCGCCAGCATCACGCCAAGGATCCAACTATACACACAAGACAGCTACGACTATCAGGCCAACGTCGTAGGCGCGCCATCGAGCCCTTTCTGCACTCAGGATGCGTATACGAAAGTCGATACCCGAATCACTTATGTGCCGGCCTCTGGCGACTGGCGTGCCTCGCTCTTCGGCCACAACATCACCGACGAGGCGGTGCTGGGGACCTGCGATAGCCAACATGGGGTCTACAACTACTGGCACCACCGCCCCGCGTGGTGGGGATTGGAGTTTACGAGAGATTGGGGCGCGAACTAGCCTAGCTTGCCGTCTCGCGCGCCGCTTCGTCTACTTGGCGAGCGGATCCGGTCGAACCTGAAAGTGCACGACCAGCGGCCTGGTCCCCTTACCGCCTTCTTTTAGCCACGGTGTGCGGTCACCGCTCGGTACCCAGAGGCCGCGTCCCTTCCACCCCGCATCTGGATCGTCGATACGGCCCTCGAAGCCTTTCATGTAGAAGCCCAGCGGATAGGGTATGCGCATCGTGACGAACTCGCCGTCCACGAGCGCGTGCACGCCGTCATAGAGATTGCCCGTGGCGATGGGCGTATTTGCGCCCAAACCGGACGTGTTCTGCTGGTCCACGAACGTGTAATAGCTCGACTCCACGCTGAATTCGGGCAGCTCCTCGAAGCCCGGGCCAGGGAATCGATGAAATGTCCATCCCTCCGGGCAGTGATCCCCCGTCGCCGTGGGACCGTTCAGCGGACCCTCGCACTTGCGGCGGTCGAACTCGCCCAGGTGCCCGCTTCCGAGCGATACCCAGACCACGCCGTTGCGATCGATATCAGCCCCGCGGGAAGAAAAGCCAGGCAGCGGGACGTTGTAGACCTCGGCAAGCGCAGTCTCCGGGGGATTGGGGCCCGGATCGATTCGCACCAACTGTCCCGGAAAGTCGTTGTACGTGGATCCCCAGACCGAGCCGTCGGCCGGACTTGGCATGACGGCGTAGAAGTTCGGCCGAATCCTCTTGTCGAGATTCGGATTGACCGGCTCGTCCGGCTCTACATAGTCGTCCCGTCTTCCGTTGCCATTCGTATCCAGGATTGCAGCCGTCCACCCCTGGGCTTGCTCAGCGTCTCCGGTCTCGAGGAAAACGTTCGTGTCGAGCCAACCCACGACCTCGCCGCCGCCGCTCGTCCATAGCGTGTTGTTTTCGTCCTCAGCAAACCGCAAGTGGTGCGTCGAAAAGCAGGTATCGATGAACCTGTACTCGCCGCTCCCCGGATCGTAGACGGAGAGTTGCCGCGCAGACTGGTTCGTCGGGAATAGTCTTGCCGAGGGGTGGTCCGATCCCTCACGGCAGAAGCCGGGGTTTTCGGGCGCACGAACCCGCGCCGTATACCAGACGAGCCCCCGTGCGTCGAACATGGGATTATGGGCATTCGCGCAACTGTCCCAGATTCGCTCTTCTCCCCAGTAGGCCGAGGGCGCTCCGATCGGAATGCTGTCACCGCACGGCGTATCGGCATCGCGGACAGGCGCGTGAAACGTCGTGGCCGTGTTGGCGATAGGATCGAGAATCGGCAGATCATCGGTGCTGATCTCCGCTGCACCAAATATCCTCCCGTACGCGTTGAAGGTCGGAGTACGCCAATCCGTTGTTGTCAAATCGTGAAGATAGGACGTGGGACTGGCCCAGTCTCTCACGGTCGCGACGACGTTTCGCTCCATTCCCTGTGGCCGCTCGGGAACGAACGAAGGTAGCTCGCCATCCGCTATGCGATCGGTCCAATCTGCGAGGTATCTGAACGGCACACCGCCGAGGTATGACGCCAGCGGCGTAATCATTTGGGGCGCCGCTTGACCGGACTGGACGCGCCGCATCCACGCCAGCTCCGAGGACCCGAGGTGGGTAAAGGCCTCTGGTACCGTGCGAGTAGCCAGCTGACCTAGCTGGTGGCAGCCAATGCAGTGCTGGTTCTTCATCACGCCGAGGTACTCGTTCAGGCCGTCCTCGACATGTCCGAGCTCCGCTTCCTCGGGTAGATCCATCATGGCATACCAGGCGATGGCGGGATAAACCTCGGCTGCGACCGCTTCGCTCGGTGCGACGACGGCCGTCAGATTCAGATGCTCGCCACGTCTCGCAGCCACCTTCGGGGAGTCCGCCAGGCCGTACCCGCGAACCCAGATCGAATACTCAGCATCAGGCAAATCGGGCAGGACGTATCGACCATCGTCGTCCGTGACGACGATTTTGGCATAGCGGGTATTCAAATCCTCGGTTTCGGCAATCACCCACACGCCCGCTTCCGGACCAGCCGTACTGGTCACGAGGCCACCGATGTCGTCGGCGTCGATCTCGACCTCATCTTGTTGCGCGTCGAGGCAGGCGGTGGTCAACAATGTTGCTGTCGCAATCATGGCGACATATGTAAAAGGCTTGTGCGTCATCGTCATGTTCTGCGCTCCTGACTTTCGACGAGTTTCGAAGAGAAGGCCTTTGAGATCAGTTGCACGACACCGCGCCCGGGTCCAGGCCACGACCAGACGTCTCACCGTATGGAGCTCCCCGTCGCCAGCTTGAACCGCTGCACGCGTCTACCTTCACCCGTCTCGGCCACATAGACATTGCCCTGGGAATCGACAGCCATGCTGTGCCCGTAGTCGAACTGTCCAATCTGGTGCCCGGCGCGGCCGAACGTCGCTAGAGATTCGCCCGTCTCGTGATCCAGCACGTGCACGCGCTCGTTACGGCCGTCCGCGACGTAGAGGTATCTCTGTTCCTCATCCGGAGAAAAAGCCAGACCCCAAACCGTGCCGGGATAGACCAGGCACAAGACGAGCTGCTCATGCTCGCAGGTATCGGGCAAGGGAGCCGTAGTATCGGTATCCACCCAGATGTTGCGTACATGCTTGCCCATCTTGTCGAACACCTGCACACGGTCACCCTCACGGTCACACACGTAAATCAGGCCGGCCTTGCTCATGACGATGCAATGCACAGAGTAAGCGAACACGCCTTCCGCTCCGGATTTGACTTCCTCGAGCGTCGCCTGCCGGCCCCACTGGCGCAGATACTTTCCGCTCTTGTCGAACACGGCGACTCGCTTGTTGCCGTACCCGTCTGCCACGTAGATATCGCCGTTGACCGGGTCTACGGCTACTTGCGCCGGATAGAAGAAGCCTTCCTTGCTCGAGTTCAACGCCACCGTGTCTATCGTGCCGTCCTCCGCCATGATCGCGGCGCCGTCCGGCGTATCGACGACGCCGCGCGTCCCGATTTGCATGAGCAACTCGCCCGAGTGGCTGTACTTCTGAATGATCCCGTCGCGATTGCCCGTGATCCAAAGGTTGTCGTCGGGCCCGAAGGAACATCCGTGAAGGCGGCCTTGCGGCACACGATCCGGATCGCCCCAGCTCGCAACGAGGTTTCCCTGCATGTCGAGCATCAGTATGTGATCTGCAGGTATCGAACCCCTTTGGGCCTGATCGGCAGTTATGTTGCGTCGGTCGAGGACCACGATATGGTCGTGGGAGTCGACACAAACGCCGGGTAGCTGCCCATTCACCCAGTGCTCCGGCAAGGGCTTGGGCCAAGTCGGGTCAACATTGAACTCCGGCACGTCTTGCGCCGCCAGCGGCACGCTAAACAGAGCCAGTGGCGCGACAATGGCGATCGATTTCAGCATTCTTGTGACTCCTGCACGAGTGCCCGTGGACGTCCTCCGCAATGATCGCTCGACATTACTCTATCGTGCTGGAGGTCGTCGAGTGCGCAGCCGGATAAGGCGTCTGAGACGCGAGGTAGGCAGAGATATTCAGCATGTCCTCGACGCTCAGACTCTGAACGACGGGTACCATGATTTGGCTCACCCTGGTCCCTTGCTTGAAATCCCACAGCTGTCGCATCGTATAGCTCGCCGTTCGGCCGGCGATGCCCGGAATATCGCCCAACCCTCTTAGACCTTGGCCGTGACACACGGTGCATTGAATCGTCTTGCCCGCTCCTGTCGTAACCAGCGCTTCTCCTTTAGAAAGACTGCCCTCGGGTACGTAGGCGACGAATCCACCTCGCGGATCGCGCTGCAGCTCCGTGCGTTCGGGATGCTCTGGCACCTCGATGATACGCTGTCCCAGCTCAATGGCTGACGCGTCGGGCACCGGAATCATGAGCCCAGCGCTATTTGGGCGGACCTGCGGTGCTTCCTCGGATTCTATGACGCGAATGAATTGCTGAAGATCGATAGACGCGTAGTATTCGGCAACTTCGCGTTTCTCCGTATCTGTAAGATCTCGCGCGATCGCGGCCATCTCATTGGTGTTTACCTTGCGCGGATCCGAGCTCAGACGGTCGCCATTTGCGAAGGCGTCGAGTTGCTGGAGTATATAGGCGGCGGGCAACCCAGCCACGTGAGCATTCTCCGTCTTGCCCTGGCCGTTGGGATAGTGGCAGAGCGCGCAAGCCCGAATACCTGCGGACTCGCGTCCGTGAGCGACGATATCGGGCATCCGAGGATGATCGCCTGGATACCAGTCGGCGGGGCCGTAGTCATAGTGGGCTTCGTTGCGCGTGAAGGACAAATCCGTGTCCGGCAGGCCGTGCCTCGTGCCGTCATCCTGCACGACCGGCGGAGGGTAACGGCACTCGGTTGGCCTCGCCGTCTCGGGACAGGGCGGTGCAAGACGATCACCCGGCGCAAGCGGTGACAGAAATCCATACGCCCAATGGGGCCAGTCCGGCCCGTCCAACGACGGCTGGGCTGTGGGTTGCGCACCCGCGCTAGCACCGAAGACAGTCGCTCCGATCAGCCCGAAAAAGATCGTCCTCTTGAGGCACACCATCCTAGCGCCCGCTCACACTCGAAAGATTGTTCACGCAACCGTCGGTGAGTGTACGACGCTTCGGCCAGTACCTACACGCTTCCAAGCTGGGCTCACCACTCGTACCCCTGCGTTGCGCTGATTTGCATCACGCCTACAAGACCCTCATACGATTCTGTCGTATCACAAGAGCAGACAGTTCAACGACACAAATCCTCTATTTGGCCAAAGAACGCAACGCTGTAGAGGATTTCTCTTCGCTGAACTGTCTACGGAAGTGCGAACGCAAAGCAATGTTGTCGCAATACAGCTACCCGGGGGGATTACCGTGAGGACAGTTACCGCGCTACTTGGGACATTGACGTTACTACTAATCGGTTTCATTTCGTCACCGCATACGGCGCTGGCTCAACCATCCAGCCGTTCGGCGGCGCTACTCGAGGAGGTGGTGGTTACAGCGCGGCGGCGCGAAGAAAACCTGCAGGACATTCCACTGTCGATCCAAGCCATCTCGGCGGAAGCGATGCAGGTACAAGGCATCTATACGATGGAGGACATCACGGACTATGTCCCCAACGTGACGCTCATGGTGACTGGCCGCGCCGGCTTGGGCTCGGTGATCATCCGCGGCATCGGCGGCGGATCTCCGGATCCATCGGCGCTGTCGGGTTCGGGTATGTACCTCGATGGTCATTACATGCCGGGACGCCAGAGTGGCTTCATGAACACGACGGACATCGAGCGTGTGGAGGTGTTACGCGGGCCTCAGGGAACCTTGTTCGGCAAGAACACGACAGGCGGTTTGGTAAACATCATAACGGCCAAGCCGCGTCCAGAGTTCGAAGCGAACGCCCTGCTTCGAGCGGCCGAGCACGGTCAGCAGGACGTGCGCGGCATGGTCAATCTTCCGATCACGAACAACACGTTCGCGCGTTTAGCCGTTGGCAGCGAGCAAATGGACGGCTACTACTACAATACACATTTCAATACCGACGCGGGAGCCACCGATCACACGTCGCTGAACGCGGCTTTGCGTACAACGCCCGGTAATTGGACACTCGACTTCGCTTATAACCGGCAGGAGCACGACGATCACAACAGTCCCGGAGGGTGCTTCAACTCCGACCCACCTGCGCCTCAATGGGGTGGCGGGATCGGTAATCTGAACAGAGTTTACGACGGGTACCAGGACGATTTCCGGGCAGCCTGTCCTGCAAGCTCTCCCGAAGAGAGCAAGTTCGTTACCTCTCAGGATCAGCTCGGATATTCAAAGCTCGAGATGGATTCCGCCTTCGCCGTCGCTCAGTGGAACTCGGACGGAGCCCTGGGCGGGTTGGAAGACGCTTCGGCGAAGTTTCAAGCCTCCTGGCAATACGTAGACTGGGAATACAACCAGGGCCAGGAGAATACCTTCTATCCTCAGAGCGCGCGGGGCCACGTGCCGGGCGCGATGGGACATGACACCACCACGCGAGGCTTTGAGGCCGTCTTTGAGGGCACGGTCAATGATCGCTTGGAGTTCACGGTCGGGGTCAACTACTTCTGGGAGTTGCACAAGATCGGCGACGGCAGATGCCGGGCGCTGTTCATAGCCAGCGGTGCCACGGACATCGATCCGGACGACCCGACCATCGAAACGCCCGACGGTGGGCTGTTGCCGCGTCCGGCGGGCCGCGACCCGTCTGCCGGGGTCGACTGTAACGATGATATTTCCGGTCTAGTAGTTGCTCCGCTGCTCGGCGGCAGCGAGCTCTACCCGGGACCCAATCCGTTCATCATCCAGATGCGCGGTGAGTACGAGTCGCTCGGCGTTTTCGGTCACCTCACCTATGCGCTGAACGACAACTGGGACTTTGATCTGGGCGCACGCTGGACCGAGGACGATCGAGAGTTCTGGAACTTCGAGAATGCCATTGGCAATTGCCACCCCAACCCGGCGGACCAGCAGGCTGAGCTCGGCGTCATTGCCATGCCGCCCGACGCACTCTGTGCGGGGCCCTTTACCTATGAGCCAACCTTCGAATCGGCTATCTGGAACGGTTTCTTCAATGAGGTCGAAGGCACATGGGATGAGATCACGCCGATGGTCAGCCTGACGCGGAACCTGCAAGCCGGGGACACGTTGGAAAGCGGCATGATCTACTTCCTCTATTCCGAAGGCTTCCTCTCAGGGGGCTTCAACACGGAGATCAATACACGGCTGCCGGCGGTCCAGGGGAGCGACTTGCTCACATATGGACCCGAGAGCGTTTCCAACTACGAGATCGGGTTCAAGGGCACTCTTCTCGATGGCCGTCTGCGACTCTCCGCCGACATCTTCTATATGGACTATCAGGACAAGCAGGAGGGCATTGGGTTACCCAATGACGGAGGCGTTTTCGGTCCCGACGAGGGGTCGCCTCTGGACATCATCAGAAGTATCGCTGATGTCGAGATCTCCGGAGTCGAGCTCGAGCTGCGCGCGAACCCATGGGACGGTGGCTTCATATCCGTGGATCTGGGCATGATGAGCAACGAGTACTCGGATTTCTCCTATCCCGATCCTCTCGACCCGTCGATCATAGTCGACGAAAGCGCATCCTTCATCGGTGACCGGATTCCCGATTGGACGCTGACCGTCGCGGTCGAGCATGAGTTTGCGTTGGGCAACGGTGGCAGCCTGACGCCGCGAATGCAGGTTTACACCCAAGACTCGTACGACTACGACGCCTCGACGATAGGCGCGCCACCGAGCACGTTCTGCAATCAGGATACTTATGCGAAGGTCAACGCTCGCCTCACCTACGTCCCGCCCGCAGGCAACTGGCAGGCGTCCCTGTTCGGCAACAACATCACGGACGAGGATGTCATAAAGAGCTGTGGCGACAGCCGCGGCGTCTGGAACACGTGGTATCAGCGCCCTGCATGGTGGGGCCTCGAGTTCACGATGGACTGGGGCGCCAACTGATTTCCCTGCAGCAACGCGCGGCGACGGCGATGATCCCCCTCATCGCCTCGCTCGCGCTTGCTCAGGATGCCAGGGGCTGGATCCAGTACGTCAATCGCACCGACCTCTTCAGCGTCATGCTTCCGCGCGCGCCCGAGGCTCGGCAAACGACCCACGTTTCCGCCTACGACGTCATCTACCCCGCGCGTGTCTATTCCGTCGAGGACGGGGCGAGCGTCTACTCGCTTACCGTCGTCGACTACACCGAGGCTGAAAGGAGACACGCGACGCGGCCCGACCCGACCGACGCGACTTCGGGCGAGGGTTTCTGGGTGGGGGACGTTCGAGCCTCGGTGGTGCATGCCGCGGAGGCTTTTCGCCAGAGGGGTGGCGATGTGACGTATGCCGGATATGCGGTCGTCGACAAGATAGAAGGACAGCAACTACAGATCGTCAACCCCGATCAGTCCCGCAGCTTCGTCGCAATCCATCTGCATGCGAGCCGCCTGTACATATTGGAGGCGAGAGTGCCTAAGAACGCGCCCCCGCCGGCACTCTTCCCGCAGTCGCTCAGGATCATCGACGAGCAGGGAAGGCGGATTCGTTACACTCTCGATCCGGACGGGCAGAGAGTCAAAGTCGACCTGACGAGGCTGGGCAACGATCTCGATACCGTAGAACAACTGGTGGTGGAGTAGAGCGCACCAAAAGATGAGGGGAAGCTCATGGTTCCGATAAGAAACAGCCTATGCACATTCGCCGCCGCGATAGCCATGTTCACGGCCGTTGCAGAGGCTCAAGACCGCGCGTCCAACGGACAAGATTCACCCGAGGCCATGCGGCATCTGGCGGCCGCGAGGCAGGCCGGCGGAGACGATTGGGTGCAGGCGGTAGACTTTCTCTGCGGAAGGAATCCCGATCCGGGGAATCGCCGCGAGAGCCCGGTTCTGGATCCGACGTGGATGTTCGACGATTTTGCCGTGCTGGGGCACGCCGGGACCGTCGTTTATGTCCTGAACACGTCCGAGGGCATCATCTTGATTGACTCGGGCTACCCGGGTGAGGAGGAATCCATTCTTCTTGCCGGACTTGCGCAACTCGGGCTGGATCCCGAGGACGTACGATACGTGATCGTTTCTCATGGTCATGCGGATCATTTCGGCGGCGCGAGATTCATGCAGGAGCGCTACGGCGCTCGCGTCGCGCTTTCCGCCGCCGACTGGGACCTGATGGAACAAAGACGCGGAAACAACCCCATCCCGACGCGAGATGTCGTCCTTGCAGAAGGCCAGCCCGTCGTGCTCGGGGACAAGGCTGTCACCCCCGTTCACATACCCGGTCACACACCCGGGGCGCTGGGATTGATTTTCCCGGTGAACGACGGAGGCAACAGGCACATGGTGGGGCTCTTCGGCGGGATCATCTCGGGCATCGGGGACATTTCGGACGAAGTGCTGGATCAGTACGTCCGGTCGGTCGGCCATTTCGCCGAAGTCTCGGAGGACATGGCGGTCGACGTCGAGATACACAACCATCCGATCTTCGACGGCATGTATGGGCGTCTCGAGCAACTCGCGGCCAGAAGAGCGGGAACGCCGAATCCCTTCGTGGTCGGGGCGTCGGCGTATCAGGGCCTCCTCGATGTCATGACGGAGTGCATCGCAGTGCAGCGTGCCAGGCGCGCAGCTGCGAACTAAGGTCACAGTGCTGGGCCTGTCTAGATCCCAGCTGCGCGAGGCGGCCTAGGGCGTTCGTCCGTGCTCGCCTCAGCGAGCTTGCGCATCGGATTTCACGGCGCAGGCCGGCCGGCCCTGCGAGCCGCTCGAGAGCCGGCCGCCTGCGGGTCGGCTAGGCCAGGGCGTTGCCGAAGAGCGCCATCATCCGTCCCCACGCCCGTTCGGACTGCTGCTGGTCGTAAACCAGCGTATCGGGCGGGCACCAGCCATGCGCGGCCGGGTAGACCTCGATCTCCGCCGGCACGTTGGCCTCGGCGAAGGCTTCCCGCAGTATGTTCTTCGACTCGGGATCGCGCTCGTCGTCGTTCTCGGCAATCGCGATCAGGAACTGCGCCTGCATCTGCGGGATCAGCAGATGCGGGCTGTCGGGATTGTCGGTCGTCAAGCCGCCGCCGTGGAACGAGCCGCCCGCGCCGATGCGGTCCGGCAGGGTCGCCGCCGTGCGCATGACGAAGCTGCCGCTCATGCAGTAACCGATCGTGCCCATCTTCCTGCCCGTGTCTACCTCGGGCCGGGCGTCGAGCCAGGCGACGAAGGCCCTCGCATCGGTCACCTGGGTCTGCGGATTCAACGACTGCGCGAGCGGCCGAACCTCCGGAATCGGCGTGCTCGCGCCTTGCGGCGCGGTCGGCGCCCTCTGGGTTCGGTAGAACGGATTCACGACGAGCACGCTGTAGCCCGCTTCGGCGAGCCGCTTGCCCATCTGCCGGAATGCAGGCCGCAGCCCGAAGATGTCCGGCCAGACGAGAACGGCCGCATGACTCCCGGTAATCGGCGCCGCGTAATAGGCGTCGCACTCGCCGTCCGGCGTCGGAACCGTAACTTCGCTTTCGTTCACGTCGACGGCGTTGGCGACGCGGGGCAATGCGATCGCAACACCGACGGCGGCGGCCAGGACGCCGGCGTCGCGGCGGGTGTATCGCTTCAGATCTTCTTCGAAATGGTCTTGGTCGCACATGGGTCTTGCTTCCGTTGGTTTTGGTGTTGGCGGGACTTGATATCGGCCCTGAGCCGTTGAATATACCGTAGCGGCGAGGCAAACCGAAAGCGCGCTAGAGATCGGTTTCGGGTTCCTAAAAACGCTGACTGACACCGAAATGCTGATGGATCCGAAGTTCTCGGACCCCTTCTAGCCAGCCTTCCCCGTCATGCCCCGGCGGCATCTTGAATGCGATGCACGACGTTGGTATTACGGTACTCCGAGGGCTGAGGAGAAACACCAATGACCAAGAACCGCGGCCGGACGCCCGAGTCCGATGAGCAAGCACTGACCACAGGAAAGGCGCCGAACCTGATCGACCGGCGCGGATTTGTCCACGGCGTAGGCCTCCTGGCGGTCGGCGGCTTGAGCGCGAGCGCCGCAACGGCGCAGACGAGCCCGCAGCGCGAGCCGGCAGCCGCCGCGGAGCCCGCGGATGCAGCCGGCGCGCTCGAGTTACAGACGCGGCGCGCCCAGCGCTGGGCGGGGCGCGACCCGGCCGATTGGGTGCGGCCGCGCCCCGGTGCCGATCACAACGTCGTCATCGTCGGCGGCGGACAGAGCGGCATCGCGATCGCGTACGGGCTCAAGCGCAAGGGCGTCGGCCAGGTCGAGGTCATCGACCAAGCGGCGCCGGGCCAGGCCGGCATCTGGCGGAGCATCGCGCGGATGCACCAGCTGCGCACGGGCAAGACCCTCATCGGTCCCGAGCAAGACAACCCGACCTTGGGCTTTCGCGCGTGGTACGAAACGCTGAACGGCCCGGAGGCGTTCGACGCGCTGGATCGGATTCCGCGTCTGGCGTGGGCCGATTACGTGGACTGGTTCCAGCAAGTCACGGGCACGAGCGTGCGCTACCGCACGCAGTTGCTCGAGATCGAGCCGCAGGGCGACCTGCTGCGCCTGCATCTGGAGTCCGAAGGCGTGCGGCGCGTCGCGACGACGCGCAAGCTCGTGCTCGCGAACGGCTATTCAGGCGCGGGCGGTGCGAACCTGCCTGGTTTCCTGCGCGTGCTGCCGTCCGGCTTCTGGAGCCATACCGAGAGCCAGATTCCTTTCGATGCGCTCGCGGGCAAGATCGTCGGCGTCATCGGCGCCGGCTCCTCGGCGTTCGATGCCGCCGCCGTCGCGCTCGAAAGCGGCGCCGCCGAGGTCCACATGTTCAATCGCCGCGCGTATGTCGGCTACCCCGGGGGATCGCAGCCGTCCGAGCCGAGCGATCCGGGACATCCGAACGCGCGCGAGATGGCCTATGAGCTACCGGACGTCGTCCGCTGGCGAAACTTCCTGCGCGGCGATCGCAGCGTGGCCACCGTGCCGCTCGACTCGATCGAGCGCGTGATGAAGCTCGACGGCTTCCGGCTGCATCTCGAGACCTCGCTTGCCGATGTCGCGATTGCCGGCGGGAAGGTCGTCGCGAACGCCGCAGGCAGCACCCGGCGTTTCGATCACCTGATCGCCGGAACCGGTTATCGCATCGACCTCGCGGCTCAACCCGAGCTCGCCGGCATCCACGAGTCGATCGCGCTCTGGGGCGATCGCTACGCGCCCGAGACCGGCGAGGACAACGCGGCGGGCGCGATTCATCCCTATCTCGGCGCGGGCTTCGAGCTCCTGCCCCGCGAAGGCACGGGCGCGGATTATCTGCGCAACATCCACTGCTTCAATTTGTCCGCGCGCTTGAGCTTCGGCATGCTCATAGGCGACGTGCCGAGCGCCGTGAATCACCCGCGGCTCGTCTCAGCCATCGCCCGGGATCTGTACGTCGAGAGCGTCGATACGGCGGCGCATCTGCGGTTCATCAATTCGCCGTCAGAGCCCGTGGATCCGGCGCCGTACCAAAGAGCGGTTCAGCGGGGGGCGCGGGAAGCAGCTTAGTCCATATTTGTGTCGGCAGCACGCGCTGCGGGCTCTGACGCGGCTAGCGCGTAGGTCACTACCGCCGGCCTCACTGGCCTGAAAAACGTCTCGCGTTGTCCGAATCGCAGTCGAACCCGAGCATCTCGAAATGCGGCGCGTAATACCACCTCACCGTGCCGGTGAACGGCTCGGCCAGGTACTCGGGATCCTCCCAAGAAAAGTCGATGGCGATATGCGTTCGATCTTCGCTCAACCGGAATTTCTCGACGACGTGCTTGCCGAGACCCGAGGGGACGCCCTCGGCTCGGGCGGGTCTGCCATAGATGGGGGCGCGGTTCTCCGAAAAATTCATCGTATCGACGACCAGAACGTCACCCTCCCACCGGCCGATGGAGTGACCCTGATTGCTGCGCTCTCCACCGTCCGGATGGCCGCGTCCGTCCATATGGATGGTGCGCTCGATATTGAAGCGCTCGTTTCGAATGAGGATCACGTCTTCACCGAGCACGATCTCGTTGAGATAAGGCGCGACCAGGATCGTCGGCGTCGGCGGGGCGATACATTGCGCCACGGGGTTCTCCGCGCGAATATCGTAAGCCGCCTGCGCGGCGATCGCCTTCGGCGTGAGGTCTACCTGGGCCCACACCTCGTAGAAGGGCTCGAAGTCGAGCACGCTCAACTCCCAGATGCCGGACATATCCGCGGCGCGGGCGAGCGACTGCGTATCGTCCGCCGCACGCAGGAAATACGACCTCGCGGTCAACGTCGCTCCATCGCCCTTCGAAACGGAAACCAGCAGCCCGTGCCTTCGCTCGACGTTCCTATCGGGGTTCGCCCGAACCGTCACACGGTCTCCAGGCACGAGCGAGTCCGCCGTCCAGCCGCTGCGGGCCAGTATCGGTGTCGCATCGGTCTCGATTTCCCATTCGACGACGCCACCGGCATCGTCCCGGGTTTCGACATAGATGTAGACGTGCGGGTTCGTCCAGCTGAACCGGGTCACGCTACCCTGAAACGCCACGACCGACTGCCTGTCGAAAATCGTGGCGCTGTGGTGCGCCGAGGCGATTCCGAAAACGGCAACCGTGACCGCGGCAATGAAAGCGTAGGTCGTCCGCACAATGCGTCCCCCTGAAACTTTTTTTCGCATTTCGACTATACGCCCGTGGATCATACCGCAGCCCGAGGGCCTCCGAAGGTCCGCGCGGTGAGGCTACGCCTGAGCGCCGGCGGCTTTTGCGGTTGACCCACACTCAGGTCGGGCGATAGGGTGCGTTCTGGCCCGGCCCCCGACCGGAATCCCGACGATGAGGAGCTCGACATGACCCTGAACTGGCGCCTCGCGCCCGTGTTGACGGCCGCTGCTCTGGCCTTGGGCGTCGCGGGCACGGCCGAAGCGACCGGCGTGGCCGTCTGCACCGACGCCGGCAATTTCACGCTCGAGGTGTTCGACGACCAAGCACCCGCCCATGCCGCGAATTTTCTCGAGTACGTGGACCGCGGTTTCTACAACGGCACGGTGTTTCATCGCGTCATCGAAGGCTTCGTCGTCCAAGGCGGCGGCTACACGCGCACGTTTCGCAACAAGGCGACCTTAGCCCCTGTGGTCAACGAATCGCAGAACGGCCTCGGCAACGACCGCGGCACGCTCTCGGCCGCGCGCACGTCGGATCCGGATTCTGCGACCTCCCAGTTTTATGTGAACCTGGACAACAACACCTCCCTCAACACCGAAGGCGACCGCGTCGGCTACACCGTCTTCGGCCGTGTCACAGACGGCATAGCGGTCATCGACAACATCGCCGCGCTGCCGACCGGCTCCAACGGTCCGTTTTCATCCGACGTCACGGACCCGCTGATCGCAGTGACTTCGATGACGCGCATCGTTCCGGATGGCTATCCGAATCTCTCGGCGGAGGAACGCCACGTGGCGTTGCGGTCCGAGATCGACGCCGCGGTCGCGGCCGGAAACAACGACGCCGCAGCCGCGCATTTCAATGAGTACCGCGCAGCCTGCGGCGGCTTCGAGCCCGAGCTGCTGCTCACCGAAGCGAACGTCCTCTCCGCCGTCGGCAACAACCCGGCCGCCTTCGAATCCATCACCGAGTACCTGCGCGTCGCCGACAATACGAGTGAGGACTACTTCGCGGCAATGTCCTTGGCGCGCGAGCTCGAGGCCGCTGCAGCCGCTGAGCCATCTGCAAACGACCAGCGCCTCGCGGAGCTTGCGGCAGATTGCGAGTTTCCGACGCCGCCGAGCATACCCAACGCGAACGATGCCACGATGGAGGCGATGGTGGAGACGCAGGGTCTCGTGCAAACCTACCTCGAGGAGAGCACGGAGGTGCTCGAGTGCCTGGAGGAGATCGCCGAGGATGACGATCTAGCCGACGAGGAGCGCGCGCTGGCGAGCGCTGCATATAACAATGAGGTCGCGAATCAGGAAGCGCTGGCCGAGCGCTGGAATACGCAGAGAGAAGCCTTTTTGTCGCAGCAGCAGTAGGCTCCAGTATCGAGACGTCATGCTCAGTCTATTCCGACCCGAGGAAGAAGTTCCTGCCGTCAGTCGTCGTCACGCTGCGGCCGTTGACGACGGGCTCACCACTGCGCGCGAGATAACCGTTGACGACAACCCCAGTGCCTGGGGGGAAGTCGGTGCGCCGTAGTCCGCGCCGCAGTAGCTGCGTGGCCCCGCCTGCCTCGATCGCCCAGCTCGTGACCGTGCCGTCCTCGTTCTCCACGTCTATGTAGAGCCAGCCGTGCGGATTGACCCATTCCATGCGCGTGAGAGTCCCCCGCAGCTCGATGGGCTTCTCGATGTCGAACTCTGCGGCGAAGGAGTGATGCGCGGCGGCGGGAATTGCAGCGAACGGTGCGCCGACCGAGACCAGCGACAGCAGCGTGTATGTTTTCATATCACGAAACTCCGATGCGGATACGCTAGCGATGCTCGATCGTCCGCTCTACTCCGGCGGATGAACGCCCCTGAACCATTGATAGCCGAGCTCGCGAAGGGATGCCGCGCCAGCGATGTTCCCTTCGTAGCAGGCCCGTTCCCAGACTTCGTCCGCGTACGGATCTTCGTAGGCCGGTACATCGATTTCGACGGCGCCGGCGACACGGCCAACTCTGAGGTTCGGCCCGGTGCCGGGCCGCCGCATCGGGAAGTTCATCTTCCACGGCTGCGTATAGACGGTCGGGTCGACGATCGTGAGCTCGTAGTCGATCGTGTCTGCGTCTACCCGAGTCCAGCGCTCGGTCATGACCGTATTCTCGGTGAAATAGAGGCCGGTGCTGTCGAACCACCCCAGTCCGTTCAGATTGGTCACCTCGACGACGAGCGTTTCGCCTTCCCAGCGGCCACGAGAGATTCCGAACCAGAGCTTGACGTCGTCGCTCATCGCCGGGCGATCGTCCAACGGGATGACACGAAAGCCGAGCTCGTTGAACATGTAGATGACACCGGGCTGCTGCACGATCTCCACACCGTCGATGGAGAGTTCAGGCATGTTCTCGAGACAGAAGGCCGAAGGCGCGCTGTAAAGCCGTTCGCCGGACTCGCCGGGCCAGCCGCGACCGAGTCCCGCAAGCATCTCGTTGCGTTTCGCCATCCCCCATTCCGTGTACGGGACCTTGCCGTCGGGAGGATCGGAGACGAACGATTCCTGGGCCGGCGTCGTGACGTCTACATACTCGTGTTCCTCGATGTAGCTCAGACCGTCGCCGCCCGCACCATTCCAGATGCCCCCAATGTCCGGGACGCCGTCCGGCGTTCTCGGCGCGCGGTACGGCGGGAGTTCCGCTTTCGCCTCTTGCCAGGATGCCGCCATCGGGATCTTGGGCGTGTCTTCCGACCAGAACGCCTGCGCGCCGGCTTGCCGCGGTGCGAGTAGAGCAGTCGAGAGCAGAGCCGCCAATGCCGTGACGGCCGGGTGAATCAGCGGAGACTGGGCTCGGATGCCGTTCATTCGTAACAACTCAGTGCTCTTCGAAGAAAGTGGATTCCGGATCGCCCCATTGCTGCTCCAGCAGATACGCCGGACACCGGTATTCCAACAGCTCCGCGTGGGTCTCCTGTCGCCGGTACAGCGGCATGCTGATCGTCCACGGCCGAGAAAAAACGTCTGCGTCCTCTATCGTGGCTTCGTAGCGCATGTGATTGGGGCCCGTCGGCGTGTAGCGTTCCACGACGTGCAACGCTTCGCTGTGATGGTTCCCGGCGCGATCGAACCACGTCTCGTCGTTGAAGTGCACGACGTCGACGACGAGCGTGTTGTCTTCCCAGCGGCCGCGCGAATCGCCCATCCACCATTCGATGGGCCCGGGCGGATGCGGATTGCCGTTCATGTAGATGAAGCGAACGGCCCGCAGGTACTCGTAGGCGATCGTGACTTTGTCCGCCTGCTGAATGATCTGGAACGGGTACGGCATGTAGGTGATGCGTGGCACGCCCGGGAGAAAGCAGCGGGTCTCCGGGTCGAGCGTCTCGCGTCCTTCATAGTTCGCCTTTCGCCGTGCTAGCGCAGCCGGCAAATAAGGAATCGCGCCGCCTTCGACGACGCTGTGCCCCGCGGGCACGCCGAGGCTCGCGCCGTGATCTTCGAGGTTCCACGCGGCCGTGTTGACGACCTGCCAGATACCCTGAAGGTCGGGTTGCCCGTCGCGCATTCGCGGAGGTTCGTAGCCGGCCGATGCATCCGACTGCCCGAGCCCAGGCGCCGGCGCGAGCAGCGCCGCGAGCCCTAGGATCGACGGTGCGAGCCGATGCCTCACCGTAGTCCCCCCGCTATTAGAATCGTTGGAAAATCATCATAGGAGATCGATTCTTTAGCGGTCAAGAAACCGTCCGTTGAACTGAAAATGCCTTTGCTCTAGGGTTGATACTTCATCGAGTTTGCGCACCCGGAGAATAACGCATGAGTCTCGTCACCCTTCGAGTCAACGGCGCGACCCACGAAGTGGATATCGATCCGTCGACGCCCCTCTTATATGTGCTGCGCAACGATCTCGGGCTCAAGGGCCCGCGTTTCGGTTGCGGGCTCGGCCAGTGCGGCGCCTGCACCGTCATCGTCGACGGTGTCGCGACGCGCTCGTGCGTCGTGCCCGCCTCGGCCGTCAGCGGCGAGATCACCACGCTCGAAGGCCTCTCGCAGAACGGCCAGCTCGATCCGCTACAGCAGGCCTGGATCGATGAGCAGGTGCCGCAGTGCGGCTATTGCCAGAACGGCCAGATCCTGACGGCCCGGGCGATGCTCGATCGAAATCCGACTCCGACCGAAGCCGAGATCCGCGCGGGGATGGAAGGCGTGCTCTGCCGATGCATGAGCTACTACCGCATTCAGGCAGCGATCAAGCGCGCGGTGCGCGAGATGGCGGCGGCATCTGTCGATGCGGCCGAACCGGAGCTGACAGACGGAGCGGAAGCATGAGCAACACACTGAAGCTTCCGCAAGCCATCGAGCGCGCAATCCGCAGCGTCAACCCGTCCACCTCGCGCCGGGATTTCCTCAAGTCTTCGGGGGCGCTGGTGCTGACCTGCAACGTCAGCGCGATCCCCGGCGGCCAAGTGCTCGCACAAGCCGTAGGCGCCGGCCCCTACCCCGACCCGGATTACCTCGAGCTCGACACCTGGATCGTGATCCATCCGGACAACACCGCAACCTTTTTCGTCGGCAAGACGGACGGCGGCCAAGGCACGGGCACGGCGTTCCGGCAGATGATGTGCGACGAGCTCGACATCGCCTACGACCAGACCAAGCTCGTCATGGGCAACACCGACCTCACGCCCGATCAGGGCGGCTCGGGCGGTTCCGACGGTGTCGAGCGCGACGGCTGGCCGATGCGACGGGTGGCCGCCGAAGCCCGGCGGGTCCTGCTCGATCTCGCCGCGGAGCACCTCGAGACGCCCGTCGCGAGCCTACGCGTTCGCGACGCCACGATCTCGGTGTCGTCCGACCCCACGAGATCGGTCACCTACGCGGAGCTCGTCGGCGGAGAACGGTTCGACGTCGCGCTGACCGGCAACGATATCAACGCCACGCGCGGCGTGGCCGACGTCAAGCCGGTCCAGGATCTGCGCGTGATCGGACAGTCGATCCAGCGCTACGACATCCCCGCCAAGGTCGACGGCTCGCTGACCTGGGCCGTGGACGTGAAGCTGCCCGGCATGGTGCATGCGCGCAACGTCAAGCCGCCGATCGCCGGTGCCAAGCTTCGCAGCATCGACGAGTCGTCGGTCGCCGACATTCCGGGGTTCATGAGAGTCGTGAGCCGCGGCAACTACGTGGCCGTGGTCTGCGAGCGCGAGGAGCAGGCCATCCGGGCCGCCCGGCAGCTCGAGGTGGAGTGGGAGCCGCCGGCGGAGGCGCCGTTCCCGGCATCCGATGCGTTGTTCGATTACATACGCGGCGCGACGCCTACGTCGAGGAGCGCTGCCGACGTCACGGGCGACCCGGATGCGGCGTTGGCCAGCGCCGAACGCGTCATCGAGGCCGAGTTCGAGGTCCCGTTCCAGGGGCACACCGCTATCGGCCCGGCGCATGCGCTGGCCGACCCGTCCGACGGTCAGATGACGATCTACTCGAACGACATGAAGTCGTACGGCTTGCGGAACGGCGTCGCGCAGTTCCTCGACATGCCCCGCGAGCGCGTGCGTGTCGTCTACATGGATGGGCCGCAGGTTTACGGCCGCACGGCCGCCGACGATGTCGGCTTCGAGGCCGCGTTCCTGGCGCGCGAGCTCGGCCGGCCCGTGCGCGTGCAGTGGATGCGGGACGAGGAGACGGCCTGGGATACCAAGGGGCCGGCCTACACGTTCAAGCTGCGCGGCGGGCTCGACGCCGAAGGCCGCGTGACGGCGCTCGACTACGATGCCCGCGCCGCCGATTACAACCACGTCGGCTACAACGAGCCCGACACGGTGCTGATCGCGCAGCTCATGGGGATACGCCCTCCACGGCCCGACGCCGGCGAGGCCAAAACGCCCTCGAGTCAATACGCGATCCCGAATCAGCGCATGACGGCGAGCGTCGTTAGCCTGCCGCTCGTCTGGGAGACGCCGCTGCGCACCGGCAACCTGCGCGATCCGGACGGCCCGCAGGTGACGTTCGCGTTCGAGTCGTTCATCGATGAGCTGGCAGCCACGGCCGGGGCCGATGCCGTCCAGTTCCGGCTCGATATGATCGAGCGCAGCGCCGAGGACGACGTCTTCCGGCGCGCGCGCTCGCTCGCCACCCTCCGCGCAGCCGCCGAAAGCTTCGGTTGGGACACGCGGCCTTCGCCGAATCCGCGCGTGCCGGAAACGCAAGGCCCGATCCTCCCGGGACGCGGCATCGCCTACACCTATCGCAACGGCACCATCGTGGCGACGGCCGCCGAGGTCGAGGTCAACCGCGAGACCGGCCGCATCTGGGTCAAACGTCTCGTGTGCGCCCACGATTGCGGGCTCGCCATCAACCCCATGGGCCTCAGGCACACCGTCGAGTGCGGCATGCTGCACGGCTTGAGCCGCGCGCTCTGGGAAGAGGTGCAGTTCGATACGGAGAAAGTCACGAGCGTGGATTGGGCGTCACACCCGAGCCTGCGGCATTCCGATACGCCGGAATCGATCGAGGTCGTGCTCGTCAACGGCGACCCGAACCCCGATCGTCCGAACCTGCCACACTACGGCGCCGGCGAGGCGAGCCACAAGCCGGTGATTGCGGCGGTCGCGAACGCGGTTCACGATGCAACCGGTGTGCGGCTGCGGCGGGTGCCCTTCCGCAGGGAACGGGTGCTGGAGGCGCTGCGAGCGTACAGCTAGAATTCTCGGCAAAACCGATCTAGCGCGCAGACCCGCCCGGAAGCGGCTTGCGCTGAGCGAGTTCGATCATCGTCTCGATGCGCACGAGCCGCCGATCGTGATCCTGCAAGCGGTCCGTCATTCTGTCGACGGCTACCGCCAGTTGGTCTACACGCTCTTGCATCAAGATGGCTTTGCGCAGCGCATCGCCAAAATCCGTCCAGACGCTCAAGGTCCGATCACGCTGGCGGGAACGGCCAACCTTCCGCCGAAGCGCGCACACGCTCGCGGACTTCATCGGCGGCGCGCTCGAGCTCCGCGTCGAGACCCTCGAGCCGGTTGATCGTCGCCTGGAGCGAGCGGTCGGTTCGCTCGACGGCGGCAACGAATTGACGCGCGAGCTCTGCGAGCACTGCGTCCGGCCCATCGAGCTCCGCGATCAACACATCCAGGAGCTCTCGTTTGTCTTCGGAGCTCAACGCAAGGATGTCCCGTTCCAAATCTGCGATTGCACGACCCATGAGCGGAGTCTCCGACCTGCGCCAACTCTGACCGATTATCCGTACGGATTCCGGGACTTGCAACGACCGAAATCAGCGCATTTGCCGCGGATTCACGTACCGGCTTCTGGCCCGCTCGCATCCATTCGTGGGTATGCCAGCCGGCTCGTGCTGCACGAGGGGCGGCCGATCAGTGCACGGCCATCGGCGCCACCGACGACCCGGTCGCGCCCGTGAGCTTCAGCGGCTGCACGATGAACGCGAACTCATCGATGTTCTTCTCGATGAGCTCATCGACCTTGAGGCTCTCGAGCAGGTAGATACCGTGCGCGACGAGCAGGATCTGGTGCACGGGCGATGAGAGATTCGGGTCCGGGTTCGGGTTGACCTCGACGCAACACGAATCGGCGCCCACGATCATCGGCTGCTGCGCGGCCAGCCACTCGGCCGCCTCGACGCCGAGCCCGGGCTGCGTGCGGTAGTAGCGGACGTTATCCGTGCCCCAGAGCCGCCAGAACCCCGTGTTGATGATGACGGCATCCCCCGTCTCGAGCTCGAGGTCCTGCCGCGCGAGCGCGTCGCGCAGATCCTGCGCGGTGATCTCGTACTGGTCGCCGAGCATGTCGACGCCCTTGAGCGCCGCGATGTCGAGCAGCACGCCGCGCGTGAAGAAGCCGCCGGAGTTCTCCATGCCGAGCTTCGAGAACCCGGTTCGCGTGACGATCTCGTCGAGCTTGAAGCAGTTGTAGTGGCTGTCGCCGATCGTCTGATGCCCGAAGCCGTCGATCTGCGTGCCGACCTGGCCGAGCTCGGTCGTGATGATCTCCTCGTTCGAGCCGCGCGGATTGGCGGTGGTGGACCAGCGCGTGCGCTTGATCTGCTGGCTGTAAACGCGATCGCCGTAGAACGGCATGTCGGGATGGAGCGGATACCCCATCTCGATGACCTCGCCGGCTCGGATCAGTCGTGCGGCGCGCAGGACGACGTCCGGCAGCATGCGGTTCGCGGCGCCGCGCTCGTCGTCCGCACCCCAGGGCGAGGGACAACGCTCTGCGTCCGCCGGCGGCTGCCAGCTCTGCGCGCGCGCCGGGGCGCTGCCGAGCGCCAGGATCAGGAACGCCGCCCATGCGGCCATCACGTGCACCATGCGTGTTACCCCCCTGTTAAATAGCGCCGCAATCTCGGATAGCGTCGGACGAGAAGCGGGGTCGGACCGCTCAGAGCTTCTCGACGATCACCCGTCCCTGAGCATTGACGAAGACGTGATAGCGATTGCCGTCTCTGCAGCCGGCCGTGTAGTCGCTGTCGGCGTTGCGCTCTGCGCTGACAATCTCGTCGCAGGGATATCCTTGCAAGGCAATGGTCACCTTCAAATCCTGGAGGACGGAATCCTGGGCGGCAAGCCGCTGGACGCTGCCAACGAAGGCGAGCATCGTCAACGCAAGAAAAGCTAGCAGCTGTTTCATCATGGTTTCTTCTGCACGGTGAGTCAGATATTCGCGAGCTTCTGCGGATCGGTGAGAATGCCCCAGATCGCTTCCCGCGACGCGGTTATGGCCGCTGCCAGCTCACGGTCCGAATCCTGCAACAGCGTCAGCACTTTGAACAGCAAGAGCTCATACCGTTCCCGAAGCTCCGCTAATTGGACTCTGAGCTGTCCCTGATAGAAGCCCCGAAACTGATCGAGCAGGTCATCGACCTGATTCTTGAGAGAGAGCTTGGTGAACACGCCGATGGCGGGCGTTTCTCGCAGGCGCTGCTCGAGCCCAGCCAGATCCAGCTCCGGCGAAGTCAGTGACTCCGCCGGCGTAGGCGCTACGACCGGCGGCGTGGCCGGTATCATCGATTCTTCCGGCGATGACGCTGTCGCATTTGCGGAACTGCGCGCCGAGGGCGGTGGGCTGGATTGTGCAGCTGCCGCATTGTCCTGGGGCCGCGTTGGCGGAGCGGCTGTCGGTTGGTTATCCGTATCCGCCACGACAGGACTCGCCGTCGTAGCTGTAGAT
>DASWKF010000002.1:0-124622 GCA_036396795.1 Gammaproteobacteria bacterium | reverse complement strand
TTGTCACCGGCGGTCTCCATAGAGTTCCCACCTTTACGTGCTGGCAACTATGGACAAGGGTTGCGCTCGTTGCGGGACTTAACCCAACATCTCACGACACGAGCTGACGACAGCCATGCAGCACCTGTCTCTCGGTTCCCGAAGGCACCAAGGCATCTCTGCCAAGTTCCGAGGATGTCAAGGCCAGGTAAGGTTCTTCGCGTTGCATCGAATTAAACCACATGCTCCACCGCTTGTGCGGGTCCCCGTCAATTCCTTTGAGTTTTACCGTTGCCGGCGTACTCCCCAGGCGGAGAACTTATCGCGTTAGCTGCGACACCGAAGGGCTAATCCCCCCCGACATCTAGTTCTCATCGTTTACGGCGTGGACTACCAGGGTATCTAATCCTGTTTGCTCCCCACGCTTTCGCACATGAGTGTCAGTATTGGGCCAGGAAGCCGCCTTCGCCACTGATGTTCCTCCCGATATCTACGCATTTCACCGCTACACCGGGAATTCCGCTTTCCTCTCCCATACTCTAGCTCGGCAGTATCGAATGCAATTCCCAAGTTAAGCTCGGGGCTTTCACATCCGACTTGCCAAGCCACCTGCGTGCCCTTTACGCCCAGTAATTCCGATTAACGCTTGCACCCTCCGTATTACCGCGGCTGCTGGCACGGAGTTGGCCGGTGCTTCTTCTTTGGGTAACGTCAAGACTCAGGGTTATTAACCCTAGGCTTTTCTTCCCCACTGAAAGTGCTTTACAACCCGCAGGCCTTCTTCACACACGCGGCATTGCTGGATCAGGCTTGCGCCCATTGTCCAATATTCCCCACTGCTGCCTCCCGTAGGAGTCTGGGCCGTGTCTCAGTCCCAGTGTGGCTGATCGTCCTCTCAGACCAGCTACAGATCGTAGCCTTGGTAGGCCGTTACCCTACCAACAAGCTAATCTGACGTGGGCTCATCCAATAGCGCGAGGTCCGAAGATCCCCCGCTTTCCTCCGTAGAGCGTATGCGGTATTAGCCCGGGTTTCCCCGGGTTGTCCCCCACTACTGGGCAGATTCCCACGTATTACTCACCCGTCCGCCACTCGTCAGCGCCAAGATCACCCCGAAGGGATCACTCAGCCTGCTACCGTTCGACTTGCATGTGTTAGGCATGCCGCCAGCGTTCAATCTGAGCCAGGATCAAACTCTTCAATTAAAGCTTAAAGGTTTGAGTCCTGCGCTTTCTTCGGGGTGCAAGAGCACCCCTCCGTCGACGCTTGCACCGTTGCCTCGGTGCGAGCGCCCACACAAGTTGCTTGAGTTAATTGTTAAAGAGCGGCCCGGATCTGAAATCCCGGGCAGACCGATAAGTATACCCCCGATCCCAATCCTCTCCAAGCTTCAAAGCGGCTTAAAGACGGCGGGTTACCGGGGGATATCCGAGCCGGTGGAAAGGCGCGGCATTATACGCGTCGAGGGACCCGATACAAGGATTTTCTCACGCCGGCACGGCCCGCGCGCGAGGGCGACTCAGTCCGTGGGTTTCTCCGGCCTCAGCGTGACGCGGGCGTACCGGCGCTTGCCGATCTGGTATACCTGGGTCGAGCCGTCCACTTCGACGCGCAGCTTGGGATCGCGGACGAGCTCTCCGTCCCGCCGCACCGCGTCTTGCTTCACCATCCTGATGCCCTCGGAGCTGCTCGAGACCAAGCCGGCCTCACGCAGCACTTGGCCTATGTTCAGATAGGGCTCGGCTGAGGTGAGAACACGCTCTTCGATGTCTTCGGGGGTCTCTCCATGCCGGTGCCTGTTGATGAAAGCCTGCTTGGCTTTCTCCGCCGCGGCTTCGTCGTGGAAGCGCGCGACGATCTCCGTCGCCAGCAGAAACTTGACCTCCATCGGGTTGTCCCCGCCGGACACGCTCTTCTTGAAGCCCTCGATCTCCTTGAGCGGCCGGAAGCTCAGAAGCTCGAAGTAGCGCCACATCAAGTCGTCTGATATCGACATGAGCTTGCCGAGCATCTGCTCCGGCGGATCGGTGATCCCGACGTAGTTGTCCAGAGACTTCGACATCTTGTTGACGCCGTCCAGCCCCTCGAGAAGGGGCATGGTCAGCACGACTTGCGGAGGCTGCCCGAAGGCCTGCTGAAGTTGCCGGCCGACGAGCAGGTTGAACTTCTGGTCGGTCCCGCCGAGCTCCACGTCCGCCTCGAGAGCGACGGAGTCGTAGCCCTGCACCAGCGGGTAGAGAAATTCGTGGATCGCGATCGCCTTGCCCGAGCTGTAGCGCTTGTGAAAATCGTCTCGTTCGAGCATGCGCGCAACGGTGTGCTTCGCGGCAAGCTGGATCAATCCGGCAGCGTCCATGGAAGTCATCCAACGCGAATTGAACTCCAGGCGAGTTTTCGCCGGATCGAGAATCTTGTAGACCTGCTGCTCGTAGGTCCTGGCGTTCTCCTGTACTTGCTGCGGCGTCAACGGAGGGCGCGTCGCCGTCTTGCCGGATGGATCGCCGATCATCCCGGTGAAATCGCCGATCAGAAAAATGATCTCGTGGCCGAAGTCCTGGAACTGCCGCATCTTGTTCAGCAGCACGGTGTGCCCCAGGTGCAGATCCGGCGCCGTCGGATCGAACCCCGCCTTGACGCGTAGCGGCCGTCCCCGCGCAAGCCGGTCCTCGAGCTCGGCGGCCAAGAGTACCTCTTCGGCACCGCGGCTCAGTTCTTCTACCTGCGCTTTCACAGACTGCATAGTGGAACCGGGGCGCTTGCAACTTGCTGAGCCGCGAGGCTCGGGCGCATCAGAATAGATTAAGCCAATCCTGCGGTCGACCTTATTATAGGGAGACCCCTCGACGGGAGGCGCTCGATGTCGCTGCCTTAGGCCTCGCCGAGCCGGCGGTTCGGGCAGGGTGATTCAAAGTGATGACTGCGTCGTAGCTTCCTGAGTTTAAAGGAAATACCTTTGACGATCCGACGGCAAGTCGTTACAGTATCCTGGGCTGATAGGTAGGCGCTTCGTGAAAACCTACTCCGGCGGCATTCGCCACGACTACAAAGACGAAACCCATGGTCCGCGATGGAAGCTCAATCCTCGCTGGTCGTGGTTCCTCATTGGCCTCGGCCTGCCACTCCTGAGTGTGTTCGCAATCCTGATCGGCGGCACGAACAACGCCGTCATTCCGACTGCCGTCAGCCCGATCTCGACCGCCGCTGCGACTGCAACGCTGCCGCTGGCCTTACCCAAGCCGCCGACCGAGCCCGGGGAGAATTCCGCGGATGCCGCCGACTTCGGCGATGCCGAGCTGTTGAAGCTCGTCGTGGGACCCGGGGATAGTCTGGACCGCCTCTTTCGGCGCAACGATCTCAGCCTCGCCGATCTCGCCGCGATGGTGAACGTCGAGGCCGCGCGAGAGCACCTAGTGCGACTGCGCCCCGGAGATGAGATCAGCGTCGTTCACCACAACGGCGAAATTTCCGCCCTAAGCCGCGAAATCAGCGAATCGGAGACGCTGCACATCCAAAGACTCCCAAACGGCTTCGAGGTGTCCACCTCCGAGAATCCGATCGAGGTGCGCACCGTAGGCGCGCACGGGGTCATCGAGACCTCGCTGTTCGAAGCCGCGCAGGCCGCCGGTATCTCGGATAGCGTCATTATGGACATGGCGGGTATCTTTCAATGGGACATCGACTTCATTCAAGACGTCCGAGTCCAGGATGAGTTCACGGTGCTCTACGACGAGCTCTGGCGGGACGGCGTGAAGCTCAGAGACGACAGCATCGTCGCCGCCGAGTTCATCAATCAGGGCGTAAGCTTCCGCGCCGCGCGTTACGAGAACGGCGCCGGGGATACCGGCTACTTCACACCGGACGGAAGGAGCGTTCGCAAGGCGTTTCTCAGGGCTCCGGTGGACTTCACCCGCATCAGCTCGAACTTCAATCCCAACCGCCGTCATCCGGTGTTGAACACGATCCGCGCGCATCGCGGCGTCGACTATGCGGCCCGCAGCGGCACCCCGGTCAGGGCCTCGGGCGACGGCAAGGTTTCGTTACGCGGCGCGAACGGCGGCTACGGCAACACCGTCGTGCTACAGCACGGCGACAACATCACGACCTTGTATGCGCACTTATCGCGATTTGCAGAGGCCAGAGTCGGGTCCAGAGTCAAGCAAGGGCAGACCATCGGCTATGTAGGGCAATCGGGACTCGCGACCGGCCCGCATTTGCACTATGAATATAGGATCAATGGCGTTCACAGGAACCCGCGCACGGTCGCATTACCGCCCGCAGACCCGGTACCCAGCGAGTATCGGGATGATTTCCAGAACGTCACGGCCAGCCTCTGGCATCAGTTGGACCTCTACCGAAGCACGCGGCTGGCAGCGGTCGCCGACTAGCAGCGAGCGCCGAAATCTCTCATGGCTGACCTCTATGTCGGCGTCATGTCGGGCACGAGCCTGGACGGCGTCGACGCGGTTCTCGTCGAGCTCGGCGAAAGCGATTGCACAGTCCTCGCGGCGAAGACGTCTCCGTACCCGCGACAGCTCTACTCCGATCTCAGGTCTCTGGTGCGAAAACCACGGGCGAGCCTCGTGGATATCGGTACCCTGGATGTCGCCATCGGGGAGTTTTTCGCCGAATGCGTGCTCGATCTCGTAAGTGATTCACCGTTCGATCCCAGCCGGATCGTCGCGATCGGCATTTCGGGCCACACGGCCTATCACAAGCCGGACGCGCCGCGCGCGTTCACGCTCCAGCTCGGAGACCCGAATACCGTCGCAGCCAGAACGGCGATGACAACCGTCGCGGACATGCGCGGCACCGACGTCGCCTTCGGCGGCCAGGGCGCGCCGATGGTGCCCCCGTTTCACTCCTGGCGGTTCTCGGATGTGCTCGAGGCGCGCGTGGTCGTCAACATCGGCGGCATCGCGAACCTGACCTGCTTGAACGCGGAGCGTCCGCTGCGGGGATTCGACTCCGGCCCCGGGAACACGCTCATGGACATCTGGTGCGAGCGCAATCGTGGAGAGCGGTTCGATCGTGACGGCGAGTGGGCAGCGAGCGGAACCGTCAACCCGGCACTGCTGGCGCGCATGAGCGCGGATCCGTATTTCAAGAAAGTTTCGCCGAAATCGACGGGGCTCGAGCATTTCAACCTCGCCTGGCTCGAGGACGCGCTGAGCGCCACCGGCAGAAAGCTCGACCCGGCGGACGTGCAGGCGACCTTGCTCGAGCTCACGGCGACGACGATAGCCGCCTCCCTCAAGACCAGCGAGCCCGAGGCCGGACGCGCCATTCTGTGCGGCGGCGGGGCTTACAACACCGCGCTGGTGGGCCGCTTGCGGGCGCTGCTTCCGGGCGTCCAAGTCGAATCCAGCGCCGCCCACGGCATCCCCCCCGAATGGGTCGAGGCCACCGCGTTCGCCTGGCTGGCCCGCCTGCGTCTGATCGGCAAAGCCGGCAACGCGCCTTCTGTGACCGGCGCCCGCCAAGCCGTCGTACTCGGTGGCGTATACTCGGGCAATCAGCCAACTCGTTAAGCGACTGCATGCGTCGGAATGGACACGGCCAACCTCGGACTGCCGGACTACTACGTCAATCGAGAGCTCGCTCAGCTCGAATTCAACGCTCGAGTCCTGCACCAGGCCAGGGACGAGCGCGTGCCGCTGCTCGAGCGGCTGAAATTCCTGTGCATTAGCTCGACCAACCTCGACGAATTCTTCGAGATCCGTGTTTCCGGCCTGAAGCAACGGCTGGAAGTGAGCTCGGTGCCCGTCGGGCCCGACAATCTGAGCCCCGCCGACGTGCTTCAAGAGATCGCCGAGCGGACCACGGAGCTCGTCGCCGAGCAGTACAAGGTGCTGAATCAGGAATTGATCCCGGCGCTTCGTCAACAAGGCGTCCGCTTCGTGCGGCGCGACCAGTGGACCGCCGAGCAGCGGTGCTGGCTCGAACAATACTTCCAGGCCGAGGTCGAGCCCGTGCTCAGTCCGACGACCCTGGACCCCACCCGGCCGATACCGCGAATACTCAACAAAAGCCTGAACTTCATCGTCAATCTCCACGGGCGCGATGCTTTCGGCCGCCCGTGCCGGAGGGCGATCGTTCAGGCGCCGCGATCGCTGCCCCGCCTCATTCAGCTCCCTGCCGAGCTCAACGGCGGCGGAGAAACGGCCTTCGTCTTCTTGTCCTCGATCATTCATGCCTTCGTCGACGAGTTGTTCGCCGGCATGGCCATTGACGGCTGCTACCAGTTCCGCGTCACGCGAAACAGCGATCTCTACATCGATGACGAGGAAGTCGACGACCTGATGCGAGCGTTGGAGGGCGAGCTGTTCGAGAGTGGTTATGGCGCGGCCGTGCGTCTCGAGCTCGCGCACGATTGCCCCGACGAGCTTGCCGACTATCTGCTCGAGCATTTTCATCTGGGGGTAGGCGACCTCTACGAGGTTGACGGCCCGGTAAATTTGAATCGCCTGCTCGCCGTCTACGATCTCATCGAGCGGCCCGATCTGAAGTACCCGGCTTTCACCCCGGGGATACCGAAACAG
Source organism: Gammaproteobacteria bacterium (assembly GCA_036396795.1). Classification (GTDB taxonomy): domain Bacteria; phylum Pseudomonadota; class Gammaproteobacteria; order Steroidobacterales; family Rariloculaceae; genus JAHEEM01. Next base: position 118,104 of record DASWKF010000002.1, on the reverse strand, counting down.
CTCGTCCAGTCGAACCCATTCGAGGCGATATCGAAGAACGACATTCTCTTGCACCACCCCTACGAGTCGTTTGCTCCCGTTCTGGACTTCATCACCAAGGCGGCGACCGACCCGAACGTGCTCGCAATCAAGCAGACTCTCTACCGTACGACGCCGGACTCCCCGATCGTCGAGCGACTGGTTTCCGCGGCGAGGTCCGGAAAAGAGGTCACCGTGATGATCGAGCTTCGGGCGCGTTTCGACGAAGCCGCCAACATCGAGCTCGCCAACAAGCTACAGGAAGCCGGAGCTCATGTTGTCTACGGCGTCGTGGGATTCAAGACGCACTGCAAGATGCTGCTGGTCGTACGGCGGGAAGCCGGCCGGCTCAAGCGCTATGTGCATTTGAGCACCGGCAACTATCATCCCAAGACTGCGCGCGCATACACGGATTACGGCCTATTCTCGGCGGACGAGCGGCTTACCAAGGATATCCACGAAGTATTCATGCAGATCACGAGCTTGACGAAAACTGCGCCGTTGAATCTGCTGCATCAATCGCCGTTCAGCCTGCACGACGGGTTGCTCCGGCTGATCAAGAGGGAGACCAGCCGGGCGTCTTCGGGCGGGGCCGGGCACATCGTCGCCAAGATCAACGCGCTCGTGGAGCCCGAGACCATCCGCGCGCTCTACGAAGCATCGATGTCCGGGGTGCACATCGATCTGATCGTTCGTGGAATGTGCTGCTTGCGGCCCGGAATTCCCGGGCTATCGGAAAACATCCGCGTGCGCTCGATCATAGGCCGCTTCCTCGAGCACTCGCGCTGCTATTGCTTCCACAACAACGGCAACGAGGAAATCTATTGCGCGAGCGCCGATTGGATGGACCGAAATTTCTTCCGCCGCATCGAGATCATGTATCCGATCAACGACCCCGCCATCAAGCTCAGGCTGATCGGCGATCTCGACACCTATCTTGCGGACAACACCCATGCTTGGGAGCTGCTCGCGGACGGCCACTATCGCTTGCTCGAGCCGGCGGAGGGCGATGTGCCCGTCAGCGCTCAGTCGGCATTCCTGAGCCAGCTCGCGGAATCGGCCTAAGATTCGTCTCGGGTTCTATTCGGGGTCGAACTCGGTGACTTTCAGCTTGAAGCCGATGGCCGAAAGCCAGTCGCGCTCGAGATCGAGATCGGCTTGCGTCAGGCGGTTGTTCGCCAACCACCCGCTGGGAAATCCAATTCGTAGTTTTCTGGAGCCGACGCGAAGGCGAATCTCCGGCAACTCCGACGGGCTGCGGCTGCGATTCAACAGCACTGCAAGTCGCAGAAGAATCGTGAGCCGAAACGCCGGCTGGCGCCACTCGAGCGGCAAATCCCCTATGTCGAACTCGTCGAGCTTGCGCCGATGGTAGCCGACGAGAACGGCAAGCAACTGCTGCTCGGCTCGGGAGAAGCCGGGTAGGTCGGCATTCGCGATCAGATAGGCGCCGTGCGTGTGATATTTGATGTGGGCGATATCCAGGCCGATCTCGTGCAGCTGGGCCGCCCAGCGCAGAAACTGCTCGGCGGAGGTATTCGCCAGCCCCCATTTCTCCCGGACCTGCTGTAACAGCATCAGCACCGTTCCCTTGACACGCTCGACCTGCTCTTCGTCGGCGTGGTAGCGGTGCTGCACGGCACGTGCGGTGCGATCGCGCGCATCTTCGTGCAGCAATCGGCCGACCATGTCGTACAGCAGGCCCTCGCGCAACGATCCCTCGCTGACCTCGAGATGCTCCAGCCCCAATGACTGCATCACCTCGGCGAGAATCGCCATTCCGCCAGCGAGCACCGGCGCCCGCTCGGCGCTGAGCTCGGGCAACACCAACTTGTCGATGTCATGCGCGCGGATCATCTCCTCGATGATCGACTGCGCGGCCGTCGCGTTGATGCCGTTTTTTGAGAGACCGAGAGCCTCGGCCATGCGCACGGCCGCGCGGATCGTTCCCGACGAGCCGATCGCTCTCTGCCAGCCCAGTCGGCGAAATCTCCGCACTATCGGGCTCAGCTCCAACCGGGCCGTCAGCCGAGCCTGCTCGAAGCGCTTCCGCGTCAACTTGCCGTCGCCGAAACAGTCCGAGCTGAGCTGCACGCAACCCATGAACAAGCTCTCGAGGTGCTTGGGCTCATAGCCGGTGCCGATGATCAGTTCGGTGCTTCCGCCGCCGATATCGACGACGAGCGTCGCGCCTTCTGGGTTGGGCGAATGGTGGGCTACGCCCAGATAGATGAGGCGCGCCTCCTCCATGCCGGAGATGACCTCAACCTGGTGCCCGAGGACTTCCTCCGCGGCGTTGAGAAACTCCGCGGCGTTTCTAGCGCGGCGCAGCGTGTTGGTGCCGACCACCCGGACCTGGCTCGCGTCCATGTCACGGATACGCTCGCCGAATCGTCGCAGGGATTCCATGGATTGATCGATACAGCTTCGTCGGAGATGTCCGCGTGGATCCAGCCCGGCTGCAAGCCGCACCATCTCACGGATACGATCCAAGATGATCAACTGCCCATGGCGAAGCCGTGCAACGACCATGTGAAAACTGTTCGAACCGAGGTCGACGGCAGCGATGACCTCCGAAGGCCCCGGCTCGGGAACAGCTTGTATGGCTTTGAGCGTGGACGCCAGCAGCGCGGCCTTAGGCCGAGAACGATGAGCCGCAACCGCAGGTCGTGGTCGCGTTCGGGTTGCGGATGATGAACTGCGCGCCGGAGAGATCTTCCTGATAGTCGATCTCGGCGCCCGTCAGATACTGCACGCTCATCGGATCGATGAGCAAAGTGACGCCGCCCTTCGCAATCTCCGTATCCCCTTCCTGGATCTCTTCATCGAAAGTAAAACCGTATTGAAATCCGGAGCAACCTCCGCCCGAAACGTAAACACGAAGCTTCAGAGCCGAGTTGCCCTCTTGCTCGATGAGTTGGCCCACCTTTGCGGCCGCCGCGTCGGTGAAGTTGAGCGGCGGGGCGTCCGGAACCCAGTGTGACTCGTTCATTTCTGTCATTCGCCTACGACCTTAATGCTGGATACCACCCCCGCCTTCGCGCGTGCCTGCAGTGGTTGCGGCACGTCGGTATCGTGAATGAGCTTTCCGTTCACCTCGGCGCCGATCGACATCTCGAGAAGGCGGTACTGAACATTACCAATGACTCTCGCTCGCGGGCCGAGCTCGACTCTCTCCGTCACCCGCACGTCCCCTTTGATCATGCCGTTGAGCATCAGATGGGGCACGATCACGGAGCCTTCGACGCAACCGTTCTCGCTGATACTCAGTGTCGAATGGCCCTCCCGAGAAGCCTCCACGTTACCCTTGACGTAACCGTCGACGTGGAAACCTCCGCTGAATTCGATGTCGCCGTGGACCCGGGTATCGGCGCCGACTAGCGTTCTAATGACCGCCTGCGGGCGCTTCCTTTTGCCAAACATCGGTCACCTCTCGCAGCCGTCCATATGCCATTAGACGCATAAGCGCTCGATCAGGTCAACGACCCAAGTCTCCATCTAGCCCACGATAGCCGACCAGTCGTAGCTTTGCGAGCTGGCCTCCCCGCTGGGCTCCCTGGGGCGAATCTCCATGGTCAGCTCGGCGGGCTGGAAACCGTCGGGAAGGGCGATTTCGCGCTGCAGATCCTGGAAATAGCGGAAGCTGTACGCCAGATCGTCGCTGGGCTCGGCCGTGGCGAGCTCCGAGAGACCGAGTTCCCGCGGCGCGCCGTCGACCGTCCCCGATATACGAAACCGCACGGTTCCGGAAACTCTGCGGTCGTGAGTGATCGCCTGCAGCAGCACCAGGTGCAGCAGGTAGACGTGCTCTGAATCCCCGGGTCGCAGCTCAAGCGTCTGCACGCGCAATCCCGCGACGCCGTCTTCCGGTGAGATGATACCCTGATAGAAGGCGAGCTCCTCTTCCTGAGACTGTATTCTCGCCTGTAACCGATCCAAATCCTGCTCCACTTGCAGATAGGTTTCCTGATCGATCTCCTGGGAGGTCTCGAGAATCGCAATGCGGCGGTTCAGATCCTCGATGGCTCGATCCTTGTCGGCGACGATATCGAGCAGCTCGCCGCGTTCCCGGCGCTGGTCCAATATGGAGTAGCCGCCGTCGAACCGGCCGAACTCGTATGCGAGCCAGAGCCCTCCTGCGAGGACGGCCGCCGAAAGCAGCCACAGCAGCCTCGGTTTGCGATGCGCGCTCATGTCGATTCCGGTCCCTGCCAACGACGCGGCCACCAAACCGGTTGCGGCGGCGGCCCATGCTCCGGAAACGCCAGCGGTCCGAGCTCCGTGAGCGCTTGCACATAGACGCGGCGCTTGAAATAGATGACCTCTTTGACGGGACGCCAGTAGTCGACCCAGCGGCAACGATCGAACTCGGGCGCTGCCGTGGTATCGAATCGAATCTCATCGGAATCGGCGAGCAACCGCAGCAGATACCAGCGTTGCTTCTGGCCGATACAAACGGGAGATTGCTGCCGGCGAATGAAGCGCGCCGGTAAACGGTAACGCAGCCAATCCCGAGTCAGACCCAGCGGCTCCACGTCCTCGGGCTGGAAACCGACCTCCTCGCTGAGCTCCCGATACATCGCTTCCTCGATCGATTCCTCCGGGGCGACGCCTCCCTGCGGAAACTGCCATCCCGTGCTGCCCGCACGACCGCCGATGAGCACGCGGCCCCGTCCATCCGTTAGAATGATGCCGACATTCGCACGGTAGCCTTCAGCGTCTATCCAATCCATCGGTTCGCATTCTACGTCGTAAGGCGCCGGCCGATCGCTTGCGTGACTTCGGACGGACAGTCCCTGCTCATCCTCGGTCAGTTGGTCAATCCTCCTCGAGCGCGGCCTGCCTGCACATCATTCCCCGTTGTCTCTCATCGCTCGGGATCTGCGGCAAGATATGCCCGCCCCGTTTCCATTAGGCTAACAAAACCCTGCTCGTCGTTAGTGTCGATGAGTTCACGGATACGCCGCGCGGCGCTCAACAAGGCCTCGATCGGCGCGCGGCCGTGGTCGTTCAAGGTCTGAATCTCGAAATACAGGTGCGGGTTGTCCCGGGCGACTCGGCTCGCGACCGCCAACTGTGCGTCGAACGTCGTGCTCGAGAGCCGCTTCAGCTTCGGCACCAGCTCACCGCTGCCCGCGAGCGCCGTGAAGAATGCCAGGTTCAAGGCATGCGACAGGCCGAGCACATAACCGATCAACTTGTCGTGCTCCTGGAGGTCCATGTCCACGAGCTCCGCCATCGTGGAGACGAACAGGCGCCGCGCCTGAGCGACGGCCTCGGTATCGCCGACATCGACGAAGATGACGTGGCGGCCGGACAGCAGCTGCGTGTCCGGACCGAACATCGGATGAATCGACGTGACCCGGCAACCGGCGTGCACGAGCTCGGCGAATGCTTGCTTCAAGGGTGTCTTGAGCGAACCGAGATCGAGGATCAAGCCGCGCGGCCGGCGCACCGCCAGCGCCGAAAGGATCTCGGCGGTGACTTTGATCGGCGCGGCGACGACGATGAGGTCATGGTCGAGCGCGTGGTCTCGCCAATCCTCGATCCGCGGGTAGCGCGCGCTGCTCTCTCGCGGATCGGCGATTTCAACGCCGTAGCCTTGGGAAGCGAGAAAGTCGGCCATCCAGGTTCCCATCCTGCCCGCTCCGCCGATGACCAACGCGCGTTGCCCCGCGCCGGAGCTCTCGGCTGCGACCCGGGACTGCTCCTGCCTCGTCAATGAGGAGCGAATCAGCAGGCGCATCACCTCCTCGGCGAGATCGGGGTCGAGCTGCACCGCGGCCGCATGCTCGCGGGCACCTTGAAGGACCTCCCGCTCGCGCTCGAAGTCACGCGTCGGGCTGCCGGTATGAATCTTATGGGCGCTGACCTCAGCCACGATCTGCTGCCGCTTGGCGATCAGCTCGATGAGTTCGGTATCGACCGCCGAAAGTCGCTGGCGTAGCTGGTTCAAGGTCATCGATGGGCTCCCGTCGTTGCGGTTTGTACTCGCTGCCCGACCTCGGCGCAAGCCCGATCCCGGCGATGCGAGCGATTCGCGCCGCTCGAGAGCTCGAATGCAGCGGCCAGCGACGGCTAGCCAACACCGATGACAGCGGCTACTCTCGTTCGCCGAGTCATCTCTCTCGCGGACCTGATCGACACGTATGCGACTTCCCGAAAACGCAGATCCGTTGCCAGTAGTCGGCCAATGGTTGGAGGAGGCCACGAAGCTCGCTGCGCAACCGAATCCGAACGCCATCACTTTGGCGACGGTGGGAGCAGACGGGCGCCCATCGGCTCGGGTCGTGCTGCTCAAGAGCTTGGTTCGGCCCGCGGGTTTCGGCTTGTTCTACACGAACCACGGCTCTCGCAAGGCGCGAGACCTCGAGGCCACGCCCTGGGCAGCGGGGGTGATGCATTGGGATGCGCTGGGGCGGCAAATTCGCTTCGAAGGGCCGGTCGTCCACGCTCTCGATACCGAGAGTGATCGTTACTTCGCGTCTCGGGACTGGAAGAGCCAGATCAACGCTTGGGCGAGCCGGCAGAGCCAACCTATCGAGAGCGCCGCGGAACTGGAGAGCAAGGCCCGCGAGGTCGCAAAGCGTTTCGGCTTCCCCGACCCGCTCGCGACCGACGCGCCCGTATCGACGGACAAGAAGCTGCCCCGGCCGGATTATTGGGGCGGCTATCGCTTTTGGTTCGCGGCGGTGGAGCTATGGCAAACCGGCAACAATCGTTTCCACGAACGTTTGCGCTACGAGCGCGCTCTCGCGCGCCGCGGCGGCTCGAGCTTCGAGGCCGGCCCATGGACGTACGCGCGCCTGCAACCTTGAGCCCGTCGGCGTGAAGAGGGTTCTCCTCGGATTGATCGCGGCGGCCTGCTCCGGCGGTAGCCACTGCGTTGCGCAAGACATCGTCACCGACGTCAGCCAGGGAACGAACATGGCACTGGCGCTTTCGCCGGACGGCAATACGCTCGCCATCGACCTCATGGGCCAGCTCTGGACGCTGCCGGCGACGGGAGGAGCGGCCAGTCGCCTGCTCGCCACCGACAGTATCGCGCGCAACCCGCGTTACTCGCCCGACGGCCGGCACCTGGTCTACCAGCAGTACTCGCAAGGTCAATGGGATCTGTGGCTGCTCGACCTTGCTTCGACGACGCGGCGCCGCTTGACGGGGCCTCCCTACGACGAGCGCGAGCCCGATTTCTCGCCCGCCGGCGACGCAGTCTATTTCGCGTCGGGCCGCGGCGGCGGCGACGAGATATGGCGCTTGGACCTGAATGCGGGCGGCTTGACGCGAGTCACCTACGACGGCGATACCGCGGCCTGGCCGAGCGTCTCGGAAAGGCATGAGATCGCCTACGTGAGCCAGGCGGGCAGCCGCTGGACGCTGATGCTCACGGCTGAAAACCGCCCGACCACCGCGGTCTATACGAGCCCCAATCCGCTGCGAGCACCGAGCTGGCGGCCAGGCGGCGGCGTCATCACGATCGCCGAGCAAACGGGCCCCCGAAAAATGGATCTGCAGATGATCCTGCTGTCCGACGAGCCCGTCGTGAAAACCCTGACCCGCGGGGAGGACGTTTTCGGCTTCCGCCCCGCTTGGAAAGACGCGGCGACACTTGTCTATTCTGCGGACGGGCAGATCTGGTGGCGCACGCTCGCCAACGCCTCGCGCTATCCGGTGCCGCTGTTCGCCGGCGTCGCCGTGAATCGCGCGTCGCACGCGCTTCGCACATCGGCCGTGCCTGCCGATGGCCCGCATCCCGTCCAGGGAATTCGAAGCCCCGCCTGGTCACAGCCCGGGCGGCTGCGCGCCTACACGGCGCTCGGCGACCTTTGGTTGCAGGTCGGCGATCGCGACCCTCGGCAATTGACCGACGACGTTCACGTCGACATCGACCCCGACATCAGCCCCGATGAGCGACGCGTGGTCTTTGCGAGCGACCGGGACGGCGCCATGAATCTGTGGTCCTTGGATCTCGAGACGCGCATTTCGAGCCAGCTTACGCACGGCGCGGCGAAAGCTTATGCCCCGGCAATCTCCGCCGACGGTCAGAGGCTGGCCTACCTCGAAACCGACGGCTTCGGGCCGTGGGGACCGAGCCGCCTGAAGCTCATGGATCTTGGCGCCGGGGCCCCGCCGCAAACGCTCGCGATCCAGCTCCTCGATGCGAGCCGGCCGTCCTGGAGCGCCTCGGGAGGGGCCGTGACGCTCACTGCCAGGAACCCCTCTTTTGGCTCAAACTCTCCCGACAACCGCGCCCGCCTGGAGCTGACGCCGGAGGACGGCTCCGCCCGATGGAGCGCCGTGAGCGCTTCCGAAGAGGAACCCGAGCAGCCGCCGCCCGGGCCGCTGACCTGGACCCCCGCTCCGGTGTCCGGCAGCTACGTCATTCAAGTAGACCGGCTGTTCGATGGCGTTCGCACCGAATACCGCCGGCACATGGATATCCACGTCGACGGGCGGCGAATCACCGACGTCGTGGCCCGGGGCCTCAAGCCCTTGCCGCCGCGGGTCATCGACGCTCGAGGCTATACGATCGTCCCCGGTTTCATCGATCTGCACGCGCATCAGTCCGCCATCGCCGGAGAGCGACTCGGCCGAATCTGGCTGGCCTACGGCGTGACCACCGTCCGTGAGGTCGGAAGCCAGCCGGGTGACGCGCTCGAGCGCAGGGAAGCTTGGCTCAGCGGCAAGCGTGCGGGCCCCCGCCTGCTGCTCAGCGCCCGGGCGTCTGAAGCCGCGGCCTGGCCGAGCTCTGACGACGCGGGACGCCCCAGCTTCGACGTCCTCGAGATCGTCGACCATGCAAGCCCGATGGCCTTCGAGAGCGCGGCCGTTCGCGACGCCCGTCGCTTCGGCATCCCGATTTTCGGCGAGGATCTCTTCCCCGCGGTGCGATACGGGATCAACGCGCTCGAGCATATCGGCCGGCGCGACCGAGAAAGTCCTTACGATCTAGAACGCTCGGCGCTGGGCAACAGTTATGCCGATGTACTCGGCGTACTCGCGCAATCGGGCGCCGCGGTCACACCGACCTTGGCTGCGTTCGGCGGGTTCGCCGTGCTGGCGCGCCAGCCCGCGTGGCTCGCAGAGCCGGCATTTCAACTTTTTTATAGTCGCGATGAGCGTCTCCGCTGGCAGAGCCTGGAGAGCGTTTCGAGCTCGGGCGGTCTCGAGCAGACCATCGCCCAGCTCGTCAGAAACGGCGGCCGCGTGGCGGCCGGCAGCGATGCGCCCAGCGTGCCCTACGGCCTCGGGCTGCACGCTGAGCTGAGCGTGCTGAGCGCCGCTGGGCTTCCGAGCGACCAGGCCTTGCGCCTGGTCACCGCCGAGGCTGCTTTGGCCTTGGGGCTGGAGCGAGAGCTCGGCACCGTGGAGGCCGGCAAGCTCGCGGACCTGGTCGTCATCGACGGTAACCCCCTCATGAACCTCCGAGACTCCTTGAGGATCGTCGCGGTCGTCAAGGACGGCGTCTGGATACAGCGGTCGGAACTACTCAACCCTCCGCGAGATTAGGGCGGGACAGGTGCTCTTGTCGGCGCGCTTTACGTCCTGAACGACTCGGGGGCCGGTTGAGCCGTAGGAAAACCGCTGGATCTGCGCAGTCTTTCAAATCAGCATCTTATTATGTCTTTATAAGATCATTTCAAGAAATATTATGTAAGAACACCGTCGAAATGCTTTACAAGACCATGTCTAATTCTCGCCTTCTCATACAGATATAATATATAACTCCATAATTTTAATATAAAAATAACTAATGGCACGGCTCTTGCTTAATTATCCATGCCTCCGACCAGAGGCCATTGAGTGCGTAAGACACAGAAACCGCTGCGAATTTCCGCGCGCTTCTGTTAGATTTAGGCTCGAGAATTAGAACAAGAAACAGAATAAGAAGAAGACTTGAATAACGGCTGCGATAACAAATACAGACAGGCTGGATTGCATAAATATTAAAACGATAGCGAAACGGCCCGCAGCCAGGCCGCATAATTGAAACCGTAAACTCCGATAACAACAACAACCTGACCCGGCGCTCCCACCGCCGGGTTTTCTTTATGTGCGACCCGCGCACCGAACTGTGACCTGGGGCGCGGCCGCACGGCCGCAAAGCTGATTGACTGTCATGCTCGCCCTGGACGCGTGGGTGGCGCATGTTCAAAAAACTTCGCGTGACGATTCTGCTTTACATCCTGGCGTTCGCGGCCGTCGGCAATTATCTCGCGTCTGCACGAACGACCGACTGGGATACGACCCTTTGGGTCGACGTTTATCCGATCAACGCCGACGGCAGCGCCGGAACTCAGGCCTATGTCGAGCGGCTCCGCGACGAGGACTTCGACGCGCTCGAGCGTTACTTCCTTGCCGAGGCGAAACGTTACGGGGTGGTGTTGGATTTGCCGTTTCGGCTCGACCTCGCGCCGCAGATAGCGAACGAGCTGCCGGTGCTGCCGGCCATGCCCACGATCCTCGACACCGTGCTCTGGAGCCTCGAGATGCGCTGGTTCAGCGCCGGCGTGAAACGAGCCCACGACCGGCCGAGCCCCGATATCACATTATTCGCGCTGTATCACGATGAGACTGCCGCGCAGGTGCTCGACCGCTCGACCGCGCTCCAACGAGGTTTGATCGCCGTCGCCAACGTGTTCGCCATTCCGGCCGCCGACGGCTCCAATCAGGTCGTGATGGCGCACGAGCTGTTGCACACACTTGGAGCGACCGACAAATACGCCCCCGGCAACGCGTTGCCGGCTTTCCCGCACGGTTTCGCGGATCCGGCGGCGATTCCACTCTATCCGCAATCGAAGGCCGAGCTCATGGCCGGGCGCATACCGGTAGAGGCCGACAGCGCCCGGATTCCCGCGAATCTGGGCGAGACACTCATCGGGCCGACAACGGCCGCGGAGATCCGCTGGCTGTCGCTCGATTGATTGGCGGAAATTGGGCGCGCGGGCTGTATCATGAGCAGCCTGATCCACTGCAGCGGCACCGATGGCAAACCGCCTGACGAAAATCTACACGCGCATGGGCGACAGCGGTATGACCGGTCTTGCCAACGGTGAGCGCGTTTCTAAATCCGCGTTGCGCATCGAGACTTGTGGCGCGATCGACGAAACCAACAGCGCGATAGGGCTCATCCTCGCCGAGGCCGAGGTACCCGATGCGATTCGTGGCGGCCTGACGAAAATACAGCACGAGCTGTTCGACATCGGAGCCGAGTTTGCGCTGCCGGGGCACGTCGCCATTCGCAGCGATCACGTGGCCTGGCTCGAGGGCGAGCTCGACCGCCTCAATTCCGCCTTGCCGGCATTGAAGGATTTCGTGCTACCCGGCGGCACCCGGGCCTCGGCGGCCAGTCACCTCGCCCGCGCCGTTTGCCGGCGCGCGGAGCGACGCGCCTGGAAGCTGGCCGAGGAGGCCGAGATCAACCCGGAGCTGCTCCGATATCTCAATCGGCTCTCGGATCTGCTATTCGTGGTGGCGCGTGCAATCGCCCAATCGAAGTCGGCTCCGGAAACGATCTGGCAGGCCGCTCACAAAGGCGGGCACGACGCCGCTTAGAGCCTATCTCAAACGGCCCAGCCGAAGATCGTCATCAGCCCGATGACGGTCACCCAGATGAAGAGCGTTCGCTTGACGAGCCGCATGGCGCTTTGCGCCGCGGCGATCGAGTTCGGCGGCCCTTCGAGCAAGCCCGTCATCGCGGCCTTGCCGACACAGGCGACGACCTCGTCGTTGCTGCGATGAAACGGCAGATCGGACTTGAGCTCGTAGCTGCGCCAGCGGTTCCAGGCGTCGTCGAAGCTGCCGCTTAATGCATAGCCGATAATGGCTAAGCGCGCGGGAATCCAAACCAGCACGCCATGCACGTTCTCGACGGCGGCAAGTATGGCCTCCATTCCTGCCATGCTTCGTCCCGAGGAGTATGCGACGCGGCGGCGCAGCAGGTCGCTGGTTCTGAACAACCACGCCCCGACCGGGCCGAGCGCGATGAACCAGAAGACGACGCCGAAGATCCGGTTCGTGGCCTGAACGAACACGGCTTCCTCGATCGCCTCGATCTCATTGGTATCCGAGTGCTCGACTTCGCAGATCTCCGTGAGGACGCGCTCCGACCGGGCCTGGTCGCCCGCGTCTACTGCCTCGCAGTATTCGTCGACCTCGCTGCCGAGATCCCGCGGACCGAGTGAGAAGAAAAGGATCAGAACCGCGAACAGCAGATACGGCAACGTCCACAAGACCACCGACATGAACTCGGGCCATTCGAGACTCGCGTACGGTGCCGCAAGGTACACGCTCACCCACAATACCGGCAGCACCGGAATGAACAGGATCACGATCACGCCGGCATAGAGCAGCCAGGCGGGAGATTCCTTGAGCCGCGCGATGCCGAGGTCGAAATAGCCGTCGAACCACCTCAATTCCCGCAGATGCAGGACCTCAGTCGCTAGCCGCTCCAGGACCAGGCCGAGTATCAGCGCAATTAGCTTCATGCTGGGTCCGGTCAGTCGGCCAAGAGCTTCTCGAGCAGCGCCCAATCGAAATACTCTCCGGGGTCGGTCTTGCGTTCGGGCGCGATATGGCTATGACCGACGATGTCCGCCGTTCTCAACGAAGGATAGGCTCGTCGAAGAAGGCGTACGAGCCGCGCGAGGCGCCGGTATTGAATCGGCTCGTAGGGCGAGTCGTCGGTTCCCTCGAGCTCGATGCCTACGGAAAAATCGTTGCAGGCAGTCCGCCCGCAGTGCTCGGATTCGCCCGCGTGCCAAGCCCGCTGCCCGAAAGGCACATATTGGGTCAGCTCGCCCTGCCGCGAGATCAGCACGTGGCTGGACACGCGCAGATGGCAGATTCCCCGGTAATACGGATGCGCGTCCGGATCCAGGGCGTTGAGAAACAGTTGGTCGATTCCACAACCCCCGAACTCTCCGGGCGGCAGGCTGATTCCGTGAATGACGATCAGGCTCGGGTCACAGCCGCCCGGCCGGTCGTCACAATTCGGTGACTCGATGCGTCGCACGTCTTCGAGCCACCCTGTCGCGACATCCAACTTCATAGTACTGTGAAACTGCAGACGCAAGCTCCAACCCCATCGCTCGATACGCGACTATATACCAACCTCGCCAGAGACCTCGGCATGCATCGGGAGCGAACCGGATGAAAAATCGATCGGGAAGAACCCAGCGGCTATACATCGCCGACAACTTGGCCGGCCGGTGCGTGCGGCTGGACCACAGGCAAGCCCACTACCTCCGGCATGTTCTGCGGCTCAAGGGCGGAGAGACCGTGATCTTGTTCGACGGCAGGGGCAAGGAGCGCCTCGCGTCCATCGCCAGACTGACCGGGGACGCCGCGGAGCTGCGCGTGCTCGCGGACGCCGAGCCGATCCCGGAATCTTCATTGAACCTGAACTTGATCCAGGCCTTGGTCAAGGCCGATGCCATGGATCTGATCGTTCAAAAAGCGACCGAGCTCGGCGTCGTCTCCGTCGCACCCGTGCGGACGGAGTTCAGCGTCGTCAGACTCGACGCAGGGCGCATGCAGCGCCGCTTGGAGCACTGGCGGCGAATCGCACAGAGCGCCTGCGAGCAGTCGGGCCGCCATCGCCCGGCACTGATCCGCGAGCCGATGCCGCTCGCCGACATGCTCGCGCAATTGCCGGAGAACGTTTTCGGCGCCGCTCTGCACGCCGGCTCGGGCAGGCCGCTTGCGAGCGCGTCCGCGGCGATCACGCCGGGCCGAACGATTTATCTGCTCGTCGGTCCGGAGGGCGGCCTCAGTGAGCAGGATCTGCACGCCGCCGAGCGGGCGGGCTTCGAGCGCTATTCGCTCGGTCCGAGAACGCTCAGGACGGAGACGGCATGCGTGGCGGGCTGTGCCCTGGCTCAAGCGCTGTGGGGAGATCTCGGCGTCTGAGCGCTCGGGCATGAACGCCGCCCGCAGGCCGTCAAGCGCGCAACTCGCCGAGCATCGCTTCCAGACGATCGATGTCGGGTATCAGCGGATACTCATTGATCATCCGCGTCCGGCACAGCACCGGCTGACCTTCGGACCACGGTCTTTCCTTTTCAGGGGACAGCACGTCAGCGTTTACGCGCACTAGCTGCGGAAAACCTTGGGTCAGCAACCCGTAGTAGCCCGCACCCTGATTTTCACCGACGGCGTTGAATACCACGATGCGCGTCCTCCCCGGGCGTTTCTTGACCTCGCCGCCCGACATCGCCTCGAAGGACACGACCGGCAGGCGCCGATCGTTCCAACTGATATGACCGAGAAACCAGGCAGGCTTGTCGGCATCCTCCTGCGTGCGTTGCGGCACGACGAATGCGATGACTTCGGCGACGCAGGCGCGCGGCACGAGCAATCGTTCTCCCTGAAGAGGAATCAACAGGCTGTAGAGCTCGGTTTGATCGACACTCATAGCTCGCGACCCAACAGCGCGCCCACCGCCCCGACGAGCTGATCCTCTTGGTAGGGCTTGCTCAGATAGTCGTTCACACCGATCTCGATTGCGCGCGCGCGGTGCTTCTCACCTGAGCGAGACGTGATCATGATGATCGGAATATCCCTGGCCTTAGGGTCGTTTCGCACATGCGTCGCGAACTGATAACCGTCCATCCGCGGCATCTCGATATCCAAAAGGATGATGTCCGGCTCGTGATCCTGCAGCACGGTAACGGCGTCCATTCCGTCTCGTGCCGTCAGCACCTTGATACCGCGGCGCTCGAGCAAGCGCTGCGTGACGCGGCGCATGGTGATCGAGTCATCCACCACCAGCGCCGTGAGCTGGCGCGGCTCGGGCACGGGCTCGACGGTTCGCACCGGCGTGGCGGACTCTTTCTGATTGCGGATCAGCGTGATCGCATCGAGAATGATGATGATGCGGCCGTCGCCGAGTATGGTCGCGCCCGAAATACCGGGAATGCCCGAGATATGTGGACCGAGGGTCTTCACGACGACCTCGCGGCTGCCCTCGAGAGAATCCGTCAACAGCGCGGTCGAGCTCTCACCGGCGCGAACCAGCACCAACGGCACCGAGCTGTCTTCGTCCGGCAACGAGGAAGGCGCGGCACCGACGAAAGAGCCCAGATGCTGCAATCGGTAGCTCACACCCCCGTGCTCGATGCGAGGGTCGTCTTCCGTGAGCAGCTCCAGCAGCCGGTCTTTCGGCACGCGCGTGACCCCTTCGACGGTCGGCAGCGGCAAGGCGAAAGTTTCCTCGCCGATATCGACGATCAGAGCGTGGGTGACTGCGAGCGTATACGGCAGTCGCAGCACGAACCGCGCGCCGGCGTTCGGCGTCGATTCTATTCGCAGCGAGCCGCCGAGCTTCTTGACCTGATTGTCGACGACGTCCATCCCCACGCCCCGCCCGGCCGCATGGGTCAGCTCATCGGCCGTCGTGAACCCGGGCTTGAGAATCAGCTCCGCCACCTCCGCGTCGGAGATCTCCCGTCTGCCGGATAAGAGTCCGAGCTCCTGCGCCTTGCGCCGAATCCTCGCCAGATTGAGCCCCGCGCCGTCGTCCGCGACCTCGATGATGACCTCCGAGCCCTCTCGCTTGAGCTTCAGAGCCACTCGGCCGACGTCGGGCTTGTGTTTCGCGCGCCGCGCTTCGAGCGTCTCGATGCCGTGAACGACGGCGTTGCGCAACAGGTGTTCCAAAGGCCCGAGCATGCGCTCGATGACCTGTCGGTCGAGCTCGCCCTGAGCGCCCTCGATCGCGAGCTGGGCCACCTTGCCGGTATCGGTGCAGGCTTGACGCACGATTCTCGCCAGCCGCGGGACGTAGCGCTGAAACGGCACCATACGCGTCTGCATCAGACCGTCTTGGACGGACGTCGTGATCCGCGCCTGCTGCGTCAATAAGGTGCTGGTCTCGTTCGCCAGCCCACGCAGCAGATCGTTCAGGCTCGCAACGTCGTTGGCGGTCTCCGCCAACGCCCGGGAGAGCTGCTGGATGCTCGAATACCGGTCGAGCTCGAGGGGATCGAAGTCCCCGCGTGCCTCCGTCTCGTCTTGGTGGCGGTGAAGAATCTGCGCCTCCGTCTCTGCCTCGAGCTTGCGCAGCTGGTCCCGCAATCGAACGACCGTCTGGTCGAGCTCGCCGAGATGGAAATCGATGTACTGAGCTTGCTGATTGAGCCGCGACTGAAAGATGCTGACCTCGCCGATGCCGTTCAGCAAAGCGTCCAGCAACTCCGCGTCGACGCGCACGAGCTCGGTCGCCGACGCCGCGAGCGCCGCAACCGGCTCGCTGGCAGCGGCCTCCGCAGGCTCTTCCGGCAGGACCGCGACGGCCGGCGTTTCGGCACTCGTCGCCGAAATGGCGCTCGGCTCCGCCTCGGCCAGCTCGACTTGCTCTTCCTCGGAAGGCTCGTCGAAATGTGCGAGATCGTCGGGCGTCAATGTCAGCACCGTGAGGTCGCGCTCCGGAGGCGGCTCGAAAATCTCCTGCTCGGGTTCCGGCGCCCGTTTCTCGAGCAGCTCCTCGAGCGGCTTCTCACCGTCCTCCGCGAACGCCTGCTCGAGCGTGGGTATGCCCTCCGGCTCGTCGCGATCGCGGGATTCCACGACGGCCTCCGCCTGCGTCAGCGCCTCGATTTGTCCCAGCAGCTCCCTCGGCTGCTCGAGGTATCGGCCGGAGCCGATCGCATCGCGCATGGAGTGCAGCTGGTCGAGGCTCTGCTGAACGACGTCGATCGCTTCCGCCGACGGAACGAGCCGTCCGTTGGTCAGGCCGGCGAGCAAATCCTCGAGCGCATGACACAGATTGCCCATCGCGTCGATTCCCGCCATGCGTGCACCGCCCTTCAGCGTGTGTAAGAGTCGCTGCAGCTCGGCGAGCTCTGAGACTTGACTGCTGTCGCGCCGAAAATCCTGCAAGGCGAGCTCGGCGTTGTCGAGAATCTCGGTCGCTTCTTCGGAGAAAATCGCGGCGATCTCCGGATCGAACTCGCGGATGTCGTCGTCTTCCGCCTCGACCGGCTTCTGTTGCTCCGCCTGCTCCCGGTCTTCCTCGACTTCGAGCCCCGCGAGCCGAGCGATTAGATCCGAGAGGTCGTCGTCGAAGCCCTCGTTGGATGCCAGCGCTTCGGTCATGCGTTGCATCGCCAGCAATGTCTGTTGCAACGTCTGCAACGCCGTCTCGTCCATGCCTCCGCCGAGCTGATACTTCTGCCCGACGTACTCGGACAGCGGCTCGACGACATTGATGATCGGCTGATAAGCCGCCATCTTCGCGCTGCCCAGCAGCGTGTGACAGGCGCGATACAGGGGCTCTTCGACGGCGTATGGGCCTTCGTCAAGCTCGACACTCGCGAGAAAGTCCCGAATCACTTCGAGGTGTCCGCGCGCCTCCTTGACGAAAATCTCCGCGAGCACGGGATCGATAGCCGGAGCCGCCTTATCCGGCGCTTGCGCATGCTCGGTGAACACCGGCCCGTCCAGAACCGGCATGAGAAACGTCTCGTTGGCGACGATCGACTCCGCGTCGGCTTCGACGAAGCTGTCGGCGTGCCGCATGAGTTGCGTGACATCGATTTGCGGAGTCGTGCCGAACTCGAGTTGCTCGACGAGCTTCGGCAGCACGTTCGTCGCGGTTTGCAGGAATTCGAGCATAGGCTCGGTGGCTTGCAAGGTCTTGTTGATGACGCGATTCAGTATCTTCTCGACACTCCAGCAGAACTCCCCGATGAGCTCGGCGCCGACCATCCGGCCGCTGCCCTTGAGCGTGTGGAAGGCTCGCCGTATCGCAATGAGCGGCTCATCGTTGCCCAAATTCTCGCGCCACGCCGGAAGATTTCGACGAATCGTCGCGATCTCTTCCTTGGCTTCCTCGATGAACAGCTCCACGAGCTCCGGATCCAGCCTATCCTCCGACTGCTGCATCACGGCCGGCCGCCGAGTTCTCTTTGCCGCCTGCTCTCGCGCCACCTCGGCCGCTACCTCCTCGCGGCGTTCCGGAGCTCTCTCGACGCGCTGCGGCGTCGCCGCCGGCGTACGTTCCAGCACGCCGAGGCAACGCTCGGCGTTGTCGAGCATGTACCATGGATCCTTGCGGCCCGCGCCGACGGTCTCCATGTAGTATTCGATGCTCACGATCGCGTCCGCCAATCGCTCAAGCAACTCCGCTCTCATGAGGGAATCCCCCGGCGCGAGGCGCTCCTTGATGATGGCGCCTATACGTTCCGCCACGGAGACGGCTCGGGATTTTCCGAGCATCAGCAGCCCGGCCGTGATCCCACGCAGCTGTGGCTCGACCTGGTCGAGCAAGCGCACGCTCTCGGGATGAGCGAGCAGTTGCGTGACCGCTTCCTTGACGTGCGAGAGATTCACTATACATTCGCTCAAGACCGCCTTCGTCACCTGCCGGTAGTGCGCCTTGTCTTCGATCTCTTCCGACTCCTTCACGCCCATCGACGGCGCGACGGCGCGAACGAGCTCACGATCGAGAACGTCCTCGACGTCCAGCAGAGTCGCGGCCATCCGCTCCAGGGCGCCCTCATCCATGGCGCTCTCGGCGGCAACGAGCGCGCCCAGGTCCTCCGCCTGCGCGCGTATCTGATCGCGCAGCGCGCCCAGCCCGAGCACTCCCAAGGTGTCGCCGATCTTCTTGAGCATGTCGAGTTGCTGGGCGAGGTCCTCGGGATCCTCCATGCCGGTTCGCACGAAGATATCCAACGCATCCTTGACGCTGCTCAGGTCTTCCTTGATCGCCTGTGCAACCGTGCGCATCAGCTTCGCGCTCGGTCCGGCGAGCTCGTTCCGCGCTTCGACGAGCTGCTCTTCGGGCGGCACGACCTCGTCGAGGCTGTAGACGGAGCGGATTTCCTCGACGCGCTCACAGTTTCCGCTCGCGCGACTGATGTAATAGAGCAGACCGTTCAACAGATCGACGGGCGGCGCTTGAACGAACGATCCCTCGCCCTCGGCGATCAATCGCTTGAGCTGGCGATCCGCCTGCCCCACGAGCCGTTTCAGCGAGACCGTCTCCTCGAGACCGTCCTCGGCGAGCGCCTCGAGCACGCCGGTCAGGACGTACCAAATCTGTCGCGCGGGCTCGCTGACGACCATTTTCTCAAGCTCGCGGCTGATTCGGACGAGCTGCCGCAGGTGCTTGGCGGACTGCTCCGATCGAATCCAACCCAATAGCGCCGTTTGAAACGCCGGCCTCAACGCCGCCAGGCCCTTCTTGTCCGTCGGAGGCGTGGTCGCCAACGCCGCCTTCGACGGCGCGCTGACGAACCGGCCCTGTGGGCCGGAGCTCAAAAGCACCAGCGTGCCCTCCGACAATCTCGGCTTGTGTGAAATGTCCCGCAACTCGTTCAACAGGGGTAGCAGCACCAAGGCGACATCCCGGCCGCCGCCCAGCAAGCGCTCGATGTAGGCAGGCAGCTGCACCATCGCCCGCGTCAAGGATTCGCCGCCGCGATCCAAAAGCTCCGGGCCCTTGGTCGTAATCAGGAAACGGCTCGCGTCCTCCATCTCTTCCGCCAGCAACGCGGCGCCGTGCGCCTCGACGATTCTCAAGGCACCGCCGGCGAGATGCAGGAGGTCCGCGCAATGGTTCAGACTGTCGCGCCCGCCGTGGCCGTCGACGTAGTCCTCCAGGCGCGCGCGCGCGGCTTCCAAGGTAGCCGTCAGCTCGTGGCTGACCAAGTCGAGCGATTGGGCGGCCATGTCGTTCATGATGGCTAGCCCGATTGCTGGCGCTTGTCGCGCTGCGGCGGCGGAGCCGTCTCGGGCTCAAGCAGCGCTTCCGCGTCCTTCTTGAGGCTCTCCGCAACCCGGGCCTGGCTCAAGATCCCCGTGCCGGTGGCGAAATCCGGCAAGATGAAGCCGCTGACCGTCTTGCGCAGCTGGCTCGCAAGCTCCGAGAGCTTGCTGATCGCATTCGAGGTTGATGCGGTCGATTGAGTCGTCTTCGAGCTGATATCGCGGAGTATTTTCATGTTCTCGGTGATATCCGTCGCAGCCTTGGTCTGCCCCTTGGTCGAGCCCGAGATGTTGTGCACCAGGCTCGCGATCTGATGCGAGACCTGCTCGATCTCCACCAGCGCCGCGCCCGCGTTCTCGGCCAACAGCGCGCCTCCGACGACGTCCGTGGTGCTACGCTCCATGGATACGACGGCCTCATTGGTATCCGACTGGATCGTACTGACGAGCACGTCTATCTGCCGCGCCGCGTTGCTCGACCGCTCGGCGAGCTTCTGGACCTCGTCGGCGACGACTGCAAAACCGCGGCTGGCTTCACCGGCCCTGGAAGCCTCTATCGAGGCGTTGAGCGCCAGAATGTTGGTCTGCTCGGCTATTTCCTCGATCAGATCGACGATGTCGCCGATTTCCTGGGAGCTCTCTCCGAGACGTTTGATGCGCTTGGACGTGTCCTGAATCGTCTCGCGTATCGTGTTCATGCCCTCGATGGTTCGTCGCACCGCGTCCCCGCCCTTGTGCGCGACGTCGACGGCATGACGAGCGACGTCCGAGCAGCGCTCGGCGTTGCCGGAAACCTCTTCGATGGACATGACGACGCGAGCTAACGAATCGGACGCGGCCGCGGCCTGCTTGACCTGAGTCTCGCTGGCGCGCAGCAGGTGCTGTGAAGCAGCCTCGGTCTGCTTGGCTGCCGCGTCGACGAGCAGCGACGAGTCCTTGACGGTCGTGACCAGCTCGCGCAGCGCTTCGATCGCGAAGTTGATCGAGTCGGCAATGGCGCCCGTGATGTCCTCCGTGACCGTAGCCTGGACCGTGAGGTCGCCGTCGGCGAGAGTCGACAACTCATCGAGCAACCTCAAGATCGCCTGCTGGTTTCGCTCGTTCTGCTGCGCCAGATCCTCGCCGGTGCGGCGATAGTCCCGCGTCCGGACGTAGGCGAAGATCATGAACAGAACCAGCACCGCCGCCGCAGCGGCGAGCGCGACCGCCAGACTCGTGTTGCCGCCGGCGCCGGCCGCCGCAGCGGCGTCCAATCGCCCGTAAGCGTCGTACAGCTCCATCGCGGAACGATCGATCTCGCCCACGACGACGCGCGCGAGGTCCAAGCTCTCGCTAGCCTCGATCACGGCGGCGATATGGTCATGCACCTCGTCGAAGACGCGCGTCGCGTTGGCGAGGTGGACCTCGGCGACGGGTCCGCTGACGCGAACCATCTCCAGCGGCGACGACTCGCCAGCCAGGCCCGCGAGTATGTCGCCGAGGTATTGGTCGCCATCGCGTAGGACCTCAACGACTTCGGATCCGCTCCCGCCCGCCGAGAGAAGCTCGAGGTTCTGGCGGATCCGCTGCACAGTGAGCTCGAATCGGTCCAGGAAGCGCTGATTCGCCGCCAGCGCTTCCGCCGGCAGCGCGCTCGCGAGGTTGCCCGTGACCGCGAGCAGGTCGGGAGCCAGGACCTGCAATTGCGCGCGCTCACGCGCCAAGGCTTCGAGGTCGGGACGCAGCTCGAGGATGCGCCCGGAACCGGCCTCGATCGCGGCCGCGGCGTCCGAGCTCGCGAGCGCCGCGAGCGCCGCCCCCCGTGTGGCCGATGCCGTCAGCTGTCGCTTGAGCTCGAGAAACTCCGCTCGGGCGGCGCTCAGCGCATCGAGCGCTTGCGAGTCGCCGGACAACGCCGCGCGGCTTTGCGCTCGAACGAGCTGCGCGCTCGCGACGAGCCGGCCCGGGAGGGCTGCTGCGCCCGTCGGTCCGCCGGTCCACGCCAGATAGGCCAAGGCCAAAAGCGTCGCAGCCAAGAGCGCGGCCAGTCCCGCAAGCACCCTGGACCAGAGGTTCAGCTTAGGCATCAGCGCGTCGGAGCCTCCGAACGATCGGCCGCGTCGAGAAACGTCTCGTCCGCCAATAGTTTTGGAATCCTGAAATATAGCCACAGGTCCGCACCGCGGCGATAACTACCGTCGAGATAGCCCTCGCAGCGAATCGCGGGCTTGCTCACCTCGGCCTTGTGGTCGGCGGCGTCGAATCTCTCGAATCCCACGACCTCGTCGACGAGAATACCGGTCGGGACCTCTCGACTCGACGACACCAGCACCCTCGCCTGCCGGTCAGACATCGAAATACCGCCGCCCAGAAAAGCCTTGAGGTCTACGATGGTGACCAACTGGCCCCGCACGTTCGCGATCCCACGCAACCACGATTTCGCTCCGGGCACGCGGGTCAGCTGCTCCGGCACGGACAGCACTTCCTTGACGTCGGCCCTGTCGGTCACGAAGCGCTCCTTGCCGAGCCGAAAGCCGACGCCGATCCATTCGCGCTTCTTCCCTTGATCCCCCTCTCGATTCGCGATCGCCGCGCGAGCCCGTTGCTCCATCGCGAGCAGCAACTGATAGGGCCGATTCAGGAGACTGCGCAGATTCGTTGAGCCGTCACTCATCGTGGCTGAGTATCTCCTGAGCTTTCGCGACGAGGGCCGATTCGGATACGGGCTTGACTAGAAAATCGACCGCGCCCTGGCGCAAGCCCCAGATCCGATCGGTCTTTTGACTCTTGGTGGTCACCATGACGACGGGAATGCTCTGCGTGATCGGATCCCGGGACAAGGTCCGCGTCGCTTGGAAACCGTTGACCCCTGGCATCACGACGTCCATCAATATCAAGTCGGGCCGCATCCGGCGCGCGAGATTGATGCACTCCGAGCCGTCGGCGGCGGAGACTGTCTGAAATCCATGTTTCTCCAGCGCCGTCTTCATGACGTGCACTTCTGTCGGCGAATCATCAACGATCATTACGAGCGCCATTGCCAACTACCGGTTTGTGGAAACTATCTGCCCGTATGGCTCTGAATCGCGCCGAGCAACTCATCCTTGGTAAAGGGCTTGGTGAGGTACTGCTCGGAACCGACGAGTCGCCCTCGCGCGCGATCGAACAACCCATCCTTGCTCGAAAGCATGATGACCGGGGTCTGCTTGAAAACCTGGTTATGCTTGATTAGAGCGCAGGTCTGATAGCCGTCGAGCCGAGGCATCATGATATCGACGAAAATGATGTCGGGATGATGGTCCGCGATCTTGGACAACGCGTCGAACCCGTCCACCGCGGTGAAGACCTCACAGCCTTCTTTTGCCAGTAAGGTTTCGGCGGTTCTGCGAATCGTCTTGCTGTCATCGATAACGAGGATTTTCAGCCCCTCGAGACCCTTCTTTGCTATCGCAGCTCGCTCACCCGACACGAGGCCCTCCTCAATCTAAAAGACTCAGACGATCGCCCCAGGCCACCCGAATCCTCGAAGCTCAAGGCGCCTTTTAACATATTGGCCGGGTGCCTTCCATCGAACGCCTCACGCCTCCGATGATGACCGAAAAGCCTGCATTGACGCCGCGCCGACCCCGCTCCCGAGCGCCCCAGCCCACGGCTCAAGGTATAGTAGCGCCGTCCGCGCCCGGCCTACTGCGAACCCTCACGCAAAAACCAAGCAGGGGAAGCCCGATGACAGACAGCAAACGCCGCCTCGGCATGGTCATGGATCCGATCGCAGGCATCAAGCCCGCGAAGGACTCCACGCTCGCCATGCTGCTCGCGGCGCAGCGGCGCGGCTGGGAGCTGATCTATTTCGAGCAACGGGACCTGTCGGTCCGGGACGGCGTGCCCAGCGGCCACGGGAGATTCTTGGAGGTCTGCGACGACCCGGACCGTTGGTATGAGCTCGGCGAGCCTTGGCAAGGCAACCTCGACGGCCTCGACACGCTCTTCATGCGCAAGGATCCGCCGTTCGACATGGAGTATATCTATACCACCTATATTCTGGAGATCGCCGAGCAGCGCGGGCTACTGGTCGTCAACAAGCCGGCCTCCTTGCGCGACATCAATGAGAAAGCCTACACGGCATGGTTCGCGCACTGCACCCCGCCCAGCCTGATCACGAGAAGCCGCTCGGCGATCAAGGAATTCCTCGCCGAGCAGCGCAAGGTGGTTCTGAAGCCGCTGGACGGCATGGGAGGGAAATCGATCTTCGTCGTGGCCGACGGAGATCCGAATACCAACGTGATCCTCGAGACGCTCACCGACTACGGCGGCAAGTACACGCTGGTGCAGCGCTACATTCCCGAGATCACCGCCGGGGACAAGCGCATCCTGCTCATCGACGGCGAGCCCGTCGAGTACGCCTTGGCGAGAATTCCGGCCCCGGGGGATCCGCGCGGCAATCTCGTCATGGGCGCGACGGGCGAAGGCCGGCCGCTTTCGCAGCGGGACCGTTGGCTGTGCGCGCAGATCGGGCCGGCCTTGAGCAGCAAAGGTATCGTTTTCGCGGGCTTGGACGTCATCGGCGACTACCTGACCGAGATCAACGTCACCAGCCCGACGGGAATTCGTGAACTGGATCGACAATACGGGCTCGACATCGCAGCTATGCTGATCGCGGCGGTGGAGCGCCGGTTGTCGAGCTAGCACCCGTGTTGAGAGCATCGATCAATGCAAGCCTGGCGCTGGTCTGCGTCTCGGCACTCTGTTGCGCGCGCCCGCCCGCGGACGGCGTTCTGCGGGAGCGGCTCCTGGCGATGGGCACTTGGGTGGATATCGTCGCGGTGCTTCCCGTGGCGAGAGAGCCGCGCGCCGTGCTCGCCGACATCGAGGGACTGCTCCGAAGCTTCGAGCGCGACTACTATCCGTGGGCCGACGGTGAGCTTGCCGCGCTCAACCGCGCCATTGCCGCCGGCGAAAGCCATATCGCAAGCCCCGAGCTCGCCGCACTGCTCGAGCAAGCGCAAACGCTCTCGGCGCGCAGTGACGGCCTGTTCGAGCCCGGGCTCGGGGCTCTGGTAGAGCTCTGGGGCTTTCACGCCGGCAGCCGCGCCGACCAGCGGCTTCCGAGCAACGCCGCGATCGAGCGTCTGTTGACCGGCAGGCCCGGCATTGAGGCCTTGAAGCTCGTCGGCCGCCGGGTGAGCGCCGACGGCACGAGCCTGATGCTGGACCTGGGCGGCATCGCCAAGGGCGTCGCGGTCGGAAGAGTATTGTCACTGCTCGAGCGGCGCGGCTTTCGCGACGCGCTCGTCAATGCCGGAGGCGATCTAGCCGCGATCGGCCGAGCCGCGGGCGGCGAGGCCGAGCGGCGGTGGCGAATCGGCATCCGGCATCCGCGTCAGGACTCCCTGCTCGGAGTCGTCGAGCTCGACAGCGGCGAGGCCGCCTTCACCTCCGGTGACTACGAGCGCTACTTCGACTATCAAGGGCGCCGCTGGCACCACATACTGGACCCGGAAACCGGAAGACCCGTGAGCCACACGCAGGCGCTGACGGTGATCGACACCGATCCTGTCACCGCTGACGCCGCCGCCACCGCGCTGTTCGTCGCCGGGCCCGACAGATGGCGTGGAATCGCGAACGAGCTCGGCGTCGATTGCGTGCTGCGAGTCGACGCCAGCGGCGAAATCGAGATGACCGACGCGATGTCGGCGCGCTTCCGGTCGCAGGCCGGCAATCACGATATACTGATAGGCGCGACGTAAGGAGGCCTCCACTGAGCAACGCAGACTCCAGCGTGGGCGATCGTCTGAGCTCGACCTTGTTCGTCGCAGGTCTGTTTCACGGTATTGTCATCCTCGGTGTGACGTTCACGGCGACGCCCGTCGCGGACACGGAGACGATTCCGACCTTGCGCGTCACGCTCGTTCGAGACGACGACGCGGCCGCGCCGCCCGAGGAGGCGGATTACTTCGCTCAGCGGAGCCGCACGGGATCGGCCGCCGCCAGCGTCGCCGACCGTCCGACGACGACGCTCTCGGCCCGGGATCCGTTCACGAACGCCGGCGATCCCCGGGGCGCCGACCGCATGGATGGGACGCCCCGAGAGCCCGTGCCGAGCGCGAACCGCCTCGTCACGCGCAATCCGTCCACGGTCCAGATCGACGCTATGCCGGAGCGCACCGATGAGCCCGCCGAGATCCCGCTCACCGCGGCCAACGCAGTCTCGCGTGTCGCCGATCAGACGAGCGTTCTGGAGATCGATCTGGAGGCGGCGGCGCCCGCTACCGAGCAACGCAACGGGGCCGCCGGGCCGACCACACGTGAATCGGCGCTCGCCCAGTATCTGGAGGCATGGCGCAACCGCGTCGAGCGCATCGGAACGGAGAACTTTCCGACCGAAGCCCGCAATCAAGGCTTCAGGAACAACCCGACGCTCGAGGTCGCGATCGCCGCCGACGGTCGCATCGACGCCATCGTGGTGCGGCGCTCCTCGGGAAACGTAGCTCTCGACCAGGCCGCCCTCACGATCCTGCGGTCCGCGGCGCCGTTCGAGCCGCTGCCGCAGATCATTCGCGCCGAATACGAGGTTTTGCGATTCGCCTATGAATGGGAATTCAGCGAGGGCGGTCCCTCGGGCGATCCCGAGCAGTAGCGAGTTCGTTGCTTCGCGCGCAGGCACAGGGAACCGAACGCGACCGCGGCAGTCAACTGCGCTAAACTAGCGCCTGGCGTTGGTTGCCGGCACGGGCGCTCACATGAAGACGCTTCAAGATCATTTCCTCATCGCGATGCCCGCCATGGGCGACCCGAACTTCAACGGCACGGTCACGTATCTTTGCAGGCACAACGACGAAGGCGCGCTGGGCATCGTCGTCAACCGGCCGCTGGACATGCAAGTCCGCGAGATATTCGAGCAGCTCGATTTCGAAGCGCTCGACGACCAGCAGGCCAACCAGGTCGTGCTCGGCGGAGGACCGGTCCAGCCCAGCATGGGATTCGTGCTGCACCGGGCCGAGGAGATCTACGAGTCCACCTTCGATTGCGAGGCCGGCGTGAAGGTGACGGTGTCCCAGGATATTCTGAGTTCCATGGCCGGCGGCCGCGGCCCATGGCCGGCCGTCGTCGCGCTCGGCTACGCCGGCTGGGAGGCCGGCCAGCTCGAAGCCGAGCTCGCGGCGAATGCCTGGCTGAGCGCGCCTGCCGCTCCGGACATCATCTTCAACACACCGTTCGAGCAGCGTTGGGCCGCAGCGGCGGGCTTGCTCGGCGTGGACATCAGCCACCTGGCCAGCTATGCGGGACATGCCTAGCCGTGCGACGGCTGAGCCGGGAGCAGACATCGTACTCGCATTTGATTTTGGGCTACGGCGCATTGGGATCGCCACGGCGAACCGAAGAACGAATACCGCCTCGCCGCTGACGACACTTCACGTTGGACGGCGACTGCCCTGGCATGACGTGGATGCCGTCATCGAGGACTGGCGGCCGAGCCAACTCGTGGTCGGCGTGCCGGACGAGAACTCCGCCGGTGACATCGCGGCGCGCGCCACGGCGTTCGCGGCGGCGCTCGCACGACGCTACGGCTTGCCCGTCGCCGCCGTCGACGAGTCGCTTACCTCGCGTGCGGCATCATCGGAGCTCGCCGCCGCGAGGCGGACCGGCGGCTCGACCAAGAAGGTCCGCAGGGACCGGATCGACCGCCATGCGGCATGCCTTATCGCGGAACAGTGGATGAGAGAGCAACCGAATGACCGTCGAGCAAATCAATAGCCAGGGAAACCTCAGGCACCTCATCACTCTTGCCGATCTGGAAAGACATCAAATAGAACGCATCATCGATCGCGCGTCCAGCTACCTCACTCCTCTCGGTCATCCTCCGCCTCGCGACTCGATTCTCAAGGGCCATACGGTCGCCAACTTGTTTTTTGAGGCGAGCACGCGGACACGTGCATCATTCGAGCTCGCGGCCAAGCGGCTGAGCGCGGACGTTCTGAACTTGGACGTCAACATGTCGGCGCGCACCAAAGGCGAGAGCCTCCTGGACACGATCTATACATTACAGGCAATGCAGGTCGACATCTTCGTCGTTCGTGACGCCAGCACCGGCGTTCCGGTGCGCATCGCCAAGCACGTCGCGCCTCACGTCTCGGTGCTCAACGCCGGCGAATCCGACGTATCCCATCCGACCCAGGGACTGCTGGATCTGATGACGGTTCAACGTCACAAGGGCGACGTCGGCAAGCTGTGCATCGCGATCGTGGGTGATATCAAGCATTCGCGCGTCGCACGCTCGGCATTCGAGGCCTTCACAAAATTCGACGTCGGCGAAATTCGCTTTGTCGGCCCGGTGGAGCTGCTTCCCGAGGACGACATGACGGGCGCGCGGTCTTTCACCGAGCTCGACGACGGCATCCGCGACGCCGACGTCGTCATGTCCTTGCGCATCCAGAAAGAGCGCTTCGGCGAGCTCGGAGAGATTCCGGATCCTCAAGAGTATTTTCGCCGCTACGGGCTAACGGAAGATCGACTGCGGGTCGCGAAGCCCGACGCGATCGTGATGCATCCCGGGCCGATGAACAGAGGCGTGGAAATCGAGGGCAGCCTTGCCGACGGCCCGCGCTCGGTCATTCAGGAACAGGTGACCAACGGGCTCGCGGTGCGCATGAGCGTGCTCGCGCTGGTCTACGAGCATATCAGCGCGAATCGCGGAAGCCCCCGTTGAGCCGTGCCGCCAATCGCTCGACGATCTTTCTCGAGGAGGCCCCCATCATCTCTCATCGGGCCTATCCGGGGGAGCAGTACGTGTTGCGGGTCCGCGCGCCTCGCTGCGCCGGGCGGGCGGATCCCGGCAGCTTCGCGCATCTGACTTGCGACCCGTTGCTGCCGATGCGCCGACCGCTGTCGATCATGCGCGCCGATCGCGGCGAAGGCTGGCTCGAATTCCTCTACAAGCCGATCGGTGAAGGGCTGGCGCGGCTCGCGACGCGGCAACCCGGCGAGACGCTGAGCCTGCTCGGCCCCATAGGTCGCGGCTTCGCGCCGATGGAGGGCCGGCCGGTGGTTCTGGCGCTCGCCGGCGGGGTCGGCATTCCGCCGGTATTCTTTCTGGCGGAGCGGATGCACGCTAGAGCCGACCGCTCCCTCGTCGTGCTCATGGGCTCCGAGGTGCCGTTTCCCTTCGAGCTCGGGCGCCCGGGCCGAGAGCTGACGGGGATGCCCGCCGAGGCCAGCCTCGCGGTGGCGCAGCTCGAGCATTGGGGCGTGCCTTCCCGCCTGGCGAGCAACGCAGGTATGCAAGGCTGCTACCGGGGCCACGTCGCCGCGCTCGCACGCCATTGGCTGGAGTCGCTGTCGGAGGACGCGAGGACAAGGGTACAGGTCGTCGGCTGCGGGCCGCACGCGATGCTCGAGGCCACTGCTCGATTGGCGCAGGAATTCGAGTTGCCTTGTCAGATCGCCGTGGAGGAGTTCATGGCTTGCGGCGTGGGCGGCTGCGCAGGCTGCATCGTGCCTTTACACACGCCCGGGGGGCTCATGATGAAACGCGTTTGCGTCGACGGCCCGGTGTTCGACGGCCGGGAGCTGTTCCCCCCGCGGTAGCGGGCGTTGCGCAGAGAGCTTTAGAGCGTGCTTGACGGGACGCTCGCGCGCAGGGATGCGCGCGGCGAGCCTACACGGACGTATTCACGGCGCTCCCGACAAGGGCGCTCTAAAGCTCTCTGCGCAACGCGAGAACCGGTGCGGCGACGTCAGCCGAAGTTGATCTTCGCTTCGAGATCGGCTCTGGAGTCCGCGTTCGCGAGCGCCTCTTCCATGCTGATCATGCCGGTGCTGTAGAGCTCGAGCAGCGCGGTGTCGAAATCCTGCATGCCGGGCTCGTTGGTGTCCTTGAAGGCCTCCTTCACGCCGCTGATGTCCCCCTTCAGCATCAGCTCCGACAGGTGCGGCGTGTTGAGCATCAGCTCGACCGCGGCAACGCGGCGGCCTTCCTTGCTTCTGACCAGGCGCTGCGAAATGATCGCTCGAGTGTACTGCGCCAGATCCATGAACACCTGGGAGTGCTGCTCGCTCGGATACATATTAATAATGCGGTCGAGCGTCTCGGGCGCGTTATTGGCGTGCAGCGTCGCGATGGCGAGGTGCCCGGTGCCGGCGAGGTCGATGGCCGCTTGCATCGTCTCGCGGTCGCGGATCTCGCCGATCAATATTACGTCCGGCGCCTCGCGCATTGCGCTGCGCAAGGCACGCGCGTAGGACAGCGTATCAAGGCCGATCTCGCGCTGATTGACGATCGACTTCTTATTACTGTGCAGAAACTCGATCGGGTCTTCGATCGTAACGATATGGGATGCGGCGGTTTCGTTCCGGTAGTTGATCATCGCCGCAAGAGTCGTCGATTTACCCGACCCGGCAGCGCCGACCATGAGTATCAAGCCGCGTCGAAGCATCACGAGGTCTTTGAGTGACGCCGGCATTCGCAACTCGTCGAGCGTCGGCAACCGCGGCGTGACGAATCTGAGCACCATGGCCACGTTGCCGCGTTGATGGAAAATGTTCACGCGAAATCGCCCCAGACCCGGCTCCGAGATGGCGAAGTCAATTTCCAGGTTCTTCGTGAACTCCTCGAGCTGGGTCTCGTTCATAAGCTCCAAAGCCGCCTGCCGCACCATCTTCGGCGTCAGCTCCATCTTGTTGACGGGCATGATCTTGCCGTCGATCTTGATCATCACGGGGGCGTGCGTGGTGAAAAAAAGGTCCGATGCCTTCTTATCCACCATGAGCTTGAATAGAGGCTTGACGTTCATGGAGCCACTCTGCCGGTAGATGCCGCGCTGCTACAGCCGCATGGCCTTATTCTCGTCGTCGATCAGGGCCAGGCTTTCGGCTTGCTGGCTCTGAGTGCTGTCCTCGCGCTTGCTCTCGAGCTTGATCTTGAGGCGCAGCTCGTTCTTCGAGTCCGCATTGCGCAGCGCGTCCTCGTAGGAAATGACTCCTTCCTCGTAAAGCTTGAATAAGGCCTGGTCGAAGGTCTGCATGCCCAAGCGATTCGACTTGGCCATGATTTCCTTGATCTGCGCGACCTCTCCGCGAAAGATCAGATCGCTGATCAACGGCGAAGCCAGCATGATCTCCATGGCGGCAATGCGTCCCATGCCGTTCTCGCGCGGTATGAGCCGTTGCGAGATCATCGCCTTGATATTCAAGGAGAGGTCCATGAGAAGCTGGTGTCGCCGCTCCTCGGGGAAGAAATTGATGATTCGATCCAAGGCCTGGTTGGCGCTGTTGGCGTGCAGCGTCGCGACACAGAGGTGGCCGGTTTCGGCGAACTGAATGCCGTATTGCATCGTCTCCTGATCCCGGATCTCGCCGATCATGATGACGTCCGGCGCCTGACGAAGCGTGTTCTTCAAGGCGTTGTGCCAATTCTGCGTGTCTACGCCGACCTCCCGATGGGTGACCACGCATCCCCTGTGCGGGTGCATGTACTCGATGGGATCCTCGATCGTGATGATGTGGCCGTGAGAATTCTCGTTGCGATGCCCGATCATCGCCGCCAAGGTCGTCGACTTGCCCGAGCCCGTGCCGCCGACGACCAGGCAAAGGCCGCGCTTGGTCATCGCGACGTCTTTGAGCTGCTCCGGCAGATCCAGATCCTCGAAGGTCGGAATCTTCGTAACAATGGTTCGCAGAACCGCGCCGACGTGCCCTTGAGCGACGAAGGCGCTGACTCGAAAGCGGCCGATTCCCTGAGGTGCAATTGCAAAATTACATTCCTTGGTTGCGTCGAACTCGCGAGACTGTTTATCGTTCATGATGGAACGAACGATCAGCGAGCTTTGCTCCGGCGTCAGCGGACGATCCGCGTAAGGCTTGATTGATCCGTCGATCTTGATCGCCGGTGGGAAGCCCGCAGTAATGAACAAGTCCGAGCCCCTGTTCTCGACCATCTTCTTCAATAGATTTTGAGTAAGCCTTACTGCTTGGTCGCGTTCCATCTCGGCGCGCTCCTATCCACTATCTTGCGTAACTAGAAATTTTCCTTGTTTGCAGCTTTGAACCGAGCCTCTTCCTTGGTGATCAGACCCTTCGTCATGAGCTCTTGCAGATTCTGATCCAGGGTCTGCATCCCCAGCGATTGTCCGGTTTGGATCGCCGAATACATCTGCGCGATCTTTCCTTCACGAATGAGGTTTCTGATCGCCGGCGAGCCGATCATGATCTCATGCGCGGCGATGCGGCCGCCGCCGGTGCGCTTGAGCAGCGTCTGCGAGATCACGGCCCGCAGGGACTCCGACAGCATGCTCCTCACCATGTCCTTTTCCTCTGCGGGGAACACGTCGACGATGCGGTCGATCGTCTTGGCCGCGGAGCTCGTGTGCAGCGTGCCGAAAACCAAATGGCCCGTCTCGGCCGCCGTCAG
The DNA here is from genome assembly GCA_036396795.1 of Gammaproteobacteria bacterium. Classification (GTDB taxonomy): domain Bacteria; phylum Pseudomonadota; class Gammaproteobacteria; order Steroidobacterales; family Rariloculaceae; genus JAHEEM01. The sequence goes on along the minus strand of DASWKF010000002.1, from coordinate 85,988 downwards.
CGCAAGGCGTATCGTCTCGAGATCGCGCATTTCACCGACTAGAATTACGTCGGGGTCTTCTCGCAGCGCGGACCTCAAGGCTGCGCTGAAACCGAGCGTGTCGCGATGAACCTCGCGCTGGTTTATCAGCGATTTCTTGCTCTCGTGAACGAACTCGATCGGGTCCTCGATCGTGATGATGTGGTCGGGCTTGTTGTCGTTTACATAGTCGACCATGGCGGCGAGCGTCGTCGACTTGCCCGAGCCCGTCGGCCCGGTGACGAGCACCAAGCCGCGGGGGTGCATGGAAATGTCCTTGAAGATTCGCGGCGCCCCGAGATCGTCCAAGCTCAGAATTTCCGAAGGAATGGTTCTGAAGACGGCCGCGCAACCTCGATTCTGATTGAATGCATTGACTCGGAAACGCGCCAGCTTCGGGATCTCGAAAGAAAAGTCGGTCTCCAAGAATTCCTCGAAATCCTTCCGCTGTTTGTCGTTCATGATGTCGTATACCATACTGTGCACTTCCTTGTGCTTCAGTGCTGGCATGTTGATGCGCTTAACATCACCATCGACGCGGATGATCGGCGGAACACCCGCCGACAAATGCAGATCCGATGCGTTGTTCTTGACGGCGAATGCGAGCAGTTGAGCAATGTCTACGGCGGCCATCAGACTCCCTCTGCATCTGTGGTTCGTGCCCCGGCGGGGCTTAACAGAACGTGCATAGTATAGCCAACAGCACCGGTCAAAGCGTGACTCAAATCACGGACCATCTGGCGAAGGTGAGAGCGAGAGTCAGAAATGCAGCTTCCGTCGCCGGGCGCTCGGCTGCCGAGATTACGATCGTCGCGGTCAGCAAACGTCAACCGCCGAACGTCATCGACGCAGCATACCGGGCAGGGCAACGCGAATTCGGCGAGAGCTTCGTGCAAGAAGCCCTCGGTAAGATCGACGTACTGGATCTGCCCGGCGTCGAATGGCACTTCATCGGCCGTGTTCAATCGAACAAGACCAGGGACATAGCGCACGTCTTTGACTGGGTACACACCGTGGACCGATTCAAGGTGGCTCAACGTCTGAATGAACAGCGGCCACATTACGCAGCTCCACTCAACGTCTGTCTGCAAGTCAATCTGGCCAAGGAAGCGCGGAAAGCGGGCGTGACGGAGGAGCTCGCGCCCGCCCTAGCCCTGGAGGTGGCCAATCTCGAACGTTTGCGGCTGCGCGGGCTCATGACGATTCCGCCGGCCGACTCCACTCCGGCGCAGACGACGGCGTTGTTCGATCGGCTTCGCGAGTTGCGGCAGGAGATTTCGGCGCTTGGCGTTCCGCTGGACACATTATCGATGGGCATGTCGGTCGATCTCGAGATTGCGATCGGCTGTGGCAGCACCATCGTGCGCGTGGGCACCGCGATCTTCGGCGCTCGCGCGTAGAAGCCGCACGCGTTGCGCGCGCGGCCATGCTATCTTTGTTTGTCTGAACCAAACGCACGCAACGGCCTTCTATGCGCGACTCGCTTGTACCCTCGCTCGTATTCCTCGTCAGAACACTAGGGGATCTCTACTTACTGACTTACCTGTTGCGATTCATCATGCAGTGGGTTCGTGCCGACTTCTACAACCCGTTGGCTCAGTTCGTCGTCAGGGCGACGAATCCTCTCATCGTGCCGGCTCGACGCGTCATACCGAGCCCGGGCGGAACGGACTTGCCCACGCTCGTGATTCTGATCGCTCTCGAAGCGGTTCTGACCTGGTTGCTGCTGCTGCTGGTATCGGCCTCCGTGCCGGCCTTGACGTTCGCCTGGCTGGTACTGCTGCGTGTCGTCAATCTAACGCTCTGGTTCTACACTGTGAGCATCTTCATATACGTGCTCTTGAGCTGGCTGGCTCCTGGCGGCTACAGCCCGGTCGGGCGGCTGCTGGCCGAGCTCAACGAGCCGATTCTGCATCCTGTCCGGCGCTTGCTGCCGCCGCTGGGAGGCTTGGATCTCTCGCCGCTGCTGGTCCTCATCCTGATTCAGGCGGTTCGCATCGCCCTGCCGCTGCCAGGGTACCTGAGCTGACGCCGCCGCGTCATCTTCCCGGGACGTTGATCGTTCGCTCCATCATCAAGCCGAGCTCGCGTCGCGCGGCAATCATCGTCGATGGTGAGATTCTGCGCATCAGCGTGAAGTCACCGCCGAAGGAGGGCCGCGCGAACGCGGAGGCAATCGAGCTTGTCGCGCAGGCCTTCGGAGTACCCAAGAGCCGCGTCGAGCTGCTACGCGGTCTGCGCAGCCGTTACAAGCAATTTTGCATCACCGATCCCGCTGAGCTCCCAGCCGGTCTGGAGGACGCCGCGGCGGCGCGGAAATAGGTTAAGATCGAGACGCTAACCGGCGACAGGGGGACCGTCATGAACCAGTTCCTGCGCGCGCTTCCAGTCGCATGCCTCTTCGCCGTTGCGGGTTGCGAGCCATCGGCGGACGGCACGGCAAGAACCGACGCAGCCGCCCTCCCGAGCACGGAGAACTCCAGGGACTTCGGCGATTACGTCGTGCACTTCAATGCGATCTCGACGGACCAGCTCACACCCGAGATCGCGCGGCGATACGACATCGTCAGAAGCAGGAACCGCGCGATGCTCAACGTCAGCATCATCAAAAAGGAAGCCGGTACGCCCGGCCGGCCGGTTTCAGGCAGTGTTTTTGCGACGGCGGTCAACTTGACCGGACAACAGAAGGACCTCTCAGTCCGGGAAATCCGCGAGGAAGAAGCCGTTTACTTCATCGGAGAAGTCGCGATCGCGAATGCCGAGACTCTGGTTTTCACGATCGACGTGACGCCGATAAACGAGCCCAGCCGCTTCTCCGTGCGGTACATGAAACAGTTTTTCGTCGACTGATCAGCCGTTCGTCGCCGAATCCGCGTGCACGCGGTTGCGGATGCGAATCAAGTCGCCGTGCGATATGTAGAGCAATCCGGCCACTTTACGGACGAGATGGTCCTCGTGCTTGTCCAGATAGTCGTCGGCCATCGCTACCCGCCAAAGCATCTCGATCACTGAATACTTTTCGGTCGGCGTCAAATACTCGTGCAGGAGCCTCGTGAAGTTTTGCAGGGAGACGGCGTGGTCGGCTTGCTGGCGGGCTTCCTCCATCAACAGCCGTCCCTCCTGCTCCGACAACTCGAAAAACCTTCGAAGCTGATCGAAGACGACCTCGTTCTCGGTGAGATTCTCCTTGTAGTCGGCGCGAACGACCTCGACCAGCAGCGTGGCTGTCGCGAGTCGAACCGCATGCTCGCGCGACTCCGGGTCGTTCTCGCCGCCGTCCACGAGGCTACGAGTGAATATTTCGCGTAAAGCCTTCAGCATCAATCCGTTCCTCTGGAACCACCGGCCCAATGATCTTCTCGAAGTATCGCATGACGATGCCTTTGAGCTCGGCGAGCTTGCCGTGAAAGAAGTGCTCGGCGCCATCGACGACGCTGAGCTCGGGACCCGAGTCGATGCGATTGAGCCATTCGACGACGTCGTCCAGAGCCACGACGTCGTCCTCGGCTCCATGAATCAGCAACCAAGGCAGGTCCGCGGCGACGGGCTCTGCCGGGTCGAGCCGTTGCACCGGTAGCGCCACCGTGACGAGACCCAGCGGCGACAAGCGAGCGGAGGCGCGCAGCGCGATCATCGCGCCGAAAGAGAATCCTCCCAATATCAGTGGAGTCCCCGGCCATCGCCGCCGCAGCCAGTCGGCCGAGGCGACGGCGTCCTCGACTTCACCCCTGCCCGAATCGAACACGCCGTCCGATTCTTCGACACCGCGAAAATTGAAACGCAGCGTCGCGGCCCCGAGATCGACGAAAGCGCGCGCCAAGGTGGTGACGACCTTGTTGCTCATCGTGCCGCCATGCAAGGGGTGCGGATGGCAGACGAGCGCCAGCGCGAGAGGCGGCTCCGAGCGCGGCATCTCGAGGAGGGCTTCCAGCAAGCCCGCGGGCCCCGGGATCGCATGCGACTGTCTGAGCGGATCGCTCTTCACACCGCCTAGGGATCGGTAGCCGGAAACTCGAGCCGGGGGAGCTCGGCGAGCGGCACCGATTCCGGCGGCTGCGGCAACCGCCGGTCCTCGAGCAATCCGCGAAGCTCGCGCTGCTCGAATTCGCTCAGCAGGTCCACCTCGTGCGCCCCCAGCTCGCGGCGTTGCTGGCGCTCCGGAAAGCCTGTCACTTTCAAGCCGGCCACGAGCATCGCCAGCACGACACAGCAAGCCAGACCGAAGGAGAACACGAATCTGATCGTGCCGCCGTCAAACATCCTGTTCCTCTTCGAAGTCCAGCGCGGCGGAGTTGATGCAGTAGCGCAATCCCGTCGGGTTCGGGCCGTCGGCAAACACGTGGCCGAGGTGGGCCTCGCAGTTGCCGCAGACCACTTCCTCGCGGCCGCGGCCGTGACTCAGATCCTCGCGGCTGTCCACGGCCTCCGACGCCGCCGGCGCGTAGAAGCTCGGCCACCCGGTCCCCGAGTCGAACTTGGTGTCGGAGCTGAAAAGCTCGTTGCCGCAAACGACGCATCGATACATGCCTTGGCCGTCGTGCTTGTAATAGCTGCCGCTGAACGGCGCTTCCGTGCCAGCTTCCTGAGTAACGCGATACTGCTCGTCCGTCAACCGGGTGCGTAACGCCTGTTTCGAAGAATCGCTGTTGTCCGCCATCGATGCTGCTCCTGAAGAATGACCCGGCGCCGCTAGAGCGTACCGGCTCACCCGTCGGTGGTATCTTAAGGCCGCGATGCAGGAGATTATAGAGCTGCGCCGAGTGACCAAGCGCTACGGCGACACCGAGGTGCTGGGCGACCTGAGCGTCGGGTTTCGCCGCGATCTCGCCACCGCGCTGGTCGGCACCAGCGGCAGCGGCAAATCGACACTGCTGCAGGTGATCAACGGCTTGATCAAGCCCGACGCCGGTGAGATTCGGCTCTTCGGGCGACCGCTTCCGAGCGGCGACCTGTTCCGGCTCAGACGCCGCGTGGGTTATGCCGTCCAAGGCGCGGCGCTGTTCCCGCACCTTCGCGTCGCGCGAAACATAAGCCTCGTCGGTGAGATCGAGGGCTGGGACCGCCGACGCCTCGAGGCTCGGACTCACGAGCTCATGGCCTTGATGAACCTCGACGACGAGCTCGGCCAGCGATTTCCCTATCAGCTCTCGGGGGGGCAACAGCAACGCGTGGGAATATGCCGAGCCATGTTCACCAAGCCCGAGATCCTGCTGCTCGACGAACCGTTCACGGGAGTCGACGCGACGACCAAGCGCGAGATTCATTCCCGCTTCATGGACTTGATCGAGGCCGAGCCCACGACCGTCGTTCTGGTCACGCACGACATCCAGGAAGCCTACGCGCTAGCCACCGATCTCGCGATCATGCGAAACGGCAAGATCGAGCAACAAGGCACGGTAACGGAGGTCGTGGCGTCGCCGAAGAACGAGTATGTCGCCAGTCTGCTTCGAGACGGCCTTGCGTCTTAAGCTGCTGTTGTTTACGGTCCTGTTGCTGCAACTGGGCGGCACGACGCATGCTCAGGAACGTCCGGTCGCGGTCGGTAGCAAGAACTTCACCGAGGGCACATTGCTCGCCGAAATCATGGCGCAGCTGCTGGAGGCGCGAGGACGAGTCGTGCAGCGCCGTTTCGGCTTCGGCGGCACGCTCGTGGCATACGAGGCGCTGCGCGCCGGCGAGATCGACGTTTACGCCGAGTACACCGGCACCATCGAGCAAGTCATCCTGGCGTCCGACAGCCCTCTCGACGCGACCGCGCTGCGCCAACGGCTCGCACGGCTGGGGCTCGAGCTTCTGCCGGAGCTCGGCTTCGACAACACCTACGCGCTGGCGCTGACGCCGGAAACGGCCCAACGCCATGGGCTCTCGCGAATCTCGGATCTCGCGACCCATCCCGAGCTCCGCTTCGGCTTGAGTCACGAGTTCCGGGACCGCGCCGACGGCTGGCCCGGGCTCAAGCGAGCCTACGGCCTGCCGCAAGGCAGCTCCGGGATCGAGCACGGCTTGGCCTACAGGGCGCTGCTCGGGGGGGAGATCGACGTCACCGACGCCTATTCCACGGACGGCGATCTGCTTCGCTACGAGCTGCGAGTTCTCGATGACGACCTCGGCTACTTCCCGAGCTATCGAGCTCTGCCTTTGGTGCGCGCGGATCTCGATGCGCAGGCGAAGGCGGTGCTTGCGGAGCTCGGCGGACGCGTTGACGACGAGTCGATGCGCGCGCTCAATGCCGAGGTCGTGGTTGCGCAACGCAGTTTCGCCGCCGTCGCGTCGGAGCTCTTGGCGGCCCAGGGTCTGGTCGCGGCGAGGGCGAGCGTCGTCGAGGACGCGCTCTGGCGGAGTTTGCTGGCCAATACGCTCGTGCACCTCAAACTGACCGGCATCGCAGTGCTGGCGGCAAGCCTCGCCGGCCTGGGGCTGGCTGTGAGCGTACACCGCTCTCAAGGCCTTTCAAACGCCGTGCTCTATGCGACCGGCTTGATGCAGACGATCCCCTCGATCGCCTTGCTCGCGTTGCTGATCCCGATCGCCGGCGTCGGCCAGGTGCCTGCGATCATCGCGCTGTTCCTCTATTCGCTGCTGCCGATCGCGAGAAACACCATCACGGCGCTGACCACGATCGACCCCGTGCTTCGGCTGGTCGCGAGGGCGCTAGGCCTGAGCCAGTTGCAACGTCTCCGAACGATCTACCTGCCGCTGGCGCTGCCGCATGTGCTCGCCGGCGTCCGCATCGCCGCCGTCGTGAGCATAGGCACGGCGACGCTGGCCGCCTTCATCGGCGCCGGCGGGCTCGGTGAGCCGATCGTCACCGGTCTGGCGCTCAACAATACCGGCCTGATCCTGCAAGGCGCGCTGCCGGCGGCCGGCCTGGCGATACTCGTCGAGCTCGCTTTCGAGGGCCTGGAGCGCGTGCTGGTCCCGCGCCACCTGATCGCGACTCATACGCTTTCCTGAGCTTGCGGTTCCGGCGTCGCGCCGAGCAGCAGGTCGTTGATTCGTTTGACGCACTGACCCGGATCTTCGACGGGCTGGCCTTCGAGCAGCAGCGCCTCGTCGAGAAGCAGCCGGCACAGCGCCTCGAAGACCGCTTCCTGCGGCTCGGCAGCGAGCCTCTTTACCAGCGGATGAGCGTCGTTGATCTCCAGAGACGGCGACGCTTGCGGCGCGTCCTGGCCGACCGACTTCAAAAGCTCCCGCATTTGAAACCCCGGCTCGTGCTCGGCGAAAACCAGACAGGCCGCCGATTCTCTGAGCCGCTGGCTGATTCGAACTTCGCTCACGCGTTCGCGCAGGACGCGCTTGACCCGCTTGACCAAGTTGGCCTGCTCCTTGCTCAGCTCCGGCGTCACGGTCTTCGCTTCGCCGTCCTTGCCCTCGAGCACGCCGCGCGACACGTCTCGCAGGGACGTTCCCCGATATTCCGGCAAATACTGCATGACCCACTCGTCGATCCGGTCGGCCAAGAGCAGCACCTCGAAACCTTGCTCTCGAAGCGCTTCGAGGTGCGGGCTGGCGCGCGCCGCCGCAGGCGATTCCGCGATCAGAAAGTAGATTTGGCGTTGATCCGCAGCCATGGCCTCGACGTAGCTTTGTAGCGAGCGGTCCTGCGCCTGGGAGCTCGTGCTGTTGAACCGCAGCAAGCCCGCGATCTTCTCGCGATTCGCCGGGTCTTCCGCCAAGCCTTCCTTGAAGACCGCGCCGAACTCGCTCCAGAACTTTGCATACGTGTCCGGCTCGTCGCGCGCCAGCTTCTCCAGCATGTCCAGCACGCGCTTGGTCAGCGCGCTCCTGATGGACGCGACCTGAGGATCCTGTTGCAGTACTTCGCGAGACACGTTGAGCGGCAAATCGCTCGCATCGACGATGCCGCGAACGAAGCGAAGATACAAAGGTAAAAACTGCGTCGCGGCGTCGCTGATGAATACCCGCTGGACGTACAGCTTGACGCCTTTCGGAGCCTCTCTATTCCACAGATCCATGGCGGCGACGCCCGGGACATACAGCAGACTCGTATACTCGCGTTTCCCCTCGACGCGGTTGTGGCTCCAGGCGAGCGGCTCGGCAAAATCGTGAGCGATGTGCTTGTAGAACTGCCGGTACTCTTCGTCGCCGATCTCGTTCCGGGGCCGCGTCCACAGCGCCTTGGCCTCGTTCACGGGCTCGTCCGGCGCAGCCTTCCCGGCGCCGTCGCGAAGTCGGACCGGAAACGCGATGTGATCGGAATACCTGTGGATCAACGCTCGCACCGTGGTCGGGTCGAGAAAATCGGCCTCATTTTCTTTGAGCTTCAAGGTGACTCGCGTGCCCCGGGCGGCGCCGCCCGTGACCGGCTCCACCGAGAACTCACCCTGACCGTTCGACACCCACCTGACGGCCTCTTCGGGATCGAGGCCCGCGCGCCGGCTGATCACCTCGACCTCATCGGCGACGATGAACGATGAGTAGAAGCCGACTCCGAACTGGCCGATCAGCTGGGAATCCCGCTTGACGTCACCGCTCAACTTGCCGAGAAATTCCGCAGTTCCCGAATGGGCGATCGTGCCCAGCTGTTGAATGATCTCGTCCCGGCTCATCCCGATACCGTTGTCCGCCACGGCCAGGGTGCGGGCCTCGGCATCGAGCTCGACGCGAATCTCGAGCTCGGGCTGCTCTTCCAGCAGCTCAGGCTTTGCCAGGGCCTCGAAGCGGAGCTTGTCGTTGGCGTCGGAGGCGTTGGAGATGAGCTCCCGGAGAAAGATCTCTTTGTTGCTGTACAGCGAATGCACCATGAGGCGCAGCAGCTGCTTGATCTCCGCCTGAAAACCGTAAGTCGCGGGTTGATTCTCGCCGGTCATCTATGCGCCCAAGGTCACCGTGGATCTCGAGCAGGATGGGGACCGGCGCGTGGATTTTCAACCTTTCGGTTGAATCGGCGTACCCGTCAGATGGGCGAGCTCCGTCGCGATGAAACCGGCCGCCCACAGCAGCACGCTCGTCATCGCTACCGAGACCAGAGCCGGCATCAGCGTCAGGAAACGCCCTGCGAGCGCCGTACCCGCGAGGATCACCGCGGCGAGCACGCCGACTTGCAGGCAACGCCAGCGGAGGCGCTCCAGGATTAACGGCAGCGCCAGAACGAGGTCATCCAGATCGTCCAACCACTGAGCAACAATTTCCATGCATTCCTCGCAGCTGATGAAGCGCGTCATGAGCAACCGGGTAGGTACAGGAAACTCTAGACCCCGCCGCCCGCAAGCGCCGTGATGGAATGCTCAAAAGCGGATCTGGCTCAAGGACAATCCCACTTTCGTCGTGTAGTTTCTTGACGTAATCTTTGCGCCGGAACTTGGGAGCGGCAACGGCTCGTGAAGCGAATCATCGTACTCAATCCGAAGGGCGGATCCGGGAAGACCACGCTCGCGACGAACCTTGCGGCCAATTTCGCCGCTCTCGGCTACCGCCCGGCCTTGATGGATCTCGATCCGCAAGGCTCGAGCATGCGCTGGCTCAAGAAGCGGCCCAAGGAATGTCCCGTGATTCACGGCATAGCCGGCTTCGAACGGTCGGTCACCGTGACCCGAAGCTGGCAGCTGCGCGTTCCGCAGGATTGCTCGCCTCTGATCATCGACACTCCCGCCGCGATCGAGTCTCAGTCTTTCCCGGAGATGACGCGCGGCGCGGACGCGATTCTGGTTCCCGTCATGCCTTCGGACATCGACATTCACGCCGCCGCGCGATGTATCGCGGACCTGTTGCTCGTGGCCAAGATAAGACGTGCGGACGACCGAATCGGCATCGTCGCCAATCGGGTTCGGAACAACACGCTCATCTCACAGTCGTTGATGCGTTTTCTGCAAAGTCTCGACATCCCGCTGATCGCGACCTTCAGAGATGCGCAAAACTACGTCCGCTGCTCGGAATCCGGCCTCGGCTTGTACGAGCTGCCGCGCTGGCAGATACAGAAGGATATGGATGCGTGGAGCGACCTGATGCGCTGGCTGGCCGACAGAAAACCCGCGGCGAGCGACGTCCGGCAGAACGGCGTCGCCGTGCACGGAGCGCTCTAGGAAAGTCTTAGGATTTCTCGGCCTTCCAGGCCTGCCTGATCTTGTCGGCCCAGTTGTTGTAGCCGCGCCAGCTATAAATCGATGCGTCTTTCGCCGTACGCCGCGAAGGTTGCATGCTCACGCGAGAGAGCCACTTGCGGTACGCCTCCCAGCCTTGCTGCTCGCTCGGCTTGGCGTCTCGATCCGCCGGGTCCGGTTCCGATGAGGGTTGACCGTTGGTTTCGCCGCTGTACAGAGGCGGGCGAAAACGATGTTGATTTCCGTTGCTCATAGATCCAATTGCCCCAACGATCTCGACCGCGATAGTAGCCGGCCGAGCCCCGTTTTCTCCAGGAACTGGATCACAGTAAGGTTACATAAACCTTACCTAAAACAGAAAGTTATGGGCGTTTTAACTTAATTGAGCTAGGGCCGAATCTCTATCGGCGTCGCTGCTTCCGTCATGAGCCAGATGTCGACCATGTCGGAGTTCGACACGGCGATGCAGCCGTCGGTCCAATCCGTTCCCCGATAGCGCGACTCGGGATATCGAGGATCGTTGGGCTGCCCATGGATCATGATCTGGCCGCCGGGGTCGACTCCGGCAGCCCTGGCGCGCGAGATATCGCTGGCGTTCGGATAGGAGATCTTCAGAGACAGAAAGTAGTCGCTGTTCGGGTTCTTCGCCTCCAGATGGTAGCGGCCCTCGGGCGTTCGAAAATCGCCCTCCCGCCGCTTAGGCCCCTCCGGCATGAGCCCGAGCGCGACCTCGAAGCTGCGAAGGATCCTTCCACGCCGCAGCAGATGAAGCCTGCGTTCCGACTTGTCGATGACGATATAGTCCGCGGTCTCGTAGTGCGGACTCATGGACGAGTCCGCGGCGGCGTGCCCCGTCAGGAGCAGCGACAAACACAACAGCAGCCGTTGGGATCGTGCGCCGATCATAGGCGCAAGACTCTATAGTATCCGCGCCCCCCGGGGCAATCGACCCGTTCCCGGTTCGATTGCGCATCCCATAGGCCGCGCCGCCGATTGCCGGCCTCGAGGGAACCGTTACTGGTTTCTGAGCGCCGCTATCCGCCGCTCCAACGGCGGATGAGACATAAAGAGCTGCCGCAGGCCGCTCGCCCTTCCCGCCGAGATGCCGAAAGCCTGCATGGACTGGGGCAATTGCGATGGCTCGTGGGCGCGTTGCAGGCGCTCGAGCGCTCCGATCATCTTGTCTCGCCCGGCAAGCCTTGCGCCGCCGCTATCGGCGCGAAACTCGCGCTGACGGGAAAACCACATCACGATCATGCTTGCGAGAATCCCGAGAACGATCTGCGCGACGATGCTGGTGATGAAGAAACCGGGCCCATAGCCCCTTTCGGTGCGGAACACGAGCCGGTCGACGAGAAAGCCGACGACTCGCGACAGGAACACCACGAAGGTGTTGACGACGCCCTGGATCAAGGCGAGGGTGACCATGTCGCCGTTGGCGACATGGCTGATCTCGTGGCCCAGCACGGCCTCTACTTCGTCCTCATTGAGGCGGTTCAACAGCCCGGTGCTGACGGCGACGAGCGCACTGTTGCGCCGCGCGCCCGTGGCGAAGGCGTTGATGTCGGGCGATTCGTAGATCGCGACCTCCGGCATGGCGATGCCGGCGACCTGGGACTGCCTCCGAACGGTGTCGACCAGCCAGCGCTCGACGGCCGTGCGAGGCGTCTCGATCACTCGCGCGCCGGTGAGCCGTTTCGCCGACCACTTCGATATCGCCAGTGAGATCAGCGCGCCCGAGAAGCCGATCACGGCCGAGAATACGAGCAGCGCCTGCAGGTTCAGCTGCGTTCCCTGCTGTTCCAGCAGCGAGTCGATCCCCAGCAATCGCATGACCACGGAAAGCACGACGAGCACCGCGATATTGGTGCCCAGGAAAAGTAGGATCCTTTTCATTTCCGCTCCATTCTACAGGCGCTGTGTGCCTGATCCAGCGTCGTAAATAGGGGCTCCGTTCCCGAAATTCAAGCCGCGTACCTTTGACATCCTCGACCTGCTAGAATTTCGCGCATCGGTCGGGACGCCAGCCTTACTCTATTCATGACGTCCGAGAATCCCTCGTTTCTCAAGTTTTGGGCCCCGCGCTACTGGTTCGTCTGGCTCGTCTACGGCTGGATGCGCGCGAGCGTGCTGCTGCCGCTGTCCTGGCAGCTCGCCGCCGGCAGGCTGCTCGGCCGCTGCTTGAGCGTGGCGCTCTACCCGAAGCGCCGCATCGCCGATCGAAATCTCGAGGTGTGCTTTCCCGAGCTTTCCAAAGGGGAACGCAAACGGCTGCGAATACGGCACTTCGAATCCATCGGCATGGCCGTGGCGGAGATGGCCATGGGGTGGTTCGGGTCCGAAGCCGTGATTCGCGACCATGTCACGATCAACGGCTCGGAGCATCTATTGAAGGCCCTCGAAAAAGGCCGGGGCGTCATTCTGTTTTCAGCACACTTCACGACCTACGAGTTCGGATTTCCCGCGTTCAAGCTGCTTTGCCCGGATATTTGCGGGATGTACCGCGACCAGCGCAACGAGATGTGGAACCTGATCATGCAGCAAGGGCGCGGCCGGAGCATCAGCGAGCTTTTCCCGAAGAACAGTGTCAGGGCGATGGTGCGCGCACTGAATCGGAACGCCGCCGTCTGGTACGCGCCGGATCAGAGCTATCGGCGGAAATACAGCGCGTTGGTGCCCTTCTTCGACGAACCCGCGATGACGAACACGGCCACGAGCCGAATCGCGGCGGCGACTGGCGCAGCCGTTCTGACTTACTTCTGTCGAAGGCTGCCCGGCGGCACGCAGTACGTCATCGATATCGGGCCCGCGCCGGAGGGCGTGCCGACGAACGACTTGGTCGCCGACACCACGCGGCTCATGAAAGGGCTCGAGGACTACATCCGAGGCTGCCCGGACCAATACTGCTGGATTCACCAGCGATTCAAAGATCGGCCGCCGCCGCTTCCGGACATCTATCGCTCCGGGACCTAGCAGGCCTCCGGATCTTAGAATACCTTCGCATGAGGCCGATTCCCGACGAGCTCTCGCTACGACGATTCTGGTCGCCGCGATACTGGCCGGTGTGGCTGCTTTGGCTCTGGATGAAGCTCACGGTGCGATTGCCGTATGCTTGGCAGATCAAAATCGGCAAAGGCTTCGGGCGCATGCTGCAGCCGCTCTTGTTCCGCCAGAGGCATGCCGCCGACCGCAATCTCGCGATCTGCTTTCCTGAGCTCGACGAGAAACAGCGTCACGAGCTGCTCGGCCGGCATTTCGCCTCCTACGGAGCGTCGTTGGCGGAAATGGCGCTGGGCTGGTTTGCGCCCATCGAAACGCTGCGCCGGCTCATCCGTGTCGAAGGGCGAGAGCATCTCGATGCGGCGCTTGCGCGCGGCAAGGGCGTGATTCTCTTTACCGCGCATTTCACCTGCCTCGAGACCGGCGTCGCGATCCTGGAGGATCTCTGCGAGAGGTGCAGCTGCATGTACCGGCCGCAGCGGAACGCGATGATCGATACGATGATTCGCCGCGGCAGAAGCCGTTTTGCACAAGAGCAAATCGAGAAGAACAACGTTCGCGCGCTGCTGCACAGCTTGCGCGCCAACGCCGCGGTCGCCTATCTGCCCGACCACGCCTATTCGGGAAGCCACAGCGATCTCATCCCATTCTTCGGCGAGCCGGCGGTCACGACAACCGCGACGAGCAAGCTGGCCAGATTGAGCGGCGCGGCGGTTCTTCCCTATTTCTTTCATCGCTTGGATGACGATTCGGGCTACGTCGTCGACATCGAGCCCGCGCTCGAGAACTTTCCGAGTGAGGACCCCGTCGCAGACACGCGGCGCCTGGTCGCGGCCCTCGAGGACTATATCGAGAGAGCGCCGGACCAATATTTATGGACCTACAGGAAATTCAAGGGACGCCCGAGCGGCTTTCCGGACGTCTACGCCCGCGCTTCGTAGCCCGCCAAGAGCAGGTTCCAAGCTGCCTCGTCATAGGGAATTCCTGTTTCGAGCGCGGTCTTGCGCAAGGAACGTTGCAGCCGATTGAGGTTGTTCCGGCGCCAGTTGCCGCCGCCGCGCAGGCTTCCCTTGTCGAAATCCACGAGAAAGATTCCGCCTACCTGGTCGAGCAGAATGTTGCGGACGTTGAGGTCGCTATGATGAACGCCGTGGTCGTGAAATCGCCTCAAGATCGCGCCGACCGCACGCCATTGCTCGCCCAGGGACTCTCCGGCATGCAGCATGGAATCGAGCGAGCGCGTTCCCTCCAGGTAAACCGTGAGGATGTCGGCCGTGTAGGCCAAACCGCGGCGGCACACCCGCGCGGCCACGGGCCGCGGAACGGGAAGGCCGCCGTCGTGAAGCTCGGCCAGGAGATGCCACTCGTGGAACGCGCGGCTCTTGCTCGCCCCCCTCCAAAGATAGAGATCATTGATCAGCCGCGCCATCAAGCCGCCCCGGTGGTAGTGGCGCAGCACCCAGGTCTCCCGGTCCGGCTGCACGAAGATCGCCGAGCCTCTCCCCGGAGCGGCCCCCCGCACTCGGTGCAAGCGCCGCCAATAACCGGGGTCGAACCACTCGCTGTCGACGTCACCGATCCGGCGGGCGTCGAAAACGATCAGATCGCTGCCGCTTTGCTTGATTTTGGGCTCAGTCATTTCAAGGCCTATCCGTTGTCCCGGAAGCTATGCCTCGTCCATGAGCGCTGCCACGGACTCCGGCTCCGGGATCCCCGAGCGCGGTGATGACGCGGCTCAGAACGTCATCGACGGCGATGTCGCGCAAGCACCGCAGATGACCCAGCGGACACTCACGCTGAAAGCACGGGCTGCACTCGAGCGCCAGATGAAAGACGCTCTTGCTCGAGGTCAGCGGCGGTGTCATCGCCGGCGACGTCGATCCGTACAGCGCCACGACGTGCGTTCGCACTGCCGCGGCGACGTGCATAAGGCCGGAATCGTTCGTCACCGCGACCTTCGCGGCCCCGAGCAGATCGACGACGTCGCCGAGAGTCGTCCGGCCGCAAAGGTTGCGCACGTTCTCATGGTTCGCGGACACCGCTATCGCCTGCCCCAACGGCCTCTCCTTCTCCGAGCCCAGAATCCAGACATCGACCCCGACGTTTGCCAGGCGGCCGGCGAGGTCCGCATAAGATTCGAGCGGCCAGCGCTTTGCGTCACCGTATTCCGCGCCGGGCATCATCGCGACCACCTCCGCGGCCGCGGGTAATCTCAGGCGCCGTTTCACTTGCGCGAGTGAGCTCTCGTCGGTGCGCAGGCGGGGCTCGGCCGGCGGCGGCAACGGCATGCCTTCCTGCGTCGGCCCGAGCGCGACGAATCGCTTCACCGTTTGATCGAGCACGACCGGATCGAGCCGGCGCATATCGTTGATGACACCGTAGCGATGCTCGCCTCGATAGCCTGTGCGGATCGGGATACGGGCAAAGAACGGCACCAGCGCAGCTTTTAACGAACGCGGCAGAACGATCGCGCGCGCGTAGCGCTCGGTGCGCAGCCGCCTGCCGACCTCGTAACGCCGGCGGAGCGCCAGCTCGCCGTGCGCCGCCGGCAACTCCACGGCTCGCGTCACCTGGTCCATGCGCTCCAGCACGGGCCGTGACCATGGCGGCGCCAACACGTGGATCTCGGTTTCCGGATTGGTGCTTTTCAACAGCTGATAGAGCGACTGCGCCATCACCATGTCGCCGACCCAAGAGGGCCCGACGATCAGAACCTTCGACGCCTCGTTCACGACTGCTGCGCAAGCCGGTCCAGATACGCCTTCACGCCGGCGGCGACGTCCATGAAATCCGCCGTGTAGCCGACCCCTCGCAAGGCGGTGAGGTCGGCCTCGGTGAAGCTCTGGTAGGACTCCTTGAGGCCCGCCGGGAACTCGATGTAACGCTTCGTGCTCCCGCCGTGCCAGGCCAGCACCGCGTCGGCGAGCGTATTGAAGGTCGCTGCCTTGCCCGTGCCGACATTGTAGATGCCGGAAACTTCCGGATGCGCGTAGAACCACAGGATGACTTTGACGACATCGTCGACATGAATGAAGTCGCGGCGCTGCTCGCCGGCCTCATATCCGTCGCTGCCCTCGAACAGGCGCACTTCACCGCTCTCGACGACCTGGCGGTTGAGGTGATACGCGACGCTCGCCATCGGGCCCTTGTGCGCCTCCCCCGGACCGTAGACGTTGAAGTAGCGCAGCCCGACGAGCTGCGAGCGGCTGCCCGGCGAGCGACGCCTGACCCACTGATCGAATAGCAGCTTGGAGTAGCCGTAAACGTTCAGCGGACGCTCCGCGCCCGGCTCCTCGACGAAGCGGCTCCCGGCGCCGTAAACCGCGGCGGACGATGCATAGAGGATGGGTATGCCCCGCGCCTCGCAATGGCGCAGGAGCTCCTTCGAGTATTCGAAGTTCACGTCCATCATGTGGCGGCCGTCCCATTCGGTCGTGACCGCACAGGCCCCCTGATGAAAGACGCAGCTCACGCTCTCGCCCAAGCCGCTCCGCAGAGAGGAGCGAAACGCGTCCTTGTCCAGGTAATCGACTATTTCGCAATCCGCGAGATTGACGAACTTCCTGCCGTCGCTGAGATCGTCGACGACGAGGATGTCGGTCTCGCCGGCGCGATTCAATCCGCGAACCAGGTTGCTGCCGATGAACCCCGCGCCGCCCGTAACGATGATCACGTCGATCTAACGGCCCGCAACGACTGAATCGTCAGCTCGCGTTTTCGACCAACTCATAGTTGGCACCGCAATACGGGCACTTCGCTTCCCCCGTCTGCTCGATGGGAAGGTAGACCTTCGGATGGGAATTCCAAAGATAACTGCCCGGTAAAGGGCAATGCAGCGGCAGCATGCTTCGATCCACCTTGTAGAGGTGCTCCGCGTTTGCGGTCTTGAGCTCCTGCTCCACTCTGCCTAATCGTTCGCGCAAGACCAGTTCTCCTGGGTGCCACGCGGCAATTATACCCGCACCGCGTCACGGCGGGCTGCTAGTCCGCGAAAGTCGAATCCCAAAACACACGAACCCAATCGCGATCCTGCGCGAAGTCCTCGTCGGTGACGACGCGCCCCGCACCGGCCAATGCCATCTCGTGCAGGCGCTCCCTGATCCTCAAATAGGTATCCCGCAGCCGCGAACAGTGTTCCGCCGGAACCAGAGCCGTGCGCTGCAAGGCTTCGAGCTGTCTGATGTTGTCTGGAAACTCGATGAGCTCCGGATACTCCGCCGCGTTCGCCAACACCCAGTAATCCACGAGAAACTCGATGTCCGCCAGTCCTCCCGGATCCTGCTTGAGATCGAACTCCCGCGCCTTGCTCTCGGACAGCTCCGCGCGCATCCGTTCGCGCATCTGTCTTACCTCCTGCTTGAGCTTGCTGCGATCGACGTAGCTCACGAGGATCTCGCGGCGCTCCGCCTCGAAGGCCTCGCGCACGTTCGGGTCGCCGACCACGGCGCGGCTGCGCAGCAGTGCCTGGTGCTCCCAAACCCAGGCGCGCTCGCGTTGATACCGCCGAAAAGCGTCCATGCTCGTGACGAGCATCCCCGACCTGCCGCTCGGCCGCAGCCGCGTGTCGACCTCGTAGAGCTTTCCGGAGCCCGTCTGAATCGACAGCAAGTGGATCAAGCGTTGGGCGAGACGGGCGAAGAACCTGCCGTTGTCGATCGGCGACGCACCGTCCGTTTCCTGGTCCAGTCCGGCCGAGTCGTGCAGGAACACGATGTCGAGATCCGAGCCGTAGCCGAGCTCGTAGCCGCCGAGCTTGCCGTAGGCGACGATCGCAAAACCCGCTTCGCGGCGATCGTCCCCTTGGCCGCACATCGGACGGCCGTACTTGGCGGTGAGCTCGGCGCGAGCCATCTCCAGCGACATGTCAAGCACCAGCTCGGCGATATCGGTCAATCGATCGCTGACCTTCATCAGCGGAAAGCTGCCGAAACGATCGGCGACCGCGATGCGAAATACCGCCGTGCGTTGAAACTGCCGTAACCCGTCCAGGCGCGCTTCGACGTCGGTTGGATCGACGGCACGCAGATGCTGATCGAGCGCCTGTTCGAGCTCGTCGCGGCTCGGCGGCGTTTCGAAGACCCGCGGGTCCAGGAGCTCGTCCAGCAGCATCGGATGAACGGACACCAGGCGAACGAGAAACTCGCTCTGCCGCGCGAGCGCCAGCAGCCGCTCCAGCGCGGCGGGGTTCTCGTTGAGCAGTGCCAAATAAGCGCTGCGCCGCCCAATCGCCTGCAGCACCGGGAGCGTGCGCCGCAAGACCGACGCCGCGTCCGCGGACTCGCCGAGGATCGCGGCGATCCGAAACAGCACCGCGGTCAGGCGACGCCGCGACGGCTCGTCCATGCGGCCGTAAAGCGAGCTCTGCCGCAGCCCGGTCAGGGCGTCGGTGAATTCCGCGCGCTCGCTCGAGGGTAAAGACTCGAGCGCCTCGCCGAGGTCGCCGGACTCCCAGGCCGCATCCCAAGCGGCGAGCTCGCCGCCATGGTCCGCGCTCCTGATCGCGACCTGTCGAAACAGCCGCTCGACCGCGTCGCGTTGCTTCTCGGTTTGCTTCAGCAACTCGTTCCAATCGCCGCAGCGCATCGCATAAGCCAACCGCTCCCGATTCAACACAGTCTCGGGCAACTCGTGGGTCTGCTGGTCCTCGATGGCCTGCAAGCGATTCTCGAGCGTCCTCAGGAAGCGGTAGCCGCGCTCCAGCACGGCGGCCGAGTCGGCGCCGAGCTGCGATGTCTCGACGAGGATCGGCAACGCGGACAGCAACGAGCGCTGCTGCAAGCGCGGTTCGCGGCCGCCGCGCACGAGCTGGAATAGCTGCACGATGAACTCGATCTCGCGGATGCCACCGGGCCCGAGCTTGATGTTCTGCAGCATGTCGCGGCGCGCGACTTCCTTGCTGATCAACGCTTTCATTTGCCGCAGCGCGTCGAACACGCCGAAATCGAGATAGCGCCGATAAACGAAGGGCCTCAGGACCTCGCGAAACAGCTCCGCCTCGTAGTCACGCCCGGTGATCAAGCGCGCCTTGATGTAGGCATAGCGCTCCCAGTCGCGGCCGTGACGGACCAGATAGGCCTCGAGGGCCGAGGTGCTGACGACGAGCGGTCCGCTTGCGCCGAAGGGTCGCAGCCTCGTGTCGACGCGAAACACGATGCCGTCAGATGTGCGCTGATCGAGCAGCCGGACCAGGAGCTGCGCCAGCCGTCTGAAGTAGTCCTCGGCATCGATGCGCGACGGGCCCTCGACCGTGCCGCCGTCGGGATACATGAGAACCAGATCGATGTCCGATGAAAAGTTGAGCTCCTCGCCGCCGAGCTTTCCCATACCGAGAACCAACAGCGGCAGGGCCCGCCCATCGGTATCCACGACGCGGCCGTGGCGCGGCTCGAGCATCATGGCGGCGAAGTCGAGCGCCGCGCGAATCGCGCAATCGGCCAGCAGCGACAGCTCGCGCAGGCTCTGCTCGAGATCGGACCATCCCGCCAGATCGCGCCACGCGATTCGTGCCATCTCGAGCTGACGCACGCGCCGAAGCAGCGCCATGGCCTCCTGCTCGTCGCAACAGCCGTCGAGCGCCAGGCTTTCTGCCAGGTGCTCCTCGGACAGCGGCGCGCGGTCCTCGAGCCGCGCGAGCAGCGACCGCGGATCGCGGCTCAACACCGCGGCGACGAACTCGCTGCAGCTGACCACGGGCGCCAGCGATTCGGCGATATCGGCGTCGATTGCGGGCGCGGTGCCGGCGATTTTCGCGTAACGCTGCGCGAGACCCCGCCAGTGATCCGCCAGGGCCGGAGATAGCTCAGGACATGCCGACATTCACACCCAGAAGAATTCTCGGGACCAGAGTCGGAAACTCTAGCTCCAATGGCACAGCGCCGCCAGGCAGGCGCCGCAGGTCAAAAAAAGCCCCGCGCGTGGCGGGGCTCATAATGTTCGGCAGAAACTCGGGGCCTACATCATTCCGCCCATGCCGCCCATGTCGGGGGACATGCCGTGGCCGTGGGCCGCCGACTCCTCCTTAGGCTGCTCGGCAACCATCGCCTCGGTCGTCAACAGCAAACCGGCGACGGAGGTCGCGTTCTGCAGCGCCAGCCGCGTGACCTTGGTCGGATCGATGATGCCGAACGCGACCATGTCGCCGTATTTGCCGGTGGCCGCGTTGAAGCCGTAGTTGCCCTTGCCACCGACGACCTCGTTGAGGACCACGGCGGGGTCGGCACCCGCGTTGGCGACGATCTGGCGCAGCGGTTCCTCGGCGGCCCGCCGCAGGATATTGATGCCGACGTTCTGATCGTCGTTCGCGCCCTTGAGATCCTTCAAGGCCGACAGCGCCCGGATCAGGGCGACACCGCCGCCCGGAACGACGCCTTCCTCGACCGCCGCACGAGTCGCGTGCAAGGCATCCTCGACACGCGCTTTCTTCTCCTTCATCTCGACCTCGGTCGCGGCGCCGACCTTGACGACGGCAACGCCGCCCGCGAGCTTCGCGACGCGCTCCTGGAGCTTCTCGCGATCGTAATCCGAGGTCGACTCTTCGATTTCCTTGTTGATCTGGTCGACCCGCGCCTTGATGTCCAACTCGCGGCCCGCGCCGTCGATGAGCGTCGTGTTCTCCTTCGTCACCTGGATCTTCTTGGCTTCGCCGAGATCCTCGAGCGACGCCTTCTCGAGCGACAGGCCGACTTCCTCGGAGATGACCTGGCCGCCGGTCAGGATCGCGATGTCCTGGAGCATGGCCTTGCGGCGATCGCCGAAGCCCGGCGCCTTGACGCCCGCGACCTTGACGATGCCGCGAATGTTGTTGACCACGAGCGTCGCGAGCGCCTCGCCCTCGACGTCCTCGGCGATGATCAGCAACGGCCGTCCGGACTTGGCAATCCCCTCGAGCAACGGCAGCATCTCCCGAATGTTGGAGATCTTCTTGTCGTGGATGAGGATATACGGATTATCCAGCTGCACCGACTGGCTCTGCTGATCGTTGATGAAGTACGGCGACAGATAGCCGCGATCGAACTGCATGCCTTCGACGACCTCGAGCTCGTTCTCGAGCCCCGAGCCTTCCTCGACGGTGATCACGCCTTCCTTGCCGACCTTGCCCATCGCCTCGGCGATGATGTTGCCGATCTCCTCGTCGGAGTTCGCCGAAATCGTGCCGACCTGGGCGATGGACTTGTCGTCCTCACAAGGTTGCGAGAGGTTCTTGAGCTCCGCGACCAGGGCGATCGAGCCCTTGTCTATGCCGCGCTTCAGATCCATCGGATTGAAACCGGCCGCGACGGCCTTGAGGCCCTCGCGCAGAATTGCCTGGGCAAGCACCGTGGCCGTGGTCGTGCCGTCGCCGGCGGCGTCCGAGGTCTGCGAGGCGACCTCCTTGACCATCTGCACGCCCATGTTCTCGAACTTGTCCTCGAGCTCGATCTCCTTGGCTACCGACACGCCGTCCTTGGTGACGGTCGGCGCGCCGAAGCTCTTCTCGAGCACGACGTTGCGGCCCTTGGGGCCCAAAGTTACCTTGACGGCGTTCGCCAGCACGTTGACGCCTCTCAGCATCCGCTGGCGCGCGTCGTCTGCAAATCTCACTTCTTTCGGCATTTCGCTCTCCCTGGGAATCTGGAATCTTGAGTTCGGATGTCGGCGGCGGCTCGAGGTCAGCCTTCGATCACGGCCATGACGTCGTCTTCGCGCATGACCAGAAGTTCCTCGCCTTCGACCTTGACCTCGGTGCCGGAATACTTGCCGAACAAGACCTTGTCGCCCGCCTTGAGGTCCAAGGCCCGAGTCTCACCGCTGTCCAATAGCTTGCCCTTGCCCACGGCGACGACCTCGCCCTTGATGGGTTTCTCGGCCGCGCTGTCCGGGATCACGATTCCCCCGGGGGATGTCCGCTCTTCCTCGGTGCGGCGAATGACCACGCGATCGTGTAAGGGACGGATTTTCATTACGGGATCTCCCTTCTAAACTTATTGATTTACAAAAGAATTAAGCCAAAAAGCCGCTATGCTTGTTAGCACTCGACCAAAAGGAGTGCTAATAATAGTGGCGGGCGGCGGTATTTCAAGAGCTTGTGCGCAATTTCCATGACAGCACCATGGGCGCGCCGTTATTCTTGGCCCGATATCGACGGCGGGAGCAGCGAATGGGCTCGGGTGCGATGCTGGTGCTGACGACTTGCGGCAATACCGAGGAAGCCGCCGGCCTGGCGGCCTCGCTCGTCGACGCGCGGCTCGCCGCCTGCGTCAACTGCGTCGACGGCGTCACCTCGACCTACCGTTGGCGAGGGGCGCGGCAGACCAACGAGGAGGTCTTGTTGCTGATCAAAACTACGGAAGACCGGCTCGAAGCGCTGCAAGCCAAGATACGTGAGCTCTCGAGCTATGAACTCCCCGAGGTTCTCGCAGTCCGGGTGGACGGAGGCCTGGCGGCGTATCTCGATTGGCTGCGCGGCGCCGCGGCGTCCCAGGAGTAAATGATGGCAACCCTCGCCCGCATCATGCTGCTGCTCGCTGCGCTCGGCAGCGCGCTCGCGGCGTCGGCGCAGGACGAGGAAATCCTGCGTCCGGAGGAAGCATTCCCCTACGTGCTCGAAGCGTCCGCCGACGAGATCGCGGTGCGCTTCGACGTGCCCGAGGGCTACTACCTCTATCGGGAGCGGTTCGCGTTCTCCACCGGCACACCCGGCGTGGTGCTCTCCGAGCCGATCTATCCTCGCGGCGAGATTCACGAGGACGAATTCTTCGGCGTCGTCGAGACCTACCGGCGGCAGCTCGAGATCCTGATTCCCTACCGCCGCACGGCGCAGGTCAACGAGCTCCAGCTCGAGCTCACGGTGCAGGGCTGCGCGGATATCGGCCTGTGCTACCCGCCGCAAGACTGGAGCCGTTCGGTCGCGCTTCCCGCCGCCGATACCTCGGCTTTGAGGCTGTTGCTCTCCAACGATGCCGCGACCGAGCCCGACGACATCCTGCCGGCCGAGCAGGCCTTCGTGATGAACGCCCGCGTCGAGGGCCCGAACGAGCTCGTGGTCGGCTGGACGATCGCACCCGGCTACTATCTCTACGAGGACAAGTTCGCATTCCGCGCCGTAGGATCGATCGAGCTCGGCGGCGCCCGCATCCCCGCCGGCGAGCCTCACTACGACGAGCATTTCGGCGACGTCAGCGTCTTCTACGGCTACGTCGAGGCCTCGCTGCCGTTCTCGCGCGCCGCACCCGACGCCATCGACGTGACGCTCGTGGGCGTAGCGCAGGGCTGCAAGATCGAAAGCATCTGTTATCCCGTCATGGAGCGCGAGATGGCTCTGACGGTCCCTGCGACCAGCGAGTTCGCCGCAAGCTCGACGGTCGCGCCGCTTGCGGTCTCCGAGCAGGACCGGCTGGCGGCGATGGTGCTCAGCGATTCCTGGTGGCTGATCTTCGGAACGTTCTACGGCCTCGGCCTGCTGCTCGCGTTCACGCCCTGCGTGCTGCCGATGGTGCCGATACTCTCGGGCATGATCGCCGGCCAGGGGCAAAGCGTCACGGCGCTGCGCGGCTTCAGCCTGTCGGCAGCTTACGTTCTGGGCATGGCCGTGACCTACACGGCCGGCGGCGCGCTGGCCGCGTTGGCGGGCGAGCAGTTGCAGGCGATGTTCCAGCGGCCCTGGATCATCACGGTCTTCGCCGGGCTATTCGTCGTGCTGGCGCTCGCCATGTTCGGCGCTTTCGAGCTGCAGCTGCCGAGCGCGCTGCAAACGCGGCTGACCAGCGTCGCCAACCGTCAGTCGGCGGGCTCGTATTTCGGCACCGCCGTCATGGGCGCGGTCTCCGCGCTCGTCGTCACGACCTGCGTCGCTCCGCCCCTGGTGGCGACGCTCGCGGTCATCGGTCAGAGCGGCGACGTGGCGCGGGGCGCCGGCGCCCTGTTCGCCCTGAGCTTAGGCATGGGGTCGCCGCTGCTGATCGTCGGTGCATCCGCCGGCAAGCTGCTGCCGAAAGCCGGGCCGTGGATGAACACGGTGAAAGCGAGCTTCGGCGTGATGATGCTGGCGCTCGCGATCTGGATGATGGAGCGTGTGCTTCCCGGGAGCGTCACGCTGGTATTGTGGGCGCTGCTGGTGTTCTTGAGCGGCGTATTTCTCGGCGCGCTCGAGCCGCTGCCGGCCCAGGCCCCGGCTACGCGGCGCCTCGGCAAGGGCCTCGGTGTGCTCGCCTGCCTCTATGGCGCCTTGATGCTGATCGGCGCGACCCTGGGCGGCGACAACCCGTTGCGGCCGATACCGCGCGGCGTGCTCGCGCCGGCGGCGACGACGACCGCGGCGGCGCTTCAGTTCGAGCCCGTCACGACTGTCGCCGGGCTCGAGCGCCAGCTCGCGGCGGCGCTGGCGTCAGGCAGCCCGGTCATGGTGGACGTCACCGCCGAGTGGTGCATCTCCTGCAAAGAGATGGAGCACTATACGTTCACGGATGCCGACGTCATCGCGGCGCTGGAACCTTTCGTGCTGTTGCAAGCCGACGTCACGGAGAACGACGATGACGACAAGGAGCTATTGCGCTATTTTGGGAGCTATGGTCCGCCGACGATCGCATTCATCGACCGAGAGAGCCGGCAGCACGAAGGCTTCAAGCTGGTCGGCTACGTTCCGGCGGAGGAGTTCGCGGCACACATTCGCCGCTTCGCATCCCTCTAGCGCGGCGGCCCGCCGATGAAGCAGTCGGGGCTGATCGCGCTCGGCTTGAGCGCCGCGGCGGTCGCGGGCTACGTCTCCTACCGCATGTTGCTTTCCACTCCGGGCACCAGCGCGCCCGCGATCAGCGAACCCGCCGCTTCCGCGGCGCGCGACGCCGCCGAGCCCGCGCAATATCTGCCGGACTTCAGCTTGAGCAACTTGAACGGCGAGATGCAGTCGATTCACGACTGGCCGGGCAAGGCTCTGATCATCAATTTCTGGGCGACCTGGTGCCCTCCCTGCCTGCGCGAGATCCCACTGCTCAAGGAATTTCAAGAAACACGGCAGGATCAGGCGATTCAAGTCATCGGTATCGCCGTGGATCGGCCGGACCCGGTACGAGCGTTCGTCGAGAGCATGGCCTTCAACTACCCGGTGCTGATCGGTCAGGCCGACGCGATGGACGCCGCGGCCGCTTTCGGCATCGACTTCTTCGCATTGCCGTTCACGGTGTTCACCGATACGCAAGGCAACGTACTCGACGTCCATACCGGAGAGCTGCATGCGCAGGATCTCGAGGAGCTTGCCGCGGTGCTCGAGGATCTCGGCAGCGGCGCGAGCAGCCTCGAGAGCGCCCGGGAACGGCTCGCTGGGCGGCGCTGACCGGGCGCGCGAACGATAAAAAATGCCGCGATCTGCGGCGAAAATATGTAGAATAGCGGCGAACTAGGCGCTATCTTACGCTATGGCTCGTTTTCTGCTACTCAACGGCCCCAACCTGAGCCTGCTCGGCCGCCGCGAGCCCGACTTGTATGGCAAGACCACGCTCGCCGAGATCGAACGACGGCTCGACGAGCTCGCGAAGAAACGCGGCCACGAGCTCATCTGCTTTCAAGCCGACGCCGAGCACGAGCTCCTGAAGCGAATTCACGCGGCTCGCGAAGAGCGGATCGACACGATTCTGTTCAATCCGGCGGCGTTCACGCACACGAGCATCGTGCTCCGCGACGCCCTGCTCGCGGTCGGCATTCCTTTCATCGAGGTTCACCTATCGAACGTCGCCGCGCGCGAGGACTTTCGTCAGCGCTCGTTCTTTTCCGATATCGCGATCGGCACGATCGCCGGGTTCGGCGTCACGAGCTACGAGCTCGCCTTGATCGCCGCGGAACGCCAGTTAGCCAAGTGAGGACGTGCAGTGGATATCCGAAAAGTAAAAAAACTCATCGAGTTGCTGGAGGAATCCGGGATCGCGGAGATCGAGATTTCCGAAGGCGAGGAGTCCGTCCGCATCAGCCGCTACTCGCGGGAATCGACGATCGTCACCGTGCCGGCGATGCCAGCCGCCGCCGTGCCCATGGCCCCGGAGCGCGCTCCGCCGGAGCCCGTGGCGGCGGAACCTCCCCGTCGCGGTCATGAGGTGACCGCGCCGATGGTCGGCACCTACTATGCGGCGCCCGCGCCCGGCGCGAAACCGTTCGTCGAGATCGGCTCGGAGGTCAACGCAGGGGACACGCTCTGCATCATCGAGGCAATGAAGATGATGAACCAGATCGAAGCCGGCGTCAGCGGCAAGGTCGTGAGCATCCTGGTCGACAACGGCGAACCCGTCGAATTCGATCAGGTGCTGTTCATCATCGAAGAATAAGCCGCTCTCAGGATACTCATGCTCGAGAAGGTGCTGATCGCCAACCGCGGGGAGATTGCTCTGCGCGTCTTTCGTGCGTGCAAGGAGCTCGGTATCAAGACCGTGGCCGTGCATTCGACCGCGGATTCGAACCTCAAGCACGTCCTCCTCGCCGACGAAACCGTATGCATCGGTCCGCCGGCATCGAGTCAGAGCTATCTCAACATGCCGGCGATCATCGCCGCCGCCGAAGTGACCGACGCGATTGCGATTCACCCGGGTTACGGCTTTCTCTCGGAGAACGCTGATTTCGCCGAGCGCGTCGAGGAGAGCGGCTTTATCTTCATCGGCCCACGGGCCGAAACCATCAGGCTCATGGGCGACAAGGTCTCCGCGATCAGGATGATGAAGCAATCGGGAGTCGCCTGCGTTCCGGGCTCGGACGGGCCGCTGTCCGACAACAACGAGGAGAATCTGCGCCTCGCGAGGGAAATCGGCTACCCCGTGATCATCAAGGCCGCCGGCGGCGGCGGCGGCCGGGGAATGCGCGTCGTGCACAGCGAGGCGTCGCTGTTCAATGCGATCTCGATTACCAAGACGGAGGCGCTCTCGGCGTTCGCCAACGACCAGATCTATATGGAGAAGTACCTCGAGCGGCCTCGGCACATCGAGTTTCAGGTCCTCGCCGACCACCACGGCAACGCGATACATCTCGGCGAGCGCGATTGCTCGATGCAGCGCCGGCATCAGAAGGTGGTCGAGGAAGCGCCGGCCCCGGGGATTTCCGAAGAAGTGCGCGAGCGGATCGGGCGGCGCTGTGCTCAAGCCTGCGCCGATATCGGCTACCGCGGTGCCGGAACGTTCGAGTTTCTCTACCAGGACGGCGAGTTCTATTTCATCGAGATGAACACCCGCGTTCAGGTCGAGCATCCCGTCACGGAAATGGTCACGGGTTGCGACATCGTCAAAGCGCAGCTGCACATCGCGGCCGGTGAGCCGCTGCAGTGGGCCCAGGAGGATATTCGCTGGTCGGGCCATGCGATCGAATGCCGAATCAACGCCGAGGATCCGAAAACCTTCATGCCTTCCCCCGGAACCGTCAGACTCTGGCACGCTCCGGGCGGGCCCGGAATTCGCACCGACAGCCATCTCTACAGCGGCTACGCCGTTCCTCCGTATTACGATTCCTTGATCGGCAAGCTCATCGCTCACGGCGAGACTCGGCAATTCGCGATCGCGCGCATGACCACGGCGTTGACCGAAATCGTCATCGAGGGCATTCGCAGCAACATCCCCCTGCACCAAGAGATCTTTCATCATTCGGCGTTCAAGGCCGGCGGCACCGATATCAACTACCTGGAAAAACGCCTTGGGCTGAAGTGAGCGACGCGGGCTGGCAACGGCTGGAGCTGCACCTGGCGGCCGGGGACTTGCCGCGGGCCGAAGCCCTGCTTCGCCTGCTCGGAGCCGAGAGCGTCAGCCTGCTCCCCGGCGCCGCCGACGATATCGTCGAGCCCGCGCCCGGCACGATGCCGCTTTGGCCGAGGATCCGGGTCCGCGCGTTGTTCCCTCCGAAGATCGACATGGCGCGCGCGGCCAAGATACTCGACGGCGAGCTCGGCGCCGGAGTCGCCTCCTGCGCGGCCAGGGTGCGCGATGAGGAGTGGGCGGACGCGCTGATTCAACGGCCGGTGCGCCTGAAGCTCGGCGCGCGGCTGTTGCTCGCGGACGCGGCTGCGGACATCGACGACGGCGAGCGAATGAGCGTCCGGCTGCACCGCGGCTTCGCCTTCGGCACCGGCGATCATCCGACCACCCGGCTGTGTCTCGAGTGGCTCGACGCCCACCTGCGACGCGATGCGACCGTGATCGATTTCGGATGCGGCTCCGGCGTTCTGGCGATTGCGGCGCTGCGCCTGGGAGCGAGCCGCGCCTGGGGGGTCGACATCGAGCCGCAAGCGTTGACGGCGAGCGCCGACAACGCTTTGTTGAACGGCGTCTCGGACCGCCTATGGCTCGGCGCGCCCGATGCGTTGCCGCGACTTCGAGTCGAAGTCCTGATCGCCAACATTCTCGCCCAACCGCTCATCGAGCTCGCGAGCCGCTTTGCGGAGTTGTGCGCGCCTTCGGCGTCGCTGGTTCTTGCCGGCGTGCACGCTCATCAGGCCGCTGACGTCGAATCGGCCTATCTTGACGGGTTTCTCGACTTCCGGCGTGTCGAACGCGACGGCTGGGTGTGCTTGAGCGCGACGAGAAAGTCCCGGCAGCGCGCGGCAGCGGCCGCGCGGTGCACGCCCGGACGAGATAGAATGCCGCCTTAACCGCTGCCGCACACCATAGGCGAAGCATGCTGTTTACCCGTTGCCCAGCCTGCAAGACGACCTTCCGCATCACCGCCGAGAGTCTGCGAATCGCCAGTGGCAAAGTCCGTTGCGGGAACTGCGCGAGCGTCTTCAGCGCCTATTCTGGCCTGCGCCAGGAGACCGGCTTCCGCCCGACACCGGACGAGGACGTTTTCTCGCAGACGCTACAGGCACGCGAGCTCGCCAACATCGATGAGCTCGAAGGGCCGGAGAACTGGGAGGACGACCTTGGCTCTGGAGCATTCGAGCCGGCCGCCGAGGAGCCGCCGCACGACGAGAGCGTAGCGCAGGCAGTCGAAGACTCGACGGAAGACGCGGCCAACGTCGACGTGATCGCCGCGCCGGTGGCGATCGGCGAGCCCGATTCGGAGCTGCGCTTCGAGCACGCCGGCGACGACGAATGGTTGCAGGTGCTCGAGGAAATCCAGTCGGGCGACGACACCGACGACGCCGGTGAGGCGGAGCAGGAAGAGACGCCCGCCGAGGTCGAAGAGGCCGAGGTCACCGCTAGCGACGACGAGCAGATTCTCGAGTTCGGCTCGAGAGTGGGCGCCGAGTTCGACCCCGACGACCTCTGGGCGCTGAGTCACGAAAATGTCGCCGACCTCATAGACTATCCAGGCGACGGCGACGCAGCCGTGGCCCATTCAGCTTCATTTGTCGTGATGAGCGTGCCCGAGTTCGAAGCGCCGACCGTGGAGCAAGCCGCGCTCGCTCGAGAGCCGATCGAGGAGCTCGAATTCGAGCCCGGCACGAGCGTGGATGAGACGATCTCCGCCGAGGAAGTCGACGCGACACTCTCGGCCGACACGGAACCCGAGCTGCTGGCGGCATTGGCAGCCGCCTCGGATGCCGCTCGCAAGCCGCCCCTGAGACCGCGCGTGTGGGGCTTGGGCGCGGCGTTGCTGTCGTTGCTCCTCGCCGCGCAGGTCGTGCACAGCTATCGCGCGCCGCTGGCGAGCCGCAGCGTGGTAGGGCCCGTGCTGCGATTCGCCTACGGCGTTCTAGGCATGCAGCTCATCCCCAGGTGGGATCTCGCGCAGTACGAGATCCTCGACCTCTCGGCGACGGCCGCATCTGGTATCGACGTATCCAGCCTCCGCATCACGGCGCGAATCCGAAATAACGGCCCGCGGGCGCAGCCCTACCCGGCGATTCTCCTGGAGCTCAAGGATCGCTGGGAGGCCGTCGTCGGCAGCCGCGTGTTCGGGCCCGCCGAGTATCTCGCCGGCGACGTCGCGAAGGCCGACACCATGGCCGCGGGGGCGGTCGTGCCGGCGGAGCTCGCGGTCGTCGACCCGGGAAACGACGCTTACGGCTTCGAGCTCGACGTCTGCGTCCCAGTGGATACCGCGCGGCTGCGCTGCGCGAACGACCAAGTTTTCAAGTAAGCGGCGGCGCGCCTCTCTCATGCGGATCGGCAACCTGAGCTTCGCCAACAACATCGCGCTGGCGCCGATGGCCGGAATTTCCGACCCGCCGTTTCGAGCCTTGTGCGCGCAGCTGGGCGCAGGCATCACGCCCGCCGAGATGGTCAGCGCGGACGTCGGCCTATGGCAAAGCGCGAAATCGAGCCGGCGCCTGCGCCGCTGGCGCGGCGCCTCGACGCAGATCGTTCAAATCGTCGGCTACGATCCCGGGATGCTCGCGGAGGCCGCCCGGCAGGCCGAAGCTCTCGGCGCCGCGGCCGTCGACATCAACATGGGTTGCCCGGCGAAGAAAGTCTGTTGCCAGCTCGCGGGATCGGCGCTGCTCAGGGATCCGGGCCTGGTCTCGAGTATCTTCCGTCGTGTCGTCGGGGCCGTCGGCGTGCCGGTCACTGCAAAGATCCGCACCGGATGGTCGCCCGAGCTGCGCAACGGCATCGAGATCGCGCGAATTGCGGAGGAACAGGGTATCGCCGCGTTGACTGTGCATGGGCGCACGAGAGCATGCAAGTTCTCGGGTTTTGCGGAGTACGAGACTATTCGTCAAATCAAACGGGCGGTTGGAATCCCGGTCATCGCCAACGGAGACATCGACTCCCCCGAGAAAGCTCGCGAGGTTCTCGAATACACCGGTGCCGACGGCATCATGATCGGCCGCGCCGCAAGAGGGCGGCCGTGGTTGTTCGCCTGCGTAAATTCGTTTTTGCAAAACGAAAAATCTTCCGAAGTAAATACTCACTTGTTATCCGTCCGTGATATTATTCTCCGACACCTCGATAGCCTGTACTCCTTTTACGGCGAGTTCACGGGTGTTCGCGTCAGCCGCAAGCATTTAGCTTGGTACACACAGGATCAGGAAGGGGGGCGACTCTTTCGCGAACGAGTAATGACTATCGAGTCGGCCCGGGAACAGCTAGCGCTCGCTCGGGAATTTTTTGATAGAGACTCGTTCGAGGCTTCGGCAGAGAGTCGGCGTTCATGGGGAGAACGCAGTGGTAAAAACAGCAAGCAGCAAGAAACCGAACAAGCGTAAGAAAAAGAAAAAATCGACCGCTCCCGCAGCGATGGGCATCAGGAATCGCCCGCTGAGCGCACTTACCGACGATGCCTTGCGCGGCTATCTGGCGAGCCTCAACGGCCATCGGCCGGCCGAGCTCTATAAGCTCGTCATGGGCGAGGTGGAGAAGCCGCTGTTCAAGACGGTGCTGGAGTATGCCGGAGGCAATCAGAGCCGGGCCGCGGATATTCTCGGAATCAACCGCGGGACCTTGCGCAAGAAGCTCAAGGATTACAAGCTTCTCGATGCATGAAACAGGCGCCTCGAGCCCTGCTGAGCGTTTCGGACAAGACTGGGCTCATCGCCTTCGCGCGAGAGCTCGCTAGCTTATCGTTCCAGCTGATATCGACGGGCGGCACCGCCAGCGCGCTGCGGGATGCAGGTCTGACCGTGACCGACGTGGCCGAGGTCACCGGTTTCCCGGAGATCATGGACGGCCGCGTCAAGACCTTGCATCCGGCGGTCCACGGCGGGCTGCTTGCGCGTCGCGGAGTGGATGACGGCATCCTCGCGGAGCATGGCATCGGCTACATCGACCTTCTTGCGGTCAATCTCTATCCGTTCGAAGCGACGATTGCGCGTTGCGGCTGCAGCGTCGAGCAGGCGATCGAGAAAATCGACGTCGGCGGACCCGCAATGCTCCGCGCCGCCGCCAAGAATCACGACCGGGTCACCGTCGTCGCCGATCCCGGCGACTATCCGCGCGTCGTCGCCGCGCTGCGCTCCGGCGGCGTCGACCCAGTGCTGCGTTGCGAGCTCGCCGTCAAGGCGTTCGCGCACACCGCGCGCTACGACGGCACGATCAGCGGGTATCTTTCGCGGCAACAGCAATCAGAAGAGCATTTTCCGGAAACGCTGGTAATGAGCTGGACGCGGGCGCAAGTGCTGCGATACGGCGAGAACCCGCACCAAGGCGCCGCCTTCTACCGCGGCGGCGGAGCCGTTCCCGGAACGGTCGCAGGCGCTCGACAGCTCCACGGGAAACCGCTGTCGTTCAACAACCTCGCGGACGCCGACGCGGCGCTGCAATGCGTCAACAACTTCACCGAGGCGGCCTGCGTCATCGTCAAGCATGCCAATCCCTCCGGAGCCGCGGTCGCCGCGACTCCCTCGCTGGCCTACGAGCACGCCTATGCCACGGATCCGACCTCGGCCTT
This sequence comes from Gammaproteobacteria bacterium, assembly GCA_036396795.1. Lineage (GTDB taxonomy): Bacteria > Pseudomonadota > Gammaproteobacteria > Steroidobacterales > Rariloculaceae > JAHEEM01. The sequence goes on along the minus strand of DASWKF010000002.1, from coordinate 53,634 downwards.
CGGCGGCATCATCGCTTTCAACCGCAGCCTCGACGCGGCAACGGCGGAAACGATCATCGGGCGACAGCTCGTCGACGTGATCGTCGCCCCGGAGATTTCCACGGATGCGCTCGCGGCGCTGGCCAAGAAGAAGAACATCCGCGTCCTCGACGCCGGCGCACCGCAAAGCGCCGACGTATCGGCGCAAGCCGCTTGGGATCTGCGCAGCGTGGACCATGGGCTGCTCGTTCAGGATCGAGACGCTGCGAACTTAGGCAGTGGCGAGCTCGACGTCGTGACCAAGCGGCAGCCTACCGAGGCCGAGCTCGAGGACTTGCGGTTCGCCTGGATCGTGGCCAAGTACGTGAAATCGAACGCCATCGTCTACGCGAAGGGCTTGCGAACGATCGGCATCGGCGCCGGCCAGATGAGCCGCGTCCTGAGCGCCCGCATCGGCGCAATGAAGGCCGCGGACGAGGGGCTGGACCTTCGCGACGCCGTGATGGCATCCGACGCCTTCTTCCCGTTCAGGGACGGCATCGACACGGCCACCGCGAGCGGCATCACTGCCGTCATCCAGCCGGGCGGCTCGGTTCGCGACAGAGAGGTCATCGACGCGGCGGATGAGCATGGGCTCGCGATGATCTTCACTCACATGCGGCATTTCAGGCACTGAGAGCGATGCGAACGACGGCAACCGCCGCATGAAGGTGCTCATCGTCGGCGGCGGCGGGCGCGAGCACGCGCTGGCCTGGCGGGTGGCACAATCGTCGCTCGTGAAGACGGTGCTCGTCGCGCCGGGCAACGCCGGCACGCATCGCGAGCCCAAGGTCGAGAACGTGCCGATCAAGGCCGATGCTGTCGACGAGTTGCTCCGGTTCGCGCGGCAGCAAGCCGTCGATCTCACCGTCGTCGGCCCCGAGCAGCCGCTCGTCGCCGGGATTACCGACAAGTTCGAGGCGGCCGGCCTCAAGTGTTTCGGACCCAATGCGCGCGCGGCCCGGCTCGAGGGGTCCAAGGTCTTCGCCAAAGCCTTCCTCGAACGCCACGATATTCCCACGGCCGCCTATGCGCGCTTCGACTCGCCAGGTCCGGCGCTGAGCTACGTCCGTGAGAAGCAGGTGCCGATCGTGATCAAGGCCGACGGGCTCGCGGCGGGCAAAGGCGTGGTCGTGGCGCGGAGCATTGACGAAGCCGAAGCCGCACTCGTGACGATGCTCGAGCGGCGGAGCTTCGGCGAAGCCGGAGCGACCGTCGTCGTCGAAGAGTATCTCGAAGGCGAGGAAGCGAGCTTCATTGCCATCGTCGACGGCACGACGATCGTTCCGCTCGCGAGCTCGCAGGACCACAAAGCCAGAGACGACGGCGATCTCGGGCCGAACACCGGAGGCATGGGCGCGTATTCACCGGCACCGGTCGTCACTCCCAAGGTGCACGACCGCATCATGAATGAAGTGATGTTGCCGACCGTGCAGGGCTTGCAAGCCGACGGTGTCGCCTATCGGGGCTTTCTCTATGCCGGCCTGATGATCGACACGGCGGGCAAGCCGAAGGTGCTCGAGTTCAATTGCCGCTTCGGCGATCCGGAGACCCAGCCGATTCTCATGCGTTTGCGCTCGGATCTGGTCGAGCTTTGCCTCGCGAGCTGCGACGGCGATCTTGCAGGCGCAAACGTCGACTGGGACCCGAGGGCCGCACTCGGCGTGGTCATGGCGAGCCGCGGCTACCCCGGCGACTATGCCAAAGGAGCCGCCATCCACGGTCTCGAGCAGCGTTGCGACGATCACGTCAAGATTTTTCACGCCGGAACACGGCTCGAGGGCGGCCGGGTCGTGACCGACGGGGGGCGCGTGCTCTGCGCCGTCGCGCTGGGAGAGAGCGTGACTCGAGCTCGCGACGCCGCCTACGCGGCCGTGCAAAAGATCGCTTGGGACGGCGCGTTCTTCCGATCCGATATCGGCTTCAGGGCGATCCAACGGGAACGGCGGTCTGCCGAAGGCTGAGCGGCGACGCTCAGCGTTTCATCGCCTCGAAGAAGTCCGCGTTGGTCTTGGAATCCTGCAACTTGCTCAGCAGGAACTCGATGGCGGCGAGCTCGTCCATCGGATGCAGCACCTTGCGCAGAACCCATATCTTCTGCAGCTCGTCCGTTTCGGTCAACAGCTCCTCCTTGCGGGTGCCGGAGCGGTTGATGTTGATCGCCGGGAAGATCCGTTTCTCGGCGATGCGCCGATCAAGGTGGATTTCGAGATTGCCCGTGCCCTTGAACTCCTCGTAGATGACCTCGTCCATCTTCGAGCCGGTATCGATCAAGGCCGTCGCGATGATCGTCAGGCTTCCGCCTTCCTCGATGTTGCGCGCCGCGCCGAAGAATCGTTTCGGCCGCTGCAGCGCGTTCGCGTCGACGCCGCCCGTCAGGACCTTGCCCGAGGACGGAACCACGGTGTTGTAGGCGCGGGCGAGACGCGTGATCGAATCGAGCAAGATGACCACGTCACGCTTGTGCTCCGTCAACCGCTTGGCCTTCTCGATGACCATTTCGGCGACCTGAACGTGCCGGGTGGCAGGCTCGTCGAAGGTGCTGGAGACGACCTCGCCGCGCACGGTCCGCTCCATCTCGGTGACTTCCTCGGGACGCTCGTCGATGAGCAATACGATGAGATCGCATTCGGGATGATTCGCCGCGATCGACGCCGCGATGTTCTGCAGCAGCATCGTCTTACCGGCCTTTGGCGGCGAAACGATGAGACCGCGCTGCCCCTTGCCGATCGGCGCGACCATGTCGATGATGCGCGCCGTCAAGTCCTCGGTGCTGCCGTTGCCCTGCTCGAGCTTGAGCCGCTCCCTGGGAAACAACGGCGTGAGGTTCTCGAACAGAACCTTGGACTTCGCCTCCTCGGGGGCATCGTGATTGATCTGCCCGACCTTGAGCAGGGCGAAATACCGCTCGCCGTCCTTCGGCGGGCGGATCAGCCCCGAGACCGTATCGCCTGTTCGCAGGCTGAACCGCCTGATCTGACTCGGTGACACGTAGATATCGTCTGGACCGGCGAGATAAGAGCTGTCCGGAGAGCGCAAGAACCCGAAACCGTCCTGTAGGATCTCGAGTATGCCCTCACCGAAAATATTCTCGCCGTTCTTGGCGTGCTCTTTGAGAATCGAAAAGATGATGTCCTGCTTGCGCGACCGGGCGAGGTTTTCCAGGCCCATCGATTGAGCCAGGTCGACGAGGTCTGCCGCCGGCCGATTCTTCAGCTCGGACAGGTTCATCGCGTTTTTCGTAAGCTCGAGTTCTTCCGCAGGAATCAACTCCAGGTCCTCATCGTCTGGAAAATCTTCCCGCGGCAGCCGTTTCCGCCGAGAAGCTCGTTTTTTACCGTTGCCGTCCCGTGGCCGTTGCGAGCCGTTCTTAGCCCGAACACGTGCTGAATTACCCAAGTATCCCCTCACGGATGCCTACCAACGATCATCGCTAGTTTTGCCGGGCCTCAATTGGTGGAGACGCCGACGTGTGGTTCCAAGAATGCCTCTAGTTGCGACTTGGAGAGAGCGCCGACCTTCTGGCCGGCAACGGAGCCCTGTTTGAACAGCAGCAGGGTCGGAATACTCCTTATGCCGAATCGCATCGCCGTCTGAGGATTGTCGTCCACGTTCAGCTTGGCGATCTTCAGCCGATCCTTGTATTCCTCTGCAACCCCCTCCAAGATCGGCGCAATCATTTTGCACGGGCCGCACCATTCCGCCCAGAAATCAATCAGTACAGGCTGATCGGCTTCGAGCACGTCCGCCTCGAAGCTGCCATCGGTGATGTTTACGATGCGATCACTCACCTGCAAGTTCCTCCAATCGACCCCTTCGTTCGCTATGAGCCCGGGTTCCGTGTCGATAGCCCCCACCGGCCACCTATCGTAGAGTGACGCTGCTTGCCCGGTCAGGCACAATGCCGCTGCTGACTGCTTCCTTGCGAGGCTCGTGGGGACGCAATAGAAATACTGGGGGAGCGAGTAGTTTCGCCTGGCTAAGCCTATTTTGAACCCGTGAGAACGTAATTTGCAAGTCTTAACTCCTTCCTCGAATAGCGACCCCGACGCGCAGAGCCACCTGAGCGACCTCGAATTCGATAGCCTTCCTCTTCCCAAGCCGGTGCTCGACGGCATCGCCGCTGCGGGTTTCCGCTACTGCACGCCCATCCAAAGCAAGACCCTGCCGCTGGCGCTGGCGGGCCGTGACGTTGCGGGCCAGGCGCAAACAGGCACCGGCAAGACCGCCGCGTTTCTGATCGCGTTATTCTGTCAACTCGACAAGAACGCCGCCGCAGCCGCCGGTCGGCAATCGCAGCCTCGGGCGCTGATCCTGGCGCCCACCCGCGAGCTCGCGGTGCAGATACACGCCGACGCGGAGCAGCTCGGAAAGTTTCTCGACCTGCGTTTCGGGCTGGCTTTCGGCGGCACGGACTACGACAAGCAACGACGGCAACTTTCGGAGGGGGTCGACGTTCTGATCGGCACCCCGGGCCGAGTCATCGACTTCCACAAGCAGAAGGTATTCACCCTTCGGCACATCGAGGTCATGGTGCTGGACGAAGCCGACCGTATGTTCGATCTCGGATTCATTCGCGATATTCGCTATGTGCTCAGAAGGCTCCCGGAACCCGGGCGGCGCCTCAATCTGCTCTACTCCGCGACGCTGTCGCACCGTGTGTTGGAGCTGGCGTACGAGCACATGAACAATCCCGAGCTCATTAGAATCGAGCCTGACAAGATCACCGTCGATCGGGTCCGCCAGTCGATCTACTTTCCTTCCAACGCAGAGAAGATCCCGCTGCTGATCAGCCTGCTACGGCAAATGGACGCGCGCCGCACCATGGTATTCGTGAACACGCGGCGGGAAGCCGACCGCCTCGAGTCCTATTTGCAGGCCAACGGAATCCAGGCCAAGGCGATTTCCGGGGACGTTCCGCAGAATAAGCGCTTGAGCATGCTCAAAGCGTTCGTCGCCGGCGAGCTCAAAGTCCTGATCGGCACCGACGTCGCCTCGCGCGGCCTGCACGTTCCCGACGTCAGCCACGTCTTCAACTACGACTTGCCCCAGGACGCCGAGGACTACGTGCATCGGATCGGGCGCACGGCAAGAGCGGGGGCCGCGGGTGACGCCATCAGCTTCGGCTGCGAAGACTATGTGACCTCGTTGCCCGATATCGAAGCCTTCATCGGGCGCCGTATCCCGGTCGAGCGGATCGACCCTGCCTCGCTCGTGGAGATCAAGTATCCATCCGCGCGGCCGCGCAAACCGCAACGCCCAGGCGGCCGACCGTCGTCGAGCAAGCAGCGCGAGCCGCGGGGGAACGTGCGCCGCGGCAGGCCTTGAGTCGCCGCGGCTCGAGCCCGAGGCGTCGCCAAGCTCCGCTTACGCCTCGTCGGTGAAGCCCATGAGCTCGTGCACGCCGTCTATGGCGGGAAACTCGTCGATATCCCGGGCCGGCAGGCGGGAATCGGGCCGCCGAATGGCGAGCGTGAAGGCCACGCCGAAAGCGCGCGCCGCCGACAGCACGCTGAGACTGTCTTCGAGCAGCAATGTTCGCCGCGGATCGAAGCGCGCATTGGCGGAGAATCGCTGCCAGAACTCCGGGCTCTCCTTCGGAGCATCGAAGTCGTGCGCACAGATGAGCTCGTCGACCTCGCGGTCGAGCCCGGTCTGGCCGACCTTGACCGCGAGCACGGCCCGGTGCGCATTGGTCACGAGCCATAGACGCTTGCCGCGGGCCCGGACGTCGGCGAGAAAGTCCGTCGCCTTCGGAAGATAGCGAATCCGCTCGCGATGCTCCCAATTCAGCGCTCGCAAGTCGATGCCCAGCGCGTCCGCCCAGTGGTCGATGCAATACCAGGCGAGGCTGCCCTCGAGCCTGCAGTAGGCTGTCATGATCTCCTCGCGAGCACGGTCCTCGGGGAGCCGGTGGTGCGCGGCGTACCGGGCCGGCACGAGCTCGAGCCAGAAGAAGTTGTCGAACGCGAGATCCAGAAGCGTGCCGTCCATGTCGACGAGCACGGTGTCGATTCGATCCCACGGCAGAGCGTGAGGTCTCGCCGAAGTGGGCGTCGGATTCAACGACATAGCTGGGCTATCATACGCCACGCGGCGCCCCTGCCGCGTCGAGAGGGCCGAAATCAATGGACTTGAGCCAAGCCACGACGTTGCGGAAGCTCGTCGACGAGCTGCGCGGCATCGCCAAGCGCGCCGGAGACGCAGTCATGGAGGTCTATCGCGGCAAGATCGCGGTCGAGCTCAAGGAAGACAGCTCTCCGCTGACCGCGGCGGACCGGGCCTCGCACGGCATCATACGCGACGCGCTCGCGGCGCTCGGCTCGGGCCTGCCGCTGCTGTCGGAGGAATCCGCGGCGGAGGAGCTAGAGGATCGATTGAGCTGGCAACGCTATTGGCTCGTCGATCCGCTCGACGGCACCAAGGAGTTCGTGAAACGCAACGACGAGTTCACGATCAATATCGCGCTTGTCGACCACAACCGAGCCGTGCTCGGCATCGTGCTGGCGCCCGCGCTCGAGCTCGAATACGCCGGTGCTCTCGGCGTCGGCGCCTGGAAGCGCGACCGCGACGGCGTCGCGGAGTCGATTCACCCGAGCGCCGGCTACGACGGCCCCACTCGCGTCGTCGGCAGCCGCAGCCACCCGAGCGGAGCCTTGAACACCTATCTCGAGAGACTCGGGCCGCACGAGATCAAGCCCATGGGAAGCTCGCTCAAGATCTGCCTCGTGGCCGACGGTCAAGCGGACGTTTATCCGCGCTTCGGTCCGACTTCGGAGTGGGATACCGCGGCCGCGCAGGCTATCCTTGAAAGCGCCGGCGGGAGTATGATAGACCTTGCTGGTCGGACGCTGAGGTACAACACTAAGGAAAGTCTCTTAAATCCTCATTTTTTGGCGATCGGCGATTGCAACCGCGATTGGCTGGCCGCGGTTCCAAAGTGAGAAGTGGCACATAAGATAGAAACCGAAGCCTTTAGGTCAGTGGAGCGGCTCAAGGAGCTGCGAGTCGAGCATCACGACCTGGACCAGGTCATCTCCCGTTTGGTCGTGGATCCGCACGTGGATCAGATTATGTTGCGCCGCTTGAAGAAGCGGAAGCTCATGATCAAGGACATGATCACTCAAATGGAGAGCGACCGAATTCCCGATCTGAACGCTTAGAGACGCTCCTCTAGCCGTTCCAGCGGGGCGCTGCTCCGAGCAGGCGCGCCGGACGGTGTGGTCGTGGCCGCTCTGGCAAAATTCAGCAGAGTTTGCCGCACGCGGGGGCGCAGCACCCGTCCCAGAGCGTCGGCCAGCACGGCCAGGGATTCGCCGAAGCACAGCCGCCCGTTCGAGTCTTCCATCAGCATGCCGTGAATCAGCAGGGCGTCGATGAGGTTGGCGAACAGGCCGGCTTCGAACAGATCCGGCGAGTTCAACGTGTAGATCATCGCGAGCTGCTCGGCGGCGTCGCTCGAGATTCGAACCGCCTCGGTTTTCGTCAAGCATCCCGAGCCGTGCTCGAGCAGGAAAATGACGCTCAGGAAATAGTGCTCCATGAAGGGTTGCACGATTTCCGCGCACAAGCGGAACTGGGCCGCGGCCGCCGTGCCTTCCACTGGACGGCGAATCACCGGCCCGCCGCGCATCAGCAAGCCGAGCCTGGCCATCACGCCGACCACACGCTCGATCTCGAACTCGAGCTCCGCCGTGCCGCAGCGCAGAAACAGCTCAGCCTTGAGGCACGGATACAGCCGTTTGAGCTGCGCCGTGAGCTCGGAGGCCGTGAGCTCGCTGCGGTCGCTGAGACTTGCGGCGACCAGCGATGGCAGGGCGAAGAGATGCACGATGTTGTTGCGGTAATAGCTCGCCAATACCGCGCGGCGCTCGTCCATATAGAGCACGTCGCCGAGGGGATGCGGGCGCCGCTGCAACCAGAGCAGGTCTTCGCATCGCTTCACGATCTGGGCAGCGTCCAGGTCGGTGACGCCGACCCGCGTCGAATAGGGCGCGAGCGCCACGAGATCGAGATAGAGCTCGAGCTGGTCGCGTAGCTCGACTTCGACGATCGCCCGTTTCGGCATTCCGAGGAGCACCAGCGCCACGAGATTCACGGGATTGACCACGGCCGCATCGTTTATTGCGGTCATGATCTGGAGCCCCAAGCGCTCCACGACCGTCTCGATCCAGGTCGGCTTGAAGAAATCCTCGAGCTTCTCCTCGCGCCAACGCGCGTGGCTGCGATCAAGCATATCCTCGAGCCATATCGGCTCGCCGAAGCTCACATAGACCGAGCCGAAGCGCTCGCGCAAGGCCCTGAGCGAACGAATCGCTCCGCCCAGGGATTCACGGCGCTTGGGCCGGCCCCTGAGCTCACCGAGAAACGCCTGGCCCTCGACGAGCTTCTCGTAGCCGAAATACACGGGAACATAGACGATGGGCCGGCGGCGGTCGAGCAGGAAGCTCTCGACCGTCATCGCCAGCAAGCCCAGTTTCGGCGCGAGCAACCTGCCCGTTCGCGAGCGGGTGCCCTCGATGAAGAACTTCAAGGGAAAACCGCGTGAAATGATCGCCCGCAGATAGCTCCTGAAGACCGCCGAGTACAGCGCGTCGCCGCGGAAGCTGCGACGCATGAAAAAACCGCCGCCGCTGCGAACGATCCTGCCGATCAGCGGCAGATCGAGATTGTTCCCGGCGGCGACGTGGGGCGGCACCAGCCCGCGGCGATAGATCACATAGGACAACAGCATGTAGTCGATGTGGCTTCGGTGACAAGGGACGTAGATGACCTCCGCTCCCACCGCGATGTCGTCGAGGCGCTCGATGTGCCTGACGTCGACGCCTTCGTAGAGGCGATTCCAGAGCCAGGTGAAGACATGCTCCAGCACGCGCACGACCGCGAACGAATAATGCGCGGCGATCTCTCTGGCGATGCGGCGCGCCCGCCGTTGCACGCGCCATTCGCTGCGGTGGCCGGAGACGATCTCGCGCTTGAGCGCGCGCGTCACGGCCGGGCTCGCGAGGACCTCATCGAGCAGTAGCCTGCGATGCGAAAGGTCCGGGCCGATCGTTGCCGTGCGCTGGCGGCGAAAATGCACGCGCAGCAGGCGCGCAGCCTTCCGCGTCGTGCGCTCGACCCCGAGATCCTCTCCCGCCAATCGTTTCAGAGACACGGGCTCGCTGACCTTGATCAGCACTTGCCGCGCATGCACGAGGATCGAGAAGAATCGTCGAATCCGCCCGCTCGCCGCCCAGTCCTCGGCCAGCAGTAACTTCAACCAGGAGCGCTCCTTGGCCGGCGATCTGCCCCAGAAGACGGCGACGGGCACGAGCTGAATGTCCTGATCGGGATGAGCGGCGACGTAGGACAGCAGGCTTTCGAGCCGCTTGCGCTTGCTCGGAACGAGGCGGCGGGTGAACCAGCCCTTGGTCTGCCGCAAGCTCCATAGCGCGGCCGCGTCATCGGGGAGGGTTTGGCTCGGGGACGGCCAGCGCTCCCGGCTGCAATGGTCCTGGAGAATCAAGCGATCGAAGAGCTGGTCGCGCTCGAGAACGTAGCAGACCGCTCCCTCCGGCGGCCGGTCGGACGAGCAGCGTACCTTGTAGCGGACGAGGACCAGAGCGACTCGCTGGCTGAGCTTGCGCAATCGATCAGCTGCAGACCGTAGGCCTTGGCCGGATGCGTTGGCGGTCATGAGTTTCCAGTATAGCCCTCGAACCGCCGTTTCCGAGCGCTTCCAAAGCGCCTGAGCAGTCCTTACCATCGGGGCCCTGAGACTTGGAGTTCGGTTCGGAAGCGATCGATGGATCTGATAGCCGACATCGGCGGCACGCATTCGCGCTGTGCGCTCGTCAACGACAAAGGTAAGCTGATCGCGGTCGAAAGCTTCGAGAACCACGAGTTCGACGGTATCCTCGAGGTCTTCGAGCACTACCTCGGACGGCGGCGATTGAGCGATCGCCCCACGGACGTCGCGCTCGCCGTCGCAGGCCCTGTCGGCGGTGACGAGGTTCGGATGACGAATCTCCCCTGGCGCTTCTCCCAAGCGGCGCTCGAGAAAGAGCTCGGCGCCAATCGGCTCATCGTCGTCAACGATTTCGCGGCCGTGGCGTGGGCCTTGCCGACTTTGCTCAGTGACGATCTGTGCAAGGTAGGCGGCGGCGAGCCGGCGGCGCGCGCACCGTTGGTGGTGCTGGGCCCCGGATCCGGCCTCGGCATCGCGACCTTGGTGCCGTTCAACAGCAATTGGGCCGTCGTGGCGGGCGAAGGCGGCAACGCATCCATCGCCACCAGCACGCCCGCCGAAGCCGCGATCGTCGACAGCCTGCGGGACCCGAGCGGTTATTGCGCCGCCGAGACCGTGCTCTCGGGCCCGGGACTGAGCCGGATATACGCGCTCATGGTCGAGCGCGCAGGCCAAGAGGCCGCCACGCTCCTGCCGGCGGCGATCTCGGCGGCGGCCGCGGCCGGAGAGCCGCTGGCAGTCGCGGCCCGGAACATGTTCTTCGGCTTGCTCGGCGGCATGGCCGGTGATCTCGCGCTGACGGCGGGCGCGCGCGGCGGCATCTACGTCGCCGGCGGCATCGTGCCCAGGCTGCTCGCGGCGTTTCTCGAATCGGACTTCCGCGAGCGCTTCGAGGCGAAGGGCCGCTATCGCGGTTATCTCTCAGCGATACCGACCTACGTCATCACCGCGCCGATGCCGGCGCTGCTCGGGCTGCGAAAGCTCCTGGGCTACCGCTGAGCCGGCGGCCCTGGGCGAGCCGACGGAGTCCATCGATTCTGGGCAAAACGAAGGATAGGTTCTAGGATATAGACAGGCTTGAGATACCTCATTAGAACAAGTCAGAACCCAGGAGGGATTTCATGGTTTCAGCGCACCAGACGGAACTGATCCGCAACATCGCATGCGTCGGCCATGCCGGGGCCGGAAAGACGACGCTGGTAGAGGCTTTGTTGCACAAGGCCGGCGCGATTCGCTCGCCGGGCAGCGTCGTCAAGGGCACGACCGTCTCCGATTTCACCGACCAGGAAAAGCGCCTCAAGCACTCGCTGGATACCTGCGTCTGCCACCTGGAGCATAACGGGCGGTTCGTCAACTTGCTTGATACGCCGGGCTATCCGGATTTCATGGGGCGCGCGCTCGGCGCGCTGCCGGCGGTCGAAACCGCGGCCGTCGTCATCAACGCTCAGACCGGAATCGAGCTCGTCACCCAGCGCATGATGGATTTCAGCGCCGCGCGCAGGCTCTGCCGGCTGATCATCATCAACAAGATCGATGCCGAGGGCGTCGACCTCGAAGGGGTGCTGAGCCAGGTCAGAAATACTTTCGGGAAGCAGTGCCTGCCGCTGAATCTCCCGGCGCGCCAGGGAAAGGCCGTCGCCGACTGCTTTTTCGAGCCCGCCGACGAAACGCCGGATTTTTCCTCGGTGGAGGCGGCGCACACCGAGATTACCGACCAGGTCATCGAGCTCGATGACGAGCTCATGGAGCTGTATCTGGAGCAAGGCGACGATATCTCCCTCGAGCAGCTTCACGATCCCCTCGAGCGGGCTTTGCGCCGCGGCCATCTGATACCGGTGTGCTTCGTTTCCGCGGAAACGGGTGCCGGCCTGAGGCAGCTGCTGCGCGTGTTCTCTCAGCTCATGCCGAACCCTCTCGAAGCCAATCCACCGGAATTCATCTCGACGAACGGCGCTGGGAAGACCTTCAGAGTCGATCCCACCGAGAGCAACGGGCATTTCGTCGGCCACGCCTTCAAGATCAACGTCGATCCCTATGTCGGCCGTCTCGTGACCTTTCGCGTGCATCAGGGCGAGGTGAAGAGCGGCAGCCAGATCTTTATCGGCGAGAAGCGCAAAAGTGTGAGGCTCGCCCATCTGTACCGCGTCCAAGGCAAGGAGCTCGAGGAGGTTCCGGCGTGCGCCGCGGGCGACATCTGCGCGGTGTCGAAGATAGAGGAGATTCACTTCGACGACGTGCTGCACTCGAGCCACGACGAGGACTCGATTCGCATGCGCTCCATCGAGATGCCGCCTCCGATGCACGGCGTCGCGCTGGAGCTCAGTCAGCGAGGGCAGGAGAAAAAGCTCTCCGATGCATTGCACAAGCTCGCCGCGGAGGATCCGAGCCTGCAGGTGGAGTTCAATGCTCAGGTCAACGAGACGGTCCTTCGAGGCATGGGCGAGCTGCATCTGCGTCTCGTCATGGAGCGGATGAAGGAGGAATTCGGCGTCGAGGTGTCCACGCACCCGCCGAAGATCGCTTACCGGGAAACCATCACCAAGCCCGCCGAGGGCCATCACCGGCACAAGAAGCAGACCGGCGGCGCCGGGCAGTTCGGCGAGGTCTATCTGCGCGTCGAGCCCCTGCCGCGCGGCGGCGGCTTCGAGTTTCAGAACGGCGTGGTGGGCGGATCCATTCCGGGACAATTCATTCCCGCCGTCGAGAAAGGCGTCAAGCAAGTGCTAGAGCAAGGCGCGATCGCCGGTTACCCGCTCAACGACGTGCGCGTAACGGTTTACGACGGCAAGCATCACCCTGTCGACTCCAAGGAGATCGCCTTCGTGACCGCCGGCAAGCGCGCCTTCCTGGACGCGATATCGAAGGCGAAACCGGTCGTCCTCGAGCCGATCGCCAAGGTCGAGGTGACGACCCCGAGCAACTCCGTGGGCGACATCACGGGCCATCTCGCGGGCATTCGCGGTCGCATCGCCGGCAGCGATTCCGCGAGCGGCGGGCGAGTGCGAATCTCCGCTCAGGTGCCGCTCGCCGAGCTCGGCGACTACCAGACCACGTTGAAGTCCTTGACCGGCGGGGAAGGCGTTTTCACTTTGGAGTTCGATCACTACGAGGCGGCCCCGGCGCCGATCCAGAAGGAACTGGAGCATGCCTTCCGTCCGACCGCCGACGACTGAGGCATCGAAGGGCGAGCATTCAACGCGATTCGCCGCGGTCGGGCATGCCGGCTAGCGGCGGAGCCGCTCCAGGGGAACCCTCTAGCCGTAAGGGCTGGCAATTCTGGGTCGATCGCGGCGGAACGTTCACCGATATCGTTTCGTTGAGCCCGGACGGCCGGCTCGAGGCGCTCAAGTTGTTGTCCGAGAATCCCGGGCGTTACGAGGACGCCGCCGTGCACGGCATCACGACGCGGCTCGCGAGCGAGAAGGGCTGCGACACTCGCATCGATGCCGTGAAGATGGGCACGACGGTCGCCACCAACGCTCTGCTCGAGCGGCGCGGCGCGCCAACCGTGTTGATCGTCACTCGCGGATTCGCCGACGCGCTTCGAATCGGATACCAGGACCGCCCGGACATCTTCGCGTTGAGCATCTCGCGACCGGAGTTGCTCTACAGCCGTGTCGTCGAGGCCGAGGAGCGCATCGCCGCGGACGGCGAGGTGCTCACGGCCCTGGACGTCGACCGGCTGCGCCGCGATCTGCTCGCGGCGCGCCGGGAAGGCCTGTCCAGCGCCGCGATCGTATTCATGCACGCGTATCGATACCCTGCGCACGAGGCCCTGGCCGCTGAGCTCGCGAAGGAAGTCGGCTTCGAGCAAATCTCCGTCTCGCACCGCACGAGCCCTCTGATCAAGCTCGTATCCAGGGGCGATACCACGCTCGTCGACGCGTACCTGACGCCGGTGCTCGGGCGTTACGTCGACCAGCTGCGTCGAGGCCTTGCCGGCGCCCTCGGCGACGGCTCGCTGCTGTTCATGCAAAGCCACGGCGGGCTCGTGCGCGCCGATTTCTTTTGCGGCAAGGACAGCATACTTTCGGGACCCGCGGGGGGCGTGGTCGGCATGGTGGAGTCGGGAAAGACGGCCGGCTTCACCGATCTGATCGGATTCGACATGGGCGGAACCTCCACCGACGTGTCGCTCTACCGGGGTGAGTTCGAGCGCACCGCGCAGGGCATGATCGCGGGCGTTCGAATCACCGCGCCGATGATGCAGATTCAGACGGTCGCCGCCGGCGGCGGCTCGATACTCGCGTTCAAGCAGGGGCGCCTTCAAGTCGGACCGGAGTCGGCCGGCGCCTCGCCGGGGCCCGCCTGTTACCGGCAGGGCGGCCCGCTGACGGTCACCGACGCGAACGTGCTGCTCGGCCGCATCCAGGCCGATTTCTTTCCAGCGGTATTCGGCCCCGACGGCGACCTGCGCATCGACACCGAGATCGTCCAAGCCAAGTTCGCAGCCCTCGCCGAGGCCGTTGGCGCCGACAGCGGCAAGCCGCTGCTGCCGGAGGCGCTCGCGGCGGGCTTCCTGCGGATCGCGGTCGAGCGCATGACGAATGCGATCAAGCAGATCTCCGTGCAGCGAGGTCACGACGTCACCGAGTTCGCCCTCTGCTGTTTCGGCGGCGCGGCCGGCCAGCACGCCTGCGAGGTCGCCGATGCGCTCGGCATTGGAACGGTCTTGCTGCACCCTTTGGCCGGAGTGCTCTCGGCCTATGGCATGGGATTGGCCGACATTCGCGCCATCCACGATCGAATGATCGAGGCGCCGCTGTCGAAGGCCGCCGTCGCCGCTGCCGGCTCCGCGTTCGCCGCGCTCGAAGATCGCGCTCGCGCGGATCTGCTCGCCCAAGGGCTTGCCGACTCCCGGCCCGATTTCGCGCGACGCGCCAAGCTCAAGCTCGAGGGCAGCGACGCGACGCTGACGATTCCCTGGGCCGGGAGCGCGGAACGGCTTCGAGCGGACTTCCACGCCGCCCACAAACGGCGTTTCGGCTTCGACGCGCCGGAGCGCAGCGTGGTCGTGGAATCGATCGAGCTCGAAGCCATAGTCCGCATGCCCAGGACCGCACCACAGCATCCGCCGCGGCCGAGTGGGCCGCCGCGGCCGATCTGCGAGCGCAAAGTCTGGTTCGGCGACGCAGCGGTCCCGACGCCGATCTTCGAGCGCGGCGAGTTGCCCCTGGACGCGACGATTGCGGGGCCGGCGATCGTCGTGGAGGCGAACGCCACGACGGTGATCGCGCCGGAATGGCAGGGGCGGATCGCCGCGGCCGGCGACTTGATGCTGACGCGACGCGACCCTCCACCGGCAAGGGAGTTCCTGAGCACGCGCGCGGATCCCGTGATGCTCGAGGTCTTCAACAACCTGTTCATGCATATCGCCGAGCAGATGGGCGCGGTGCTGCAAAACACGGCTGTGTCGGTGAACATCAAGGAGCGCTTGGACTTTTCCTGCGCCGTCTTCGACGCCGCCGGCGGGCTGATCGCCAACGCGCCGCACATGCCCGTCCATCTGGGCTCGATGGGCGAGAGCGTTCGCGCGATACTCCGGCAGCACGCGGGCTCGCTTCGTCCAGGCGACGTTTACGTCCTCAATGCTCCCTATAACGGCGGCACGCATCTTCCCGACGTCACCGTGGTCGCGCCGGTCTTAACGTCGCCGCCGGGCCGGCCGAGCTTCAACGTCGCCTGTCGCGCCCACCATGCGGATATCGGCGGACGCACCCCGGGATCGATGCCGGCGATGAGCCGGAGCATAGAAGAGGAAGGCGTCTTGCTCGACGGCGTGCTGCTCGTGCGCGACGGGCGTTTCAGGGAGCGCGAATTGCGTTCGCTGCTGGGCGCGGGACCGTACCCGGCGCGCAACGTCGATCAGAACGTCGCCGACCTGGCGGCACAGATCGCGGCGACGGCCGCCGGCATCGCCGGGCTCGAGGCCATGATCGCGCGCTTCGGCGCCGACGTCGTCCAAGCCTATATGGGTCACATAAAATGCAATGCGGAGGCTTGCGTGCGTCGAGCCATTGCTACCCTGCATGGCGGCGCCTGGTCGACGGAGCTCGACGGCGGCGAGAAGCTCGCCGTGTCGATCGCGATCGACGAGGGCGAGGCGGCGGCCGTGATCGACTTTACGGGGACGGCGAGTACCAGTCCGACGAACTTCAATGCGCCGGCTGCGATTGCGCGCGCGGCCGTCCTCTATGTTTTCCGGACCTTGGTGAAGGAAGACATCCCGCTCAACGAAGGCTGTTTCGCCCCGCTCGAGATCCGCCTGCCGGAGGCGAGCCTCGTGAATCCGCGTTATCCGGCCGCCGTCGTCGCCGGCAACGTCGAGACCTCGCAATGCATCACGGATTGCCTGCTCGCTGCGCTCGGCGCCTCGGCCGCAAGCCAGGGTACGATGAACAACCTGACCTTCGGCAACGAACGTTACCAGTACTACGAGACGCTCTGCGGAGGCGCGGGCGCCGGGCCGGATTTCGACGGTGCGAGCGCCGTCCACACGCACATGACGAATTCGCGGCTGACGGATCCCGAGGTGCTCGAGCAGCGCTTTCCGGTGCGCGTCGTGCGCTTCGCGGTCAGGGCGGGCAGCGGCGGCTACGGCGCGCACCGCGGCGGTGACGGCGTCGTTCGCGAGATCGCCTTTCTCGAGCCGATGCAGGTGTCGATACTCTCCAACCGGCGGCGCGTGGCGCCCTTCGGATTGCGCGGGGGCGGCGACGGGGCGCGCGGCCGCAACTACGCCTTGCGGGCCGGCGGCCGTATCGAGGAGCTGCCGGCGACAGCCGAGCTTGCGCTTTGCGCCGGCGATCGGATCGTGATCGAGACGCCCGGCGGCGGCGGTTTCGGGTCGCTTTGAAGAGGACTAGCTCGCGAGCTGCGCGGCCTCCAGCGGCGGCGCGGGACGCGCCTGGCTTCGCTCGGGGCGATGCACGATATCGTAGATTTGATACTCGTTGGGGCGCTCCAGCGCGATGCCGACGCGCATCACGAGCTCCGGGTCTGAGCCTCGAATCGCCGCCTGTACTTTGACGAAATAGGCCTGTTCCGGCCGCGAGCCCGGGAGCGCGCCTTGCTCGAACAGAGTTCGCAGAAACGCGCCGACCTGGCCGGTCAGCCGCCGCTCGAGCTCACGGTCCCAATCGACGCTCAGCACCCACCGCGTATGCCGCTCCAGCGAGCCGAGAATATGAAATAGCAGCCGGCGTCGGTCCAAGCGCTGCCAGAGTAGAAACGCGGCGCTGGGCCCGGCAAGCGACGCGTTCCCTATCAGCAGGCCGCCGCGGCGGCAACTGGTGAAAGCGTTGAGACCGCTACGCTGAAGCATCGCCGCTTGACGCTCCGTCACATCGAGCTGCGGATACAAACCGGCGTGAAGCTGCGCCGCGCTCTCGCTCAAGGTCTGCCAGCGCGGTCCCTGGTCGGCGCGCGCGAGCAGGCCCGCCACCGCTCCGCCCGCGGGCAGCCCTAAGCCGTGGCGCTGCGGGCTGGTCTCAGAGCACACGCGCGGGAAATAGCTCATCGCGTTCGGGCTGCGAACGCCGGAATTGCGCAGCCCCAGCAACGCCGCATCCACCGAATTCCAGCTCCACGGCGGATCCCAGATCAACATCGCTCGGCGGCGGTTGCAATAGCGCTCGGCGGCGAGAAAGGTCGTGATGCCGTGATCCCGTCCGCTAGCCAGCAACGGAATATTGACGAGATCGACCCGATCCAGATCGTCCAATGCGAAAAGCCCCGTACGCTCGTCGTTGGAACCGACGATGTCGTAGTCCGTAAGCTCGTCGCCGTCGTGTCCGGGCATGCTCATTTCGACATACGGCAAAGCTTGCCCGGGATGCTCCGCGCGCGTCGTGTCCGGCCGGCACGCCGGCAACGGGCCGCCGAGCTCGACCAGCTCCGACGATCGCAGCACGTCGACGATGAAGCGCTGGTCTGCCTCATCCGTCGACAGGCCGCGGAACAGTTCCTGGTCCTCGACGAGCTGCGAGCCTGGACGCGCCAGTCGCTGCACCACCAGATTGAAACGGCCGTCGTTGGAGCGGATGCCGTCGTAGTCCACGGATGCGCGAAGCAAAGTGTGACTGCCTGGCTCGCGCGCGTGGAGCTTCAGAAACTCACCTTGCGCCGGCAGGTCGAGCTGCGCTCGCGTCGCGTGGTTCGCCACGCGAACGACTGCGGCCCAGCGGCCGCCGTGCTGAAAATATTGTTGAACGGCATGGCTCAGGAAGCCGAGCTGGCCGTGGCCGCCGAATACCTTGCGGTAGCTCTCGAAGCTCTCGACGACGACCGGCTCGTTCAGCGGCCCGCGATTCGCCTTGCCGATGAACGCCGCCAGCGTATCAATTTGCGAAGGAATGGGAGGGTTAGGGTCGAACCTACGTTCAGTGCCGATATCAGAAAAATCCGATAGTTCGATCGCCATGAGCTTCGCGGTCCGGAAAGACCTATGATAACTGCCTCTCGGAGAACTTGCAGCCCTGCGACCTGCCGCGCCGTCGTCGTCACTACCCGTCGCGCGAATGTCGAGGTCGACGAACGAACGGATACACGAGCAACAAGCCCGCGACGAACCCACCGATATGCGCCTGAAATGCGACGCCGCCTTCTTCCGGCGACATCGCGATCGAGCTCAGTAACTGTCCGACGAACCAGAGCCCCAGGACCCATATCGCAGGCAAGCGCAAGGTGTACAAGACGACGAACACCGGCAGCGCGACGAGGACTCGCGCGCGCGGGAAAAGCACGACGTAGGCACCGAGCACACCGGATACCGCTCCGCTCGCACCGATCATCGGGATCGCCGAATCGAGATCGAGAAGACCCTGGGCCATGGCTGCTGCGAGGCCGCAGAGCGCGTAGAACAATACGAACCGCGAGTGCCCCATGCGGTCTTCGATGTTGTCCGCAAAAATCCACAAGTAGAGCATGTTGCCGGCGAGATGCAGCAGGCCGCCGTGAAGAAACATCGACGTAAAGATCGTCACCGGCGCGGGTACCCAGGCGAGCTGATCGGGCAGAGCGGTGTAACCGAAGGCCACCGCCGGAGTGAAGCCCAGGGCGTAAATCACGGCTTCGCCGTCCGCCGGGCCGAGCGAGAACTGCCAGAAAAAAATCAACACGCAGGCTCCGATGATCGCCAGCGTCACGATGGGCCGCAGGCTGCTCGGATTATCGTCGCGTAGCGGGATCATCGAACCGCCTCCGCGTCGCAAGACACGCGACCGTGCCTCGGCGCGCGCAGCGGAGCGAAACTAGCGGGACAACAGAGACTCGGCACCGGCCATGATGCGCTCCGGAAGAGAGCGGCGGCGTTTGTAGCGGACGCTGTAGAGATCGTGACTCCGGCCGGCGTCGAGCAGAAAGTCGTCGCTGGTCGCGATGCGGTCGATGAGCGCGAGCTCCAGGGCCTTGATGCCGTACCAATGCTCGCCGGTCGCGACCCGCTCGAGATCGACGGCCGGCCGGTGCTCGGCGATCTGTTCCTTGAAGAGACCGTGAACATCCTCGAGCTCCTGTTTGAGCTTTTCCCTGCCCTCCTCGGTGTTCTCGCCGAAAAGCGTAAGCGTGCGCTTGTATCGTCCCGCCGTGATCTGCTCGAAATCGATGCCCTTGTCCTCGAGCAGCCGGTGGAAATTCGGCAACTGCGCAATCACGCCAACGGATCCGATGATCGCGAACGGCGCCGCAAGAATCTCGTCGGCGACGCAGGCCATGAGATAACCGCCGCTGGCGGCGACCTTGTCGACGGATACCAGCAGCCTGAGACCGCGAGTCTTGATCCGCACGAGCTGGGACGCGGCCAAGCCGTGCTCGTGCACCGTGCCTCCGGCGTTTTCCAATCGAACCAGAACCTGGTCGTCGTCTTTGGCGGCCGCAAGGATTGCGGAGACTTCCTCGCGCAACGATGCCGTCGCCGAAGCGCGTATATCTCCCTTGAAATCCAGCACGAATATGCGCTTGCGGTCGGAACCCTTCTTCGCCAGGCGCTTTTGCTCCTTGCGCCTTTGCTTGACTGCTTGCTTGAAGATCTCGCTGCCCTGAACGACGCGGCGAACGCCGTCGGCCAAGGCATCGTAACGTTTGTTGAGGTGCTCCACGACCAGCCCGTCGACGTGGACGCCGCGCTTGGCGGCGGAGATCACCGCCACCGTGACGGCAATGACCACCACGGCGAAGGTAAGGAGCTCCGCGAGAAACAGGCCGTAATCAGTGAGGAATTCGAGCATCGATCCGGGTCATAGTCGGCCACGGACGTCAGAGGCCGACGTTGTTTCCTTCGAAAACGCGATCGGCGCGGTAGCTCGATCGCACCAAGGGGCCCGCCACGACCTCGAGAAATCCGTGCTCGAGTCCCCATGCGCGGTAACGCTCGAACTCCTCGGGCTTCACGTAGCGCTCGACGGGAAGGTGGTTCTTCGTCGGCCGCAGATATTGGCCCAGGGTGACGATATCCAAATCGATGCTTTTCAAGTCCGCGAACGCCGCCTGGATCTCCTCGTCGCGCTCACCGAGCCCGAGCATCAGGCTCGTCTTGGTCAACACGTCCGGGCGATACGCTTTCGCGTGCTCGAGCACGGACAGTGTCTGCTCATAGCCGGCTCGGGGATCGCGGACTCGATGCGTCAGGCGTTTCACGGTCTCCAGATTCTGCGCGAACACCTCGATGCCGGAATCGAGCACGCGCTCGACGTGCTCCAGCCTTCCGCAGAAATCCGGCGTCAGGGCCTCCACGACCGTCTCCGGACAGCGCGCTCTGATCGCTCTGACGCAGCTCGCGTAATGGCCCGCGCCGCCGTCGTCGAGATCGTCGCGATCGACGGAGGTCAGCACGACGTATTTGAGCCCCATGAGCTCGACGGAGCGCGCTGCGTGCTCCGGCTCTTGCGCATCGAGCCAGCCGCCGGGGTTGCCGGTGTCGACGGCGCAGAACTGGCAGGCGCGCGTGCACACCGAGCCCATCAGCATCAGCGTCGCCGTGCCGTTGGACCAGCACTCGCCGATGTTCGGGCACAACGATTCCTCGCAGACGGTCGCCAGACGATGCTCTCGAACCGTCCGTCGGACAGCCGAATACCGTTCGCCCGTCGGCAGCCGAACTCGAAGCCACTCGGGCTTTCGCGCCGTCGTTGCGGCCGCCTCGCGGCCGGCGCGCGCCTTCACGCCGCGCTTGATCGCGCTGAAACCGTGCTCGGTACGATATTTCGTGCCGGGAATGACTATCGGTATTCCGCGAAACGCCGCCATGCTCGAACCGATCACTTATGATTGAGGAAGGCGAAGATTATCTCACGGTTCGCGTGAAGCGTGTTATGGGCAGATACCGGCCTCCCCCACCACCACGGTCCAACTACATTACGCCCGAGGGTGCGGCGACGCTCGAGCGGGAGCTCGACGCGCTTTGGCGAATCAAACGCCCGCAAGTGACCCGTGCCGTCGCCGAAGCCGCGGCTCAAGGCGACCGCTCCGAGAATGCCGAGTACATCTACGGCAAGAAACAGCTCGCCGAGATCGATCGCCGCGTGCGGCATCTGAGACGCAGGCTGCGCAGCGTCCGCGTCGTCGATCGGCTGCCGGCGGAGACTCGCAAGGTCTACTTCGGCGCGTGGATAGAGCTCGAGAATCCGCGCGGTGAGGTCAAGCGGTTTCGGCTCGTCGGCCCGGACGAGTTCGATCATGCGCCCGGCTACTTGAGCATCGACTCGCCGTTGGGCAAAGCCGTGCTCGGGAAAACCGTCGACGATGCGTTTCGGATCACGACGCCCGAGGGCGCCGCGGAGTGGACTTTGATCGGAGTCAGCTACGGCGGCGTCGATGAGTAAGCGAGCCAAAAAAAGCCCGGACGAAGCCGGGCGAATCACAGGGGGAACTCTGAAGCTAGGCCGCTGCTATTGCAGTCTCGACCAGTTGATGAGTCGGACTGTGGCTGAATCCAAATCGAAATTACGGGCCAATAAGGCCTCGATTTCGCGGGTGTCAAACCGCCTCTCGGTGGACTGATTCACCTCGACGATACCGCTGAACTCCTGGCCGCGGTCTTCGCCGGCATCGCCGGTGAGCACGAAATGCGTGTAGTACTTGATGCCCATGGGCCGGAGCTTAAGGGGCGCGACGTGGGAGGGGCTGTGATTGGCTCCACGTTTTGGCGCCCCGGCGCGGGCCGCTGTCGGATACCGTGAACTCGGGCTCACTTCGGCTGCAAGCAGCCGCCTTGCATCGAGGCGGGATGCGCCGCTCCCGGGACCGGCGTGATCCTCGTCACATCCGGCCCATGCTTGCTCCATGCGGTCCGAGGCCCGGCGGGGTCCTGACCGAGTTCCCGCATTGTTATATTCTGTAGACTCGGAAAGGATTCGACGACTCGCGGGTTTGCATTATGAAACACTGCCTCTCCCTGATTCTCTTCCTCGCGCTCACAGCCGAGGCCGGCGCCCAGGACCTCCGCGGCACGCTCTTCCAGGAAGCCGATCGCGCGCTCGAGGCGGCGACCAGCGCCGATGCCCAGCTACTCGCGCCGCGGGCCTTCGAGCGCGGCGCGCTCGCCTACACCGACGCCGAGACGGATCTCGAGCGCGGACGCAATCTCGATCGAATCAGAGAGCGGCTGGCGGTGGCGGTCGAATCCTTCAACACGGCCACCGAGGCGGCCGAGATCGCGCGCATGACTTTGGCGACGGCCATCGAGACGCGCGACGACGCAGTTCGGGCCGAAGCCGAGAGCTTCGCGCTGGCGCTTTGGGAAGAGGCCGAATCCTCGTTCGACAACGCCGCCAGGCGCCTCGAAGCCGGCAACATCAACGCGGCGCGCGAGCGCGCAGCCGATGCGGAAAGCATGTATCGCGACGCCGAGCTCACGGCGATCAAAGCTCAATACCTGAGCCAGACCCGTGCGTTGCTCGTCCAAGCGGAGCAGGCGCGCGTGCCGAGATACGCGCCGCGAACTTATCAGCACGCGGCGAGCCTGCTGCAGCAGGCCGAGCAGCAGCTCAATGAGAACCGCTACGACGCCGACCTGCCGCGCAGCCTGGCGCAACAGGCGAACTACGAGGCGCGACACGCGATCTATCTGGCCGAGCGCATTCAGGAGATGCGCGACGCGCGCTGGAGCGAGGAGGATCTGATCCTGGCCTATGAAGCGCCGATCATCGAGATCGCCGCGGCCGCCGATCTCGTCGCGAGGCTCGATTCCGGCACCGAGGCCACCACCTCCGAGCTGATCACGTTCATCGAGGACCTGCGGCAACGTGAGCACCAGTTGCTGACGGATTCCGAGGAGAACCGTCTCCTCATCCTCGGTCTCGAGGAGGAAATACGCGAGCTCGACGAGCGCCTCGGCGGAGTCTCGCAGGAGCGCGTGGCGCTGGTGCAGCGGCTCGAAGCCGAGGCCGCCATCAGAGGCCAGTTCTCACGCATCGAATCGCTCTTCGATCGCGACGAGGCCGTCGTCTATCGCGAGGGTAACGTCCTCATCCTGCGTCTCGTCGGTCTGACCTTCGCGAGCGGATCCTCGGTCGTGGACCCGACTTACCGGCCTGTCTTGCAGAAGGCCAAGGACGCGGTCGACGTCTTCCCGCGCTCGCGGATCGTCATCGAAGGCCACACGGACTCCTACGGCAGCGACGAGGCGAATCTCGCGCTCTCGCGGGCACGCGCGGAATCCGTCGGCGCCTATCTGACGGCCGAGTTCGGCGTCGTCGCGTATCGCATCAGCGCGACGGGCTACGGCGAAACACGCCCGATCGCGAACAACGAAACGCCGCAGGGCCGGGCTCGCAATCGCCGCATCGATCTACGCATCGAGCCCGAGATCGAATAGCGAGCGATCCCGCGCTACGCGTCTTCGATCAGCCAGTCGGCGATGGCCCGGGAGACCGCGCCGTTCGTCAGGTAGCCGTACGCTTTGTGGACGTTGACGCCGAGATCGCCGCGAAAGTGGTTATAGATCCCGACGTGATCCTCGAAACTTTCCAGAATGCCGAGCTCGAGCATCTCGCCGAAGTAGGGCTTGAGCCGAGGTCTCAGCGCGGTCATTTCGCCGCGCGCGGCGAGGTTCACCCAGCGCCGAATGTTCGTCGGGTAGCGCTGGATGCCGTCTAGACCCCTGCCGCGCAGGCCTTCCCTGATCAATCGACTGGCAAGCGGGCTACCCAGGGTCATGAAAAGATCGACGCGGTGGGAGTCATGGCGCTGGTGCGCGAGCACCCAGAACGTGTCGTATGCGATGACCGAGCCCATGCTGTGGCCGATGACCAGGACCCGTTGCCCGGCGGCCCAAGCTTCCTGAAGCGGCACCATGAGCTGCTCGCGAATCTCGGTCGCGATGCCACCGACGTCGCCCAGGTAGCGCCGCGCCTCGGCCATGGTCGAGCGCATCTCCGGCCTCGCGATCAGCCGGCCGACCAGCGGCGTGGCGTCGCCCAGCAGGTGCATCAGACGCGAAAGCTTGTGCGCCGGCGATTCGATCTCGCGGATGTCCTCGGCCGTGGGAGTCGGGCGCAGAATGATGCGATCGATTCCGGCGCGATCCAGGGCGATGTCGCGATAGCTGCCGTAGAAGCGATGCGTCCAGGAGATCAGCGTAAACTCGCAATGCCCGTCCCTGAACAGGCGCGCGGCTTCCGGATTGCTTCTTCGCAGCGCCGCCGACAGACAGCGGATCAGCTCCGGCCGATGAATCTCCGGGGGAGGCTTCGGTTTCATCCCGGGAACGAAGATGATCCTTCGAGTTGCCCCGCTCAATCGCATCTCCACATCACGACTGACGCCGAATCGCTACCTAGGACGCCGACGCCGAAGCCGGTATAGTTTTCGCACGCCGGCGCGGCGCCGGCGGCAGGCTGGAGGATAGGTTGTGCGATATCTCCATACAATGGTAAGAGTCAGCGATCTCGAGGATTCGCTCGACTTCTATTGCGGCAAGCTCGGCCTCAAGGTGACGCGGCGCGATGACTATGAAGCCGGGCGGTTTACGCTGTTGTTCGTCGCGCCCGAGGGTCAGGAAGAATGTCCGCTCGAGCTTACCTACAACTGGGATCCGCAGGAATACTCCGAGGGGCGTAATTTCGGCCATGTGGCTTACGAGGTCGACGACATCTACGACACTTGCCGGCGGCTCATGGACGCGGGAGTCACGATCAACCGACCGCCCCGAGACGGGCGCATGGCGTTCATTCGCTCGCCGGACAACATCTCGATCGAGTTTCTCCAAAAGGGCGGAGCGCTCGAGCCGCGGGAGCCGTGGGCCTCGATGAGGAATACCGGAAGCTGGTAACCTGCTGGCGGCCGGCGTCACGCTTTTATTCGAGCGTTGACGCGGAAATTGCCGGTTTCTACTTCGCTCGCATCGGCATCCTTATATAAAACGCGGTTTCGGCCACCCTGCTTGGCCTCATAGAGCGCTTCATCCGCGGTCTGGATAGCGCCCGCGAGGCTTCGGCCGGTGCTCGGGCGGGTGATCGCCACGCCGACGCTGACCGTCACCAGGTTGTCGATCTCCGAGCCTTCGTGAGGGATGCCGAGCGCGATGACGTCTTGCCGAATCTGCTCCGGCACGGTGCGCGCGTAGTCGCGCGGCGGGCCGTACAGAACCAGGACGAACTCCTCGCCGCCGTAACGGGCACAGAAATCGAACGGGCGCTTCGCGGCGTGCGCGATGCATTGCGCGGCTTTCTTGAGGCAGTCGTCGCCGGCTTGATGTCCGTACAAATCGTTATAGATCTTGAAGTAGTCGATATCGACGAAAATGATCTGCAAGCCGACGTCCTCGCGGCGCGCCTGCCGCCAGACGCGGTGGATGAAATCGTCGAAAATGCGGCGATTGTAGAGGCCCGTGAGGCCGTCCCTCTCCGCAAGCTCGTTGAGGATCTTCGTCTCGAGGAAGCCCTTTCGAAGCGCAAGCTCGAGGTTGTATGCGGACATCGCTCCGATGACGGCCGCCGTCGTCAGGATCGCGCTGCTGTAGAGCAACTGGTTCAGCGGGACATCCAGCAGCAAACCCATCGCCAGGTAGGTGACTACGAGCATGCCGCTGATCGACACGGCGATACGAAACAGCAGCCCGAGAAACAGGCAGGCCGCGAGCACCACCAGCACGACGCCGGCGAGAACGTAGGACGCCCCGGCTTTCGCCGCCACGAGACTCATGTACATCACGACCAGCCCGACGAGCGACACGCCGAAACCGGCTATGCCCATGTATTGAGGTTTCAGCGCTGGATGGAAGGTCGCGAGCACGATCAGCGTGATCACGAGGCACAGCACGCCCAGGCGAAGCACGTTGAGCAGCGCGGCGCCCGGCGCCGCGCCGAAGAGCGCGTCGATCAGGCTCAGCGCGAGGACCATGCCGAGCGCCAACAGCCCGGAGGTCCGGCCGCGGACCACGTTCTGCTCGATGAAGCTGTCGCGAAACTCCTTCTCGAGCAGCCCGGCGAATCGCAGATTCGGGTAACCCTGCTTCAACTGCTTGGCATAGGGTGAGCCAAGGCTTTCCAGGTTGTAGGAGATGAAGTCCATAGGGCAGCCCGACGGAATGGTTAAGCATGCCCCGGACACGCGGACAAAACCCCAACATGCATCACAAACAGCGGCTTTGTCCGAACGCTAGCACCGCAGCGGACGCCGCCGTTGCGCCGTTTTCCGCCGCCGGCCGCAAGCGTATCAGTGGTAGAGAGGCAACAGCGGCTCGCGCGCGGCGCCGTCCCGCGGGCCGTTCACGCGGTCGATCTCCGAAAGCGCCGCGGCGAGGCGGCCGCCGTCCCAGGGCTCCTCATCGGGGCCGTAGAGGCGTCGCTCGAGCTCGGCGACCGCGGCGGCGAGCTCCGCAGGCAGATGCCGGGCCAGCGCGCCGAGGCTGGCCGGAACTTTCTCCGGCAGGCGCAGCGCGCCCCACTGCAGCAGCAGCGTGCGTGCGCGCGGCGCATCGTTCGCTCGGCAGGCCGCGCGAAGCTCACTCAACAAGCGGCGGTTGGCGGCGCGCCGCGGCGCGGTCGCCGGCGCCGGTTTCGCCGTCGTGCGCGGCAGCCTGCGGCTCTGCCACCACAGCGCGAGCGTCGCGAGCCACGCGACCAGCAGGCCCGCGCTGGCCGCTTGCCAGAAGACCGAGCCCGACGAGGCCGCAGCCGGCGCCGGCAGAGCCTCGGAGGCGGCGACCGGCTCGACACTCGAGCGCTCCGGGCTCGGCAGCACGTTGATCGATCGCGGCTCGATGCGCGCAAGCTGCCAACCGCCGCTGACGACGTCGAACCACGGCACTTCGACTCCCGGCAGGACCCGCGCGCCTTGTTCCTGGGCGATGACGGCGTAACGTTCCGTGCGGCGCGACTGCAGCCCCTGCTGAGTCACCTCCCGGGACAGCTCAGGCTGGTCCGGATACTGCCGAACACCATCCGCCGGCGGGACGCGAATCTCCGGAAGCTGCGAATCGAGCACGCCGCTCGCTTCGAGGATCAAGGTGCGCGTCTGCGGCACGCCGGCGGTCAGCGCTTCGTCGTCGGCGCTCCAGCGCTCCGCCAGCGACAAGCTCCGCGCCGGCAGCCAGGCCGCGTCCGGCCATTGCGCCGGCGGCGGCACGGCGGCGAGAACTTCGATCTCCATGGCCTCGGTGCCGAAACGCTGCAGGCTCGAGAAACCCGTCGGCATGATGACCCGCGCTTCGAACGTCACCGGCTGGACCGTCAAGTCACCCGCCGTTTGCGGGAAGATCACGTAGCGGCGCTCGACCGCGATGAAATTGCGGCCGTCGCGAACCACTTGGTACTCGCGATCGTCGCCCAGCCTCTCGATGATCGCTTCGCCGCCCGCAACCTCCGGCGCGCTCAAGGTCGAGCGCCCGGTGCTGACGCGGCGGAACAGGCGGACGGTGTAGATGATCTCCGCCTGGACGTAGGCGGGCGAAGGCGAGACCTCCGCTTCGAGAAAGATGTCGGCCGGCGCGTCACTCTGCAGCGCCGGCAGCACTTCGATCTCGACGGGATTGCTGAACGCACCGGCAAGCTCGATGGGTGGCAGCGTGAAATTGCCCGATCGCGTCGGCATCAATTGCAGCGACCATTCCGTGAGCACGCTCGTGTCACCGCCGCTCATCTGAATGCTCGTATTGCGTTGCTGCTCGAGGATGTCGAAGTCGCTTGCAAGCGGCATCAGATCCGGTTCGCCGCGAAAACGACCCTGGGCGCGCAATACGAAGCTGAAGGATTCATTCTCGCGCACGGTGGCGCGATCTACCGACGCCCGCAGGCTCAGGTCCTGCGCTGCGGCACTCGAGACCCAGAGACCGAGCAGGGCAACGCAACCGAGCACGATCCGCGTCACCATGGCTGTGCCTCGTCGCCCGGCCATATGTAGTTGCCGTCCTGGTCGACCCCCAGACGTTGGTACTGGAACAGGAACTTGCGCCTCAGCAAGCCGCCGGGATCCTGCGGAATACGCCGCAACCACTGGTCCGCGGCCTGCTCCGAGGTCCACTCCTCGAGCTCCGCCGGGCTCGGCAGCGGCTCGGAGTCCTGCGGGTTCTGAAGCTCTTCGCCCGGCTCGCCCTCGGTAGCCGCCTGGGTGGCGTCGACCTGTTGCGTATCCTCGGGCGACGTCGGCTGGCTCTCGGGTCGCTGCGGCTCGCTGGGCTGGTTCGGGGGAGGTTGCTCGGCGGAAGCCTGATTGGGTTGCGACTGCTGGTCCTCGGCGTCCGCATTGCCTTGCTGCGGCTGGCTTTGGGATTCGGCAGACTGCCGCCTGAGCAGGTCGCGGTTGAAACGCGCATCCTCGTGCTCGGGGACGATCTCCAGGGCGTGGTCGTAGGCCTCGATTGCGGCGGCGAATTCTCCCGAGCGGGCGAGCGCGTTGCCGCGATTATAATGGGCCTGCGCAGTATCCATGCCGTCCAGGAGTTCGGCGCTTTCAGCGTAATCGCCCGCGCGGTAACGCGCCGCGGCCGCCCAAGCCGGATCCTCGAACAGCTCCGCGGCGCGGCGCGGGTCATCGGCCCCGAATGCGCGCTGCCCTCGCTGGTCGGCTCGAAGCCACAAATCCGCCCATTCGAGCGCGTGTGCCGGACTCCCCGGCAGCGTCAGCCACAGCGCCCCGAGCACGATCCACCCGCGCCGAAACGAAAACGCGATCAGCGGGATCAAGAGCAAGGTCAACCACAGGCCCCGGTCCTGCCAGAGATCGGTTCGATAGCGTTGCTCGTCGGCCGACTCTTCCAACGCCGCGCCGGACTGCTGTTCCGCACCGAGCAGGGTATCGAGATCGCGATCGTCGTTGGCTAAGATCGCAAATCGTCCGCCGCCGACGACCGACAGCCGCCGCAAGCCGCGGGCATCGAACTGCGGCACGACCACGCGACCCTCGCGGTCGGTCAGAAATCCGCCGCCGCTCTCCGGGATCGGCGCGCTCTCCTCGGTTCCGACCGCGAGCACATGGATCCGGTAGCCCTCGGTGCGGAGATCCGCGGCGACTTGCTCGGCCGCCGACGATACCTCCGCGTCGCTGATCAACAGCAACTCGCCCCGCGTCATGCCCGTTTGCCGCAACAGTTGCGCTCCCTTGCTCAAACCCGCTTCCGGATAGCTCCCGCGGCTCGGCATGATGTCCGTCGACAAGCTCGTGACCAGGGCGGCGATATTGCGTGTATCCGTCGTCAGCGGCGTGACCGTGAACGCATGCGCCGAGAACACCACCAAGCCGGTTTGACCGGACTCCCGGCGCTCGAGAAGATCGAGCAGCTTGAGCTTGGCGCGCGCCAATCTGCTCGGCTCGAGATCGGCGGCATCCATCGAGCGAGACAGATCCAACACCACGACCAGGGCCTCGTCGGATCTGAATGCCGGCACGGGCTGCCGTTCCCAGGTCGGTCCGGCGAGCGCCAACGTCGCCAAAGCCGCGCCGGCGACCGCGGCAGAAAACATCGTCCGGCGCTGGCGCAGCGCCACTTCGCCGCCCGTGAGCACGTACGGCTGCAAGGCGGCGTCGACGACGCTGCGCCAGCGCCCGCCGCGGCTGCTCGAGCGCGTGAGACGCCACGCGAGCCAAACGGTCGGCGGCAGCAGCGCGAGCCACAGCGGCCGCAAGAAATGCAGCTCAAGCATGCCTGAGCTCCCGCCGCGCCGACATCTTGAGCGGCTTGATCGCGGCGGCGATCGCCCAGCCCAAGGCGAGCAATAGCGCGCCGCCCAACGGCCAATAGAAATACTCGATCACCGGCCTGAAGCCGCTTTCCTCGGCGGCGGCCGGCTCGAGCTGGTCGAGAATCTCGTAGATGCGGTCGAAGGCTTCGACGTCACGCGCCCTGAAATACGCGCCGCCCGTTCCTGCCGCGATCGTCGTCAACGTCTGCTCATCGAGATCCGCCGACGGGTTCACCTGCCGCACGCCGAAAAGCGAGCGCACCAGCATCGCGTCCGCGCCGATGCCGATCGTATAGATGACCATGCCGCGCTGTCGCGCGAGCTCGGCCGCCTTGAGAGGCTCGACGGCACCCGCGGTGTTGGCGCCGTCGGTCAGCAAGATCAGGACGCGGCGGTTCTGCTCGATGCCGGCATCGGTCAGGGTCCTGATCGCAAGCCCAATGGCGTCGCCGATCGCGGTCTCGGTGCCCGCGAGACCGATGACGGCTTCGTCGAGCAGGGTTTGAACGGTCGCACGGTCGAAGGTCAGCGGCGTCTGCAAATAAGTTTCGCGCCCGAATAATATGAGCCCGATGCGGTCGCCGACGCGCCGCTCGATGAAATCCCCGGCCACGGCTTTAGTCGCCGTCAGCCGATCCACCCACTCGCCGTCGAGCTGAAAATCCCTTTCCTCCATCGAGCCCGAGAGATCCACGGCCATGAGCAGGTCGCGCCCGGTTACGGGCAACGCAACCGGCTCGCCGATATGCTGCGGCCGCGCCGCCGCCAGGATCACCAGCGCCCAGATGGCGGTCAGGAGCCCCAAACGCCAGGGTCGCGCGCCGCCGAGGCGCCCCTGCCCCACCGCGACCGCAAACTCGCGCGCCAGCGGCGCGCGCAGCGCGGCGTCTTTGTCTTGGTGATCCGGCGCAACATAGCGCCGCACGATCCAGGCCAGCGGCGCGAGCAACAACATCCACGGCCAGGCGAGCTGCCACATGCTCATGCCCTCCCAGGCTGTGCTCGGACCCAGGCCGTGCAGAGGCGGCAGAACTCGGTCGCCTGCTCCAGCGTGACCTCCGCGGGTGGGACGTAGGGGAGATCGAGCAGCTTCGCCGCGGCTGTATGACCCAACGCCAGTCGCGGCGCCTTGCGGTCGAGATATTCCGTCCAGGGCTTGCCCGTCATGCCCGCAACCTCGTCGCGTGCCGGGCTCACCGACATCGCGAAACGTCGCAGCACGATGGACGCCTGCTGCGCGCAAGCGAGCGGATCCTCGCCGTTGCGCAGTGCGACGAGCAGCGCATCGAGGCTGCGGCGCGCGGCGCGATGGCGGCGCTGTGAATAGAGCCGCACGCCCATGCCCAGGGCAGCTGCGATCAGCACGGCGCCGAGCAACCACCAGCCCGCGGCCGGCGGCCACCAGCCGATCGCGTCGGGCAGATGGATGTCGCGGAGCGGCAGTTGTGCCGGATCGAAGGTCGGATTCATCGGCTCTTGAACCGCAGCGCCAGTACCTTGCGAGGATCGTCCAGGGTCGAGCACTCCAGCAATGAGATGCTCTGCGCGCGCGCAAGTTCGACGAGACGCGCGCGCCGTTCCTCGAACTGCGCCCGGTAGCGCTCGCGCGCCGCGGCGTCCTCGGTCTCGATAGTAAAGCTGCGCGCGCCGGACTCGATGCGGTAACGCCCGGGCGGCGGCAAATCACGCTCGAGCGGATCATGGAAGTGGAGCAGAAAGACGTCGCAGTGCCTGGCCAGCTGCCGTAAGTGGCGTTCGAGCACCGGGCCGAGATTGCGGAAATCGCTGAGCATGAACACCATGCTGCCGGGCCGCGCGACGCGCGACAGGCGCAGCAAGGCCCGCTCGCCGTCGGCATCCGCATCGACGTCAGGCTCGTCTCCCGCAACTGTCCCCGGCCAACGCCCGGGTTGGCTGATCGCCTGCAGCAGGCGCAAGGCCGCGCCGCGCCCGAGCCTCGGGCGCAACTCGAGATGCTCGCCTTCGCAGAACACCAGGCCGCCGAGCCGGTCGCCGTGCGCGACGGTGCTCCAGGCGATCAAAGCCGCCGCCTGGCCCGCCCTGACCGCCTTGAACGCGCCGTGGGTTGCGAACATCATCGGCCGGCGCATGTCGAGCCAGACGATGACCGGCCTGTCGCGCTCCTCGCGAAAAACCTTGGTGTACGGCTTTCCGGTTCGCGCGGTCACGCGCCAGTCGATCGTGCGCAGGTCGTCGCCTTCCTCGTAGGGACGCGCTTCCTCGAACTCGACGCCGCGGCCCTTGTACGGCGAAAGATGGCCGCCGGTCGAGGATGCGCGAGCGCGCAGGGTCGCGAGCTCGATCGACTCACCGGCCGGCCGTAATCTAATGAGCTCGGCAAGCTCGATGCGCGCCGGCGAGCGCGTGGCAGTCATGCTCGAGCCGGCCGACACGCTCATTACGGCACACCCACCCGGGCGAGCAAGCTGGCGATGATCTCGTCCGCGGTGCGTCCTGCGGCTTCGGCCTCGAAGCTCAGCTGGATTCGATGCCGCAGAACGTCGTGGGCCATTTCCTGTATATCGATGGGCGTGACGTAGTCGCGGCCGTCGAGCCAGGCCTGCGCGCGCGCGCATCTGTCCAAGGCCAGCGTTGCGCGGGGGCTCGCTCCGTATTGCAGCAGACCTTTGAGCTCCTCCCCGTAACGCTCGGGCTTTCGCGTCGCGAGAACCACCTGAACGACATAGTCCTGGAGCGGCTCGGCGAGATGCAGGCCGAGCACCTCCTGGCGGGCGGTCATCACATCCTGTTGCGAGAGCACCTCCGGCGGCCTGAAGAGATCGGCATCGCTCGCGGCGCGCCGTGCCTCGCGGCGATTGAGGTCGAGGATCGCACGCTCGCCGTCGGCGTTCGGATAGTCGACGAGCACGTGCAGCAGAAAACGGTCGAGCTGTGCCTCCGGCAACGGGTAGGTTCCTTCCTGCTCGATGGGGTTTTGCGTCGCCATGACCATGAAGAGCTCCGGCAACGGATAAGTGACGGAGCCGACGGTGATTTGCCGCTCTCCCATGGCTTCGAGCAGCGCCGACTGAACTTTGGCGGGCGCGCGATTGACCTCGTCGGCGAGGATCAGGTTGTGGAACAGCGGCCCCTTCCTGAATACGAAGGAACCGTCCTGCGGCCGGTAGATCTCCGTGCCCGTGAGGTCGGCCGGCAGCAGATCGGGCGTGAACTGCAGCCGATGAAAGTCGCCTTCGACGCTGTGGCTCAGGACCTTGATCGCGCGTGTCTTCGCAAGCCCCGGCGCGCCTTCGACGAGCAAATGCCCGTCGCAGAGCAAGGCGACCAGCATGCGATCCAGCAACGTCTGCTGACCGACTACCAGCGCGTCGAGATGAGCCTTCAGATCCCGGAATTTTTCCTGTAGCGACATGCGTTGATTCAAAAAAGGAGTCATTCTAGCGGCGCCCCCGGAACGCCACCATGCCGGCAGCATCGCAGATTTCTACGGCCAGGCGTCGATTCGAGGCGCCGCCGGACGAGCGCGGGGGCCGCGCTCGCCAGACCATTCATGTTGCGTGTTTGCAACAAATACCCGAGCCGGCCTCGAGTATCCGCGACTCTGGGCTCTGAAAGGCCCAGAAGGTTCAAAGCGCGAAGCGCCGACGGCCTTGATTATCACTGCCCGCAGCGACTGAACGCGTGCGATCACGCAGCTTAAGCGTCGAGTGACGAAGAATCACCTATCCTCAGACAAAAAGGCTATATGGTTGTCATTGCGGAGCAACATCCGTGCGGCCCTATGCTAAGATCCGCCGCAATACTACCGGATCCGGGATTGGTTTCACCGGGTTCCGGTGTGAGCTTTGGGGAGCCCGAGCTTGCGGGCGTTTGAACCATCATCAATACCTTCGGCTCTTGAAGGAGAATCTCGATGAGCAACACCTTGATACGTGATGCCGTACGGGCAGCATTGGGCGTCGGCGTAGCCGCTACGATTACGGTCAGCCCCAGCGCCTTCGGCCAACAGGAAGATCCGGCCCAGCTCGGCAGGATCGTCACCACCGGCACGAGAATCAGCCGCCTCGACGTCGAGGCGGCGCGGCCGCTGACCGTGATCAGCCGCGAGGACATCGAGCGCAGCGGCCAGCCGACCGTCTCCGACGTGCTTCGCAGCACCACCTACAACACTTTCGGCGAGTTCCGCGAGACCTCCGGTAACTCCTTCGGCGGCCAAGCGCTCGTCGGCCTCAAGGGGCTCGGCTCGACGCGCACCCTGGTACTGCTGAACGGCCGGCGGTTGCCGAACTCTCCGGTCACGGCCGATCAGGCCATCGACCTCAACACGATCCCGCTCGAGGCGGTCGAGCGCATCGAGATCCTGACCGACAGCGCCTCGGCGATCTACGGCTCGGACGCGATCGGCGGCGTCATCAACCTCATCCTGCGCGATGATTTCGAGGGCGTGCAGCTGCGAACCGGCTTCGGCCGGCCGAGCCAGGAAGGCGCGGACACGCAAGGATCCTCGATCGTGTTCGGCAGCTCGACGGGCCGCGGCAGCTTCATCGTCTCCGCCGAGACCTACAAGAAGGACATGATCTTCAGCCGCGACCGCCCATTCAGCGCGCCCGACTTCGGCGACGGCGTCAACCTGGGCACGACCGAAGGCATCAACGACGGCGGTAACACCTTGCTCGATTTCTTCGGCGACGGCGGTAACGGCGGACCGGACCGCGGCGATCCGAATTGCGACAATGTCGTCGATGCCAACGGCAATCCGCTGTTCGCCGGTCTCTATCAGGACGGTCCCAATCAATCCTGCGCCTATGCCTACGCGGCCATCGCCGGCGAGACTCAAGACGTCAGCCGCGACAGCGTGTTCATCAACGCGTCCTATGAGATCACCCCGGACATCACGGCAACGTACACGGGCACCTACAGTCAAGTCGAGGCTTTCGGCCGATATGCGGCAGCGATCGGCGGTTTCTGCATCGACCTCGATCAGATCCCGAATCTCGACCCGGCCTGGCAGGATCTTCAAGGCATCAACACGCTCGATTGCGACGGCGTCAATCCCGCCATAGACGCGGTGCTGCTGCACCGTTTCGTCGGAGTCGGCCCCCGCGACGACCAAGACACCAACGTGCTGTTCGACAATCAGCTCACGTTCGAGGGCACCGCCGGGATGTTCGACTGGAATGTCTGGGCCGGGACGACCGTGTACACGGGCAAATCGCGTGGCTACAACTACGTCAGGACCAGCGCCGTCGAAGCGGCCGTGGCGAACGGCACGTACAACCCGCTCGACCCGCTGAGCCCCGCCAACGACGACGCCTATGCGCAGTTTCGGCACACCATAACGCGGGACATCGAGACCGACTACAAGCGCGTCGGCGGCTCGGTGAGCTTCGACGCCGGCGAGCTCCCGGCCGGGCCGATCGGCTGGGCGGTCGGTACCGAGTACTTCGACCAGGAATTCCGCGACATCTATGACCCCGCGCGCGAGGCGCAGGACGTCATCGGTAGCGCCGGCAACAGCACCGCGGGCGAGCGAAGCAACTATGCGGTATTCGCCGAGACACTATTGCCGTTGACCGATACCCTCGAGCTCAGCGTCGCCGCGCGCTATGACGATTACGATGATTCTGCGGGCTCAGAGACGACGCCGTTCCTGGCGTTGCGCTACCGGCCGAACGAGAGCTGGCTGTTCCGCGCGTCCTGGGGCGAAGGCTTCCGCGCACCGAACATGACCAACCTCTACAGTGCGACGTCATTCTCGGCGGAGCCTGCGGTCGATCGGGTGTTCTGCGAGCAAGAGAACATCGTTCCCTGCACGGACGACCAGGTGGACTCGTTCTCGGGCGGCAACGACCAGTTGGCGCCGGAGCTCTCGGAGTCTTACAACCTCGGCGTCGGCTGGGCCAACGACCGCATGAGCGTGTCGGCCGATTACTGGAACATCGACATCACCGAGGCGCTGACGATCCCGACGGCACAAAACCTGATCGACCTCGAGTTTGAAGGGCGAGAGCTGCCGGTGGGCGCGAGCATCACGCGTGATGCGTCAGGCGCGATCAGCAACTGCCTGCCCGGTCAAACGGAAGGTTGCGGCATCACGAGACCCTGGCTCAATCTCGCGCGACAGGACTACACGGGTCTCGACATCCGCTTCGATTACAACCTGCCGCTGTCAGGAAACGCCGGCGACCTCAATTTTCGCGTGATCCATTCACATATCCTCG
This sequence comes from Gammaproteobacteria bacterium, assembly GCA_036396795.1. Taxonomy (GTDB): domain Bacteria; phylum Pseudomonadota; class Gammaproteobacteria; order Steroidobacterales; family Rariloculaceae; genus JAHEEM01. The sequence continues at coordinate 17,566 of DASWKF010000002.1, read as the reverse complement.
AAGCGCTCGAGCAGACCACGCCGACTGATCTGATCGAAGACGAAGCCGGGCAGCAGGACAAGCCCGAGTTCCGCTCGGTGCTCGTCACGGAGTGGGCTCGCGGCAATCACACGGTCTCGCTGATCGTGAACCATATCGACGGCTACACGAACTCCAACGAGGACAAGGTCAACTCGATGACGACGACCGACGTCCAGTGGGCATGGGACGTCATCGAGAACGGCCGGCTGGTTCTCGGCGTGCTGAATATCGCCGACGAGGATCCGCCGCTCGATCCGTTCAACGACACGGCGCAGGTGTTCAACAGCGAGATCTACGGCTTCGACGGACGCGTGCCCTACCTGAGCTATCGGCACAGCTTCTAGGCACCGATCGCAACCGAAGTACGCCGTCGGTACTCTCTCGAGCTGCCGGCTCAAGGCCGGCAGCTTTTCTCACTTTCGCTGGGCTTGGATATGCGCGCAAACGACGCCAGGTGTAGCTTTCTCACGGCGTTCGCGGTCACCGCCGGCGCGCTGCTCGCCTCGGCCGCCGCCGAGGCTCAACCGGCGGTGGCCGATAGCGAGCTTCGCCGTTGCGCTGAGATCGCCGCCGACGCCGCGCGGCTCGCCTGCTTCGATGCGCTCGCCCGGAGCGCCGTGGGCGCGGCCCGGAACCAGGAAAGCGAGACGCCCACAGCAGCGGCGCCCGTTGCAACCGAGCCCGCTGCCGACGACGTCGAGGCTTTCGGCGCGGAGCTCGTCGACGGCGGCGCATCCATGGGACCCGAGGAAATGCACAGCCGGCTGGTCGGGGAGTTCACGGGCTGGCGGGGCAATACCGAGTTCGTGCTCGAGAACGGCCAGGTCTGGCGGCAGGCGGAGGCCGGCCGCCTGGTCTTTCAGGCTCAGGCGCCGCCGGTGACGATTCGCCGCGGTGCATTCAATACTTACCGGTTGAGCGTCGAGGGCGTCAACCGCGCGGTCAGGGTGCGGCGCGTCGAATAGCCAACGATGCTCGCCGTGCTCAGGACGCCGGCTTGCTCACCACCAGCGTCCATCCCATGAGATCGCCCTTGTAGCGCATCAAGCCGCGCTCGACAACATCGAAACCTTTGGTCTCGAGCAGGCCGATCAAAGCGTCGAAGTCGCTTTGCGTCAAGGCTGCGCCCGCGAGATCCGCCATGCGCTCGCGGAATGCGTCGAATGACGCGCGCACTTCGCGCAGATACTTGAGCTTCTGCGCCATGCTCGCCTCCTTGTACTCGCCGAAGACCTTCAGATAGTTCGGCACCATGATGCCGATGAAGCCCTCGGGATCGCGGTAGCGCTCGGCACGTTGCGTAATCCTCGCCAGCGATGCGTTGAGCTTCTGGCGCAGCCGCTCGGCCTTGGGATTCGATTTGAGAGTGCGGCGCTCGGTTCGAGTCTTCGCCTCGCCGATGATCTTGACGAGCGCGGCGACGCGCTTGTCGAGCTCCTCCTGCTGCAAGCAGAGCTGCACCTGGCTCAAGCCCTCGCGAGCCAGCTCGACGACGGCCGATTCAGCATGGTGCAGAACCAGCGCCATCCGTCCGCCGGCCTTGAGCACCCGCCAGGCTTCCGCGGCGGCCGCATCCCGCTCGGCGTATTCGAAGCCGTATTGGCTAGTCAGCAAGTCCACGCTCGCATCGCCGAGGGTGGTGTCTTCGATGCGCACGCCGCTGGCGAACTCGATAGCCGCGAGCAGCGGCGAGAGGTCCTCGTGACCGGCGAGCACGCGCGTCGGATCGATGTCCGCGTAGTCGAGCCCGCCGACGCGAAACAACTTGCCGCGGCTGCGCGCGTGCTGTATCGCGAGCAGCGCGATTGCGCCGTTGCCGGTCGCGAGATCGACGACGACCGCGCCGTTGGGCACGGGGTCGAAGCGGGCGTCCCAGAAAGCCGCAAACTCTCCGTCATAGTTGCTGTTGAACTGCCGGGCGAAGGTGGTGATGCTGTCGCGGCGCCAGAGCTGGCTCCACTGCGCGCTTGAGAGCCGGTTCGATTTCACGGAGCGTTTGCTAGAATTTCGGCATGCCGATTCATGGGAATGGCGTGGACTATAACCCAACGGCCTTCGCCGGGGCGCGCCTGAATCGACGCGTCTTTCGACCGGCACGAGCTCTCGTGCTGATGCTGCTCGCATCGCCCACCGGCGCGCAACCGCCGAGCGTCGCCGACTTCTTCCGCAACCCCGAATTCACGCAGATGCGGCTATCCCCCGACGGCGAGTGGGTCGCGGCGCTGACGTCGGTGAACGGCCGGCGCAATATCGCCGTGCTCGGCGTCGACGATCGCGAGGCCGTTGCGATCACCGACGCGCGGCGCACCGATATCGCGGATTTCCTCTGGGTGGACAACGAGCGCCTGGTCTACTCGGTCGACGTCGACGGCAACGAGGCCTACGGGCTCTACGGCATCGACCGGGACGGCTCGGATTGGCGGGAGCTGGTAGGCCCAACCGACGGCATCCAGATTTTTCCGCGGCAAGTCGTGGTGCTCGACCGCTTGAAGCACGATCCCGAGCACATCCTCGTGAGTGACAACGAGCGCCGCAAGCTCTATCCCGACGTCTACCGGCTCAACGTGCACACGGGTCGCATGCAGCGCACGGTTCTGAACCCCGGCTTTGTCTCCGAATGGATCACCGATCACGACGGCGAGGTGCGCGCCGGCATCGGCAGCACGGACGACCCGCGCGAGCTCACGGTCCAGGTCGTCTACCGAGATTCCGCGGACGGCAGCTTCCGCGTGCTGACGGCGTTTCATCAGTTCGACGCGCACGGCTGGACGCCGATCGCCTTCACCGCCGACAACCGGCGCCTCTACGTGCGATCGAACGTCGGCCGCGATACTCAGGCGCTCGCGATCTACGATCCAGCGACGGACTCGCTCGGGGAAACGATCTTCGGCAACGATCTCGTCGATATCGACGAGATCGTGCTGTCGCCGCTCGACCAGCGCTTGCTGGCGGTGCGCTACGAGCTCGAGCGACCCGCGCACGAGGCCCTCGACCCGGAGTGGCGCGTATTGCGCGAGACCGTCGACGAGGCCCTGCCCGATACCGTCAACGCCGTCGTCAGCATCAGCGACGATGAGCGACGGCTGCTGGTGCTCGCGTCCAGCGATACCGATCCCGGCAGCTTTTATCTGCTCGACCGCGATCGCGACCAGCTCCGCTATTACGCCTCGCGGATGCCGTGGCTGGATCCGCAGGCGATGGCCGAGATGCAGCCGGTGACGATAGCGGCGCGCGACGGCACCGAGCTGCACGGATACTTGACGCTGCCGCGAGACGCCCCGCCCGAGCGCTTGCCGCTGATTCTGCACCCGCACGGCGGGCCTTACGGCGTGCGGGATCACTGGGGCTTCGACCGCCACGTGCAGTTTCTCGCCAGCCGCGGCTACGCGGTGCTGCAAGTCAACTATCGCGGCTCCGGCGGCTACGGCAAGCGCTTCATGGACATCGCCTGGCAGCAGTGGGGCCTGGCAATGCAGGACGACCTGACCGACGCGGTGAGCTGGGCCGTGCGCGAGGGCATCGTCGATGCCGACCGCGTGTGCATCTACGGTGCGAGCTACGGCGGCTACGCGACCATGGCCGGCATCACCGCCACGCCGGAGCTCTATCGCTGCGCGGTCAACTACGTCGGCGTCGTCGACCTGATCGAGCTCTACGACTACTGGCGCACGGGGCCGCTCACCGACGGCGTGGCCGCGTGGTTCCGCCGCGCGATCGGCGATCCGCGCAGCGACCGCGAGCGCCTCGAGGCGACCTCGCCCGTCAACGAGCTCGAGGGACTTGCGATACCGCTGTTCATCGTCCACGGACGGCGCGATCCCCGCGTGCCGGTTGCCCAGGCCGAGATGCTGACGCGCGCCTTACGGCGGCTCGGGATCGACTACGAGCTCCTGATCAAGGACGACGAAGGCCACGGTTTTCAGAAACAGGAGAGCAACTTCGAGCTGTATACGCGCCTCGAGGCGTTCTTCGCCGAGCACCTCTAGATATCGCGGAAACGGCGGTCGCGTCGCTATCTGCGCCTAAAATCGTCTATCATGCCGCTATTCTGCGAGTATCTGCGTCGATATGCGCGTATCTTCGCGCAATCAGCGTGCGCTGGCGGGCTGTCGGCGCACGAGCTAGGGCGTGGGCATGTCGACGCCGAGCTCGCGGCCGAGGGCCTCGAGCGCGGCGTAAAGCCCGGCATGTACCGGGATGCCGGCGGTCTCGCGCTCGAGCCGAATCGCGTGGCTGCGCTCGCCGGGAACGCGAACCCGGTCGACGCCCGGCAGCGTCGCCGAGCCGTGCATCGTGTCGATCGCGCGATCGACGCCGCGCTTGAAGGCCGCGACGTCGCCGAAAGCCTCGATCGAGATCGCGACGATCAGCTGGCCGGTGTTCGTCGGCGTCACGGAATCGGCATTGAAATCGACGACGTCCTTGCCGAAAGCGGCGCCGTTCAAGGTTCCCGCCAGAAGGCCGAACACCAGCGCGAGCCCGTAGCCTTTCGGCCCGCCGATCGGCAGCAGGAAACCTTCCGCGGCGCGCGCCGGATCCGTCAGTGGATTGCCTTCGCGGTCGATCATCCAGCCTTCGGGCATCGTCTCGCCTCGCTGCGCCGCGGTCTTCACCTTGCCGTAGGCGGCGACCGTGGTCGCCATGTCGAGCACGATCGGGGGCTGCGTGTCGGCGGGCATCGCGACCGCGATCGGATTGGTGCTCAACAGCATGTCGACGCCGCCCCAGGGCGGCAGATGGTTGGCGTTACCGACGGCGATATAGAGGCCGATCATGTCGTGCGCCAGCGGCATCTTCGCGTACAAGGAGGCGGGCCCCGCGTGATTGCTGTTGCGCGCGCCGACCCAGGCGACGCCCTGGGATCGCGCCTTGTCGATCGCAACTTGCGCGGCATGACGCATGACGAGATGCCCCATCGCGTTGTCGCCGTCGACGAGCGCCGCGGCCGCGCGCTCACGCAGGATGCGGATGCTCGGACGCAGATTGATGCCGCCGCTTCGAATGCGCTTGACGTATTGCGGCAGGCGAAAGATGCCGTGGCCGTCGGCGCCGCTGAGGTCGGCTTCCGTCATCAGCCCGGCGACGCTAGCGGCATCGTCGGCCGGTATGCCGACGGCTCGGAGGCAGCCCGCCGTGAACGCCTCGAGCAGCGGCGCGGGTATGCGGGCCGCGCTCATGCCCGCTCAGCCGTCATCGCGGGCGCGTCACGTCCTCGGCCGATAGGTGCTCGACGGTCTTGCCGGTCTCGGAGAACGTCCGGGTCACGTGATCCGTCGCGTAAATCCAGAGGATCACCAGCGGACCCTCGCCGACGTTGATGAAACGGTGCGGCTTGCCGGCGGGGATATACGTGGTGTCGTAGCGAGACAGCGGCGTTCGCTCGCCGTCGACCTCGACCTCCGCCTCACCCTCGAGCAAGGTCACCTGCTCGGCGCAGTTGTGATGGTGCAGCGGCACCTTCTTGCCCGCCGGGAAGCGCGTGATCCCCGACGTGAACGTCGCCGCGCCGCAGACTTCCTTGCCGATCAGCAGGGTCGTCTCGACGCCGTCGCCGCGCCTTACCGGCGTGAGATCGGCGAGCTTGCGCAAGATCGCTTCTGGCATCCCTCGAGCCTCGTTACCGTCGCGGAGCGACCGCTGAATTGTAGATTAGAACCCCTGTCGAAATCCCGCGCCACCGCCGAGAGTTGCCGATCGCCGGAATACCCCCGTACCATTGGCCAAAAGCGGACCCGCCATGCCGCACCGAAAACAGGTACCGCCATGAGAGCTGCCGTCATTCCGGCCTTGAGCCTGCTGCTGAGCCACTCCGTGCCCGCGGCGGCCCACCACACCTTCATCGCCCAGTACGACCCGCAGCGACCGGTCTCGATGACCGGGGTCGTGACCAGAGTCGAGTGGACCAATCCGCATGCGCGCTTCTATCTCGACGTCGCCGACGAGAGCGGCGCCGTGGTCAACTGGAATCTGGAGCTCGCGAGCCCCAACGTGCTGCGACGCTACGGCTGGACCGGGAAATCGCTGCAGCCGGGAGATCGCGTCAGCGTCGACGGCTCGCTCGCGCGGGACGGCTCGAAGATGGCCAACGCCCTGAGCGTCACGTTGTCCGACGGCAGCAAGATCTTCGCGCGCGAATCCGCGCCGGCGCTGCAATGAGCGAAGGCCGCCGGATCCGCGCCGCGCTCGTCGTGCTTGCGATCGGCTCGGCGCCGGTGCTCGCGCAGCCGACCGGCGTCGCCGAGGCCGGCAGCGACCGGGGCGGCGGCAACTTGAGCGACCCGCTGATCGTGCCCGAGGTGCCCGACGCACCCGCGCCGCGGCTGCCCGACGGCACGCCGGATCTCTCGGGCCTGTGGCTCGGCGGCGGCCCCAACCGCGACATCTCTCAAGGCCTGCTGCCCGGCGAGGAGATCGTGCTGCTGCCGGAGGCCGCGCGCGTCATGGCCTCGCGCCGACCGCAGGACGATCCCGAGGCGCACTGCCTGCCGACCGGCGTGCCGCGCGTCGCACCGTATCCCTGGCGCATCGTCCAAATGCCCGCCTACGGCAAGGCGACGCACCTCTATTTCCTCTTCGAGGGCAATATTCACAGCTACCGGCAGATCTTCATGGACGGGCGCGAGCACCCGGAGGATCTGGATCCGACCTGGTACGGCCACTCGATCGGCCGCTGGGAAGGCGACACGCTGGTGATCGATACGGTCGGATTCAACGACCGCTTCTGGTTCGACTTTCACGGACATCCGCATACCGAGCAGCTCAGAACGATCGAGCGTTACACGCGCACCCGTCTCGGCACGCTCGACAACGAGGTCACGATCATCGACCCCGGCGCGTATGCAAAGCCGTTCACCGTGAAGTACACGGCGACGCTGCGGCCCGGCTGGGAGCTCATGGAATACATCTGCAACGAGAACAACCAGGACGTCGGCCACATGATCGGGCCCGGCTACAGGGATTTGGCGCAACCGAGCCCATAGACTCATGCAAACGATCGGCTTCCTGGGCCTCGGCAAGATGGGCGCCGTGATGGCGCCGCGATTCTTGGCCGCAGGCTTCCCATTGACCGTCTGGAACCGCAGCACCGAGAGAACCGCGCCGCTGGCCGCCGCGGGCGCGCGAGTCGCGGCGACGCCGGCGGCCGTCGCCGAGAACGCCGAGATCGTGATCTCGATGCTGCGCGACGATGACGCCGCGAGAGCGGTGTTCAGCGGCACCGCCGGACTATTGTCAACGGACGTCACCGGCAAGCTGTTCATCGAGATGAGCACCTTGCGCCCGGCGACCATGCGAGCGCTCGCCGCGAGCTGCGGGCGACGCGGCGCAGCTTTCATCGATGCGCCGGTGTCGGGGACCGTAGGACCCGCTACGGACGGCATGCTGATGGCGCTCGCGGGTGGCAGCGAGGCCGACCTCGAACGCGCCCGGCCGGCGCTCGCGGTGCTGACGCGCCGCATCGTGCATGCGGGCCCGGTCGGCCAGGGCGCGCTGCTCAAGCTGGTGCTCAACCTGCCGCTGGCGGTGTATTGGCAATCGCTGGCGGAAGCCGCGGCGCTCGGGCGCGCCGGGGGCCTGAGCCTCGACCTGGTGCTCGATGCGATGAAGGACAGCGGCGCGGCGATCAAGGTGCTGCCGCTCAAGATCCCGCTGATACTCGAAGGCTCGGACTACGCCGCCTTCGATATCGCGACGATGGAAAAGGACGCGACCGCGATCGTCGAGGCGGGCGCCGAGCTCGGCGTGCCGATGCCGGCGGCCGGGGCCGCGCTGGCGGCGTACGCCGAGGCGCGCGCCGCGGGCTTGGGTGCGGCCGACGCCGTCGCGATCGTCAGACGTCTCGCCGACACTATCGAGACACCAGAGCGGCGGTAGCCGGGGTGCGTGCCTCGACGGAGGTTTCCTCTCGGAGGAGAGGCATGCGCCCCCGCTACCGCCGCTCTAGTCCACTGACGACTGCATCAGCTCCGCGACCGTATCGACGTCGGGCGCCTCGTCGAGCGTCCACACCGCCTGCCAGAGCCTGGCCGCGTGCGCCGCGCCGAGGACCTCGCCCGCGAGCGCGTCGTACTTCGCGCGCAGCACCAGATCCGACATCGGGTTCTGCGGCGAGCCGGTCGCGTGCTCGACGTGCGTCTCGAGCCGCCGCCCGTCCTTGAGCACGATCGTCACATAGACCTCGTCCTCCTCGACCGCCGCGTCGACCGTGGCCGAAACTTTCGCCCGCAGCGACGCGATCACCGGATCGGCAACCTTGGCGTCGCTGAACTGCGCGTGATGACCGGCGCCGTCCACGAGCGCGGCGGCGGCGCAATGCTGGAACGAGAACTTGCCTTCGAGGCCGCGGCGCGGCTCGGCGCGATTCATGAGCTCGAGCACCAGCGGGTGCACGCGCGCTTCGATCGAGGCGACCTCGTCGGGTTGGAGCGAATGCGCGTTGCGCAGCTCGATGACGGCGTCCTGCAGCGGATGCGAGACGACGCCGTTGGCGTACGGCTTCAAGCCGTTCATCTTGAGCTCCCAACGATCGCCGAGCTCGCCGAGCAGCGCCTGCTCCGAGTGCCCGGCCGGCGAGAGCACCGCCCAGAAGCCGCGACGCCCGCCGATGATGTCGTCGGACGCTTTGAAGCCGGCGGCTGCCCAGGTTGCAGCCTCCAAACCGCGCGCGGCCGCGTGCCCCGCGTGCAGCGGCTTGCCGTGGGAACCGAACACCTCGCGCACGCCGCTCGCGAGCGTGCCGGCGGCGCCGAGCGCGGCGACGAGCTGGGCGACGTCGAGCCCGAGCACGCGGCCGGCGCCGGCCGCGGCGCCGAACACGCCGGCCGTGCCGGTGATGTGCCAGCCCGCGTCGTAGTGCCAGGGATGCACGGACATCGCAACGCGGCACGCCGCCTCGGCGCCGAGCACGAACGCGGCGAGCGCTTCGCGCCCGCTCGAGCCCTGCACTTCCGCGGCCGCGAGCACCGCGGGCCAGACCGGCGCCGTCGGATGCAGCACAGTCGGGAAATGCGTGTCGTCGTAGTCCTGGAGATGAGCGAGATAGCCGTTCAGAAGCGCGGCCGTCGCGGCTGAGGTGATGAGATCGACGCCGATGACCGCGGCGCGCTCGGCGCATTCCTCGTGGCGCGCCCAATCGATGAGAATCCGCGCGTCGGCGGAGCGTGACGCCGACAGCGAGATCGCAAGCAGGTTCAGAAGCGTGCGCTTCGCCTCGTGTATCGCCCACTCGGGCAGGCCGCCGTCGTCGGCATTGACGACGAACTCGGCTAGTTTTTCAGTAACCGACAAGATTGCGCTCGAAGTTGATTGAGGGGTGCGCGAGTATAGCATCCGCCGGCGTGCATCCCGCGTGCCCGGAAGGCTGATAGACTCTCCCGATGCGACAGCAAGCGTGCCTGTTTCTGCTCGCGCTGACGGCGCTCGGCGCCGCCGGCGCGCAGGACGCTCCCGACCGCATCCTCGTCAACGGCAAGATCGTCACGGTCGACGACTACTTCTCGATCGCCGAGGCGATCGCGATACGCGGTGAGCGCATCGCCGCCGTCGGCGACGACGAGACGCTACGCGCGATGGCGGGACCGTCGACCGAGATCGTCGATCTCGGCGGCCGCGCGGTGATCCCGGGGCTGATCGACAACCACAATCACGTCATCCGCGCGACCGAGTACTGGCCCAACGAGGCGCGTCTCGACGGCGTCACCAGCCGCGCCGAAGCGCTGGCACGGCTCGAGGCCAAGGCCGAATCGCTCGCCGCAGACGAATGGCTGATGGCGCTCGGCGGCTGGACCGAGAATCAATTCGCCGACGGCCGCGAGGATTTCACGCTCGCGGAGCTCGATGCGGTCGCGCCGGACCGCCCGGCCTTCGTGCAGGCGGTCTACGATCACGCCTACGGCAATTCGGCGTGGTTTCGCGCCATGGGGATACCGCTCGCGCTCGAGCCCGGCGGCACACCGGAAGCAGGCCTCGCCTCGCACGTCGTGCGCGACGCGCGGGGCCGCGCGACCGGGCGGCTGAACGGCGGCTTTCCGATGGTGGCGCTGGCCATCCAGCGTTTCCCGGCCGTGCCCGCCGACCGGCAGACGGCCGCGATCCGCACTGCGCTCGGCTATCTCAACGGCATCGGCCTCACGAGCGTCTTCGACCCAGGCGGGCTCGGCATCAAGCAGGCAAGCTACGGTCGCATTCAGGCACTTGCCGATGCCGGTGAGCTGACGCTAAGAATCTTTCACACGCTGTCCGCCGGCGTTCCCGCGACGCCTGCGCAAGCCCTGCCCCTGATAGAACGAATTCGCGCGACCACACCGTTCCAGGGCGACGCGAGCTTCGACTTGATCGCCATGGGCGAGATCTACTACGGCCCGTTTCATTGGGACAACGAGCTTCGCGCCGCAAGCCCCAGCGCCGAGGACAACGCCGTCGGCCGCGACATTCTGACCGCGGCCGCCGCCGGCGGCTGGCCGGTGCAGACGCACGCGATGCAGCCCGGAACGATCCACAATCTGCTCGACGTGATCGCCGCGGTGAACCGCGAGCATCCGCTGCGGCAACTGCGCTGGAGCATCACGCATGCCGACAACATCGGACCGGAGCAGATCGAGCGCGTGAGAGCCTTGGGGATGAACTTGCAGCTTCGCAGCATCTCGGTGCTCGGCAACCGCGCGGAGGTGTTGGCGCAGTTCGGCGAAACGGCATACCACATGCCGCCGCTCCGGCTCGTGCAAGACAGCGGCGTGCCTTTCGGTCTCGGCACCGACGGCACCAAGGCCGGGCAGATCGATCCGTTCGTGACGCTGTGGTGGGCCGTCACCGGCAAGGCGCTCAACGGCGAGGCGGTGCTCGAGGAAACGCTCACGCGCGAGGAAGCGCTGATCGCGCACACGCGCTCCAACGCCTATCTGATGTTTCAGGAAGGCAACCTCGGCTCGTTGAAGCCGGGGCTGCTCGCCGATCTGCTGGTGCTCGATCGCGACTATCTAAGCGTGCCCGCCGACGAGATCAAATCGATCCGTCCGGTTGCGACGTTGGTCGGCGGCAGGGTCGTGCACGGTGAGCTCTAATCTCTAAGCCCGCCGCGACACCTCGATGACGACGCAGGCATTCGGCGGCATCCTCGTCCCGGCGCTGACGCCGTTCGATGCGCGCTTGAACCCGGACGCGAGCCGCTTGCTCGCGCACTGCAACTGGCTGCTCGCGCAGGGCGCGGACGGCCTCGCGGTCTTCGGCACCACCAGCGAGGCGAGCTCGCTCGGCATCGAGGAGCGCATCGATCTTCTGGACTACTTGATCGACAACGGCATACCGTCACAGCAGCTGATGCCCGGCACCGGAACCTGCGCGGTGGTCGACACCGCGCGGCTCACGCGGCACGCGGTCGAGCGCGGCTGCCGCGGCGTGCTGATGCTGCCGCCGTTCTATTACAAGGCCGTCGACGACGACGGGCTGTTCGCGAGCTACGCCGAGGTCGTTGCGCGCGTCGGCGACGGCCGCTTGAGGATCTACCTATACCACATCCCCCCGGTCGCGCAGGTCGGGTTGTCGCTGGCACTGGTCGGCCGGTTGCTGACCGCCTTTCCGTCGACCATCGCCGGCATCAAGGACAGCTCCGGCGACTGGCGAAACACCGAAGCGATCCTGCGCGAGTATCCGGAGCTAGCGACGTTCTGCGGCTCCGAGACTTTCCTGCTCGAAACCTTGCGTCACGGCGGCGCGGGATCGATCACGGCGACGGCGAACATCAACCCGGCGCAGATCCGCGAGCTCTACGGCGCCTGGCAAAGCGAAGGCGCGCAGGCGCTACAGGACGGCATCACCGCCGTTCGCAAAGCCTACGCGGGTTATGCGGCGATTCCGGCGCTCAAGGCCGTGGTCGCGGGTAGGCTCGAAGCGCCCGATTGGCTGCGAGTGCGCCCGCCGCTCGTGTCGCTTTCGCAGGCTGAGCAGGCGACTCTGCTCGGCGAGCTCGAACGTGCGGGCTTTACGCTCGATCCGGCGACGCCGCTGCGCGCTCGAGCGTGATGCAAGCGCCGCAGCACCGCGACCGGCGGTTGCGCTGAGGCTCTTGCGTTCCGCCGCAATCGGCCTATAGTGCCGCCGTCCACCGGCCGGGCGAACTGGGCTGCCGAGAAAAACACCGCTGAATCTCCCGACCGGCGACGATTCCTTCAACGTCATTCGGGAGTGGGCTCATGAGAAGTACTTTGTTGGCTTCGAGTCTGCTCGCGCTTTCGGTATGCGCGGCAAGCCTCGAGAATGCGGCGGCGCAGACGAGCGAAGAACAGATGATCGATCGCGGCCGTTACCTCGCCAAGATCGCCGGCTGCAACGATTGTCATACCGCAGGCTATTTGCTCTCGGAGGGGCAGATTCCCGAGGATCTGTGGCTGCTAGGCGATACTTTCGGATGGCGCGGTCCTTGGGGCACGACCTACGGCGCCAATCTGCGCCTGCTGATGGCGGCTTTCACCGAGGAGCAGTGGCTCAACTACGCGCGGAATCTCACGACGCGCCCGCCGATGCCGTGGTTCACGTTGAACGAGCTCCACGAAGACGATCTGCGCGCGCTCTACCGCTTCATTCACTCTCTGGGTCCGGGCGGCGTTCCGGCTCCGGCTTACGTGCCGCCGGATCAGGAGCCGGCACCGCCTTACGCGCTGTTCCCGGAGCCGCCGCCGCAGTAGCCGCGCGCTCGCGGCGCAACGCGCGGGCCTCAGCCGGGATATCGCGGCTCGACCCGCTATTTCAGGCCCTGCGTTATCAGGCCGCGGCGCTCGAGATCTTCGAGATGCGCCGTGTCGTGGCTCGGCACGACGACGACGCCCTCGTCCATGACGGCCTCGAGCCAGGCAATCTGATGCGCGAGCGCATCGCGGTCCTCGCCGATGCGATCGCTGGTCCCCTGCGGCCGCTGCCGCCGCTCGATCACGCCGTCCAAGGCCCAGGTCACGTCGCCGCTGAGTAAATACTCTGCACCGTCGGTGAGACGAACGAAGACCATCTGGTGGCCCGGTGTGTGTCCCGGCGCCTTGAGCAAGACGACGCCGGGCGCGGCCGGATAGTAGAGCGCGTAGTCGATGACGATGTAGTCCGCCGCCTGCTCCGGGGTCAGGCGAATCTCCGGCATCTGCGGCGCCAGGGTCAGCGTCCTGACTTGCGCTTTGGTCAGCACGGTGTGCGCGGCGATCTGCTCGCGATCCGGCGAGCGAATCACGCCGGCGACGTGATCGCCGTGCTCGTGAGTGACGAGGACCAGACTCGCGGTCTTGAGCGCGGCCTGCACGGCATCGTTGCGCTCCTGCCAGTACGGTTCCGGGTTGCCCATGCCGAAAGTCCGGTGCACTTGCTCGTCCATGCCCGCATCGATCATCAGCGTGCCGTCGGCATAGACGAGCTGAAACGCGGTGCGTGCCTGCACGTACGGCTCGTCGTTACCGCCTTCGAGCACCGCGCCGCGCGGCCGGCGGCTCTCGGCGACGGTAACGTAACGCAGCTCTTCGGGCAGCGCGCCCGGCACGGCACGTGAAGCCGCACGAAGCTCGTCCAGCAAACCGGGCGGATAGGCGGGCGTGTCCGCGGGCAACAGCGAATCGGTTTCGACGGCGACGAGGCTCGCGTGCCAAAGTGGCAGCAGTACGCACAGAGCGATCGAGCTCGCTGCCCGAGTTCTCACGGTCACTACGGATCCCCTTTCAAAGCGTGCCCGGGTACGCGCCGCCGTCGATGAGCCAGTTCTGCCCGGTGATGTAGCTCGCCTGCGCGCTACAGAGAAACGCGCAGAGCTGGCCGAACTCCTCGGGAACGCCGAAGCGCTGCGCCGGGATGGATTTGAGCCGCCGCTCGCGCGCCGCCTCGTCGAACAGGCTCATGAGGCGGTCGGTGGCGAACGCGCCGGGCAGCAGGTTGTTGATCGTGACGTTGCGGCTCGCGGCTTGCCTGTCGCGCGCGAGGCCGGCGACGAAGCCCGTCAGCCCCGCGCGGGCACCGTTCGACAATCCCAGCATGCCGATCGGCGCCTTGACCGCGCCCGAGGTGATGTTGACAATGCGGCCGAAGCCGCGCTCGATCATGCCGTCCAGAGTCGCCTTCATCATGAACACCGCCGCGAGCATGTTGGTGTCGAGCGCCTTGACCCAATCGTCCCGCGACCAGTCGCGAAAATCCCCGGGCGGGGGGCCGCCGGCGTTGTTAACGAGAATGTCCGGGCGCGGGCAAGCGGCAAGCACTTTGGCTCGCCCTTCTTGCGTCGCGATGTCGCAGGCGACGGCCGACACCGGCCGGCCGCTGGTCATGGCGATCGAGTCCGCGGCAGCGTTCAACGGCGCCTCCGATCGAGCGCAGATCGTGACGGCGGCGCCTTCGCGCGCCAGCGCCTCGGCGCAGGCGCGGCCCAGACCCTTGCTGGCGCCGCAGACGATCGCCGATTTTCCCGCTATGCCGAGATCCACCGTCTCTCCTCGTTGAAGCCGGGCGGCCGCCGACGGCGCCGTTCGCCCTGCCCCGGAGCACGTCTCATCGCGTCGCCGCGGAGTCCAGCACCGATCTTAGCGCAGGTATGTCGTCGACCTCGGGCGCGTCGAGCTCGAAGGTTCTTATATATGCGAATAGGTCGCGAGCCTGCGCATCGCTCAACGTGCTTTCCGGATAGTTGGGCATGCGCGTCGTGGGAAACAAAGGCGCGAGTTCCGCACGCGCGCGCAGGAAGATCATGAACAGCTCCAGGTTCTCGACGATGGGGCTGCCGGTGCCGACGAGGTCGCGCGCGCCGGTCTCGCCGTTGTAGCCGTGGCAGCTGTAGCAGGCGTGATCGTAATAAAGCTGCTTGCCGCGGACTGCGTCACCCGACGCGCCTTGCTCTTGCGCCGCGGCCGATGCGGAGCTTGCGAAAACGGCCGCAGCCACAACCACTCGGAGCCGCAAAGAATTTCCCTGGTCGCAGAACATCGGACGCTCCTCGCTAACGCGGCTGCGTGAGCACGTCGATCAGGTACGGCTCGCCGCGCTTCACACTTGCGATACCGCGCTCGAGCGCCGCGCGCAGATCCGCGGGGTCCTCGATCGGGCCTTCGCTCGCCATGCCGTAGGTCTCCGCCATCTTCGCATAGTTGATGAACGGATCCCTGAGCGTGGTGCCGATGTGCGCGCGGTCGGTGCCGCGCCCGCGCGTGGCGCACATGAACTCGAGGAACATGAGCTCCTGATGCCAGGCGCGGTTGTTGTGCATGATCGTCAACAGCGGCAGGCGGTGATGCGCCGCCGTCCACAGCGATCCCGGCGCGTAGTTGAGGTCGCCGTCGCATTGCACGTTGACGACGAAGCGCTCGCGCGTCTTCGCCGCCAGCGCCGCGCCGGTGCTCGCGCCGATGCCGTAGCCGATACCTGCCGCGCCCTGACCGCCGAGGTAACTGTAGGGGCGGTTGTGCTCCCAGAGGTCGCGGTGGTGCGCGCCCGAGAAATCGCTCGGCGAGGACAGGCACCAGTCCTCGTTCTCGATCAACGGCCAAAGCTCTGCATAGATACGCGCCGTGCTCACCGGGCTTGCGTTCCAGCCGATGCGCTTGTCGTCGATCGCCGCGCGCACCGCGGCGAGATGCGCGGCGTCGTTCGCCTGGGCATGGCGGGCTTGACGCTCGTCGATGCGACGCCGTTGCGCCCGCGTGATCCTGCTTTCAACGGCGGCGATGATCAGCGGCAGGCTCGCCTCGGCATCGACGTCGTGACGGGTCGCGACGCCCGCGCCCGCCGCGAAACGCGGCAGGAGACCCGCGTCGTTCGGTAGCGGCGCCATCAGCTCGGGCGGGCGCTCGCGCATCGCACCGAAGCCGACACCGGCGCGATCGCGCGCGTGGTAGAGCGTGTTGACGCCGGGGCCGACGAGACCGACGTCGGCGGGCCCGGCTTCCAGCCCGAGCGTGAAATCGTAGTCCGTGCTCGCGCCGGGGCCGCAAAGCGGATGGCGCTGCGGGAAGCTCATCGGCCCGACCTTGGCGTAGGTGCCCGCGGAGGCACCGACGAGCTCGGCGAGCTCGACCGCAAGCCCCACGCCTTCGGTGGTGCGCAAACGGCCGACCGCGAGCCGCGGGTTGTCGGCGCTCAGCAGCGCATCGGCTATCTCCGCCGCGGTCGCCTCGTCGAGCGTCGGAATGCTGGGCTCACGATAGGCTGGGACGTTGAGCCCTGCCGCCTCCTCCTTCTGGAATTCCATGTCGATGACGACGAGCGTCGGTCCCGTCGGCGGCGCGACGGCCTGTCGATAGGCGGCCTGGAGGGCGTCGATGCATTCGGGCAGCGACGTCGGCTGCGCATCCCACTTCGTGTAGCTGCGCACCATCGCCGCCATGTCGTGCGCGGTGTGCGCCTGAATGAAGCCGTCGTCGCGGCCGACGATCATCACCAGCGGCGTTCCCGAGTAGAACGCCTGATAGATCGCCATCGAGGCGTGCTGGATGCCGAGCGTACCGTGCAGCAAGACGGCCATGGGCTTGCCCTCGGCCTTCGCGTAACCGTTGGCCATATCCACGGAGCTTTCCTCGTGCAGCGCGGTGATGAACTCGGGCATACGGTTCGGCGGATCGCCGTAGTTCACCAGCGACTCCTGCAGGCCTTCGAAGCTCGAGCCCGGGTTGGCGGCGATGTACTCGATGCCGAGGCTCCTGAGGGTGTCGACCATGAGGTCGGAGCCCGGCTTTTGCACTTTGCCGCCGGGCGTTGCGGCTGGACGTACGTTGCCGGCGTCTCGGGCGACCTGCTGGGCGGTCGGCGCCGGGGCTGCCGTCTGAGCTTGGACGGTCTCCTGAGCGTCGGAGCTTCGCGGACCGACGACGAACGCCGCGGCTCCGGTCGCTGCTCCCTTCAGAAATCCACGCCGGTCCAGGGATTGGTCCTGCTCGGTTCGCCTAGCCATGGTTGTCCCCCCAGTCGGGCATCAAAGATGCCCGAAAATCACGTCCATAACGACAATCGAGAATCTCGCCGTGCTTGTCAAGCGAGCTAGATTCTCAATTGCTTAGGGGGCGCCGGAACCGCCCTGCCCCAGCACCATTCAGCGGTGACGCCCCTCGTGTGCGAGCGTGATGGTGCTCAACCACTGCCATGTAGTGGTGGATCTCACGAACGCAATCGATCGGGGCCTGTTTACGAAACATGCCACATAAGCAGTCGGCATCATTTGACGACAGCGAGGTGCCTATGATCTATTAGAATCAAGTAGTTCCCGAAATCGGAAGAATGTTATCTATACAGTTCGACGGGAAATATTCTTTCATTTCGGACGCATAATTAGAAGTTAGGCGCCTCGGTTGCGGGATCGTCTTGTTTCATGAGCTTTTCGATCGAACTCTCTGATGCGGCTCCCGAGGAGGTTACGAAGGTCATCCGTCGTCCGCTGCTTGACTACAACGCGCAACGGACAGGAATTTCGGACTTTCGTCCATTGGCGGCTACACTGCGTGATGCCGATGGCCGGATCCTCGGCGGTTTAGTTGGTCGCACCGCATTCGGATGGTTGTTCGTGGAACTGTTGGTCGTTCCCGAGGCGCTCCGTGGTCAAGGC
>DASWKF010000001.1:0-6419 GCA_036396795.1 Gammaproteobacteria bacterium | reverse complement strand
AAATCGGCTTTTTATACAGCCTCGTTAGCCAGCAAGGAACAAACCTGGGTAACCTGAGCGCGGACGAAAGACAAACCTACTCATGGCAACTGAGCCTTCTTGGACGTGGCGATTGCGTGCCGAATCCGCCGACGACTGGTGGGTGAGGTGGTGGTTCAAATTCCTTCGCTGGTGCACCGATAGCCATTCTCTGATGAATCAGCTCGTCAGCGCTGTGGGATTGATTTTCGGCATTGGCTATCTCGCGAAGTATGCCGCCACGATACAAAGCATCCCAACCGCCATTTACGTCGTGGGGGTCGTAGCAGCGCTTATTGCACTGAAGGGACTCGTGGCGCACGTGACAAAGATCTTGGTCCGCGAAAAGGCAATTGTCGGTGGAGCCCCAACTGCGGACCGGTTCGACAATCTGGTTCCGCAGGGTGCGCAAAAGGTCGCGCTGGTTGGGCAGAATCTCGCTAGTCGGTTGGGTGACAAGTACGATGTTACGGTTCAGGGTCTTAGAGCGCTCCTGTCAAGAGGAGGTCCCGGAGGCAATCACGTAGTCGAAGAAATCTGGCGTGTCCTTCAGACTCCGCTTGCGCTTTTCAGCGTTCATCCGGATGCAGCTCGACACCTCGAGTTAATAACGCTTCCTGCCCTAAGGCGTCTTGCGCAGGATCTGAATGACAACCGGGTCAAGGTTGCTTTTCACCCGGCGGCGACGCTTTCGATGCTTGTTGTGGACTGGCATCGCGAGACGCGACTGGCTGTAGTTACCCCAAAGATGCAGACCCTGCCAATAATTGATCGACGGCTTTCGGTAGTTGTTTCAGGCGACGAGTTCGACACCATTGCACCGCATTTCGACCGATTTCTTTTCGAGGCGAGGCAGCGCGAGTTCCCGGGTGCGACCACTGCAACCATCTCGAAAGCCGCAGAGATGCTCGATGAACTATTTCGTCTTCCAGCAGTGGACGGCGTGAAGAAATATCTACAGGAGGAAACCCAACGTGCGCAGTCTGCATCCTATCCACCGAAAGCTGGCTAACTTTAGGTGCTGCGGACGGGCCATCAGCGCCGCGCGAGTGCAAACGTCGGTGTGGGCCCGCCGCAGACCAAAACGTTAGGCCCCGGTCATGTCCGGCAATCGCATAACCATTCTTCATGACTCGTTCGGAAAGCGCCCCGAGCTGAAGAAGGATTGGGGGTTCGCGGCGCTCGTCGAGTTCGGTGGGAAGCGTATCTTGTTCGATACCGGGAACAGTGCGCGAACGTTTGCCCAAAACACCGAAGCACTCAAGGTCGACTTGCGCAAACTCGACTTCGTTGCGATCTCGCATCGACACGGCGATCACACGAGCGGCCTCAACCATCTTTTCGGGCTCAATCCCGGGGTGACGGTGTACACGCCCGACGAGATCTACGGAGTCTTCGGCTCCAGCCTCCCGGGCGTGTTCTATCCGCGTTGCCACTCGCTACCCCCGTACATGCAGTACTACGACGGCAAACCCCCGGAGGCGATTCGTCACGGATCGCCATGGCCCGACGCGAAATTTGTGTGGATCAAGGAAACCACCGAAATCTCGCCCGATGTCTGGCTGGTAGCGGTGGTCTCGGATGTGCCGGGTACGCGGGAGATGCGCGAGCTATCGCTTGCGATGCGAACGCCCAAGGGACTGGTTCTAGTCGTCGGATGTTCCCATCCTGGCATCGAGAACATTCTTGCAGCGTCGTGTGCGATCGAGGATCGCGTGTACTGTATTTTTGGTGGCCTGCATCTCGTGCTGACAAAGGAGCCTGAAATCCAGCGCATCAGCAAAGCGTTGCGCGAGAAATGGAAAGTGGAGCACATCGCGCCGGGACACTGTACCGGGGAGCCGGCATTTCTGGGTTTGAGCGAGTCATTCACGGGAAAATACGTGTTTGCCGGGTTGGGAGACTCGATTGAGCTCCCATAGGCCAGGCCTAACAGGGTGTTGAAAAATCCCCCGAACGATCATCGTGATGCCATGTCCTAGTGGCAGCGTTGCTCGAGGGAGAAGAAGAATGCGCGGTCAGGTGGATCCTCAAGAGTGCATGTTCAGCTACTTCTCGGTGGAGGAGCGGATTGCGGCCGATCATCCGCTGCGCCGCGTGAAGGCGCAAGCCGACGCGGTGCTTGGTGCGATGAACGCACAGTTCGATGCGATGTACGCGACGGTGGGCCGGCCCTTGATCGCGCCGGAGCGCTTGCTCAAGGCGACGCTGCTGATTGCGCTTTACTCGGTGCGCTCGGATCGGCTGTTCTGCGAGATGCTGGACTACAACATGCTGTTCCGGTGGTTCCTGGACATGGGGCTGGAGGAGCGCTCGTTCGACCATTCGACGTTCTCGAAGAACCGGCAGCGGCTCATCGAGCATGAGATCGCGAAGAGCTTCTTCGCCGGAGCGGTCGATCGGGCGAGAGCGCAGCAGCTGCTCTCGGACGAGCACTTCACGGTTGACGGGACGCTGATCGAGTCCTGGGCCTCGTTCAAGAGCCTGAAGCGAAAGGACGGCGAGCCGCCGAAGTCCGGTCCCGATGGTACTGGGATGGTGGACTTCCGGGGCGAGAAGCGATCGAACGCGACGCACGAATCGAGCACCGACCCTGAAGCCAAGCTCATGAGAAAGGGCAACGGCCAGCCGGCGAAGCTCAGCTTCGGAGCGCACGCGCTGATGGAGAACCGCAGCGGGCTGCTCGTCGATGTGGCGATCACGGATTCG
This sequence comes from Gammaproteobacteria bacterium, assembly GCA_036396795.1. Taxonomy (GTDB): domain Bacteria; phylum Pseudomonadota; class Gammaproteobacteria; order Steroidobacterales; family Rariloculaceae; genus JAHEEM01. Next base: position 3,692 of record DASWKF010000001.1, on the reverse strand, counting down.
AGGCTGTTCGAGCCGAAGGCCGCGGCACCGATGCTCGATCGCAGGCGGCGGGCTCGTGCGGGGATGAGGACGCTCGGCGCCGACAAAGGCTACTTCAACAAGGGCTTCGTCGCGTTGCTGAGAAGCCGCAAGGTCGCGCCGCACATCGCACGCATCGAAGGCCGCAGTGCTCCCGGGCTGGATGGGCGAACCACGCGACACGAGGGCTACGCCATCAGCCAGCGAAAGCGAAAGAGAATCGAGGAGATCTTCGGCTGGATGAAGACGGTCGGCGGGTTCAGAAAGAGCCGCTTCGTTGGAATCGCGAAGACGCAGCTCGCCGCCTACATGGTGGGGGCTGCCTACAACCTGCTCAGGATGGCGCGGCTGCAGACGGACACGGGATAGGTGCGCCCGAAGTGAACGGATTGAGCGCAAATCAACCATGAACGAGCACAAAAAGCTCGGAACGGAGCTCGATCCCACGGCGCGGTGCTCGACGAATGAACGAAATGGCTGCTTCACGAGCCATTCTTCAACGGCCTGCTAACCGCGCATTGCAGCCGACGCAAAACGCGCGCGGCTGAATGTGAACGTTGGGCGGACCAAGGGGCGACCGCGCGAGGGACACTGTGACGCTACGCATCACTAGGGTCGTCGGACTCATCGCCGTTCTGCTCCTCGCCGCGCCCCTCGCCGAGAAGTCGCCGCATGCTGCGAAGGTGTGGCGGATCGCGGTCGTGTCCTCCCCGAGCCCGCCGCCGGCGCCATGGCTCGACGCGTTCCGAGCGGCGCTGCGCGAGCTGGGATGGGCTGAAGGACGGAACATCGTCGTCGAAATTCGTTCGGGCAAGGTGGACAGGATTGACGAGCTGGCGGCCGCGGTCGTGCGCGAGCGGTTCGATGTGATTGTGACCAGCGCGACACCGGTGGCGCGGGCGATGAAAAGAGCGACGACGATCATCCCGATCGTGATGGCCGTGGCCTCCGACCCGATCCGTGGCGGCGTCGTCGACACCCTGGCCGCTCCAGGCGCGAACGTCACTGGCCATACGATCATGGGCCCCGAGTTGGCGGGGAAGCGGCTGGAACTGCTGAAACAGGCCGTACCCGGCCTGTCTCGGGTAGCCCTCGGCCTTCCCGCAGGACGACGGAGCGAGCCGGTCGTGATCCAGTACATCGATGAGTACCAGGCGGCAGCGCGCCAGCTCGGCGTCGGCTTCCAGGTCATAGAGGTGGCGACCGCTGGCGGGTGGGATGCCGCGTTCGGCCGGCTCAAGGGGGCTGGAATCGGCGCGGTGGCTATTCCCGAAGGACGTACCCTGCGAAGCCAAGCGCCTCAGATCACGGCGGCAGCGATCCGGCATCGGGTGCCGACCGTTCACGCGCTACGAGACGATGTCGTAGCGGGTGGCCTCATGTCGTACGGCCCGGACGTGGTCGAGCTCTGGCGTCGGTCAGCGACGTTCGTCGACAAGATCCTGCGCGGCGCGAAGCCCGCCGACCTGCCCGTTGAGCAGCCCACGAGGTTTGAGCTCGTCCTCAACCTGAAGACAGCCACAGCGCTTGGGTTGGCCATCCCGCCGTCGCTGGTCTCACGGGCGGACCAGATCATTGAGTGAGGGCCGTCGAGGGTCGAGTACCCTACGACTGGGGCCATGCGAGTCGGCTCAGAAGCGGTCGATGTCCGAGCGGCCACCCAACAGCGCGCTCGAGCAGACCGCTGGCTCGCATGCGCTCGCCGCGGCTGCTCACCGCGGGCGTTCGGCGTCACCGACCTGGAGCCTGGATTCGGAGTATTCTTGACGCTATGAAGATCGCTACAGGAAAGGTCGTGGGCGGAAAGGTCGTGCTGGACGGGGCGACGTTCGAGGAAGGCTCCTCAGTCACAGTCCTGGCTAGGGACGAGGAAGAAGGCGTCACTCTCACGCCTGAAGAAGAAGCCGAGCTTCTGCTCGCTATCGCGGAGGCCGACCGCGGCGAAACGGTTTCAGCGGAGGAAGTGCTCGCGAAGCTTGCGCGTCGTCATGGCTAGCTGAGCCATGAAAGTCCGGGTCACGAAGCGGGCGCAAGCGCAGATTGACCGGGCCGCCACATGGTGGGATGACAACCGGCCACTTGCGCCCGAAGCCTTCGATGAGGACCTGTCGGAGGCTTTTTTGCTCCTGAGCGCCCAGCCTGGCATCGGCGTTTCCGTGACCAATGTACGTACCCCGGGGGTGAAGCGGCTGCACCTCGCTCGGATTCATTATTTCCTCTACTACCGCGTCCGAGGTGAAGAGGTCCAAGTGCTGCGAATCTGGCACACGAGCCGCGGAACCGACCCCAAGCTGTAGGGGCGCACATATGACGCCGAACCACCGGTTCGACCGGAGCGCCGAAGAGCGTCGCTCTTCGGTTCCCGTCGTGCTTCGCGCGCCGGCGCCCGGTCAACCGGAACGTTCGGTGGCATTGATTCGCCAGGTTCGCCGTACAGGGAGGGCATCATGGGGCTAACTGGTCGGAGGCAGTTCGTGCTTGCAACGAGCGCGCTGCTCACCGCCGCTCTCGCGCGAGCACAGACGGCGGGCAAGGTTCACCGTGTTACCTTTCTCGGGGTCGTTCCGCCACAGACGTTCCAGCACCTCGTCACTGCGCTGACGGAGGGACTCCGCGCTCTCGGCTACGTTGAGGGCCGCAATCTGGTGTTGGAGTGGCGTCACGCGGAAGGAAAGATGGAGCGATTCCCGGGGCTCGCTTCCGAAGTCGTGCGCGACAAACCCGACGTGATCGTGACCGGGACCAACCCCGGGACGCACGCGGCGAAGCGAGCGACGCAGACCATCCCGATCGTCATGATCGTGGGCACCGATGTAGTCGGGGAAGGCTTCGTTACCAGTCTCGGGCGTCCGGGCGGAAATATCACCGGCCTCACGTGGGACGTGGGCGTCTCTACCATGGCCAAGCGCTTCGACTTCCTGAAGGAGGCACTGCCGGGGCTTTCGCGCGTCGCGGTGCTGTGGGATGCCGGCGCGGACGCCCCCGCGTTCGAATCCGCGATCAAGGAAGGCGCCGCAAGCGTCGGCCTCAAGCTGATCTGGCTCAAAGTGACGGACGACCTCGAGCCGCTGTTCGCCGAGGCGCGGCGCGCGGGCGCAGAGGCGATCTTCACCGGCGGCGGCGCGCGGCTCTTCAGGTTGCGCAAGGAAGTCGTGGCGCTTGCCGCGCGCTATCGCCTGCCCGACTCGCACTACTCCGGTGAGTTCGTCGAGGCCGGCGGGCTCATGTCGTACGCGCCGAACCTGCCCGACATGTTCAGGCGTGCGGCAACCCACATCGACAAGATCCTGCGTGGCGCGAAACCCGCAGAGCTTCCCGTCGAGCAACCGACCCGGATCGATTTGCTCATCAATCTGAAGACCGCCAAAGCCCTCGGTCTCGCGCTTCCGAATCGGCTCCTGCTGCGCGCCGACCGCGTCATCGAATGACGTCTTCCGGCAGATTGAGCTCGCCGCGGTCTGTCCGTTGCGAGGATGTCTGCCACCGAACGGTGGCTTGCAAGGCGACGCGCCGCGAGCGGCGCGCGCCTGAAGCCGAACGTGTGTGCCGGGCATGGCACAGAACTATCGGGGTGCAAGTCCCCGAGCCAGGTATAGGAGGAGCCGAAGGCTAGGAGAAGGGCAAGGGCGTCATCGTGAGATGGGGTCTGAAGGAAGCCCAATCCGAAAGCGCGG